>NZ_LQPW01000031.1 GCF_002116635.1 Mycobacterium szulgai | reverse complement strand
GCGCCAGCACCTCCGGCGACGACCCACCCGACGATTCATCGAACATATGTGCGATACTGCCACAAGGGTCTGACAACGATTCTGTTCAGGCGACCCCCACTGGTAAGCGGTTGCATCGGCCCCAATACCGCAGCGACGATGACCGAGGCGCTAGCCAAGCGCCGTACCGCATTGCACCGGTCTGCATCTCCAACCATCCACGCAACCCCGTCACCACCAACTCGCCAACGGCTCTTGACAAGCTCCCGCAACCACGAAACAGCTAGTCCGCGCTGCGATACCACGCGGCGATGTAGAGGATCAGCGCCGTAGCCAGTCCGATCAGCACCCAGATCACCACGGCCTGATCGACCCAGGAACCCGCCGGCGGTGCACCCGGAAGGATATTGCGCAGGGGAACCACCGCGAACAACATCGCGGCATACCAGGTGGAGAACGGCGGCAGGAATTTCCTTCTGCCGGTGAGCATTTGGATGGCAACGAACAGCGCCAAAGTCGGCAGTGTGATGAGGACCAGGCAAATGCCCAGATCGAAGACCAGCGGTCCCTTGGCCCGCTGCAGGGTGATGACGACGTTGTCCGGGCGGGCGGGGTCACTGCTGTTGCGTCCGACTCGGGTGACGGCCACATCCCAGCCTTCCAGCAACCCGGTCACTTCCACCCGGGCGGGTTTGTAGTCGCGGTTGTCACCGGCCCCGACGAGCATGTCGGCCTGGATGGTGTCGGTTCGGTAGGTGTCGAACGGCCAGTCACCGGGTTCCCCGTGCGCCTGGATGGTGGTGGCCACCTGCGCCGGCGATTTCCCCTTCGGATACTGCAGATCGCCTAAGTCATTCTGCGGGAAGAAGCGCACGGAGGTGTCGACGGCCAACAGACCGAGGCGCTTGTCGAGCATCGAATCGTCAGGCATCACAAGGACTTTCACGTCGAGTCGGTGCTCGACCGGGTGCAGCTGCTCTATCCTCACCAATACCACGCTGTTATCGGCGGTGCTTACGTCCGGCTCGGCGAGCGGACCCGGAGCCGTGGCGAGCCAGTGATAGCCGACCAGCGACAGCACATAGACAACCACGACGCCCACGATGATGCAGACATCGACCACGAGGTGCCGTCGCCGAGGTCTGCGCGCCGACTCACCGAAGATGACCTCGGGCAGGGCAAGCTCTTGAACCGACACGAAGCCAGATGTTAGCAATGGCAGTGTTTGCTGGCAGCGGCAAAACAGCACCGCTACACGCATTTAACACTGTTGCTACTTTGGTTTGGCCGAGTGCTTATACCAAGCAATGATGTACACCACCATCGCCGTGGCCAGCGCGATCAGCACCCAGATCACCACCGCCTGATCGATCCATGAACCCGCCGGCGGCGAGCCGGGAAGGATGTTGCGCAGCGGCACCACGGCGAACAGCATCGCGGCATACCAGGTGCCGAAAGGCGGCAAAAATTCTCGACGGCCGGTCAGCATCTGAATGGCGACGAACAACGCCAACGTCGGCAGGGTGAACAGCACCAGGCAGATCCCGAGATCGAAGACCAGCGGCCCCTTGGCGCGGTGCAGGGTGATGATCACGTTGTCCGGGCGGTCGGAGGTTTGGCTGGTATCCCCGACGCGCTGAACGCTGATGTCCCAGCCCTCCAATGACCCGGTCACTTCAACCCGGGCGGGTTTGTATTGACGGTTTTCCCCGGCACCTACCAGGATGTCCGCTTGGATCGTGTCGGTGGTGTAGGTGTCGAACGGCCAGTTGCCTGGGTCGCCGTGCGCCTCGATGGTGGTGGCCACCTGCGCCGGAGACTTGCCTACCGGGTACTGCAGATCGCCCAGGTCGTTCTCCGGGTACAAGCGCACCGAGGTGTCGACGGTTAACACGTCAAGACGCTTGTCGATCATCGAATCATCCGGCATCACAAGCACTTTCACGGCAAGGCGATTGGACACCGTGTGCAGCTGCTCGAAGCGGATCAGCACGACGCTATCGTCGGTGGTGCCCACGTCGGGTTTGGGCAACGGACCCGGCGAGCTGGCCAGCCAGTGATAACCAACCAGCGAGAGCACATAGAGCACGGCAACGCCGACGATGATGCACACATCGAGCACAAGGTGTTTTCTTCGCGACATGCGCTTGGGCTCGGGCGCAGGCGGCGGGCCCTCTGAAGACACGGAGTCAGATGGTAGCAACCGGCGCGGCCCGCGACTCGCGCTCGGCTACTCCGATTGGCGTACCCACGCCCGGATGTAGAGCGCCATCCACCGTCAGCGCGGTCAGCACCCATTGCACGATGGCTTGGTCGATCCACGCGCCGGGCGGTGGCGAGCCCGGAAGAATGTTGCGCAGCGGCACGATGGCGAACCGGTTCGCGGCATACCACGTTGCGAACGGCGGCAGGAACTTCCGTCTGCCCAATGCCGGCCACGCCTCAGCGTGCGGCGGGCGTGGAATCGGCCACGCAGCGAAATCCGATGTGGGTGGTGGCGGTGTCCTGTGATTGCGGTGACCGCGCCGCCGGCCGATAGCGATGGCAGTATTCCGGCGCGCACAAGTGCGACCCGCCCTTCAACGCCTGGCTCACGGCCGGATTCGCCGGTCCCTGCGGTGTGCAGCACGCTTTCGGCGGCTGATCGAGCCGGTGATGCCCAGTGAACTCGGTAGCCGTCCATTCCCAGACGTTGCCGATCATGTCGACGAGCCCAAATGCGTTGGGCGGGAACGTTCCTACCGGCGAAGTCCCCACCCACCCCAGCGCGCCGTCGTTGCGGTAGGGGAACCGCCCCTGCCAGGTATTGGCCATCAGCTGACCGTCGGGCATGGCCTGCTCGCCCCACGAATAGGTGCTCGTAGTCCCCGCGCGCGCCGCGTATTCCCACTCCGCCTCGGTCGGCAGCCGCCGCCCGGCCCATCGCGCATAGGCGGCGGCATCGGGATACGCCACCTGCACGACGGGGTGATCGGGCCGGTCGGTGATATCGCTGTCCGGCCCGAACGGATGGCACCAGTTGGCCCCCGCCACCCACTCCCACCACTGACGCCAGTCCCGTAGGTCGACCGGGCCCGAGGTGGGACGGAAGACCATCGCGCCGGGCGACAGGTCGCCTAGATCTGCCTCGGGGTACAGCGTGGCGTCGATGGGCTGCTCGGCAACCGTCACATAGCCTGTGGCGGCGACGAATTCGGCGAATTGCGCGTTCGTCACCGGGTGCCGCTCCACTGCGAACGGACCCACGGTCACAGTGTGGATCGGTGCCTCTTCCGGGTAGAAGCTGGTCGAGCCCATGCGGAATGTTCCGCCCGGCAACTCGACCAGCTCGGTAAGCGTGCGAATCAATCCGACTGTCGATACCAAGTGATCATGTACATGGCCATCGCGGCCACCAGCGCTATCAACACCCACAGCACCAGTGCTTGATCCACCCACGCTCCCGGCGGTGGAGCGCCCGGCAGGAAGTTGCGGATCGGTATGACGGCGAACAGCATGGCGGCGAACCAGGTCACGAAGGGCGGCACGAATTTCCGCTTACCCAAGGCGATTTGAATGGCCACCGCGAACGCCAGGGCGGGCAGCGCGAAGAGAACCAGGCAGATTCCCAGGTCGAAGATCAGCGGGCCCTTGGACCTGTGCAGCGTGATGATGACGTTGTCCGGACGGTCCGAATCCTGGCTGGCTTCGCCGACGCGCTGGACGCTCACGTCCCAGCCTTCCAGGGAACCGGTCACCTCCACCCGGGCCGGGATGTACTTGCGGTCGTTGCCCTGTCCGACAAGCACATCGGCGGAAATTGTGTCGGTGGTGTAGGAGTCGAAGGGCCAGTTGCCCGGATCGCCGTGCGCCTCGAGTGTGGTCGCGACCTGCGCGGGCGATTTACCCGCCGGGTAGACCAGGTCGCCGAGGTCGTTTTCCGGGTAGAAACGCACGGACGTGTCGGTGGTCAGCACGTCGAGGCGCTTATCGAACATGTTGTCCTCGGGGATCACCAGGACCTTCACCGAGAGTCGGTTCGCGACGGTCTTGAGCTCTTCGAGCCGGACCAGCACCACGGTGTCATCGGTGGTGCCCAGGTCCGGAGCCTTGAGCGGCCCATGCGATCTCGCCAGCCAGTGCACGCCGAATAGCGATAGGGCGTAGACGATGATGAACGCAACCAGGATGCCGATCCCGAGCAGCAGGCGTTTGCCTCGCTTGTCGGACGGCGGCGCCGCGTGTGTCGACGGAGACGGCGGAGACGGCGGTGTCGGCGGAGCCTCGGTGGTCATCGACAGATGGTAAACGAACCCGTGCCGCCCGCGCAGGGTCATTTCATGTTTATGCAGCCGTCAGTTCGATAGCCGCAAATCTCGACATGCGTCGCAAACGATTTGCCGCTGCCCTCGGCGCGGGTGCCGGAATCAACGAATTTCTCACCGCGAAAGCCGATTTCGCCGGATCGGACTCGCCATTGAACCTGGTCTCCGGCCCGGCGGAAGCCATCAGCTAACCGGGCGGTTTTCTATCCCGCTGCCGGGACCAGGCCACGACGAACAGGAACATCGCGACCACAAGCGCGATCAACACCCACAGCACAAATGCCTGGTCGATCCACGAGCCGGGCGGCGGCGACCCGGGGAAGATATTGCGCAGCGGGACGATGGCGAACAGCATCGCGGCATACCACGTCGCGAAGGGCGGCAAGAACGACGTCCGGCCCAGCGCCATCGGGATGGCCACCCATAACGCCAAGGCCGGCAGGGCGAGCAAAACCAGGCAGATCCCGACGTCGAAGATCAGCGAGCTCTTGGACCGCTGCAAGGTAATGACCACGTCGTCCTTGACGTCGGGATCCTGTTCGTCGGGATCGTGCACGCGCGTGACGGTCGCATCCCAGCCGTCCAATGAGCCACTCACTTCGATGCGGCCGTTTACCTTTTCGCGGCTCTGGCCCGAACCGGTGAACACGTCGGCAGCGATCACTTCCGTCTTGTACGAGTCGAATGGCCAGTTACCCGGGTCCCCGTGCGCCACAATCGTTGTGGCGACCTGCGCCGGCGCTTTCCCAACCGGATACTGCAGGTCACCCAGATCGTTTTCGGGATACAGGCGCACCGCGGCGTTGGTAGTCAGCACGCCGAAGTCTTTGTCGTACAGCGAATCCTTCGGATAGACAAGAACATTCACCTTGAGCCGATTTGCGACCGTCTTCAGGTCGTCTAGGCGCACCTGCACAATGGTGTCCTCGGCCTCGTGCTTGCTCAGGTCAACCGGCGGCAGCGCAGGCGCGGACTTCGCCAGCAGGTGGACCGCCACCAGCGACAGCGTGTAGACAACGACCACACCCACGAGAATGGCCAAACCGATCGCAACGCGGCGTGCATGCGCCCTGGCCTCGCCCGTCGGCGCCGGCGGTGGTGACGGAGGCTGAGTAGTCATAGCCCTTTAGGGTATGACGACCGTGAAGTCCTGTGTCAATGTCGATTTCGCCGTGCTGAATCCGGCGGCGCCGCTAGGCGCTTCCATGTGGATGCTCACCAAGTATTGCTTGGTGTTGGTCCAGATGTGGGTGATGCGGTCGGCGAAGTCGATCCCACCGGAGGGCCCACGCAGCGTACCGGTCAATTGCTGGCTGCTGTAGCCGCAGAACGGGGAACCGTGGACAGCGAATTTCTGACGTGCCAGCGACCCGCCGAGGCCAGCCGTGTAGCGCAGGAAGGCACTGTCCGGGGTCAGTTCGGTCGGGGCTATGGTCACCGTCGCGGACATGCCGGCCGGGCCGGTCAACGTCAGTGCCGTATCCCCGCTGCCGGCAACTGACCCCCACTCATCGGGGACCACGATGGTGATCCGCGGGGCTGCCGGGTCGGAAACGGTAGCCACGGTCGGGTGGCCGCTACCAATCGGCGACGCGACACACGACACCGCATTCGGCGGAATGCGCTCGCGCAGCGTCGGGGCGATGCCGGGCACCGGCTCCGCGGGGTCGGAAGCCGGTGTGGATGCCGCAGAGCCACCGGTTACCCGCGTGCAGCCGGTGGCACCTAGGAACAGCAAGATCGCCGCGCCGAGCAGCGCGCCCAGCGGCCTCGCGAAACTCCTAGTCGCGCGAAAACGCAAGCGCGAGTTCCTTTTCCACGTCCGCATACGGCCGGCCCGAGACATCCATGGTGACCTGGGCGATGGTGCCTCCGGTGAAGCTGAACGGGGCTTTGTAGCGGCTGGACACCGCCGAGCCACCGTTGCGTCCGACGGTGATACCGGCACCGGCCAGCCCGAACGTACCGGGATGCGTCGTGATATCCGCCAACGAGCCGACCTCATGCTCGTCGAAGAACAGCGCGCCGTCCCCGATAGGCGTGTGGCTGTTGGGCACGGTTCCCGTCCGCGTGTAGCAGACGCCGAGCAGGTGCCGGCCCAGCGGTATCGGGCCGTTCGACGAAATGAGCTGCTGGCGCTCACCCAGGAAGTTGTAGACGTAATGCAGCCGCCCGTCCTGGATGAACAGCACGTGGCCGCCATGGGCACCGCCCTGTTTGAACAGCACACCCTCGGCGCCGGTGGTGTCGATTGTTACATCGGCCACCACGGTGAACGAGCGGCCGCGGATTTCGCCGGCAGCACCGATGCCGACGTCGGCGCAATTGGGGTAGTAAACGTAGCTGGATCGGTCGGTGACCAGATACGGTCGCGACCGCATCATCGTCTCGAAGATGTTGAGATCCGAGAGCGGCAGCCCGTTGTACTTGTCGGCCTCCGAATACCAGAGTGCCTTGAGTTCCTCCAGCTTGTCGGGATGTTGGGCGGCCAGGTCGTGGCACTGGCTGCGGTCCTTCTCGATGTGGAACAGTTCCCACCGGTCGGCGTCGAAATGCGACCAGCCCGCCGGTGTCGCTGCGTGGATGGTGTTGGCAAACCAGCCCTTATGCCAGATTCCGCGGGTGCCCAGCATCGTGTAGAACTGGGTCTCCTTGCCGGTGTCAGCGCCCGGATCAGCAAGGGCCGCTTTGAAACTCACACCGTCCAACGGCCGCTGCCGAATGCCCTTCACGGTCTCCGGCGGAGTCATGCCCAGCAGGTCATAAACCGTCGGCGTGATGTCGCAGACGTTGACGTAGTTGTCGCGGACCTCTCCGTGTGCGGCAATTCCGTTGGGCCAGGAGATGATTGCGGTGTCGGCGATGCCGCCCTCGTGCGATGCGTAACGCTTGAACAGCTTGTAGGGGGTGTTGAAGGCCATCGCCCACCCGATCGGGTAATGGTTGTAGGTCTGCGGCCCACCGAGGTGGTCGAAGAGCTTCATGCTCTCCTCCACGGTGTCGATGTAGCCGTTGAAGAATTTGCCCTCGTTGACCGATCCGTTCGGTCCGCCCTCACCGCTGGCCCCGTTGTCGGAGATCACCACGATGATCGTGTTGTCCAGCTGGCCGGATTCCTCCAAATAATCGAGGATTCGGCCGATCTGCGCGTCGGTATAGCTGAGGAAGCCGGCGAACACCTCGGCCATCCGGTTGAAGAGTTTGCGTTCTTCGTCATTGAGCGTGTCCCACGGCCGGACGGTGTCCTGCAACGGCCAGGCCTCGCCATTGGGGCCCTTCACGTCGAGGTAGGGGTTGATCGGCGACAGTTCGGTGTCCGGCGGCACGATGCCCATCGACTTCTGCTTTTCCAGCGCGGTCTCGCGGTAGCGCTCGTAGCCCATGTCGAACTTGCCGGCGTACCTGTCGGCCCATTCCTTGAAGACGTGATGCGGGGCATGCCCGGCGCCGGGACATACGTAGCTGAACCACGGCTTGTCAGGGGCGATCACCTTGGCGTCGCGAATGAATTCGATTGTCTTGTCGGCGAGGTCTTTCGACAGGTGATAGCCGTCCTCGGGCGTGCCGGGCGGGTTCACCGGGTGGTTGTCGTACATGAGGTCGGGGTACCACTGGTCGGTTTCACCGCCCATGAAGCCATAGAAGCGTTCGAAACCGCGCGAGGTCGGCCAGTGCCGCTTGGTCGCGGCCATGCTGGACTCCTCCAATGGCGTGAGGTGCCACTTGCCGACGCAGTAGGTGTTGTAACCGCGTTCGGCGAGCACCTCGCTCAATAGCGCGGTGTCGGCCGGGACCCTGCCGTTGCAGTTGGGGAAGCCGTCGGTGAACTCCTCAATGGTGGCCATGCCGACGGTGGTCGCGTTGCGGCCGGTCAGCAGCGACGCCCTGGTCGGCGAGCACAGCGCGGTGGTGTGAAACTGCGAAAGGCGCACACCGCGCTCCGCGATCCGGCTCATGGCGGGCATCTCGACCAGGCCGCCGAAACAGTCCCAGGTCGCGATGCCGGTGTCGTCCCAGACCAGATAGAGGATGTTCGGCGAGTTCTCCGGTGCCGTCGGGGCGGCGTAGGGACCCCAATCGGGTTCCGAATCGCGGATGTCGAGTTCGATCTTCCCGTTAAACTCGGTCACCTTCGCAGGCCTCACTCCCGTAGTGGACTTACCCGGACATCGCGTGCAGATTACACCTGCCGACAGGGTAATCAGCCCGCCTCAGAATCACCTGAGACACGTGGCGCCGAAGGCGCAATTCGCGCCAGAAGGGACAACCCGATGGATGACGGGGCGACACCACCGGATCCCAGCGCGGTGGCAGCCGACGGTACCGCGGTCGAAATCTACCGTCGCCTGCCGTCGACGTCAGAGCTCGAATACATCGCAGCTCAGTTGGCGCCCAACAGCTCAGTGCTGGACCTGGGCGCGGGCACCGGCCGCATCGCCGACCCTCTTGTCATGCTTGGCCATCGGGTCACCGCCGTCGATAGTTCGGCCGCAATGCTGATGCACGTCCAACACGCGCGAAAGGTGCATGCGTCTTTCGAGGATCTGGCGTTGACCGAAAAATTCGATTGCGTGCTGTTGATAGGCAGCATCATCAACTATCCGGGAAGCCAGCAGCGCAGGTCTGTGTTAGCGACGGTTGCTCGTCATCTGACACCTGGCGGGCAGGCAATCCTGCATTGGGCACCACCCGCGTTGATCGCGTCGCGACCGGCGGGTTTCACCCAGTCATTCACCTTCGGCGCGGTAACAACGACCCTGAGCATTCACTCCAACACGGGACGCATCACCGAGGGTGAGTTCACCCTAGAGTGCGACGGCCGGCGCTGGCGCCAGTCGATAACCGCGGAAAAACTCAGCGCCGGCACCGTACGCGACGAACTGCAACGCGCGGGGCTGGTGCTGACAACGGCTGATCCCGAAGCCACCCGCTGGCTGCATGCCAAGCTGGCATAGCATCGGCAATCAGCGACCAAGAAGTACTGGCGCGGCATCCGAAGGGGTCGGAATCATGCGGATCATCGCGCTGGAAGAGCATTTCGCAACTCCCGGCACTTTCGAAGGGCCCGACCGGGAGTTCGTCGAGCACTTGGCTTCGGCGACGGCGCAGACCTTCCCGGCCGGGGCGTCGCAGCTCGTCGAACGGTTATACGACCTGTCCGAGGGGCGCATCGCCGCGATGGATGCGGCAGGGGTCGATGTTCAGGTGCTGTCGCTGACCGCGCCCGGACTGGAGCAGCTGCCCGCGCCGGACGCTGTTGCCGCGGCGCGCGAGGTCAACGATCAACTCGCGCGGGCGATCCAGCGCTACCCGGAACGGTTCGCCGGTTTTGCCGCGCTGCCCACGCCCGATCCCGTCGCCGCCGCCGACGAGTTCGAGCGGGCGGTACGCGAACATCGATTCGTGGGCGCCATCATCAACGGCCACTGCCAGGGACGCCGCCTCGACGACGAATTCTTTTGGCCGATTCTGGAGCGGGCCGAGGAGCTGGGGGCTCCGCTTTACCTACATCCGACTCCACCGCCGGCCTCGGTATTCGAGCCGCTCTACGCGGGCAACTACCCGGCGTCGGTCGCATTTCTGTTTTCGACTGCTGCATGGGGCTGGCACATCGAAACCGCGACGCACCTGTTACGGCTGATCCTCAGTGGCGCGTTCGATCGGTTCCCGCGGCTGCAGGTCATCATCGGTCATATGGGTGAGGCGCTGCCGGCCATGCTTCCGAGACTGGATGTTGTGCTGACCACCGCTGCGACAAACCTCAATTACGCTCCATCGCATTATCTGCGCCACAACGTGTACTACACATTCGCCGGATTCAACTGGACCCCACAGTTTTTGGCGTTGCTGCTGCAGGTGGGCGTTGACCGAATCATGTTCGCCACCGACTACCCGTATTCACCGATGCCCGAAGCAACGGCCTTCCTTGCCGGGATTCCGGTGAGCCCGCAGGACCGCGAGCAGATCGCTCACGGCAACGCCGAACGGCTGCTGGGGTTTTGAGCGGCCCGAAGGCCGGCTACTTGGCCTTCTCCAGGATCTCGACGAGCCGCCAGCGCTTGGTCGCCGACAGCGGACGAGTCTCCATCAGCGCCACGCGGTCGCCAATGCCGGCGGCGCTTTCCTCGTCGTGCGCCTTGACCTTCTTGGTGGTCCGAATGATCTT
This sequence comes from Mycobacterium szulgai, assembly GCF_002116635.1. Classification (GTDB taxonomy): domain Bacteria; phylum Actinomycetota; class Actinomycetes; order Mycobacteriales; family Mycobacteriaceae; genus Mycobacterium; species Mycobacterium szulgai. The sequence goes on along the minus strand of NZ_LQPW01000031.1, from coordinate 286,457 downwards.
GCCGTACAGCGGGTGCCGCATACGGTCTTCCAGCTCGACCACAATGGTCTTCTGCATCTTGTCGCTCACCACGTACCCGATGCGCGTCTTACGACGGCCACGGGTCTTCGGGTTGGCCGGAGTGTGCTTGGGGCCCTTGTCTTTTGCCGCAGCCTCCTTCGCAGCGGCCGACTTAGGAGCCGCCTTGGCAGCCGCTTTCTTGGCGGGAGTCTTCGCCTCTGCCATCACGCATCCTTCTCGTCGGAACCGTCGGGCCCAGCAGCCAGACCCAGTTCTCGTTCGCGCAGCACCGTGTAGACGCGCGCGATTTCTTGACGCACCGTGCGGAGCCGGCGGTTGTTGGTGAGCTGCCCGGTAGCCATCTGGAAGCGCAGGTTGAACAGCTCTTCCTTGGACTCGCGTACGCGCTCGTTCAACTCCTCGTCGGTGAGCTCACGCAGTTCGCCAGGCGAAATTCCCACTGCCATCAGAACTGATCCTCTCGGGTAACGATGCGTGCCTTGATCGGCAACTTATGGATCGCACGGGTCAGTGCGGCCCGGGCGGTCTGCTCATTGGGGTAGCTCAGCTCGAACAACACCCGGCCCGGCTTGACGTTGACCACCCACCACTCCGGCGAGCCCTTACCCGAACCCATCCGGGTCTCGGCGGGCTTCTTGGTCAGCGGGCGGTCCGGGAAGATATTGATCCAGACCTTGCCGCCACGCTTGATGTGCCGGTTGATGGCGATACGAGCAGACTCGATCTGCCGGTTGGTGACGTAGGCATGCTCGAGAGCCTGGATGCCGTAGTCGCCGAAGTTCACCGTCGTACCGCCGCTGGCGATGCCACGCTGGCGGGGATGGTGCTGCTTGCGGTGTTTAACCTTGCGGGGAATCAACATGATTCAGCTCTCCGTGCTCTGCGCTGCACTCTGTGTTTCAGCGGGTGCGGCTGCTTCTGGCGCCGCTGCTTCTTCGCCGCCGGCGGCGCGGCCCGCGTCGGTGCCGGTGGCCGTGGTGCCCGAAGCACCGCTGCGGCGCGGGCGGGTGCCCGACGGGCGCTCGCGGCGCGGACGCTCGGCACCTGCCGGCGCGGCTGCGGCCAACTCCCGCTTGCCACCGACGATGTCGCCCTTGTAGATCCACACCTTCACGCCGATCCGGCCGAAGGTGGTCTTGGCTTCGTACAGACCGTAGTCGATGTCTGCCCGCAGGGTGTGCAGCGGGACGCGGCCCTCGCGGTAGAACTCCGAGCGGCTCATCTCCGCGCCGCCGAGGCGGCCCGAGCACTGCACCCGGATGCCCTTGACGTTGGGCTGACGCATGGCCGACTGGATGGCCTTGCGCATGGCACGGCGGAAGGCCACGCGGTTGCTCAACTGCTCGGCGACGCCTTGGGCCACCAATTGTGCTTGGGACTCAGGGTTTTTCACCTCGAGGATGTTCAGCTGAACCTGCTTCTTGGTCAGCTTTTCCAGGTCGGCGCGAATCCGGTCGGCCTCGGTGCCACGGCGGCCGATGACGATGCCGGGGCGCGCGGTGTGGATGTCCACCCGGACGCGGTCGCGGGTCCGCTCGATCTCGACGTCGGCGATACCGGCGCGCTCCAGACCACTGGACAGCAGCCGGCGGATCGCGACGTCTTCCTTGACGTACTCGGCGTACTGCTTGTCGGCATACCAGCGCGACTTCCAGTCGGTGGTGATGCCAAGCCGGAAGCCGTGCGGATTGATCTTCTGGCCCACTAGTCTGAGCCTCCCTTCGCTTCAGAAGCCTCAGAAGTCTTCGCGGGTGCTTTCTTTGCCGGCGCTTTGTTTGCGGGAGCCTTCGCGGCAGCCTTCTTTGCGGGCGCCTTGGTGGCCGCCTTCTTCGCGGGTGCCTTCGCAGCCGCCTTGCTGCCCTCGGCGCGGCGGGCCCGCGAGGACGCCGACGACCGCTGGTCCTTGCTCGGCCGGCTCTCCACGATCACCGTGATGTGGCTGGTGCGCCGGCGGATCCGGAACGCACGGCCCTGGGCCCGCGGACGGATGCGCTTGGCCGTCGGCCCCTCGTCGGCGTAGACAGTGGCAACCACGAGTGTGGCCGGGTCCAGCCCGTTGTTGTTCTGCGCGTTGGCCGCCGCGCTGGCGATCACCTTGGCCACCGGCTCGCTGGCGGCCTGGGGCGCCCAGCGCAGGATGTCGAGAGCGTCGGAAACCGAACGGCCCCGCACCAGGTCGATGACCCGGCGCGCTTTTCTCGGCGACACCCGCACAAAGCGGGCCTTGGCCGTCGCCGACGGAAACTCAGTGGTGGTGCTCATCGCCGTTTCGCCTTCCGGTCGTCCTTGATGTGCCCCTTGAAGGTGCGCGTCGGCGCGAACTCACCGAGCTTGTGGCCGACCATCGACTCGGTGACGAACACCGGGACGTGCTTGCGGCCGTCGTGCACGGCGAAGGTGTGACCGATGAAGTCCGGAATGATGGTCGAACGCCGCGACCAGGTCTTGATGACCTGCTTGCTGTTCTTCTCGTTCTGCACGTCGACCTTCTTGAGCAGATGGTCGTCGACGAACGGGCCCTTCTTCAGGCTGCGTGGCATGGTTGGCTACTCCCCAGACTTCCTAGCGCCCGTGCTTCTTGCCGGTACGACGGCGTCGGACGATCATCTTGTTGCTGGCTTTGTTCGGATTGCGGGTGCGGCCCTCGGGCTTACCCCACGGGCTCACCGGGTGACGGCCACCGGAGGTCTTACCCTCACCACCGCCGTGCGGGTGGTCCACCGGGTTCATCACCACGCCACGGACGGAGGGGCGCTTGCCCTTCCACCGCATCCGGCCGGCCTTGCCCCAGTTGATGTTCGCCTGCTCGGCATTGCCTACCTCGCCGACCGTTGCACGGCAACGAACGTCGACCCGGCGGATCTCGCCGCTGGGCATACGTAGCGAGGCGTAGCTGGCTTCCTTGCCGAGCAACTGGATGCTGGAGCCCGCCGAGCGCGCGAGCTTGGCCCCACCGCCGGGGCGCAACTCGACGGCGTGCACCAAGGTACCGGCCGGGATGTTGCGCAGCGGCAGGTTGTTGCCGGGCTTGATGTCGGCGTTGGCCCCCGACTCTACGATGTCGCCCTGCGAAAGTCCGTTCGGCGCAATGATGTACCGCTTTTCGCCGTCCAGAAAATGCAGCAGCGCAATCCGCGCGGTGCGGTTCGGGTCGTACTCGATGTGGGCGACCTTGGCGTTGACGCCGTCCTTGTCGTTGCGGCGGAAGTCGATCACCCGGTAAGCGCGCTTGTGGCCGCCACCCTTGTGACGAGTGGTGATCCGGCCGTGCGCATTGCGCCCACCGTGACCGTGCAACGGCCGCACCAACGACTTCTCCGGAGTCGACCGCGTGATCTCGGCGAAATCGGACACGCTGGCGCCGCGGCGACCCGGGGTCGTCGGCTTGTACTTACGAATTGCCATGTCTAATCAGATCTCTCTCTCGCGCCCGGTCAGGCCCGCGGGCTAGGCCGGTGCTCCGAACAGGTCGATCGGCTTGCTGCCCGGGGCCAGAGTGACGATGGCGCGCTTGGTGCTCTTGCGCTTGCCGAATCCGGTGCGGGTGCGCTTGCGCTTGCCCTGCCTATTCGCGGTGTTCACCGATGCGACCTTGACCGAGAAGATCTTCTCGACAGCGATCTTGATCTGCGTCTTGTTCGAATCGGGGTGCACCACAAAGGTGTACACATTCTCATCGAGCAGGCCGTAGGACTTCTCCGAGATGACCGGGGCCAGGATGATGTCGCGGGGGTCAGCGATGGTCGCCATCTACGCCGTTACCTCCTCGGTGCTAGCTGTGTTCGCCGTGATGTAGGCGTTGAGCGCCTCCACACTGAACACCACGTCGTCGGCACGCAGCACGTCGTAAGTGTTCAGCTGGTCGGGTGCCAGGATGTGCACACCGGGCAGGTTGCGCACGCTCTTGGCGCCGGCCTCGTCGGCCCGCCCGATGACCACCAGCACCTGCTTGCGGTCGGTGATGGTGCTCAGAAAAGCCTTGGCGCTCTTGGTGGAAGGCGTTTGGCCCTCAACCAGCTCGGTGACTGCGTGGATGCGCCCGTTGCGTGCCCGGTCGGACAGCGCCCCGCGCAACGCCGCGGCGATCATCTTCTTGGGCGTGCGCTGGCTGTAGTCGCGCGGCTGGGGACCGTGCACCACGCCACCGCCGGTGAACTGCGGTGCCCGGGTCGAGCCCTGCCGGGCGCGACCGGTTCCCTTCTGCCGGTAGGGCTTACGGCCACCGCCGCTGACATCGCCGCGCGTCTTCGTCGCGTGCGTACCCTGGCGAGCCGCCGCGCGCTGCGCGGTAACCACCTGGTGCATCAGCGCGATGTTTGCCGGGACATCGAACAGCTCAGCCGGCAGCTCGATGGAGCCGTCCACCTTGCCGGCGGGCGTCTTGACGTCAATCTTGAGGCTGTTGGCCATTACTTCTCACCTCGCTTAATGGCGCTGCGGACCACCACGAGTCCGCCGGTGCGGCCCGGAACCGCGCCCTTGATGAGCAGGACGCCCTTTTCGGCATCGACCTTGTGCACCAACAGGTTTTGCACGGTCACCCGGTCATTGCCCATCCGGCCAGACATCCGGGTGCCCTTGAACACCCGGGCCGGAGTGGCGCAGCCGCCGATCGAACCCGGACGGCGGTGCACCGCCTGGGCACCGTGGCTGGCGCCCTGACCGCGGAAGCCGTGCCGCTTCATGGTGCCGGCGTAGCCCTTGCCCTTGGAAGTGCCCGTCACGTCGACGTAGGTGCCGTCGGCGAAGATCTCCGCCGTCAACTCCTGGCCGACCTCGTATTCAGCGACCCCGTCCGCGTCGTCCAGCCGCAGCTCGGCCAGGTGGCGCCGCGGGTTCACACCGGCGGCACTGTACTGACCGGTCACCGGCTTGTTGACTTTGCGGGGACTGATCTCGCCGTAGGCGAGTTGCACGGCGCTGTATCCGTCGCGTTCGGGGGTGCGGATGCGGGTCACCACATTCGGCCCCGCCTTGACCACCGTCACCGGGACAACTCGGTTGTTCTCGTCGAACACCTGCGTCATGCCCAGCTTGGTGCCCAGAATGCCTTTTCTTGCCATTGCTCGCCGAGCTCCTACTGGATGTTGACGTCGACACTGGCCGGAAGATCGATACGCATCAGGGCGTCAACGGTCTTCGGCGTCGGATCGAGGATGTCGATCAATCGCTTGTGGGTACGCATCTCGAAGTGCTCCCGCGAGTCCTTGTACTTATGCGGGGAGCGGATGACGCAATACACGTTCTTCTCGGTCGGCAGCGGCACCGGACCTACGACGCTGGCACCCGTGCGGACGACGGTTTCGACGATCTTGCGCGCCGAAGCGTCAATAGCCTCATGGTCGTAGGCCTTCAGCCTGATGCGGATCTTCTGTCCCGCCACGCTTTTCCTACCTCATCTCCACTTGAGGCCCATCTGGGCCTGGTGCCCCCAGCGCGCCGGTCGCCCCGGTCCCGTTTCCGGGCCGAGTAGCGTCGCGCCGGTTACTGCGCCGCTGTTTACTAGTCGTGGTCCACCGACCCCCGCGCTCGGGCGTGTCACCCGCACGCAGCCTTGGTCGCGGCCGAAATTTGGTCGCTCTCCAAGGTTGGGACCGGACGCGCCCGTTTGGGCGCTGGTCGTATGCCCTGCCAGGCGCAAACCCGGCGCAGGACAACCTGAACAGTATGCCTCAGATCACCGCTTGGGCCAAATCTCAGGCGAACCCGCTGACGTGACCACACCGGCGCCGTAGGCTCGGCCCGGGCCCTAGGAGCACAGTGAGCACACCGATCGTGGATCCGGCAGCGAAAGTCTTTGCAATACCCGCTGCGTACACCGACGAGCCACGGCTGCACAACGCGCTGACGCACCTGCGCGCACACGCGCCGGTTTCGTGGGTGGACCGTCCCCCGTTCCGGCCGTTCTGGGCGATCACCAAACACGCCGACGTTATGGAGATCGAGCGGGCCAACGACCTGTTTCTCAGCGCCCCGCGGCCGCTGCTGGCCCCCGCCGAGGCCGACGATCTGTCGCAATCCCTGCTCGACGCCGGTATGGGGTTGCGCACGCTGGTTCACATGGACGACCCCGAGCACCGGGTGGTGCGTGCCATCGGAGCGGACTGGTTTCGGCCCAAGGCGATGCGGGCGCTGAAGGTCCGCGTCGACGAGTTGGCCAAGATACATGTCGACAAGATGCTCGAGGCGGGGACCGAGTGCGACTTCGTTGCCGAGGTAGCCAAGAATTTCCCGCTCTTCGTCATCATGTCGTTGCTCGGCCTGCCGGAATCGGACTTTCCCCGGATGCTCAGCCTCACCCAGGAGCTGTTCGGCGGTGACGACACCGAGTTCCAGCGCGGCACCACACCGGAAGAACAACTGCCGGTCCTGCTCGAATTCTTCAGCTACTTCAATGATCTGACCGCATCCCGTCGGGCAAACCCCACCGAGGACCTGGCATCGGCGATCGCCAACGCCCGGGTGGACGGGCAGCCGCTCTCCGACATCGACACTGCTTCCTATTACGTGATCATCGCCACCGCCGGGCACGACACCACCAGCGCGACGATCGCCGGCGGGCTGCAAGCGCTGATCGAGAACCCCGACCAGCTCACTCGGCTGACCGGAAACCTGGACCTGATGCCGCTGGCCACCGACGAGATGATCCGCTGGGTGACACCGGTCAAGGAGTTCATGCGCACCGCCGCCGAGGACACCACGGTGCGCGGGGTGCCCATTGCCAAAGGTGAATCGGTATACCTGTCCTACGTCTCGGCCAACCGGGACGAGGAGGTGTTCGACGATCCGTTCCGCTTCGACGTCGGACGAAACCCGAACAAACACTTGGCATTCGGCTTCGGCGTGCACTTCTGCCTGGGGGCAGCACTGGCCCGCATGGAGGTCAGCAGCTTCTTCACCGAATTGTTGCCGCGGCTGAAATCCATTGAACTCAGCGGCGAACCCGAACTCATCGCCACCACATTCGTCGGTGGACTCAAGCACCTGCCGATTCGATACTCGCTGCGCTGAGTCCGCGCTGAACAAAGAGGAAGCCGTCGACAGCCGCGCGTGCGCATTCCCGGTAGTCGAAGTTCGGCAGGGTGCTCAGCCGCCCCAGTACGAGCGGGCCGATCAGCAGGGCAATCGCCCGGGGCCGGTCCACCTCACCCAGCTCGGCCGCCGAGGCGCTGTCGAAGAGCGCATCGAAGGGCGCCGCGTACTGCTGGGCGATGCGCTCCCGCAGCGTGTTGATCGCACTGTCGGCGCCGCGATCGTGGCGTGGTTCCGGCAACTCTTGCAGGTCCGGCCCCAGGGCCAGCCAGGACATCGCGGTCATCACGGCGGGCGCTTCGGCGATGAACTCGCCCTGGGCCAGCACGAGCGCGAGCAACCTGTCCCGCAGGGAGCCGCGATCAGGCGGCATGGGGGCCGGCGGTATCAAACTATTGAAGGTTGCCGCCAACAGATCATTTCCGCTTGGGAAGTGGCGGTACAGGGTGGCCCGGGCTACCTTGGCGGTACGGGTGACCGCGTCCACGGTCACCGCGCCCGGCCCTCCCTCCAGTAGCAATGCTGCGGCGGCTTCGAGCAAACGAGCACGCGACCGTGCGGGACGCGGATCGGCGTTCGCGTCGGTAATTGTGAGCCACCTCCTGGTTTCAGAACAAGACTATTGGTCTATGTACGAGACTGTTAGTCTCGGAAATTAAGACGCCCCGGGGAGGAGGCGCAGCACTAATGGTCCATCTTCTTGATCGGCCTGACCAGCGTGCCGGTCTGACGGACGACAGGCGCGCGGCACGCACCTGGACCCTGGCCGTGGCCTGCATGGCCGTCGGGTTGGTTGTCGGGTCGATGACGGCACTGAACACGGCGCTGGGCGACCTAGCCGTGGCTACCTCGGCCACACAGACGCAGCTGACGTGGGTCGTCGACGGCTACACCGTGGCGCTGGCGTGCCTGTTGCTTCCCGCGGGGGCGATCGGCGACCGCTATGGGCGCCGGGGTGCGCTGCTGACCGGCCTGCTGATCTTCGCGCTGGGCTCCATCGCCCCGGCACTTTTGCACAACCCGACGCACATCATCGCCGGTCGTGCCGTGGCAGGCGTCGGCGCCGCGTTTGTCATGCCCGCGACGCTGTCGTTGCTCACCGTGGCCTACCCGAAAACCCAAAGACTCAAAGCCGTCGGCATCTGGGCCGGCGTCGCCGGCTCGGGTGGGGTGTTGGGCATGCTGGGTTCTGGCTTGCTGCTGCACTTTTGGGATTGGCATTCCATCTTCTGGTCGCTGGGCGCCTGCGGGCTGGTGATCTTCGCCATGGCCTGCACCGTCGCCCCGTCCCGGGACACCGACGCACCCCAAGTCGATTGGCTCGGCGCGGCATTGATCGGCGCGGCGGTTGCGATTGCGGTGTTTGCCATCTTGGAAGCCCCCCACCGCGGCTGGAGCGACTATGTGGTCTGGGGCGGACTCGTCGTCGGCACGATTATCGCCGCGATCTTCGGGGTGGTCGAATTCCGCAAGCGGCAACCGCTTTTGGACGTGCGGTTATTCAATGACCCGGCGTTCGCGACCGGAGTTACGACGATTGTCGTGATGTTCGGCGGCACCTTCGGATTCTTCTACCTCGGCATGCAGTATGTGCAGCAGATCATGGGCTATTCGCCGTTGATGACGGCGGTGGCCTTCGGACCGTTCATGGTGCCGTTGGGCATCTTCTCGGCGTTGTCCTTCTGGTATGTGCCGAAATTGGGATTGCGAGTCGTGCTGTCGCTGGGCACGGCCCTGACGGCGGTCGGCTTTTTGTGCATGCAATGGCTGGACGTGCATTCGACATATCTTGACCTGGCGTGGCCCACGCTGATTCTCGCCACGGGCATCGGGTTCTGCACTGCGCCAACGACTTCGGCCATCATGGGCGCGGTGCCCGACCAGAAACAGGGGGTGGCCTCAGCCGTCAACGACACCACCCGAGAGATGGGTGGCGCACTGGGCATCGCCGTGGCCGGCTCGATACTGGCTGGGCGCTACACCCATGAGTTGGCGCCCAGGCTTAACGAATTCCCCGCACCGGTGCGTGGTCCCGCCTCCGATTCGCTGGCCAAGGCGGTCCAGATCGCCGACAAACTCGGGCCGCAGGGAAAGCAGCTGGCGGCGATCAGCAAGACGGCGTTTTTGACGGCGATGCACTCATCAACCACCGCTATGGCGGTGATCTCGGCTCTCGCCGCGGTCGTGATTGGCCTATGGGCGCCGGGACGCGACGGCCGTCAGCTTGCCGTAGTGCGTTCCGCCGTCGGCAAGAACAGATAGGTCACTGTCACCCAACGAATTCCGCGGCACGGTGGCCCAGCATCACAATGGTGGCGTGCGGACCGCGGCTGGGGACCACGGGCAGGATCGACCCGTCGATCACCCACAGGTTGTCGACCCCGAGCACCCGGCACCGGTGGTCGACGACGGCGCGCGGGTCGCCGTCGGCGCCCATCGGGGCACTACCGCACAAGTGCTGGGATGTCGACCACGCGTGCTCGCCGATATCGGTTGTCACGTCTACTAATTCGCGGGCCAATTCCGTTCCGCGACGCAGCGCCGACACATCCTCGGGCGCACTGTCATAGCGGTGCTCGATATGCGGCGGTACGCCGGGATCAGCCGAGACCAGTGTGATGCGGCCACGCGCACGCGGCGCCATGAGCGCCACTCCGATATGCGGCCAGTCAGGATGTCCCGCGGCGCCATCGCCGGTCATCGCGACGAAACCCCCGGTGTATGGCCGTATCTCGACTTCATCGGTGGACAGCACCACCTCGAGCACCGGCCGGCCCGGGGCCACCGGCCACTTGGTAGGCAGCACCCACTCGGGATGATCGCTGCAGGCGCGCCCTACCGGCAGTGACGAAACCACCGGCACTCCGGCAGCCCGAAGTACTGTGGCGTCGCCGATACCGGAGAGCATCAGCAGGTGGGCGGTTTGTATCGCGCCCGCACACAGCACGATTCGATCGGCGGTAAAGGCTTCCGGGCCTCCCGGGCCAACCGTGTCGACGCCCACCGCGGCGCTGCCGGAGAACCGCAGGCGCACCACCGTCCGCTGTGCGTGCAGTGCCAGATTGGGGCGCCCCACCGCAGGCATGAGATAGCCGGCACCGGCGCCCCTGCGCACACCGTCGACGATATTGAGCGGAACGGGACCCAAGCCTGAAACCGGCTCCGGTCCAAGGCCATTGAGATCTGCGACCCAGGGAAAGCCGGCTCGCTGTGCTGCGGCGATGAACCGTTCTGTGGTCCCGGTCATCTCCCCTGTCCGGCGAACCGGTATGGGGCCGCTGTCGCCGTGGGCCGGTCCGTCGAAATCCAGGTCGGTCTCGATTGCCCGGAAGTGTGGCAACACGTCGGACCATTCCCAGCCGGGGACCGAATAATGATCAAAATCGCGCGGCAGCGCCCGGCAGAAGTAACCACCATTGATTGCCCCGGAACCACCGAACGTTGCGCCGCGCACGATCGGCAACCGGCGCACCGGTCGATCAGTGAGTTGAGTACGGAAACGCTGCACCAGCGGGCTGCCGATGCCGATCGGCAGCTGCAGCCCATTGGTGGTCAGTGCCAGCAACTCCGGATCGGTCAATCCGGGGCCCGCCTCGAGTACCGTCACCGCGCAATCGGGATCGACCGAAAGACGCTCGGCAACAACTGAACCAGCGCTTCCCGCACCAACGATCAGGACATCGCTGTGCCGGATGGCTGCGGTCAAGGTGGCGGTTACGTCCGGATCTGCGGTTTGAGCGCACCGACATTGCGTTCGCGCAGCACCCCGTACCACAGGCCGATGCCATAGGCCAGGTCGTCTACGCGCTTGAGCAACAGGAAGGTCAGCAGCCCGATCGGTTCGGTGTCGCCGTCGCTGGCATCCCGGCGGCGCAGCCAGTCCACCACCCCGTCCACGACAGCCGCGATCAACACGACCCGTCGGCAGTGGCGGGACAGAATCGCCGCGAGTAGCGCCAGCGGCCAATAGTGCCGGCACAGCGCCGATGCCAGTTGCAGCGCCGCCGCCCACAACCCGCGGGTGGCGACCACGAGCACATCGCACAACGACGTCTCGGTATTGCGCATGGCCCTGGCGATCCGCCGACCCGTCAGTACCGCAATGACCACCGATGCCACCCGCGCCAGACCGGTACCGAGGGACATGAGTATCCACGCCATCAAGGCCCAGCCGGAAATCACCACCGGAGCCGTCTTGTCCGGGTGGCGCACCGACAGCGGAGCCGCCGAGCCACCGTAAAACGCCTTGCGGGCGAGCCAGTCGCGCAATTCGGTGCGGTGATCGTGAGCGACCAGCGCGATCGGCTCATAGCGCAATCGGGCCCCGGCCTCGATGAGCCGCCAGCACAAATCGACGTCTTCACCGGAATGCAGCGTTTCGTCGAAGCCGCCAACATCGCGAATGGCCGAGCTGCGGCAAATGATCGCCGCGCTGGGGACGTAGGACACCGTGCTGTGCGGCAGCACCGGCGCTTCCCGCTGGCCGAGGTCGAGTGACGAATGCACCGCCTCATAGCGAGCTACCACATTCTCGCCCTGGGACAGGCCGACGATGCGGGGTGCGACGAGGGCGACGGTGGGATCGCAGAAGTGGCCCAGCAGCGCTTCCAGCCAACCGCGCCGCGGCGCCACGTCGGAATCCAGGAACGCCACGAAGTCGGTGGTGCAGGCCGCCAGCCCCGTGTTGCGCGCCGCGGCCGGCCCCTTACTGCGGGGGTGGTGCAACACCTCGATGTCACAGTGCGCGCCGGCGAAGTCGTCCAACTCGACTGGGCGCACCGAACCGTCGTCGACCACGATGACGCGGAGTCCGCGCAGTGACGTCACCAAGCGGCGTAGTCCAGATGCGTTGTCGCGGACCGGTATAACGACGGTCACGTCACGATGGGACGGGCCACTGGCCGGCCGTGGATGAGCGACGGTGGCATCCAGCAGGGTGCGCGCCAGCGCGGCGCTGACTTCATCGCGGACTTTGAGGCGGCCGTCGCAGATCATGCCCTGGGCGGCTGGGGCCAGCCGAAGCAGCCGCGTCGGAGAGCCACCGAGCAGCGCAGACCCATCGCCGAGCACTCGCACGCGACGGTCGACCTGCACCGCGAACCCGTCCGGAAGCCGGGTCACCGTCATGAGCGCCGCTCCTCCTCATCGCTTCGCTCTGAATCGTCGCCGGCGCGGGTCACGTCAGGATCCCGTCGGGCCCGGGCATCCACCGGGCGACTCGACGTACACAATCGTCGACCATCTCCGCAAATATCCGTTGGCCCTCGGCGGCGGTCGCGGTGGTCGGGTCGCCCAGAACTCCGATCGGGCTGACGGCCGCGACTCCCCCGCGGCGCATCGACGGCAGCAAATCCGACAGTGGCGCGCCGTTACCCGGCAATGATCGGTCGGTGTGCACGTGGGCCGGCGAAAGATGCAGCAGCAGTGATGTTTCGGTATGTCCGGCGTGGGCGTCCGCGCCCGCCGACGTGCAGGGGCACCATCCGGCGTCGCGGCCCTCAGACCGCAGCAGGGCGACCGCGCGGCTCAGTGCGGCGACGTTACCGCCGTGACCGTTGACGAACACCAGGCGCTCGGCCCAGCAGGCGGCCGACCGGCCGTACTCCACCAGTAGCGTCGTCAGGGCTTCGGTGCCGATCGAGATCGTTCCGGCGAAACTTTGGTGCTCGCCGCTGGCGCCGTAGGCGATGGCGGGTGCCACCGGCCAGTCAAGGCGCGCGGACACCGCCCGGGCGACTGCGGTCGCGATCCGGGTATCGGTATCGAGCGGGAGGTGGGGACCATGTTGTTCGGTAGACCCCAGCGGAATCATTATTGACGGCGAGGTGAAAATCTCTAATTGCCTCGACGTCGCACTCCCCAGTTCGCCGAGTACGGGCACTCGCCGATGGTAGGACGAATTCACCTGGTGTGCACCGATTGTTGCCCTATCTACCGAAATTTTTTTCCACACCGTTGATCCGCGGGGGAAAACTCTGCTCGTCCGCCACGGGTGCCACGCCCGTATCAGTGTTTTCAAAAACGTCATTCCAGCGCGAGCGACTCTGTGGTATTAGGCGCCCAACTCGCGGGCGAAACCGTCCGGAATCAGAATGTCGCTTGGCGCCAGGTCATGGATCGAGGCGTGGCCGAGGCCCATCAGCGCCGAGTCGATCCCGCCGCGCAGGATGTCGAGCACGTTCTCGACGCCGGCCTGGCCGGCCGCGGCCAGGCCCCATAGGTAAGCCCGGCCGATCATCACCGCCCGCGCTCCCAGCGCGACGGCTTTGACCACGTCGCTCCCCCGCCGGATGCCGCCGTCGAGCAGAACCTCGATCTGGTCACCGACGGCCGCCGCCACCGCGGGCAGCGCACGAATCGAGGCCGGTGTGCCATCCAGATTGTTGCCGCCGTGGTTGGACACCGAGATCGCCGAAACACCGGCGTCCACAGCTCGTTTGGCATCGTCAACCCGCATCACGCCCTTGAGCATGAACGGTCCGCCCCACAGCTCGCACAGCCACGCGATGTCTTCCCAGGTGGGCGGAGGCGTGCCCATCCACTCGCCATAGGCGGCGAAGAAGGGTGGCCCCGGTTCGCCACGCCCGCCCTGGTTGGGCACCCGCAGGTCCGGCGGGCGCAGCGTCTTGCCGAACTTCCACAGCCATCGCGGCTTGGTGACCGCTTCTGGCGACATCCGCAGCATGGTCCGCAGGTTCATCTCTTCCGGGATCTTGGGACTGCCCCAGTCCCGCCCGTGCGAAAAGGACCAGTCGGTGGTGACGATCAGCCCGACGGCGCCGGCCTGCCGCGCCCGCTCGACCCGCTGCGCGATCGCATCGCGGCCGCCCAGCCAGTAGACCTGGAAGAAGAGCTTGGGATTGGCGGCGATCACCTCCTCGATCGGCTTGCTGGCGAACGAGGACAACCCCATCGCCGTGCCGCGTGCGGCCGCAGCCCGGGCGACGGCGACTTCGCCATCGGGATCGACCGCCTGCACACCGGTCGGCGAAATGAGTACCGGTAATGAAATATCTTGTCCCATAACGGTGGTCGACAAGTCACGCTTTTCCGTCGCGCCGACGACATGGGGGGCGAAGCCGAGTTCGCTGAACGCTGCGACATTATCGGCGACCGTGATTCCCTTTTCGCTTGCTGAAATCAAAGACGAATACACCGATTTCGGCAGCCGGCGCTTCGCGCGTTGCTGCGCTATGGCGACCGTTTCAAACCATTCTTCGGCCACAACTACACCGGACTTTCGTCACACAGCCGCGCCGGCGGTTTCATCGACAGGGTCAGCGATACCGGCCGGCCGCGGGAGTGGTCGACGCGAGGCCGGGGGGTGTCCCGTTCCCGCGTCAATGCCGGCGCACCGTGGCCTTGTACACACTCGGGGTCCGGACCGTCGAGGGGCAGGCCGGTAAAGAATTTGGCCGCCATGCAACCACCCCGGCAGCTGTCGTAGTGCCCGCAGCTGCCACAAGCACCCGCAGACTGGGGCTCGCGGAGTTCGCGGAACAGCGGAGCGTTTTTCCAGACATGGTCAAATCCGCCGTCGGACAACACGTTTCCGGCCAGGAACCGATCATGAATGGCGAAGGGGCACGCGTACACATCGCCCACCGGGTCGATCAAGCAGACCACCCGCCCGGCCCCACACATGTTCAGGCCGGCCAGCGCACCGGATGGGCCCAGCGGCGCCAGGTGGAAGAAGGAATCGCCGGTCAGCACCCGCTCCCCCTTGGCGACCAGCCAGTCGTAAAGCTGGACCTGCTGGGCCGCGGTGGGATGTAACTCATCCCAGACATCGGCACCCCGCCCGGACGGACGCAGCCGGGTGATCCGCAGGGTGGCACCGTAACGGCTTGCCAGCGCGGCGAATTCATCCAGCTGGTCGACGTTGTGGCGGGTTACTACCACCGAAATCTTGGCATCACGGAACCCGGCCGCGGCGAGGTTTTCCAGCGCCCGCACCGCCATGGCGAACGACCCGGGTCCGCGAACCGCGTCATTGACCTCTGCGGTGGCGCCGTCGAGGGAGATCTGAACGTCCACGTAGTCACTGGCGGCCAACCGCGCAGCCACCTCGGGAGTGATCCGCACACCGTTGGTGGAGAACTTCACCCCGACGCGGTGCTGCGTCGCATAGTCCACCAGCTCCCAAAAGTCCGGGCGCACAGTCGGTTCGCCGCCACCGATGTTCACATAGAACACCTGCATGCGTTCCAGCTCGTCGATAATGTCCTTACACTGCCGGGTGGACAGCTCACGCGGATCACGTTTGCCCGACGACGACAGGCAATGCACACACGCCAGGTTGCAGGCGTAGGTCAGTTCCCAGGTTAGGCAGATGGGGGCGTCCAAACCGCGTTCGAACTGCTCGATGAGCCGGGGTACCGTCACGAAGCCTCCTTGGGCACCAGCATCTTGGAATCGGCCAGCACACCCAGGGCGTGCAGATACGGGTCCTGATCGGAGTCGTTCACCCCGGCGGCCCGGCATGCGGACCGGACGTCGGGGTGATCGGCCAACGACTGCACCACCGTGAGGATGGTGCGGTTCTTCAAGAACGACAGCTTGCGGGTGCCGAAGTGATAGAGCAGCGCCCCGAACGGCTCCGGCCGAACCGCCACCTGGGTGTGCAACCGCCAGCCGCGATCTGCGTCGAACACCGGCTCAGTAGACCCCGCACATGCCATCGATGGAGACTTCCTCGACCAGGGTTTGGGTGACGAGTTCGGTGTCGGTCTCGTTCTCGCGGTCCATGTGGATTGCCTTTCGTGACGGGGTCTCGACAATGAAGGGTGGTTCCGGTCACAATCGTCGTCAGAATATGGCATCCAGTGCCGAAATGGAAGGGCGGGTCCGATGCTGCACGAGTCGCGGGTGGGCCGGCGGCGCTCGACCACACCGCACCACATCAGCAACGTTGCCATCGACTTGTTCGCCGCCCGGGGGTTCGACGAGGTCAGCGCCGACGATGTCGCCCAGGCCGCCGGCATCGCCCGGCGCACCTTGTTCCGCTACTACGCCTCCAAGAACGCCATCCCGTGGGGTGACTTCGACACCCACCTGACCCATTTGCGGGAGTTGCTGAACCAGGTCGACCCGCAGGTTGCGCTGAGCGAGGCGCTACGCGACGCACTGCTGGCGTTCAACACCTTCGATGCATGCGAGACCATCCGCCACCGCCAGCGCATGCGGGTCATCCTGCAAACCCCTGAGCTGCAGGCCTATTCGATGACAATGTATGCCGGCTGGCGGGAGGTGATCGCCGAGTTCGTGGCGCGCAGAACCGGCGCCAAGACCACCGACGTGATTCCGCAGACGGTCGGGTGGACGTTGCTCGGGGTCGCCCTCAGCGCTTACGAACACTGGCTCAGCGACGAAGGTGTGCCGTTGGAACAGGCACTGGGCGACGCATTCGACGTCGTCAGCTCTGGACTGGACCGGCTCGAAGCATGAACGCCGAGCACCTGCTGCACACCCTGCGAGCGCAGGGGCGGTTCTGCGCCTCGTCCGGTTCGCCAATGTACGGAGAGCTGTTCGAGCTGGTGGCCCGCGACATCGAGGCGGGCGGCGTGTTCGCGAGAATTCTGTCGGGTCAGGAGGATGCGCCGGCGCGCCAAGCGGTGCCGCTGCGGCTGCTCGGCGGGTTGCACCGGCTGGTGCTCGACGGCCGGGCGCCGGCCCTGCGCCGTTGGTATCCCAGCACCGGCGGCCGTTGGGACGCCGCAGCCGCCTGGCCCGAAATTCTGGCCACCGCTACCGCCCATGCCGACGCGCTGCGCGTCGCACTCGAACAGCCGCCACAGACCAACGAGGTGGGCCGGTCCGCTGCGCTGATCGGCGGCTTGTTGCGTGTTAATCGCGAATTCGATTTTCCCATAAGGCTTTTCGAGATCGGATCCAGCGCCGGCCTGAACCTGCGCGCAGACCGCTACCACTACCGCTACACCGGCGGCAAGTGGGGACCGCCGGATTCGCCGGTGACGATCGACGACGCGTGGCACGGTGATACGCCGCCGCCTGGTGTGCTGCAGATCGTCGAACGGCACGGGTATGACATCGCGCCAATCGACGTCACCGGCGCCGACGGCGAGCTGAGCGTATTGAGCTACGTCTGGCCGGACCAGGCTGCCCGGCTGAACCGGTTGTGCGGCGCCATTGCGGTGGCCCGCGATGTTCCGGCTCGCCTCGAGCAGCGGTCGGCGGCCGACGCGGTCGCGGAGCTGACGCTGGCGCAGGGCGCGCTCACGGTGCTGTGGCATTCGATCACGTGGCAATACCTGTCCGCCGGCGAGCGAGCCGGAATCCGCGATGCGGTCAACGGTTTGATCAAACGAGCCGATGCGCGATCGCCGTTCGCGCACCTGACCCTGGAGCCCGCGCGCAATGGGCCGGGCACCCCGATCAGGTTCCTGGTGCGCGCCGCCTGCTGGCCGGGTGGCCAGGTCCGGGTCCTGGGCGAGTGCCATCCGCACGGGCCGCCGGTGCGCTGGCAATAGTTTTTTCGTCCTTCCCCCCGTCGGAATTTGGCTCGCAACCGCGACGATAACTATGTGAGCGCCCAACCCGCCCACGCGCTGCTAGCGCTATACGACGAAGCACTGCCGGTGGTCTACGGATATTTCGTCCGGCGTTGCGGTGATCGCGGCACCGCAGAGGATCTGACCTCAGAGACCTTTCTGGCCGCATGCGATGCGGTGCGCAGGACCGACCCGCCACCGGTCGCGGTTCCCTGGTTGCTCGGTGTGGCGCGGCACAAGCTGGCCGACCACTATCGGCGTCGCAGCCCCACCCCGATCGGCGAAGTGCCAGAGCCGGTGGACACCCTCGACGAGTGGGACGCCGAGCTCGATCGCATGGTCGCCGAAAGCGTGCTGGCCCGGCTGAGCGACTCACATCGCACCGTACTGGTGTTGCGCTACATGGACGACTGCACGGTCGGCGAGTGCGCCGAGCTGATCGGGCGCACCGTGCATGCCACCGAGGCGCTGCTGGTCCGGGCCCGCAAAGCGTTCAGACAGCAGTATCCGGAAGGAGGCACGTCATGAACGACCCATTGCGCGTGCTGCACACCGAAGACCTTCCGGCTCAACCCGATCCGGCGTTCGCCGCCCGACTGCGCCGCCGCCTGGAATCCGCATTGTCCCTGCCGGAAGGAATTCTCGTGACCGAAGCAACCGACACCATCCCGCGTCCGGCCGCACTGCCCTACCTGTGTGTCGGCGACGCTCGCGCGGCCATCGCGTGGTACGCCGACGCTTTCGGTGCCGCCGTGATGGAGGACCCAATAGTGATGGAGGACGGCCGAATTGGCCACGCCGAGCTCGAGCTGGCCGGCGGGGTGCTGTACCTGGCCGACGAGTATCCCGAACTGGGATTGAAAGCTCCTGCACCGCAGGCTGTTTCGGTCAGCTTGATGCTGCAGGTGGCCGACACCGACGCAGCGTTGAAACGGGCCCGCGAGCACGGCGCCACCGTGGTGCGCGAGATCTACGAGAATTACGGATCGCGCGGCGCGACCGTCATCGATCCGTTCGGCCATCGCTGGATGCTCAGTGGGCCGATCAAGGCGCCCATCGAGCGCGGCGATATCGGTTACGTCTCGGTGTGGGTGCCCGACGCCGATCGCGCGGCCAAGTTCTACGGGCACGTGTTGGGCTGGGCATATGACCCGGCGACGCATCAGGTGACCAACACCGATCTTCCGACCGGCATCTTCGGCGTCGCGGCGCCACCTACCCTGTTCTGCTGCTATGCGGTCACCGACCTAGCGATCGCCAGCGCAGCGATCACCGCGGCCGGCGGCATTCCCGGCGAATCCCGCGAATTCGAGTTCGGCACGGTGCTGGACGCCACCGACAACCAGGGCGCCGCATTCGCCGTCTTCGTACCCGCCGTCGGGCGAAAACGTCCGGAACTCAACGGATCCGGACCGGGCGAGCTGTCGTATGTCACCTACGAGGTGCAAGATTCCGCGGCGTTTCGCGACTTCTACGGTCGGGTGCTGGGCTGGACGTTCGAACCCGGGCGCATCGCGGACGGCTGGCAGGTGCAGGCCACCCATCCGATGGCGGGTGCCGCGGGCGGCAGCGCCGGTCCGGTCACCGTGCCGATGTGGACGGTCGCCGATATCGAGGTCGCGGTCGCGCGGGTGCGCGAAGCCGGCGGCACGGTGTTGCAGGAGCCGACCCGTCAGCCGTATGGGGTGAGCGCCGAGTGCGCCGACGATCAGGGCGCACGGTTTTACCTGGGCGAGTTCTAAGTCGATTCCAGCATTTCCGAGATCGGTGCGCCCGCGGCGATCTTGCCGCGCACCTTCATGACCTTGCCGGGCAACCCGCCGCCGACCACGCCGACCAGCACACCGTCGCGCTCGTAGTAGGCCAGGAACTTGCGGCCGTCGTCCTCGACCAAGTGCACGATGTCGGTGGCCTCCGGCTCCCCCAAACACTGGATTTTGATGTCGTATTGATCGCTCCAGAAGTACGGCACCACCACGTTGGACGGTACGTCGCTGCCCAGCATGGCCGGCACCACGACCCTGGCCTGGTCGGCGACATTGCTCCAATGTTCCACGCGCGCTTGGTGTCCGGTGGCGTCGCGCCACGAGGCGACGTCGCCGAGCGCCCACACATTGGGCGCGCTGGTGCGTCCGGCTTCGTCGCAGATCACGCCGTTATCGACCGCGATGCCGCTGCCGTCGAGCCAATCGGTCGCCGGTTTGGACCCGATGCCCACCACCACCAGGTCGGCGGGCAGCTCGGCACCGTCCGTCAGCACCACGGTGTCGACGCGCCCTTGGCCCTTGACCTCGGCCACCCCGAGGCCGGTGCGCACATCGACGCCCTCTTCCCGATGCAGCCGCGCCACCAGCGCGCCGATCTGCTCGCCCAGCACCGACGCCAACGGCTGCGGCTGCGGCTCGACCAGCACCACGTCCACCCCAAGCCCGCGCAGGCTGGCCGCGACTTCGCAGCCGATGAAGCCGGCGCCGACGACCACAGCATGCTTGGCTGACGACGCATGGGTGCGCAGCGCCATGCATTCGTCGAACGACCGCAGCACCCGAATGCCCTCGAGGTCCGCGAAGCTGGGAATGCGGCGTGGCACCAAACCGGTTGCGATCACGAGTTCGTCGTATCCCAGGACCGTTCCGTCGGCCAGTGACACAGTCTGGGCCGCGGTGTCGATCCCGGTGGCTGCCGCGCCGAGGCGCAGGGTGATGTTCTTCTCGTCATACCATTCACGCGGTTTGAGGGCCGTATCGTCGACCTCGCTGCGCAGCACCTCTTTGGACAGCGGCGGCCGGTCGTAGGGCAGATG
The DNA here is from genome assembly GCF_002116635.1 of Mycobacterium szulgai. Classification (GTDB taxonomy): domain Bacteria; phylum Actinomycetota; class Actinomycetes; order Mycobacteriales; family Mycobacteriaceae; genus Mycobacterium; species Mycobacterium szulgai. The sequence continues at coordinate 266,090 of NZ_LQPW01000031.1, read as the reverse complement.
CACCTCGTCGCTGACGATCGTGAGCAGGCCTTCGTAGCCCGCCCGGCGCAGTTGCTCGGCGGTTCTGGCCGCGGCCAGGCCGCCACCGACGATCACGATTCCGTCTTTGCTCACGTGGAGTTCATAGCACGGTCGACAATCAGTACTTCAACGCGCCCTTGTCCACGTGGATCTGCTGTCCGGACAGTGTGCCCGACCCATCACCAGCGAGCCACACCACGACATCGGACACCTCGTCAGCCGTCATAAAGCCCTTGTACTGCAACGGCATTGGCGGGAAGCTATGCACGAAGCGGGGATGCTTGGCGAAGATCTGCATCATCGCTTCCGGCTCGATCATCGGGGTGTCGACCGAGTAGGGATGGATGGAATTAACGCGGATGCCGTACTCGCCGACCTCGATCGCCAGGGTGTTGGTCAGCGCCGTGAGTCCGTGCTTGCTAGCCGAGTAGTGGCCGTTACCCGGAGTGGCCTTCAGGCCCGCCGACGAGCTGACGATCACGATGGAGCCGCCGTTGCCGGCGTCGATCATCGCGGGCACGGTGGCACGCAGGGTTCGCCAGGTGCCGGTCAGGTTGACATCGATGACGATGTCCCATTGCTCGTCGGTGAGTTCCCAGAGCCGGCCCCAGCCCAGCACTCCGGCGTTGGCGACGACGATGTCGAGCCGGCCGAACTGTTCGACGCCGTCAGCCACCAGTTGCCGCAGCGCGGCGTCGTCGCGAATGTCGACCTCGCGAGCGAGCACCTTGCGGCCCTCGGCTTCGACTGCGCGCACGGTCTCACTGAGGTCCTCAGGCGTCGCCGCCGGATAGGTGATGGTCTCGGACGCCGGCGCACAGATATCCGACGCTATGATGTCGGCCCCTTCGCGGGCCAGCCGCACCGCGTGCGAGCGGCCCTGGGCACGGGCGGCGCCGGTGATGAACGCGACCCGTCCTTGCAGTGATGCCATCGGCCTAGGCTAGCAGCGAAACTGAAACGTGTTCTAGTTGGCCTCGGGCGGCGGGTATCGCCGGAGCCCGTCAGCGCAACGCCACTGCGATATTCGGGTTGATTGCTCGCAATGGCCTTACGCTCGCCGATGCCGTGCGGCTGGTCAGATTTCGGCGATGATCTGAGCGCGCCGGCTGGCGTATTCCTGGTCGTTCAACGCGCCGGTGGCTCGCAACGACTCCAGCTCCTGCAGCCGGTCGGAGATCGACGCCTGCGGTGCGGCGGGCTGAGCGCCCGGCCCGGCCTGCTGTTCGGCCGCCCGGCGAACCACGGCCTGGACCTGCTGACGCAACGCCGGGTTCGACCGGATGTCGACCATGCGGTTGAGCGGGATGCCGTTGGCCTTGAGGATCTGCAGGATTTCCATCAACGGGCCAGCCTGGCCACTCAGGTCGTAGCTCCGGTTGTCCTCGGCGAGGGTGAACTGGGCGGGCACCAGACCGTTGACCAAGGCGCTTCGCTCCCAGTCGATCAGATATTGCTGCGTGGTGGGGTTGACCAGCACGACCAGTTTGCGCGCGGTCAGGTTGCCCAGCCGGGTCACGCTGGCGATCACCCGGTCTTCGCTGTCGAACGGCATGATTCCGGGGCCCGAGATGTGCAGATGGACCTTGACGACCGGTTGCTCGTTGATCCGCGTGCCGGTCTCGGTGAGCCCGGTGATCTGCGCGAGTGCCAGCACCCCGTTCTGCTCGAGTTCAGCCGTCTTGGCGGCGGTCTTGGCCCCCCAGTTGGTCAGCGCGAGCGCAACGAGCACATCAGCCACGGTGACGATGAGGCCGGCATAGAACATCCACGCCATCAGGCTGCCCATCCCGAGGGTGAAGTAGACGATCAAGAAGATCGGGCCGACCAGGCCACCGCACAACAGCACAAGCAACTGCATCTTGATATAGCGCGCCAACACGGGCCTGCTCCTTAGTTTGCTGGTTTTGGGGCTGGATTGCTCGTGTCAGATTAGCGCCAGCAACTGGCGTTTACCGATCACAACAAACACAAAACCCGGACCGCCGAAATCGGCAATCCGGGCTTTGTGCTGTGCAGAATTACTTGATGATCTTGACGACCCGGCCGGCGCCGACGGTGCGGCCACCCTCACGGATCGCGAACCGCAGGCCCTCGTCCATGGCGACGGGCTGGATCAGCTTCACCGAGATGTTGGTGTTGTCGCCGGGCATCACCATTTCGGTGCCCTCCGGCAGCGTCACCACACCGGTCACGTCGGTGGTGCGGAAGTAGAACTGCGGACGGTAGTTGTTGAAGAACGGCGTGTGCCGGCCGCCCTCGTCCTTGGACAGGATGTAGACCTGGCCCTCGAACTCGGTGTGCGGCGTGGTGGTGCCGGGCTTGATGACAACCTGGCCGCGCTCGACGTCCTCACGCTTGACACCACGCAGCAGCAGACCGACGTTGTCACCGGCCTGTCCCTGGTCGAGCAGCTTGCGGAACATCTCCACACCGGTGACGGTGGTCTTGGTGGTGGTGGGACGGATGCCGACGATCTCGACTTCCTCGTTCACGTTGACCACGCCGCGCTCCACACGACCGGTCACCACGGTGCCACGGCCGGTGATGGTGAAAACGTCCTCGACGGGCATCAGGAACGGCTTCTCGGTCTCGCGGACCGGGTCCGGAATCGACTCGTCGACCGCGTCCATCAGGTCCTCAACCGACTTGACCCAGGTCGCGTCGCCCTCGAGCGCCTTGAGCGCAGATACCCGAACCACCGGAGCGTCCTCGTCGAACTCCTGGGCGGCCAGCAGTTCGCGGACCTCCATCTCGACGAGCTCGAGCAGCTCCTCGTCGTCCACCGCGTCGGCCTTGTTCAGCGCGACCAGGATGTAAGGCACACCGACCTGACGCGCGAGCAGCACGTGCTCACGGGTCTGCGGCATGGGGCCGTCGGTGGCGGCCACGACCAGGATCGCGCCGTCCATCTGGGCGGCACCGGTGATCATGTTCTTGATGTAGTCGGCGTGGCCAGGGGCGTCGACGTGGGCGTAGTGCCGCTTGTCGGTCTGGTACTCGACGTGCGCGATGTTGATCGTGATACCGCGCTGACGCTCCTCGGGAGCGTTGTCGATCTGGTCGAACGCCTTGGACTCGTTCAGGTCCGGAAACTTGTCGTGCAGGACCTTGGTGATAGCCGCGGTCAGGGTGGTCTTGCCGTGGTCAACGTGACCGATGGTCCCGATGTTGACGTGGGGCTTGGTCCGCTGGAACTTCGCCTTCGCCACTTCTGTGTCCTCCTGGACTGTTGGTGCTTAAAAAAGCAGTGTTGATGATTTTCGGTTTTGCCGCGGTGCTAACCGGGCCAGCTTACTCGTAGGCTTTTCGGTTTATTCCCCGGTCGCCTTCGCGATGATTTCCTTCGACACGTTCGCCGGTACTTCGGCGTAGTTGTCGAACACCATGGAGTAGTTCGCCCGGCCCTGAGTCTTGGACCTCAGGTCCCCGACGTAGCCGAACATCTCCGACAGCGGCACGTGCGCCTTGACGACGCGCGCACCCGCCCGCTCCTCCATGGCCTGGATCTGGCCACGGCGGGAGTTCAGGTCGCCGATCACATCGCCCATGTAGTCCTCGGGCGTGGTGACCTCGACGGCCATGATCGGTTCCAGGATCACCGGTTGCGCTTGCTGCGCAGCCTTTTTCAGCACCATGGAACCGGCGATCTTGAACGCCATTTCCGACGAGTCGACCTCGTGGAAGGCACCATCGAGCAAGGTGACCTTCAGGTTCACCAGGGGGTAGCCGGCCAGCACGCCGTACTGCATGGCGTCCTGGGCGCCGGCGTCCACCGACGGGATGTACTCGCGCGGGATGCGCCCACCGGTGACCTTGCTCTCGAACTCGTAAGTGGCGCCGTCCTCGCCGTGGAACGGCTCGATGTTGATCAGCACCTTCGCGAACTGGCCAGAGCCGCCGGTCTGCTTCTTGTGGGTGTACTCGACCTTTTCCACGAGCCGCTTGATGGTCTCCTTGTAGGCGACCTGCGGCTTGCCGACGTTGGCCTCGACCTTGAATTCCCGCCGCATGCGGTCTACCAGGATGTCGAGGTGCAGCTCCCCCATGCCGCCGATCACGGTTTGGCCGGTCTCCTGGTCCAGGTGCACCTTGAAGGTCGGGTCCTCTTCGGCAAGCTTTTGGATCGACAGGCTCAGCTTTTCCTGGTCGCTCTTGGTCTTGGGCTCGATGGCCACCTCGATGACCGGGTCCGGGAAGGTCATCGACTCGAGCACGATCTGCTGGTTCGGGTCGCTCAGGGTGTCACCGGTGGTGGTGTCCTTCAGGCCGATCACCGCATAGATGTGACCGGCGCTTGCCGTCTCCACTGGATTTTCCTTGTTGGAGTGCATCTGGAAGAGCTTGCCCAGACGTTCCTTTTTGCCCTTGGTGGCGTTGATGACCTGGCTGCCAGAATCGACCTTGCCCGAGTAAACCCGGACGTAGGTGAGCTTGCCGAAGAACGGGTGCGTGGCGACCTTGAACGCCAGCGCGGAGAACGGCTCGTCGGTCGAGGGCTTGCGCACGACCTCCTCGTCCTCCTTGCCCGGTGCGTGGCCGACGGCCGGTGGCACGTCCAGCGGCGAGGGCAGGTAATCGATGACGGCGTCCAGCATCGGCTGCACGCCCTTGTTCTTGAACGCGCTGCCGCACAGCACCAGGTAAGCCTCGGAGTTGATGGTGAGCTTGCGCAGCGCGCCCTTGATCTCCTCGACCGACAGTTCCTCGCCTCCGAAGTACTTTTCCAGCAACGCCTCGTCGGTCTCGGCGACCGCCTCGAGCAGCTTGGTGCGGTACTCGTCGGCCTTCTCAGCGAGCTCTTCGGGAATGTCGATGGTGTCGTAGGTTTCGCCCAGCTTCGTCTCGCCGCGCCATACCTTGGCCTTCATCTCGACCAGGTCGACGACGCCTTCGAAGTCGCCCTCGGAGCCGACCGGCAGCTGGATCGGAATGACGTTGGCGCCGAGGCGCTCCTCCATCGTGCGCACCGAGAAGTAGAAGTCCGCGCCGATCTTGTCCATCTTGTTGACGAAGCAGATGCGCGGGACGTCGTATTTGTCGGCCTGCCGCCAGACCTGCTCGGACTGCGGCTCGACACCTTCCTTGCCGTCGAATACCGCGACAGCGCCGTCCAGCACGCGCAGGCTGCGCTCGACCTCGACGGTGAAATCGACGTGGCCAGGCGTGTCGATGATGTTGATCTGGTTGTCATTCCAGAAGCAGGTGGTGGCCGCGGAGGTGATGGTGATGCCGCGTTCCTGTTCCTGCTCCATCCAGTCCATGGTGGCGGCGCCGTCGTGTACCTCACCGATTTTGTAGCTGATGCCGGTGTAGTAGAGGATGCGCTCGGTCGTCGTGGTCTTACCCGCGTCGATGTGCGCCATGATGCCGATGTTGCGGACCTTCGTCAGGTCAGTCAGCACGTCCTTCTGTGCCACAGAAGTCTTCCCACTCTTTCGTTGCTTAGTTAGTTCGCTTTTGCACGCGCCTCGGCGAAATCACCGGCGCGCTAGTCACCAGCGATAGTGCGCAAAGGCGCGGTTGGCCTCGGCCATCTTGTGGGTGTCCTCACGCCGCTTGACGGAGGCGCCCAGGCCATTGCTGGCATCCAGGATCTCGTTTGCCAGACGCTCGACCATTGTCTTCTCCCGGCGCTGCCGCGAGAAGCTGACCAGCCAGCGCAGCGCCAGCGTGGTCGACCGGTCCGGCCGCACCTCGACGGGCACCTGATAGGTGGCACCGCCGACGCGGCGGCTACGCACCTCCAGGGCGGGCTTGACGTTGTCGAGAGCCCGCTTGAGGGTGATCACGGGATCGGTGCCGGTCTTGTCGCGGGCCTGTTCGAGCGCTCCATAAACAATGCGCTCGGCCAGCGATTTCTTCCCCTTCAGCAGAACCTTGTTCACCAATTGGGTGACCAGCTGGGACCCGTAGACGGGGTCATTGACCAGCGGACGCTTGGGTGCGGGCCCCTTGCGCGGCATCAGCTCTTCTCCTTCTTGGCGCCGTAACGGCTGCGAGCCTGCTTGCGGTTCTTCACACCCTGGGTGTCGAGCGAACCGCGGATGATCTTGTAGCGCACACCGGGCAAGTCCTTCACCCGGCCACCACGCACCAGCACCATCGAGTGTTCCTGCAGGTTGTGGCCCTCACCCGGGATGTAGGCGGTGACCTCAACCTGACTCGTCAGCTTCACACGAGCGACCTTCCGAAGCGCCGAGTTGGGCTTCTTCGGGGTGGTGGTGTACACGCGGGTGCATACGCCACGGCGCTGCGGGCTGCCCTTAAGAGCCGCGGTCTTGACCTTGCCGATCTTGTCCCGACGACCCTTGCGGACCAGCTGCTGAATGGTTGGCATCTACCGGCTTTCTCTTTTGTTCCTCGTGAAGTCTTCTTGTACTGCGGTTTTGCTCAGCCGGGTCACCCCACGGCCGGGCGTGTCGCATGCATGCACCCCGCGACCTCATCAGTTGCATCGTGGACATGCGAATTGGCCCGGCATTCACGCCCTTACTTCAGGCGCCCCAAGCCGCCAGGCACGAGGTACCACAATACCCGTCGGCGGTCTGGCAGGTCAAAGCGGTTACGTTTTGCCGTTGGTGGTGCGCAACTCCATACCGGCCGCCAGTCGCAATACCATGTCGGTGAACACGGCGTCGGTATCAATGTCGTCCATGACCCCGGTCATTTCCAGCAGCACGAAGCCGTGCAACGCCGACCAGAATTCCAGGGCCGCGTAGAACGCCTCCTCGCCGTCAAGTCCATAGGACAGCAGCACCGCGATCACCGGCCCGGCCGCGCCGCGGGTCGCTGCCGTGTATTCGGGGTCGTCGCCGCCCAGCGGCATCCGGGTGAACGCCGAGTACCGGCCCGGATGGTGGTGGGCATAGCTGCGATAGGCGCCCGCCATGACCAACACCGCGTCGTCGCGGGCGCGGCCCTCGCCGACCCGGTTCAGCATCGTGATGATGTCGTCGATAACCCGGATCCGCACCGCGCGGCGCAGATCCTCCAAGCTGTCCACGTGGTTGTACAGCGACGGCCCTTTGGTCCCGAGCTGGGTGGCCAGCGCATTGATGGTCAGCGAGTCCCAGCCCTCGCGATCCAGGAAGGTCAGGGCCCCTTCGACGATGCCCTCGCGGCTCAATTTGCCCGGGCGGGCCATCGACTTCGCCGTTTTCCCGCTGCGCGGGCGGCTGCCCGCCGACGTTGGTTCCGGCTGAGCTGGCATGGCGATTCGCCCTTCGGTTGCGGGATCAACTAATGACTCTAGTTGAACTTGGGTCTGTCGCCGCTCAGGTGAATGCACGTAATCTCAAACCTGGTTCGAACCTGGTTCGAACCAGGTTCGAGTGAGCAGATCACCTGCCAACAAAGGGGACCCGCAGTGAGGTGGACAACCGTTGCCGGAACGCTGGCTACCTGTGCGATCACCATCGCTGGCACACTCGCAGCCCCGCCGCAGGCCGCTTACGCCAAAAACGGCGACACGCACATCACCGGGCAGGGCCTCGAGCAGACGCTGGACTGCAACGAGTCCACCCTGATCGTCAACGGCACGGCCAACATCATCACCGCCAAGGGCACCTGCTGGGCGGTGACGATGATGGGCTCGTCGAACACCGTCATCGCCGACACCGTCATCAACGACATCACCGTCTACGGCTGGGACGGAACGGTGTTCTTCAAAAACGGCGATCCGGCCATCTGGGATCGAGGCCGCGAACTAGGCATGACCAACCGGATCCAACGAGTAGGCCCGTGAGCCACCCGAACCTGAATCGAGGAAACATGCGCTTCTGCCTGTCCGCCACTACAGCCCGCCCGGCCGGGCTCGTCGCCGGCCTGGCCGCCGCCCTGACAGCCGTCGGAGTGGCCGCGTGCAGCTCGACCGCCAGCCCGCCCGGAGGCTCGAGCACCACCTCCACCAAGCCCTCGACTACGACGTCGAGCAGCGGAACCGCGGCGCCCACATCCTCGGGTGGGATAACCACAACCGCTTCCATCGAGATCGGCAACATGCTGACCTATGGCTCGCTGGGAACGACGGCGACACTTGACTGCGCCGATGGCAAGTCACTGAATGTGGCCGGTTCGGATAACACCCTGACGGTCAACGGCACCTGCCAATCGGTGACCATCGGCGGAGCGAACAACAAGATCACCTTCGACAAGATCGACCAGCGCCTGAGCGTGGTGGGGCTCAACAACACCATCACCTACAAGAACGGCGACCCCACCATCGACAACCTCGGTTCGGGCAACGAGATCAAGAAGGGCGGCTAAGCCGCTAACTCGTCGGGGCGCCGTGCCGGCCGGCCCCGGCGGCGAACCGTCCGGCACCTTCCAGGGCCTCGCCGGCGACCCGGAAGATGCTGGCGAACTCGAGGTCAATCGCAGCGGATTCGGGCAGACCCCACTGATGCAACGCCGATAGCCGATCCGATCGCAGGCACTGCTGCGGTAGCCCTGCCAGTTCCGCTGCCAACTCCTCGGCCGCTTGCCGGGCCTGGCCTTTGGGAACGACCCGATTGGCCAAGCCCATTTGCAGCGCCTCGTCAGCCTTGACCGCGCGGCCGGTGAGGATCATGTCCATCGCCCGGCTGTGTCCGATCAGCCGAGGTAGCCGCACCGTGCCCCCGTCGATGAGCGGTACCCCCCACCGGCGACAGAAGACACCGAACACCGCGTCCTCCTCGGCCACCCGCAGATCGCACCACAACGCCAATTCCAAACCGCCGGCGACGGCATAACCGCTGACGGCGGCGATCACCGGTTTGGACAGCACCATTCGCGACGGGCCCATCGGACCCGGTCCGGTGCGGTGCACGGCATTGGACTCCGGTGTGCCCATCGCCTTCAAATCGGCTCCGGCGCAAAAAGTTTCGCCTGCTCCGCACAGCACGGCGACCGCAGCGGCGTCATCGCGGTCGAATTGCTCGAAGGCCGTATACAACGCGGCGGCCGTTGGGCCGTTGACCGCGTTGCGTGCCGCCGGCCGGTTGATGACCACCGTGGTCACCGGGCCATTGCGCTCCACACGCACCAGGTCACTCATGTCGCCTCCAGGAGTTGGGTCCCGTCTTGTTGCGCCAAGTCGCGGCGCTCCGCCAGTTCGGTGGCGAAGTCGTGGTAGGCCACCCGCAGCCGCGCGCCGGGCCAGTCGGCGGGCAGCAATTCGTCGGGTAGCACGGGATCGGTGAGCAGGTGCCGCACGATGGCCGCCGCCACCACGAATCGCTCGGGAACCCCCGTAGCTTGCGCCATTTCGTCGAGCAAGCGGTATCCGGCGCTTGCCCATCCGGGCAGATCCCACAGCTGCGCGGCCAGCTGCGCGGGGTCGTCATCGCGCGCATTGAGGAGCCGCACCCGGGCTTCGACGTCGGCGCCCAATTCGAGGTCGAGGTTGTCCGGCCGCATCCACACCCCTTCGCGGAGCTCACCGAAACGCTTGTGGTGCATGGTGGTTCGCAATGCCGCGCGGGTGCGGGCGTCCGTGCCGACGCTGGTGACCACGAGTAGGTGCCAGTGTCCGCTCCAGGCCCGGGTCCGCGGGCGCATGGCGTCGTCCTGTCGGCGCTGACGGGCCAGCAACCGATCCGAAAGCCGGTAGCCGTCGGCGGACCGGACCAGGTCGCCCGCGCTGACCATGCGGGTCAGCGCGACCCGAAGCGTCGTCTCCTTGATGCCGAAATCGGCTGTCAGGCGGATCAATTCGCTGGCACTGGCCCACGCGGGATGGGCACCGAGCAGCACGCTGAGAACGACTGAGCGGGCTGTCATGCTCGGCATGGTTAGACTCGGCTCAAACCTGCGAAGCCCGCCGGCCGTAGTCGCCGAACGGCTCCTCGCGATGCTTGACCGCATCGCGGAAGCCGTGCTCGACCGCGTCGGCGACGAACGCGTGCCCCTCGGGGGTGTGCCGAGCAACGCCGTCGAACACCGTGCTGACCATTCTGCTGGTGGCCACACCCTGTTGCAGCAGAGCGGAATTGAGCGTGAGCTTGATCATTATCAGCTGGTTGACCGGCATCGCGGCGATCCGTTGGACCAGGCGTTCGGTGCGCTCGTCGAGGTCTTTGGGATCCGGCGCCTCAACCGCGAGCCCCCATTCGGCGGCTTGAGCGCCGGTAATGCAGTCCCCGGTCAGCAGTAGGCGTTTGGCGCGCTGATCGCCGAGCCGGTGCGCCCACAGTCCCGCGGCCGGTACACCCCAAACCCGCGTCGGCGGGTAGCCGATCTTCGCGTCGGCGGCGGCGATCACCTGATCGGCGTGCAGCGCGATATCGGTACCGCCGGCCACGCAGTAGCCGTGGATCTTGACCACCGTCGGCTTGTCGCAATGCATCAGGCTGGAGAAGCCGCGCACGAAGCGGCTCATCATCTGGTAGTCGATCATCGGGTCCCACGGCTGATTGGGCAGGTGGTTGACGGCCTGGGTCTTGCCGTCCAGCACCGTCCCCCGGTAACCGCCGTCGCCGCCGGCCGACGACGACTGCTCGGCATAGGCGGAAAGGTCGAAGCCGGCGCAGAAACCTTCGCCGCGACCGGACACCAGGATGACGTGGACCTCGGGATCGAGGTCGGCCCGCTCCACCAACGCCGACAGCTCCAGTGGAGTGTCGGCGACGATCGCGTTGCCTTTCTCCGGCCGATTGAAGGTGATCCGGGCAACCCGATCGGTTACCTCGTAGGTCATCGTCTTCAGGTTGTCGAAATCGACCGGCCTGATCGAGTGCGTCATCCCTTAACTAGAGCACGCTCGAGGATTGGCGCCAGATCCAGCCCAGCGGGCATGGTGCCGAATGCCCCGCCCCACTGCCCGCCGATGCGGGTGGCCAGGAACGCCTCGGCGACCGCGGGATGCCCGTGCCGCACCAGCAAGGACCCCTGCAACGCCAGGCAGATGTCCTCGGCGATCTTGCGGGCGCGGTAGGTGATAGTGTCCAGATCGGTCAGCTGGGCCCGCAAATTTTCGACGTGGCTGTCCAGGCGGGCGTCTTGACCGGCGCTGTGCGCGAGCTCGTCGAACAGCACCTCGACGCATTCGGGCCGAGTTGCCATGGCGCGCAACGTGTCCAGCGCGCTGACGTTGCCCGAACCCTCCCAGATACCCATCAGCGGCGCCTCACGGTAGAGCCGCGGCATACCGGAGTCTTCGACATACCCGTTGCCGCCCAGGCACTCCAGCGCTTCGGCCGCGTGTGGCGTCGAACGCTTGCACACCCAGTACTTACTGGCAGCCAGACCGATGCGGCGCAACAGCCCCTCGGTCTGATCGCCGCGCACCGCCTTGTCGGTGGCACCGGCCATCCGCATCGCCACAATCGTGGCGGCCTCGGCCTCCACAGCCAGGTCGGCCAGCACATTGCGCATCAGCGGTTGGTCAATGAGGTAGGCGCCAAACGCCTTTCGGTGCTGAGCGTGATAGACGGCGCGGGTCAGGCCGGTGCGCATGCTGGTGGCGCTGCCCAGCGTGCAGTCCAGCCTGGTGAGGTTCACCATCTCGATGATGGTGGGGACGCCGCGGCCTTCCTCGCCGACGAGCCAGGCGGTGGCGCCGTCGTACTCGACCTCACTGGAAGCGTTGGCGTGATTGCCGAGCTTGTCTTTTAGCCGCTGCAGGAACATCCGGTTGCGGGTGCCGTCGGGCAGTATGCGGGGCAGCATGAAGCAGGACAACCCTTTTGGAGCCTGCGCAAGCACCAGGAAGATGTCGCACATGGGCGCCGAGGTGAACCACTTGTGACCGGTCAGGCTGTACGTGCCGGCTGCGTTAGGGGTCGCCTCCGTGGTTCCGGCGCGCACATCGGAACCGCCCTGCTTCTCGGTCATCGACATGCCTGCCGTGATACCGGGTTTCGTCGCGGCCAGTTTCAGCTCGGGGTCGTAGACGCGGCTGGTCAGCAACGGCTCATAGACGGTTGCAAGTTCGGGGTTGTAACGCAATGCGGGGACGACGGCATATGTCATCGAGATCGGGCAGATGTGGCCGGGTTCGACAGTCCATACCGATGTCTTGGCAGCCCGCACCACGTGAGCCCCCGGCCGCTCGTCGGCCCACGGCGCGGCGTGCAGGCCGTGCTCGATCGCGGTGCGCATCAGCTCGTGGTACGCCGGGTCGTATTCGACCTCGTCCACGCGATGGCCGGTGCGGTCGTGGGTATGCAGAATGGGCCGATTGCGGTCGGCCAGCTCGCCCCAGCGTTGCGCCTCCCGGCTGCCCGAGATCGCCCCGAGCGCGTTCACCTCGTCCAGGCCCCACAGCCCGCCTTCGCGGATCAGCGCCTCGATGAGCACCGCCGATGATGCGGGATTGTGGTCCTCTAACGGAGGCACCTGGTTGGTCACGACATGGGTATCCGGCATGACACCAATGTTACATTTTTTCTACAACTGCACAAGCGCTGTAATACTACCGCGGATGGGCGGCGAAGAACTTCCACAACATCTGGGTGGCCACCGCGGGCCATTCGTGGCCTCCGTCGTCGACGGTGACGAGCACGACGCTGCGGTTGTTCGGGCATGCCGCGGTCGATGTGGTGACCAGACCGTTGGTACTGCCCCACGGAGCGTCGCACTGGTCGACGTTGCGCCAGAAGGCATTCAGCTGCTGAACAGATGGCCCGTTGATATGGGCCATACCCGCGCCGGGGCCGCCGGTGTATCGGACAAGGGGATCCCCGGTGCCGTGTATGTGCATGACGGACGTCGGATGCGGGGTCCGGCACGGATCCAGCTGCGTTCCTGAAACAGGGCCGATCGCGGCGAAAATCTGGGTGTTGCACGCCAGCGTGTAGGACATGATGGCGCCGTTGCTCATCCCGGTGGCATAGATCCTGGCGGTATCGATGCGGACGTTCTTAGCGATCTCTGCGACGGTCGCGCTGATGAATGCGACGTCATCGACACCGTCGCGGGCGGACCTGCCGCAGCAACCGCCGCCGTTGGCGTTCCAGGCGCGGTGGAAGCCATTCGGATACACCACGGCGAATTTCTCCGACTCGGCCAATTCGTCCCAGTCGTAAGACCTTTCGGCTTGCTTGGCACTGCCAAAACCACCATGAAGCATGACGACCAGCGGCGCCGACGCGGGCAAGCCAGCGGGTTTATAGAGCCGGTAGGTGCGTTCGACGCCGCCGACATTAATCGTGTGGAAGCTGGTGCCGGTCCCGAAACCCGCCGGTGGCAGCGCGCTCCGGTGTGCGCAGCCCACGAGCACGAGTACAACGCCCAAGAAGGTGAAGACCCGATGAAGCATGCGTTAACCGTAGGCTGCGAGGCCCCGGTTGAACACGCCTTAAAATCAGCCGCTTGTTCCTTCGCGCAGAAACGCGATGTCATCCTTGCGGCCCTCGTCGGCGGTTTCGCAGATCACCGGCGCGTCGGCGGCGGTGACGACGGCCAGCAACAGCTCCGGATCGATCTGACCGGTGCCGAAGTTGGCGTGCCGGTCCGCACCGGATCCCGCCGCGTCTCTGGAGTCGTTGCAGTGCACCAGATCGATACGTCCGGTTAGCGCCCGGATGCGGTCGACGGCGTCAATCAGCTGCTCCCCTGCCGCCCAGGCGTGGCAGGTGTCCAGACAGAAGCCGATGCCGGTATCGCCGATGTGATCCCACAGCCGGCCGATGGTGTCGAAGTAACGGGCCATCGCGTGCTCGCCGCCGGCGGTGTTTTCCAGGTAGACCTGCACGTCGGTTTCGAGATACTGCAGCGCCTTGACCCACCGCTCGAAGCCGGCTTCCATGTCATCGTCGTCGGCGTGTCCGCCGTGCACGATGACGGCCGTCGCGTTGATTTCCGCGGCAGCATCACAGGTGTCCTGCAGGATCTTTCGCGATGGAATGCGGATGCGGTTGTTGGCCGACGCGACGTTGATGAGATATGGCGCGTGGACGTACAGCGGCACGGTGGACGCCTTCAGCCTGTCGGCGTCGTCCCGCGGCTTGGGTTTCTTCCAGCTCTGCGGGTTGCCGAGGAAGAACTGCACCACGTCGGCGCCGTCTGCTTGGGCGGCGGCCAGGGGATCGTCCTGGTGGACATGCGAACCGATGAGCACGTCAGCCAGTTTAGTAAGTGGCGCCGACGCAGGCTGCGCGCTGAGTGACTTTCGCTGGCTGACAGTCCAACTAGCACTTCCGCCCCATGCAGCCAGAACTGCGTATTGACAACGCTGGTGTACGGGGGATGGCGCGGCGTTGGCGTGCTTCGGCAGGCGAGTTACCTGCGGCATCGGGTTCGGCGCAGCTCGGGTCGCCGAGCCGGGCCAGTGCGGCTGCAGTCGCTGCTGCCCGCTGCGACATCACTGCTTTTACAGCAGCGCCGGCTGGGCGGATCGGCACCCACGCAACTGGCGCGGCCGAAGCCGATATTGGCTATGTTGCGAATGATGCTCATTCTGCCGAGGAGCTGGGCCGTCTCGCCCACCCGGTCGTCGGCGGGTAACGGTGTCAGCGGTTGCCGGGTTTCCGGGCCTCTCGGAATTGTTGGCCCGGCCCACCGAACACTTAACGGAATCAGCCGGCCGCTGGGCGGCACGTATGTCTGGCTAATCACGACGGCCAAGCATGGCTGATAGGCGTCGGGTCGCAGACGTTCGCTGTGCACGTGGGTGAAGCTAGCCGCCCGTTCGGCCGCGAACGTGCGGCTAGCGGCACACTCGGCCGGGACCGCACCTCCTCCCCTTCAACTCTGGGTCACCTGCCAACGAGCATCGCGGCTCCGTCTAGTGATCAGAAGCCAGCGGTGGCCTCCGACGGTGGAACGCGGTGCTCTGCTGGAATGCGTGGCCGGCGCGAATGAGCAACTGCTCGGCAAATTCTCGGCCGATGAACTGAACCCCAAGCGGCGTTCCGCGCGGCGTGACTCCGGCGGGCAGGCATATCGCGGGGTGGCCACTGACGTTGAACGGCGCCGTCGGTGCCGCCAACATGGCGGTCAGCTGCGCGTCCTGCCCCAGCTTCAGCATGGTTTGCACTGTCGGAGAACCGATTCCGGAGCTGGGCATTAGCACAATGTCCACGTCTTCGAACACCCGCCGCAGCCGTCCGGTGAAGTCGAGGCGCTGCCTGACCAGCGTCTGATACTCCACAGCGCTCAGCCCACGGCCGATTTCAATGATCGCGCGCAGCGTCGGTCCGTACTCCTCGGCACGCGCCGGATAGGTACGGGCGTGCGCGACGGCCGTCTCGACCGCGCGTAACTTCCCGAACACGGCCACGATCGGAGCGAGCACGGGCAGCGTCACTTCGACGACTGGCCAACCGAGAGCCTCGAGCGTCGTAACCACTTGATCCATCATGGATTTCGTATCCGCGTCAAAGGCGGTCAGCTGGGCCCAGTCAACGCCCACGCGCGGCGCCCGCAGCAAGGCGAGGTCGGCCGTGTAGTCCGGCACCGGATCCAGCGACGCGGTCGGATCGTTGACGTCGGACCCGGCCATGACATTCAGCAATGCTCCGGCATCCCGGGCACTTCGGGCGATAGGCCCGACATGGTCGAAAGTGGCTGCCAATTCCACGATTCCGTGCCGACTGACCCGGCCCCACGTCGGTTTAATACCCGTCACACCACACATGCTCGCCGGGAATCGGATCGATCCCCCGGTGTCTGACCCGACCGAACCGAAGCACAATCCCGCCGCAGTAGCCACGCCGCAACCGCTGGACGACACCCCCGCCCAAGTCTGCGGGTCCCACGGGTTCACCGGCACCGGGAGATCGGGGTGATAGCCAAGGTATGCGCCCTCTGTCATGGCCAGTTTGCCGATGATCACCGCGCCCGCCGCGCGCAGCCGCGCGACAACCGTCGCGTCGTAATGGGGCCGAAAATCACGAAAGATGGTGGTGCCCGCCGCGGTCGGAGCGTCGACCGTGTAGCAGAGATCTTTCACACCGATAGGCACACCATGTAAGACACCGCGATAGCGGCCGTCGGCGATCTCTGCGTCCGCCGCCCGCGCGGCCCGCAAGGCGGGTTCCGCGGCGACGAACGCGTAGCTCTTGAGCCGAAAATCGCATGAATCGATCCGCCGCAGAGTCGAGTCCGTCACCTCTTCCGAGGTGAGTTGCCGGGTACGAATAAGTCCGGCGAGTTCTGTTAGCTCGAACTTCCAGATTTCGTCCTGGTCTTGCGACGGGTCGGCTACTTCGTCGAATCCCATTGCACCGCTTGGTTATTAGCGATCAGCGCATCGATATCCGAATCGTCATAGCCCGCCTCTCGAAGGACCTCAGACGTGTGCTCGCCAAGCATCGGCGGCGGATATCGCAACCATCCTTCGTCTCCTCCGCCGATATTGATGGACTGGCCAAGCAGTTTCAGTGTGCCCAGCGAGCTGTGCTGAGCAGTGGCGACCATATCGAGACCCGCGGTTATCGGATGCTCCAGGGCCTGGTCAACGGTGAGTACCGGTCCGCACGGAACGCCGTGCGGGCCAACGATCTCAAGCCATTCGCTGGTCGTCTTGGACGCCAGCACGCCTTCAATAAGTCGGCGTAGCTCGCCGCGGTGTTGCATCCGCGCAGTGTTGTCGAAGAAGCGCTCGTCCTTCGCCCACGCCTGCGTTCCCAACGCGGCGCACAGCCGCTGCCACATCTTGTCGCTGCCGCATGCCAAAGTCATTGCGCCATCGCGGGTTTTGAACGTGCCCTGTGGGAACAGAATCGGATGATCGTTACCGTCCTGCCCGGGCACGACGCCGATACTGAGGTACTTCTGCGCTTGATAGGACAGCATGGTGAGCATCGACTGCATCAGCGATGCTTCGACGACCGCGCCGACACCGGTGCGCTCCCGTTCATAAAGGGCGGCAAGGACTCCCATGGCACCGAACACGCCGGTCGCCGAATCCGTGACGGCAATCCCGGCCCGCAGCGGCCCGGTTTCGGCCGTGCCGGTAATGCTCATCAAGCCCGACATCGCCTGGGCTGTCTGATCGAATCCGGGCAGTGCCGACCCTGGTGGACGCTGACCGAACCCGCTCACCGAGACGTACACCAGCCGCGGATACAACCCCCGCAACGTTTCTGCGCCCAAGCCCATGGCTTCAGCCGTGCCGGGCTTGAAGTTGTGCACGAACACATCGGCGTCGCGAATCAACGCCCGGCAGGCCGACATACCTTCGGCGGTGTGCAGATCCAGAGCTACGCTGCGCTTGTTTCGGTTGGACGCGAGGAAGAAGACGCTCTCGGTGCCGTGGAATGGCCCAGACTCGCGAGCCGGATCGCCGGCCGGCAGTGCCTCCACCTTGATGACATCCGCACCCAGGTCCGCTAGCAGCATCGTGAGCGTGGGACCAGACAAGTACCGAGTCAGGTCCAGCACGCGCACGCCCTCCAGCGCCGCCATGTCAGACGCTGCCCTCGAACATGGGTGGACGGCCCTGACTGAACGCCGCCACGCCTTCGCGGAGGTCCGCACCCTCATAGGCTTCGACATTGAACCGCAGCAGGGCGTCCGTATCGGCCGGGGTAAGCGCTCGCCCGTGCATGTCGGCAACCGCTTTGGAGGCGCGCATGGTCACCGCGGACTGGCGGCAGATCTGGCACACCAACCGCGCCGTTGCGTCCGCCAAATCCGCTGAGGCGACGACCTTTTGCACCAGCCCCCAGCGCGCGGCGTCGGCTACACCGACCAGTTCCCCACTGAACAACAGGTACTTCAGAGCCGCCGGACCAATGAGTCGTGCGACGGAGTCGGCCTCAGTGAACCCGAGGATCACCCCGAGCTTGCCGATCGGGATGCCGAATCGGGCATCCTCGGTCGCGATGCGAACATCGCAAGCGGTGATTAGCTCGCAACCGCCGCCGACGGCCAGCCCGCGGATCGCCGCAATCACCGGAACCGGCACCGCGGCGACCGCCCTCAGACAGGCGGCCACGCTCTCGTTGTAGTGGGTGGCATCGGCCGCGGTCATCCGGGTGTCCGGAAACTCCTTGATGTCGGCGCCGGCGGCGAACGCCTTGTCACCCGCGCCCCGAACCACTACGGCCCGCAGCCCCGATTCGGCCGAGAGACCGTCGAATACCAGCTTGAGCCGGCGCCAGCCCGCCAAGTTCAGCGCGTTCTGCGCCTGCGGATGACTCAGCGTCACTACTGCGACATCCCGATAGCGTTGCAGCGCAACACGATCGACGACCGCCTCAAGCGGCGGAGCGGCGAGCAACAAGTGGCGTATCGCCTGTTGCTGCTGTTCGCCGTCCGCCTGAGCGGCCGCCAGGGGATCGTCTTGGTCGCTGTACGAACAGGTAGGCACGTAGCCGAGTTTAAGGCCAGTTTGAGTGACTTTTGCTGCGGGGCAATCCCAAAGACTGCTTGCCATGCCGGAGCAGCCACGGGTGGAGCATGCGCGACGCCGGGCGGCCCGGCGCTTTGAGGTCACGACGGTCGAAGTGCCGTCGGGTTGGTATTCGACGAGTTCACCGGCGTCGTTGAGGGCGACGGTGGTGGTGCCGCGCTGGGCAAGGGCCTGACCGTAATTCGAGTGCGCCAGGCTCTCCTGGATGGCCGCTGAAATCTCGGCGTTGAACACTACACCCTCCTCGACGGTTAGCTCGCGCAATCCGAGCCGGCCGGCCAGAGCGGCTTCGACCCGCTGGCGCGCGGCGCTGTGCTGACTGGACACCGCACGTCCCACCCTGGCCCAGTGATCGAGCTGCTGCTTGGCGGATCGGCTCTGCCGCCTGCCTTCAAAGGCGGCGCTGTCCAACAGATCTGCGGCGACACGGGTGACTCGATCGGCAGCCTCAGCCACGGCTGCCCACTTGTAGCATGATGTTACAAACGTAGCAGTGTGCTACAGAGTCATCAGCGGCGCAGCAGCGCCATGATTTGTGGCAGGGCCTCCCTGGCCGCGATCTGGCCGGCTTCGCGGGCGCGATCGATCTGGTAGTACTCCATCAACCCAACGTCAACCGGGTTGGGCTTGATCACGACATCGGCCTGGGCCAGCGCCGCCGTCGATGACATCGCGCTACTGATGGTCATCGTGCGCATCAGGGTGTCGACCATGCCGGGTACCCGTGGGCCGCGCCTATGCCTCACGCCGGCGGCGGGACCCGGGCTGCCGCCAGAGGCGACGCTCACCGCGACCAGGGGACCGTCTTGCCCGGCCAGCGCATCGACCGGAACGTTGTCCAGCACTCCACCATCGACGTGCAGCGCACCGTTATAGACCATTGGCGCATATAACACGGGCAGCCGCAGCGAACAGGCGAGGACGTCGGCGAGCCGACCGCGACGGTGCACTACGAGGCGCCTCGCCAGTAAGTCGACGCTGACGCAGCGGAATTCTTTTGGCAACTCTTCCACCGATTGCTCGCCGAAAGCGTGCCGCAGCGTGGCCACGGTGCGATGCCCACGGATGAGTCCCTTGCTCGGCAACGTGTAGTCGCCGTGGCTCTTGCGCACGAAGTCCTCATAAATCCGCGCGTCGATACCGGCGGCGTCCAGGCCGCTGGCAGCCAGGGCGGCGATGACCGCGCCCATGCTGGTGCCGGCGAACCGGTCGACGGTGATTCCGGCTGCCTCCAGCTCGTCGAGGACGCCGAGGTGGGCAAGTGCCCGGGCGCTGCCACCGCTGAGGACCAACCCTACGGATTTGCCCGCGATACGCGCTGCCAGCGGGCGCAGATCCTCGTCACCTCGGTCCGGACGGACCGTGTGCACCGATCGTGGCGTAACCAATTGCTCCCACGCGCGCAGTTGCTCAGGGTCAGCGTACGGTCCCACCAGCACCAGATCAGCGTCCGTGGCTCGCAAGGGCAGCGGCCGCTGCGGCGGGGCCGGGTCACCCACGACCAATACGACACGATCTGCGACACGCAAACAGAAGTCCCGCCACTCCGGGTCATCAACTCCCGCGTGCAACACCACCCGGTCCGCGGCGCGCTCTGCGCGCTCCAGCCCGTCGCGGTCAACCGGGCCGGGTGCGACCGCCCGTAGCCGAGGCGACAGAGCCGCACACAATCCGGCCGCCACCATTGCTACCGGCGCGTTGGCGTCCGCACCGATGACAGTTACCACCGCCTCCTGCGTTGTCCGGAACGCCACCCGCGGCGTTTGGTGCTCCCGATGGGCCAGTACCCGAACGATCGCCCCGAGGATGCGGGCATCGGCGGCCTTCTCGAATTCAGCCGCGGTCAGCTTGTCGAACTCGGTGTTGGTAAGGCGGGTCAGCAGCGAGTCTCGCACCGCCCGAACCGAGGCCCAGCGGGGCGCGCCGATCAGCAATCCGCGCTCGCCGACCAGCTCGCCGCGACCCAGCTCGGCGACGAGGCCCTCCGCGTCGAGGACTTGCAGTCGGCCCGCTTGCACCACATAGAGCGCATCCGACGTATCGCCTGCGTGGTACAAGTACGACCCAGCCGATATCTCGACCTGTTCGCCGCGGCTGGCAATTTCGGCCAGGGTGACTTCGTCTAGCCCGGTCGAGGGCAGCGGATCTGCCTGTCCGGTGACGTCGCGGCGAGCGGGAAACACCGGTGCGGGCGGTTCCGGAGCCTGCGGCCTTGGCTGGCCGCCCGGTGCGGCCACAGACTCGACCAATTTGGGCGCGGCGTGGCGGGCGCGGCCCAACAACACCGCGCCCGTCGCGACCGCCACGAAACATACAGCTGCCAGCACCCAGCCGCGGCGCAACGCCTCTTCGGCCGCGGCCGGTGTCGGCGTACCGACCAAGATCACCAGCAGCACCACACCCAGCACGGCGCCGACTTGACGGATAGTGCCGGTTACCGCGGACGCGGTCGCGTAGCTGCCACCCGCGGCCAGCCCCGATAAGGCGGCGCTGCCGAGCAGCGGAAACGTTGCGCCAACCCCAATGCCTTGCAATAGCTGCCCGGGCAACCATTCGCCGAGGAAATCAGGGGTGGAGCCGACGCATTTCAGGTACCACAACAGACTGCTGGCCCAGATCAACGCCCCGATGCCGATGATGACGCGATAACCGTGCCGGTCAGCGACGCGTCCCAGCACTGCTGCGACGAAGGCCGCGACTAGCGCGGAAGGGGCGACCGCGAGTCCAGCCTGCAGCAGCGTGTAGCCCCACACGTAGTTGAGGAACAACACGTGGGTTAGCAGATAGGCGTAGAAACCGGCGGCGGCGATTGCGGTCAATCCAGTGCCGACGGCGAAGGACCGGATGCGCAGCAGGGCGGGCTCGATCAGCGGAGCCGGATGGTATCGGGAGCTGAGCACAAATCCGGCCATCGAGACTGCCGCGGCGATCAGCGTCCCGATCGTCGATGCGCTGTCCCACCCCCAGTCGGGGCCTTTGATCAGGCCGAGGGTCAGCAGCCCCAACGCGACCGCGAGCAACACCGCTCCGCGCAAATCGGGGACGCGCCGCCGGCCCGCGGCCCGGCTCTCCACCAGCGAGCGGCGAGCTGCAAACACAGCCAAAATTCCCAGCGGAACGTTCACCAGGAACACCCACCGCCAGTTGGCCGCCTCGACGAGCGCACCGCCGATGGGCGGGCCCAGCCCGGCCGCGATGGCTCCAGCCGCGCCCCACAGGGCTACTCCATGCGCGCGCCGGCTGAGTTCGAAGCCCTCGACGACCAGCCCAAGCGATGCCGGGACCAGGATCGCCGCGCCGACGCCCTGCAACAAGCGGAACGCGATCAGCTGCCCGCTGCTGTCGGCGGCAGCGCACAGTGCTGATGCGACCGTGAACAACAGCACGCCATTGACGAACATCCGCTTGCGTCCAAGCAGGTCGGCAAGCCGGCCCGCGGCCACCAGGAACGCCGCGAAGACGATGTTGTAACCGTTGAGCACCCACGACAGGCTGCTGAGGTTGCTATGGAAATACCTCTGGATGTCCGGAAACGCGACGTTCACGATCGTCGAGTCCAGGAAAGCAAGGAAGGCGCCAAAAGCCGCGACGAGCAATACGACTGTCGACGAGGGCTGGCGGCGGCGTGCAAGCGGCGGGGGGCCCCCGCGATGACGCGGCCGCTCAAGCGTAGGTGCAACCGCGGACTGGCTGGGGGCGGAGACGGAATGGACGGAAATCGCAGGCTCCAAAACTATGTATGTGATACTATTGCCTAGGTGTACGATCGCGTAATGTACGGCATACCTGTTGCGTCCGCTACCCAAGCCGTACGATGCCTTCACTTTTCGTTGGTGAGCCGACAGATGGGCAGTGATTGCCAGCCGATTCGGATTTGGGCGAGGTCTACTCGGCGCGAAAGGGAGACCTGAGAAAGCAGATGAACGCATCGACGCCTGCCGATAATCACGTTGTTATTGTCGGCGCCGGAATCGCGGGTATGACCGCTGCGACCACTTTGGCCGAGGCAGGCGTACTAGTTACCTTGTGCGAAGCAGCATCCGAAGCCGGGGGAAAGGCCAAGAGTCTTCGCCGAGCCGACGGTCATCCGATCGAACACAGCATGCGAATCTATCTAGATTATTACCAAACGCTGTTGACGCTGTTGTCGCGCATTCCCAACGATAACGGCGAAACCATCCTGGACAATTTGGTCGGCGTCAGTGCCATCAGAATTACCGAAAAGGGAGTCATTGGACGCCCGGCCGTGCCTTCTGCGCTGCAGCGTCGGCACCGCGCATCCTTGCGATTCTTCGCGACGGTCCACAAACCGATTCGGCAACTCGCCCGGATCTTAGCGCGCAGCATCATGGTCGTTATCGGGCTGGGGCGAATGGGAGTGCCACCGGCCGACACCATCCACTATTTGCGGGCTCATCTGCGGCTGATGTGGATGTGCCGGGAGCGATTTTTCGCTGAGCTGGGCGATATTTCATATGCGGACTTCCTGCAACTCCACCGCAGGTCAGCGCGGGCGCAAGCGTTCTTCGCCGCGTTGCCGCAGATTTTCGTGGCGGCCCGCCCCAACGCCGAAGCAGCAGCAATAGCCCCTATCATCCTCAAGGCTCTGTTTCATTTGACGAGCAACCCCGCCGCTCTGGATAACCTAAAGTTGCCATCGGTCATGATGATGAACGGCCCGACAAGTGAACGAATGATCGACCCTTGGATTCGTCACCTCCAGAGCCGCGGCGTCGACATACTTTTCGACACGCGCATTGATGATATCGAGTTCGAGCACGGCCGTATCACCGCAGTAATTACATGCGACGGCCGCAGACTCGCCTGCGACTACGCAATTCTCGCCCTGCCCTACTTGACGCTGCGGCAGCTGGCGAACAAGGACCACGTCAGGCAACACCTACCGCACCTCACTGGTACGCATGCGATTTCGCTCGAGTCGTCGAACGGAATCCAATGCTTCCTGCCCGAAATCCCCTGGACGTGGCCGGCGCACATGCGACCCGGAGTTCCCGCCAGTTATTTGGAAAGCGAATGGTCACTGGTTTCTGTTGTCCAGGGAGAAGGCTTTTGGAAAGATGTCCGCCTCCCCGCGGGGACCAAGTACGTTCTATCAATGACCTGGAGCGATGTGGATAAGCCCGGACGGGTTTTCCACCGGCCATTGAGCGAATGTAGCCCGGACGAAATTTTGACCGAATGCTTGGCGCAGTGCGGTCTCGATCGGCCCGAGATAATCGGCTGGCAGATCGATTACGAGCTCAAGTATGTGGGCGAGGCGGACTACGAAAGCACGTCGGGCGAACTTCCTCCGCATCTTGTGTACGCCCCTGCGGGCGGGAGGCGCATGGTGAATCTTTCGCCATTGACGATTCTGATGCCGGGCGCCCAGCGCCATTCGCCGCGTGTTCACACCGAGGTGCCCAACCTTTTTCTTGCCGGTGAAGCGACCTATTCGCCGGACCTCACGTTCTTTGTTCCCACGATGGAGAAGGCCGCCAGCTCCGGATATTTGGCCGCACAAGAGGTCGCGAGCTGCGCAGTTCCAGGCGCCAGCTCGCCGTGGGAGATTCAGTTTCGCGATCCCATCCCGTTCGGCATTCTCCGCCGCGCGGACCGATGGTGGTGGAACCGCCGACGGAACCGCCGACCGACGACACCGTCAACCCGTGGCCTAGACCCGGTCGGAGACGGGGCGGCGCGGCCCTCCCACGTCGCAACGTAGCTGCCACCCGCCCGTTGGGATAGCAAGCGGACAGACACTTCGATCGACGGCGTCCGGCCTATGGTCGAACGGTGACCATCACCTACGACGAGGCGCTGCGTGAGCAGATCCGGGCGCGCTTGGCGGGTCATGATCGTGGGCTTGCCGTTCACCCCGCGCGTACGTGAAGCTAGCCGCAAGTTGGGTCACGAACGTGAAGCTGGCGGCGCGAAGGCGACAGACGATCCAGGCACATGAAAAACCCCGGGCCGCTTTGGTTGGCCCGGGGCTTTCTCGTGAGCTGACTAGCGGTAGTCGCTGTAGCCGTAGTCGTCCAGTGGAACCGCGGCACCAGTGGCCTGGCCGAAGTCCGGGCTGTAGTACTGATCCTCGTAGGACGGGATCGTGTACGCCGCGGCGCGGGCCTCCTCGGTGGGCTGAACCTGGATGTTGCGGTAACGGTTGATACCGGTACCGGCCGGGATCAGCTTGCCGATGATCACGTTCTCCTTCAGACCGTTGAGCTTGTCGCTGCGGCAGTTGATCGCCGCATCGGTCAGCACCCGCGTGGTCTCCTGGAACGACGCCGCACTCAACCACGAGTCGGTGGCCAGCGACGCCTTGGTGATACCCATCAGCACCGGCCGGCCGGCCGCGGGCTCGCCGCCCTCAGCCACCACCCGACGGTTCTCCGCCTCGAACTCCGCACGGTCGATCAGCGAGCCGGGCAGGAACTCCGTCGAACCCGAGTCGATGATGGTGACGCGGCGCAGCATCTGGCGCACGATCACCTCGATGTGCTTGTCGTGGATCGACACACCCTGAGCCCGGTAGACCTCCTGGACCTCGCGGACCAAGTGGATCTGCACCTCGCGCGGGCCCTGGACACGCAGCACCTCGTGCGGGTCGGCAGAGCCTTCCATCAGCTGCTGACCGACCTCGACGTGGTCGCCGTCGGACAGCACTCGCTCGGAACCGTCCTCGTGCTTGAACACCCGCAGCCGCTGGCGCTTGGACAGCTTGTCGTAGACCACTTCCTCGCCGCCGTCGTCGGGAACGATGGTGATCTTGTAGAAGCGCTCACCATCCTCGAGCCGCACCCGTCCGGTGACATCGGCAATCGGCGCCTTACCGCGCGGAACCCGGGCCTCGAACAGCTCCTGGACACGCGGCAGACCGCCGGTGATGTCCTCACCCACACCACCCTGGTGGAAGGTACGCATGGTCAGCTGCGTGCCGGGCTCGCCGATGGACTGGGCTGCGACGATGCCGACGGCCTCGCCGATGTCGACCAGCTTGCCGGTGGCCATCGACCGCCCGTAGCAGGTCGCGCAGACGCCGGTGCCGGTGGTGCAGGTGAGCACCGAACGCACCTTGATCTGCGTGATACCCGCAGCCAGTAGGGCTTCGATCGACGGGTCGCCCAGGTCCTCGCCACGTGCGACGACGACGTTGCCCGCCTCGTCGACCGCGTCGGCACCCAAAGTCCGTGCGTACGCCGAGGTTTCGATGTACGGGTCGCGGATCAGAGTGCCGTCCGGCTGACGCTCGGCCAGCTCGACGACGATGCCGCGCTCGGTCTGGCAGTCGTGCTCGCGCACGATCACGTCCTGGGACACGTCCACCAGACGACGGGTCAGGTAGCCCGAGTCTGCGGTACGCAATGCCGTGTCCGCCAAGCCCTTTCGTGCACCGTGGGTGTTGATGAAGTACTCCAGCACGGTCAGGCCCTCACGGAAGGAGGACTTGACCGGACGCGGGATGAACTCACCCTTGGGGTTGGTCACCAAACCCTTCATGCCGGCCAGCGTTCGCGTCTGGGTGAAGTTACCCGTGGCCCCCGAGTCGACGATCGTGATGATCGGGTTGTCGGCGGGGTAGTGCTCCCGCAGCGCCTGACCGACCTCGTCGGTGGCTTCCTTCCAGATCTCCACCAGTGCCTCGTTGCGCTCGTCATGGTTCAAAGCGCCACGCTGGAACTGCTTCTCGACCTTGTCGGCCCGCTCCTCGTAGTGGTCGAGGATCTCCTTCTTACGAGGCGGCACCAGCACGTCGGCCATGGAGACCGTGACACCACTACGGGTCGCCCAGTAGAAACCGGCGTCCTTCAGCTTGTCGACGGTCTGTGCGACGACGATCATCGGGTAGCGCTCGGCCAGGTCGTTGATGATCGCGGCCTGCACCTTCTTGTGCATCTGCTTGTTCACGAACGGATAGCCCAGCGGCAGCAGCTCGTTGAAGAGCACCCGGCCCAGCGTGGTCTCGGCCACCCAGGCATCGCCCGGCTGCCAGCCGTTGGCGCCGAACAGCTCGGCCTCGATCTCAGCCGGCGGACGCAGCTGAGTCAGCCGCACCTTGATCTTGGCGCGCACCGACAACACACCTCGGTCGGAGGCCATGATCGCTTCGGCCGGCGAGGAATACACACCTGCCTCGGGGCTGTCCTTACCGGCCGGGTGGTATTCGCCCTTGTCGCCGGCGACCTCGGTGGTCAGGAAGTACAGCCCGGTCACCATGTCCAGTCGGGGCATGGCCAGCGGCCGGCCGGATGCCGGCGACAGGATGTTGTTAGACGACAGCATCAAGATGCGAGCCTCGGCCTGCGCCTCCGCGGACAGCGGCAGGTGCACAGCCATCTGGTCACCGTCGAAGTCGGCGTTGAACGCCTCACACACCAACGGGTGCAGCTGAATTGCCTTGCCTTCCACCAGCATTGGCTCGAAAGCCTGGATGCCCAGCCGGTGCAGGGTGGGTGCCCGGTTCAGCAGCACCGGGTGCTCGGCGATGACTTCCTCGAGCACGTCCCACACCTGCGGACGCTGACGCTCCACCATCCGCTTGGCGCTCTTGATGTTCTGCGCGTGGTTGAGGTCAACCAGCCGCTTCATCACGAACGGCTTGAACAGCTCCAGCGCCATCAGCTTGGGCAGACCGCACTGGTGCAGCTTGAGCTGCGGGCCGACCACGATGACCGAACGGCCCGAGTAGTCGACGCGCTTACCTAGCAGGTTCTGCCGGAACCGGCCCTGCTTGCCCTTGAGCAGATCCGACAGCGACTTCAGCGGACGGTTGCCCGGCCCGGTGACGGGGCGGCCGCGACGTCCGTTGTCGAACAGCGCGTCCACCGACTCCTGCAACATCCGCTTCTCGTTGTTGACGATGATCTCGGGCGCGCCGAGGTCGATCAGCCTCTTGAGCCGGTTGTTGCGGTTGATCACGCGGCGGTACAGGTCGTTGAGGTCGGAGGTGGCAAAACGGCCACCATCGAGCTGCACCATTGGGCGCAGTTCCGGCGGGATGACCGGCACCGCGTCGAGCACCATGCCCATCGGCGAATTACCCGACTGCTGGAAGGCCGCGACCACCTTGAGGCGCTTGAGGGCACGAAGCTTCTTCTGCCCCTTGCCACTTCGGATGACCTCACGCAGATTCTCTGCCTCGGCGTCGATGTCGAAGTTCTCGATCAGCTTCTGAATCGACTCCGCACCCATTGCGCCGGTGAAGTACTCGCCGTAGCGGTCCTGCAGCTCGCGGTAGAGGTTCTCGTCCACGATCAGCTGCTTGGGCGCCAGCTTGGTGAAGGTGGTCCAGATGTCCTCCAGCCGGTCCAGCTCACGCTGGGCACGGTCGCGGAGCTGACGCATCTCGCGCTCGCCGCCGTCGCGAACCTTGCGCTTGGCGTCGGCCTTGGCGCCCTCTGCCTCCAGCTCGGCCAGGTCGGCTTCCAGCTTCTGGGCCCGGGCCTCGAGGTCAGCGTCACGCTGGTCCTCAACGCCCTTGCGCTCCACCACCATTTCGGCTTCGAGCGTGGACAGTTCGTTATGCCGCATCTCGTCATCGACCGCGGTGATCACATACGCCGCGAAGTAGATGATCTTTTCCAGGTCCTTGGGCGCCAGGTCGAGCAGATATCCCAGCCGCGACGGCACACCCTTGAAGTACCAGATGTGGGTGACCGGTGCGGCCAGCTCGATGTGGCCCATCCGCTCACGACGCACCTTGGCGCGGGTCACCTCGACGCCACAGCGCTCACAGATGATGCCCTTGAAACGAACCCGCTTGTACTTGCCGCAGTAGCACTCCCAGTCGCGAGTAGGTCCGAAGATCTTCTCGCAGAACAGGCCGTCCTTCTCTGGCTTGAGCGTGCGGTAGTTGATGGTCTCCGGCTTCTTGACCTCGCCGTAGGACCATTGCCTGATGTCCTCCGCAGTAGCCAGGCCAATACGGAGTTCATCGAAGAAGTTGACGTCTAGCACGTAACTCCCTTTCCCCTAACGGGTTTAGTGACCAAATACTTAAGCGAGATCCTCGACAGAGGCTGATTCGTTGCGCGACAGGTTGATTCCCAGGTTGGCCGCGGCCCGCTCCAGGTCTTCGTCCTCGCCCTCACGCAGCTCGATCGCTGCGCCGTCGGACGACAACACCTCGACGTTGAGGCACAGCGATTGCAGCTCCTTGAGCAGCACCTTGAACGACTCCGGAATGCCCGGCTCCGGGATGTTCTCGCCCTTGACGATCGCCTCGTAGACCTTGACCCGGCCGACGGTGTCGTCGGACTTGATGGTCAGCAGCTCCTGCAGCGTGTACGCGGCGCCGTAGGCCTGCATGGCCCAGCACTCCATTTCACCGAACCGCTGGCCACCGAACTGGGCCTTACCACCCAACGGCTGCTGGGTGATCATCGAGTACGGACCGGTCGAGCGAGCGTGGATCTTGTCGTCCACCAGGTGGTGCAGCTTCATGATGTACATGTAGCCAACCGTCACCGGGTACGGGAACGGCTCACCGCTGCGGCCGTCGAACAGCACGGCCTTGCCGTCGGCGTCGACCATCACATCGTCGTCGCGGTTGGGCAGCGTGCAGGACAGTAGGCCCTGCAGCTCCTCTTCCTTGGCGCCATCGAACACCGGAGTCGACACGATCTGGTTCGGCTGAGCGTGCCGCAGCTCCTCGGGGAGGTTGACCGCCCACTCCGGAGCACCTTCGATGTTCCAGCCGGCCTTGGCCACCCACCCCAGGTGGGTTTCCAGGATCTGGCCGATGTTCATACGTCGCGGCACACCGTGGGTGTTCAGGATGATGTCCACCGGGGTGCCGTCCGGCAGGAACGGCATGTCCTCGACGGGCAAGATCTTGCCGATAACGCCCTTGTTACCGTGCCGGCCGGCCAGCTTGTCACCGTCGGAGATCTTGCGCTTCTGGGCCACGTAGACGCGGACCAGCTCGTTGACGCCGGCAGGCAGTTCGTCGTCGTCCTCGCGGGAGAACACGCGAATGCCGATCACCTTGCCGGATTCACCGTGCGGCACCTTCAGTGAGGTGTCGCGGACCTCGCGGGCCTTCTCACCGAAGATGGCACGCAGCAACCGCTCCTCCGGGGTCAGCTCGGTCTCACCCTTGGGGGTCACCTTGCCGACCAGGATGTCACCGTCGCGAACCTCGGCGCCGATGCGCACGATGCCACGCTCGTCCAAGTCGGCCAGCACCTCGTCGGACACGTTCGGGATGTCCCGGGTGATCTCCTCGGCGCCCAGCTTGGTGTCGCGGGCGTCGATCTCATGCTCTTCGATGTGGATCGAGGTGAGCACGTCCTCTTCAACCAGCCGGTTGGAGAGGATGATGGCGTCCTCGTAGTTGTGGCCTTCCCACGGCATGATGGCGACGAGCAGGTTCTTGCCCAGCGCCATTTCGCCGTTCTCGGTGCAGGGACCGTCGGCGATCACCTGGCCGGCCTCGACGCGCTCGCCGGCATCCACGATCGGCGACTGGTTGGCGCAGGTGCCGTGGTTGGACCGGGCGAACTTGCGCATCCGGTAGGTGCGCCGGGTGCCGGCGTCGTGCATGACGGTGATGTAGTCGGCCGACACCTCCTCGATGACGCCCGCCTCCTCTGCGACGACGACGTCGCCGGCATCGATGGCCGCGCGCAACTCCATACCGGTACCCACCAGCGGTGCCTCGCTGCGCACCAGCGGAACCGCCTGGCGCTGCATGTTGGCACCCATCAGGGCGCGGTTGGCGTCGTCGTGCTCGAGGAACGGAATCATCGCGGTGGCCACCGACACCATCTGGCGCGGCGACACGTCCATGTAGTCCACCTCGGAGGAGGGCACGTACTCGACCTCGCCCGCCTTGCGGCGGACCAGGACACGTCCCTCGACGAACCGTCCGTCGGCGTCGATCGGCGAGTTGGCCTGCGCCACGACGTGGCGGTCCTCCTCGTCGGCGGTCAGGTAGTGGATCTCATCCGTGACAACTCCGCTGACGACGCGTCTATACGGCGTCTCGATGAACCCGAACGGGTTGACCCGTGCGTACACCGACAGCGACCCGATCAGACCGATATTCGGACCCTCCGGGGTCTCGATCGGGCACATCCGGCCGTAGTGCGACGGGTGCACGTCACGGACCTCCAGCCCGGCCCGCTCACGGGACAGACCGCCCGGCCCCAAAGCGGACAGACGCCGCTTGTGCGTCAGACCGGAGAGCGGGTTGTTCTGGTCCATGAACTGCGAGAGCTGGCTGGTGCCGAAGAACTCCTTGATCGCGGCGACGACGGGCCGGATGTTGATCAGGGTCTGCGGCGTGATCGCCTCGACGTCCTGGGTGGTCATCCGCTCGCGCACGACGCGCTCCATCCGGGACATGCCGACCCGGATCTGGTTCTGAATCAACTCGCCCACGGTGCGCAACCGGCGGTTGCCGAAGTGGTCGATGTCGTCGGTCTCCACCGGCACCTCGGTGCCGCCGGGAACGGTCATCGTGGTCTGGCCCTCGTGCAGCCGAACCAGGTACTCGATGGTGGCGACGACATCCTCTTCGGTCAGCGTCGAACTGGTGATCGGCTCGCCGACGTTCAGACCGAGCTTTTTGTTGACCTTGTAACGGCCGACGCGAGCCAGGTCGTAGCGCTTCTCCTTGAAGAACAGATTCTCCAGCAGGGTCTGCGCGGACTCCTTGGTCGGCGGCTCGCCCGGACGCAGCTTGCGGTAGATGTCCAGCAGTGCCTCGTCGGTGCCGACGGTGTTGTCCTTCTCCAGCGTCGACATCATGATCTCGGAGAAGCCGAACCGCTCGGTGATCTGTTCGCTCGTCCAGCCCAGCGCCTTGAGCAGCACGGTCACGGGCTGGCGACGCTTGCGGTCGATACGCACACCAACGGTGTCGCGCTTGTCGACGTCGAACTCCAGCCACGCGCCGCGGCTCGGGATCACCTTGACGCTGTGCAGCATCTTCTCGGTGGACTTGTCGATGGTCTCGTCGAAGTAGACGCCGGGCGAACGGACCAGCTGGCTGACCACAACACGCTCGGTCCCGTTGATGATGAAGGTGCCCTTCTCGGTCATCATCGGGAAGTCGCCCATGAACACCGTCTGGCTCTTGATCTCGCCGGTGTTGTTGTTGATGAACTCGGCCGTGACGAACAGCGGGGCCGCGTACGTCATGTCCTTGTCTTTGCACTCGTCGACCGGTGCCTTGACTTCGTCAAAACGGGGGTCGGAGAAAGACAGCGACATCGACCCGGAGAAGTCCTCGATCGGCGACAACTCGTACAGCACCTCTTCGAGGCCGCCGACCGGCTTCACGTCGCCGCGTCGAGCGGCGGATTCGCGCCAGCGCTGCGAGCCGATCAGCCACTCGAACGAATCGGTCTGAACGTCAAGCAGCCCCGGAACCTCAAGCGGTTCGCGGAGCTTGGCGAAGGAAACTCGGTTGGGCGCTCCCGGTACGGAGCTGTTTGAAGAACTTTGCGGGGGGCTAGCGTCTGTCTTGCTCTGGCGGAAATCAGCCAAGATGCGTCCTTCCAGCACCTCGTGCGACTAACGGGAGCCCTATGAGGAGCCGGTGCCCGCCGGGCCTGTTCGCCGCAGGTAATTTATCGGTTCGGCCGGCGGACGAACTGTCCGGATCTCACGCACGCAACCGATAGCTGAGCCTGAAAATGGGCTCAGGCTAGGACCACGGTGTCAAGTGGCGGGTGAGGTGGGCAGGAAGTAGCCAGCGCAACGTCCAACAATAGCGCAGACGCGCGTATTCCTCAAATACCCACGACAGGTAGCCGTGCTCGGGGACCGGCGCTGGCTGGCGATCTCGAATCGCCCCGGACACGTGCGATACATGCTGCCCAACAGATTGACCCGTTTAGGCTCCGGCGTCAAGAGGAGGGGCGGCGAGTTACACCAAGTTATTGCGAGTTATTCGGAAAATCATCTGGTGACCGGCGCGCTGAAACGTCGGGAACCCCACGCAATCACGCTGAGCGAAGTGCTTTAGAACTCGTGCGACTGGTACTTGTGAGTGCCCTCGAGGTCGTCGAGGATCGCCGCCTGGGCGTCTTTGGGCAGCGTGTGCAGCATCGCGCGGACGCGGGCCTGGCGGCGGGCGACCGCCTTGCGCTCCGGCATACCGGGCGAGGCGACGATCTGCGGCGGCACGCCTTCGATTTCCTCCACACCGCCGGCGTGCTGACCGGCGTCGAGCGCGGCCTGCTCTTCGGCCATGGTGGCCTCGTCCTTTTCTTCGGACATACCGATCGGCCCGATGCGTCGGCCATTGAGGAATTGCCGAACCACCGGTTCATCGCTGGTCAGCAGCACTTCGCGGGGCCCGAACATGACCAGGTGCTTGCGGAACAACATGCCCATGTTGTCGGGCACCGTGCGGGCGATGTTGATGTTGTGCGTCACGATCAGGATGGTCGCGTCGATCTGGGCATTGATGTCCATGATCAGCTGGCTCAGGTAGGCCGTACGCACCGGGTCCAGACCCGAGTCGGGCTCGTCACAAAGGATGATCTGCGGGTCGAGCACCAGGGCGCGGGCCAGACCGGCACGCTTGCGCATACCGCCGGAAATCTCGCCGGGGAACTTCTTCTCGTCGCCACCAAGACCCACCATGGTCAGCTTCTCCATGACGATGTCACGGATTTCTTTTTCCTTCTTCTTGGTGTGCTCACGCAACGGGAAGGCGGTGTTGTCGTAGAGGTTCATCGAACCGAACAGCGCGCCGTCCTGGAACAGCACACCGAACAGCGTGCGGATCTCGTACAGTTCCTTGGCCGAGCATTCGATGATGTCGGTGCCGTCGATGATGATCGAACCGCGCTCCGGTCGCAGCAGACCGATGAGGGACTTGAGGAACACCGACTTGCCGGTACCCGAGGGGCCCAGCAACACGCTAACCTCCCCGGCGGGGATCTCGAGCGTGACGTCTTCCCAGATCCTCGAGGATCCGAACGACTTCGTGAGTCCGTTGACCTCGATGCTGACGCCCATGGGAAATCCTTCCGCCGTCGCGCGTATCCGCCACCTGCCCCTTTTTGTGGCTTGAGTCACTGTAGCGCACGGGTGGCGCCCGACATCAGGGTTGCCGAGGTAACGATCTGTTGGTCCGTTAGCCCGCGGGCGCCCAGTTGCCGTGGAAGCCCATCGGGACTCGTTGTGGCAGATGCACCGTAGCAACCGGCTCCAAAGTCTGGGCATCCAGCAACAGCAACTGGCCTTCGTCTTGCTGACGGTGATAGCCGTAGCCCATGAGGATGCCGTCGTCTTCGGCCTTGCTCTCCGGATTCGGCACGAATGACATCTCGCCGAGCAGCAGGGCGGGGTCGAGCGCGGCGGTTTGGCTGGATCCAGTCGCGTAGTCGTACTTGTACAGCGAGGTGGACATCTCGGATGCACCGCCGGACAGGTAGCCGCCGTTGAAGCCCAGCACATAGCCGAACCGGTGTTTGCCGCCCAACAGCGTCTCGTTGATCCGCGGGAATTCCTGCGACCGGTCGTCATGGCATTGCGTACTCACCGCGCCGGTGTCCAGATTGATGGTCCAGCGGTCCAGCGACGGCTGGGTGTCGCCGGGGCCGCGCCGGTCGCGGTCGAACATCCGCGCATAACGAACGACGTCGAGGACCAGCACCTCAGCGCTTCCTTGAGAGCCGTCACGCACCTCGGAGTAAGCATTGAGCGGGTGGTAGACGTAACAGGGCTCGATGTCGAACCAGCGCATGTCCCGGTTGCCACCCTCGCGCGGCATGACCCCGATCCGTGCCGGATAGTCGGAATTCCAGGCGTAGGGCATGCGGTCGGACGGCTTGATGTTGCGGTTGACCCTCGCGGCGATCGGGTCGGGTACGCGCACGCGTCCGACCAGTGACTGCATCGCCAGCTGGCCCGCCAGCCCCAGCCAGCGCGGCACCTTCACCGGCAGCAGCTGCACCGGGTCGAATGTCACCGGCAGGTCGTAGATCACCACATATTTGTCGGTCAGCGAGAAGTCGTGCATCATCGGCGACCCGCTCACCTCTATGTCCACCGTGCGACGCGCGCGCCCCCGGGTGTCGATCACCGAGTACTGCACGCTTTTCCCGCGGGCGAACGAGTAGGACACGGCGTGCAGCTCGCCCGTACGGGGGTCGCGGTGCGGGTGGGCGGTGTAGCCGCCGGTGAGGGTGCCGTCGAAGTCGCAGGTTCCCACGGTGTCGAGCTCATCGGTGAGTTCGTAGTTGGCGACGCCGCCCTCGACGAGCGCCAGAGTTCGTCCGGCGTGCGTCAGCACATTGGTGTTTGCCCCCAGGGACAGCATGCCCGCGCGCGGGTTGAGCCGTGCGGGCGCCGGCTCGCCGAGTGCGGCGCAGACGGGCTGGCTGCGCACCCAGCGGTTGCGGTACCAGCGCGCCTGACCGCCCTGCAGCGCGACCCCGTGCACCATTCCGTCGCCGCTGAACCAGTGATAGGTGGCCCGGTCGACCTCGGCGGCCGGGTTGGGACCGTTGCGCAGATAGCGTCCGTCTAGATGGTCCGGAAGGTGCCCAGTGACCGGCAGATCGGTAGCGGTTACTTCGGTACTGACCGGCGCCAGGAAGCCGTCGAGATAGGGGTTCGCGGATTCAGCGGTCTGCATGGCCGTCATGGCTGAGCTCCTATAACATTGTTATTACGCTGTTATGGCACGGTACGCCGCCGATGAGAAGATGGCAATATGTCGAGAGAGATGTCTGGAGAGATGTCTAGAGAGGCGGCTGAAGCGACTACCGGGGAGATGACTTCGCTAACGCCACGCAGCGTTCGCGAGGAGATGCTGCACGCCGCGGTCCGCCTGCTGCACGAACACGGGCCCGACGCGCTGCAAACCCGCAAGATAGCCGGCGCCGCCGGCACCTCCACGATGGCGGTATACACCCATTTCGGCGGAATGCGCGAGCTGATCGCCGAGGTCGCCGAGGAGGGTTTACGGCAATTCGACGCCGCGCTCAGCCTGCCCCAGACCGATGATCCGGTCGCCGACCTAGTGGCCACCGGTGCCGCCTACCGGCGCTATGCCATCGAGCGGCCGCACATGTACCGCCTGATGTTCGGCAGCACCAGCGCGCACGGCATCAACGCACCGACTCGCAACGTGCTGACCCTGCCCCTCACTGAGATCGAGGAGCACCACCCCAGTTTCGCGCACGTGGTGCGCGGGGTGCACCGGTCGATGCTGGCGGGCCGCATAACCCAGCCCGAGTCCGATGCAGCGGTGGTGGCCACGGCCTGCCAGTTCTGGGCAACGATGCACGGCTTCGTGATGCTGGAACTGGCCGGTTTCATCGGCGACGAGGGAGCGGCCGTCGCATCGGTGCTCGGCTCGATGGTCACGAACCTGCTTGTCGCCCTGGGCGATTCACCCGAGCAGGCAAAGCAGTCGCTGCGGGGGGCGTTCGGCTCTGGGTGAAACCCGGGCACACGAAAGCCCCCGGGGCCCCCGGGGGCTTTCGTGTAGTTGACTTACTTGACGCTGACGGTGGCGCCGGCGGCCTCGAGCTTGGCCTTGGCCTCGTCGGCGGCTTCCTTGGCGACCTTCTCCAGTAGCGGCTTGGGAGCGCTGTCGACCAGGTCCTTGGCCTCCTTGAGGCCCAGACCGGAGACGATCTCACGGACCACCTTGATGACGCCGATCTTCTTGTCGCCGGCGGCCTCGAGGATCACGTCGAACTCGGACTGCTCCTCGGCGGCCTCGGCGGCGCCGCCGGCCGGTGCGGCACCCGCGGCGGCGACGGCGACCGGAGCGGCCGCGGTGACCTCGAAGGTCTCCTCGAACTTCTTGACGAAGTCGGAGAGTTCCAACAGGGTCATTTCCTTGAAGGCGTCAAGCAGTTCGTCGCTGGAGAGCTTGGGCATGGTGTGGGTCCTTCCTGGTTCTTACGGGTTATTCGGCTGATGCTGGTTCTGCAGCCGGTGCTTCGGGGGCCGGCGTCTCGACTGCCGGTGCTGCTGCGGCTGGCTCTGATTCCTTCTTTTCCTGCAGGGCGGCCAACAGCCGGGCCATCTGCGATGCGGGCGCGTTGAACAGCCCCGCGGCCTTGGCGAGGTTGCCCTTCATCGCGCCGGCCAGCTTGGCCAGCAGCACCTCGCGGGATTCCAGGTCGGCGATGCGCTCGACCTCGGCGACGGTCAATGGGTGACCGTCCATGTAGCCGCCCTTGATGACCAGCGCCTTGTGTTCTTTGGCGAAGGTCTTGAGGGCTTTGGCCGCGTCGACCGGCTCTCCGGTGACGAACGCGATCGCCGTGGGCCCGGCGAACAGCTCATCGAGCCCCTCGATACCGGCTTCTGAGGCCGCTCGCTTGATGAGGGTGTTCTTGGCTACCGCGTAGGTGGCCGACTCCCCCAGCGACCGGCGCAACTCGGCCAGGTTGGCAACCGACAGGCCCCGGTATTCGGTGATGACGGTCGCGGTCGAGGCCTTGAAGTGCTCGGTGATGTCTGCAACGGCGGTGGCCTTGTCAGACCTGGCCATGCATGCCTCCTGAAAAGTGTGAGAACGCCTGAGAACGACGAACGCCCCGGCGCAGGAATGGCCGGGGCGTAAATATGGGCCGGCGGGTACGCCGGCATTACTGCCTCGTCCTCCTGCGTGGGCCGCCGGGATGTTCCCGGACCTTCAACCGATTGCTCGGTGACCGACGGTCTTCGGTGGATCGGCAATCACAATAGCGTGGCCGCCGCGATCAGCCAAAACGGGGCGCACTGTGCACGAGCCTGGCAGCGCCGATCAAACCCGCGTCGCCGCCGAGCCCGGCCGGCACCACCCGCAGCCCGGTCAAGAAGTCCAGTCCGGCGTAGTCGGCCAGTGCCGTGCGCAGCGGGCCGAAAAGCAGGGCTCCCGACTTGGCCACTCCTCCGCCGATGACCACGAGGTCGAGGTCGCACACAGCGGCCACCGACGCGATCATTGCCGCCAGCGCGGTAGTGCCGCGGCGAAAAGCGGCCAGCGCCGCCGCATCCCCGGCCCCGGCGGATTCGGCCAGCTCCT
This sequence comes from Mycobacterium szulgai, assembly GCF_002116635.1. GTDB lineage: Bacteria > Actinomycetota > Actinomycetes > Mycobacteriales > Mycobacteriaceae > Mycobacterium > Mycobacterium szulgai. Next base: position 228,792 of record NZ_LQPW01000031.1, on the reverse strand, counting down.
TGGCGCCCGCGCCCGGCGGCGCGGCCCAGCCGCTGGCCCGCGCCCAGCGCACCATCGACGGCCCGGACGCCACGGTCTCGACGCAGCCGCGGCCACCGCACGCGCATCGTTCGCCGCCCGGTTCGACCACCACATGGCCGACATGGCCGGCGTTGCCGGTGCGCCCGTCGTATGGAGCGCCGTCGAGCACCAACCCGCCGCCGACGCCGGTGGACACCACCATGCCCAGCATGAATCGCGCACCGCGTCCGGCCCCGCGCCAGTGCTCGCCGAGTGCCATGCACACGCCGTCGCCACCCAGGCGCACCGGCACTCCGGGCACCGCGGCCGCGACCCTGTCCCGCAGCGGAAAGCCGCGCCAGCATTTGACGTTGATCGGACTGACCGTTCCGCTGTCCAGATGGACCGGCCCGGCCGAGGCGATACCCACGCCGGCGACAACACCGTGGGCCGCGCGCAGGGCGTCAGTGATCATGGCTGCGACGGCGGCCCAGACTTGTTCGGCTTCGCCGCCGGCCGGAGTGGGACAGGTGGCGTTGTGGATGAGCGCGCCCTCGGCATCGGTGAGGCCGGCGGCAATCTTGGTGCCGCCGATGTCGAGGCAGAGGGTCAGCATCAGTGTCGGTGGGTGTTGTCGGGTTGACGGGGATCGCCGGGGTGCTCGTAGCCAGGAGCCAATTGCACCAGCACGGCTCGCCGGGCGTCCAGCCAGGTCCGGAAGTCGCGGCGGCACGCGGCGCCGCGCAGGTGCTCGGTTATGACCACACGCACCTGGTCCAGTGGCGGCGCGGCGAGCGGCGCGGTGCGCCAACCGTGGCCGCCGGGACGCGCCGCGGCGAACCGCATCGGGTTGCGGGTGTGGTAGTTCCACACGTCGGCGTCGGACACCGCCACTTCGGTGGTGACGTCGACGAACAGCGCGCGCGCCAACGGGTCCGCCAGGACCGCCGCGGCTACGCTGCCGATCTCCAGCCGGGCCGTGAGGTCGGGCAACAGTTCGGCCTCGGCCGGTGCGTCCGCCGCGGTCAGCCCGCGCGCGGCCGCCTCGGTGGCGACCACGCGCTCGGTCACGATGAGTTGCGTCAGCCAGCGCCGCAATTGCCTGCCTTCGCTGGTTCCGCTGGCCGGCAGGGCAGCGGCCCGCGGGCCGGCACGCAGTCGCGCCTCCCGCGCGTCGACTTCCCCGACAGCGATCGGGGTGCCGGCAACGGTGGCGACCAAATGACTACTCACCTCACGCTCACCCTTACTGCCGGCGAATAGACCAGCCGGCCCGCACCGGCCACCCGAATCAGGGCCCACCACTGGCCGGGCCGCTGCCAGGCCGGCGGGCTCACGTCGAAGACGAGTTCGGCCATCCCGTGCGCCGGCACAATGGCGCCGACTGCGGCCGGACCGATCCACTCCCAGGTACCCCAGGGACTGATCAGGTGCGCCTCCACGGCCAAGTCGGCGCCGGCATGGTTGCCCACTGTGACGGCCAGACGCGCCGGGCGGCCAGCGTCTACCTCGACGTCGGCAGGCCCGTCGACGAGGTAGACGAGTGCGGCGTGGTCCACGCCGATTGCCACCACGCAGACATCCTCGACGGTCTGTCGCCACGCGGCCGGTAGGCCCTCGCCGGTGATCCGCAGCTGCGCCCGAACCGGGTACAGCCCCGGCCGGGCGCGGGCCGGAACCCCCAGCACCACATCGGTTTCCAGGTATTCTCCGGCGCGCAGCGTGAACGGCCATTCGGTGGGCGCCAGCGACCAGCCCTCTGGACACACGACCGCTACCGCGCCGCTCAACGGGGTATCTGTGCAGTCACTGGCCGCGGTCAGGCGCAGCACCAGATCGCCACCCGGCTGGGCGCTGACCTGATGGGGCTGCAGATGAGCAACCGCCGGCAGACCACCCAGCGGCGCGGGGCCGCGGTTGTGCAGCCAATAACGCGCGTACAGGGGCTGGGCCGGCTCGGATTGCGGCGCAAGAGCAGCGCCATCAGCGGCAAGCACTTCGGGAACGTCGAGCCGGGCCAGCACGGTGGCGACCTGGTAGCCGTGCAGGTCGATGGCCTTCTTGCGGTGCTGAGGCTGTTCCAACAGGTCAGCTGACCGGATTGCGGCGACCTTGCCCAGGTCGGAGGTGACGGTGACGCGAGTTGCTGCGCCGGTCGTTTCCACCAGGCGCAGTGCCACCGCGCCCGGGTCGACGGGCGCGGCGCTGCCTTTCGTGAGTGGGTTGCCGGCCGCCTTCAGCGCGCCCAAGTGCACGCGGTCGGCCGGCTCGATCCGCAACAGCGAGCCGATCCGCGGCAGCTTTGCCTGTCGCTGCCGCGGAGTCACCGCGAGCAGCGGATGGGAGAACTGCGCGCTGCGGACCGGAATGCCGGCCGCTCGCCAGTCGCCTTCGTCGCTGATCAGCGCGTAGTCGAAATCGTGTGTCCAGTGCTGGAGTTGAAAGTTCGAGCCGTCGGGTGCAGTGCGGCGCGGTTCGTCGATCCAGGTACCCGACGGCCAGCCGGTGCACGACCGCAGCAGCGCGGTATGCAGGGTTCCCTCGGAGTCGACCGCGAAGCTCGGCACGCCGCGGTTGAGCAGCGCGACCGTGCGCGCTTCGAATGGTTCCATAGCGGCTGGCACCCGTTGGTCCAGGTGGATTTCGGCGTCGCCCAGATCATCGACCACCGCGGCGATCGCGGCCGCCAGAGTCCTGTCGTCGCGGCCGTCGATCACCAGTACCGGCAGCGCGAGCGCCGCACGCAGGTCGGCACCCGGCTGCCAGACCGCCGCCAGCGACCTACCCGCCGGCACCCATACCCTGGCCCGGCCCTTTGCGGCCAGCTGACGCTCCAGTTCCGCGGTATACACCGGATCAGCTTGTGCCAGTACGGCTTTCGTAAAGGTATTGCGGTCGGGTCCACCCAGCGCGATCCGCGCGTCCGGCAGGTTCGAGTCGACGTCGAGGTGGCCGTAGCGTGGCTTGTCCGCGCCGCTGCAGGTGGCCGTCACCCCCGCCCGCACCAGCGCGACCATCAGGTCGCGCGCCATTGGGCCGGACACCGCCTCGCCGGGTGTGACCACCTCGGTCACTGAAACTGCGCGCCAAGCGTCTCCGGCGCGCACGCGCGCCGCGCTGGACAACCCGAACCAGCCGTAGGCCGGATTGTCCAGTGTCCACAGGTGCTGGGCGGTGTCCACCGAACGCTCGCCGTCGTGCAGCAGGGCAAAACCTCGGCCGACGACGGCGTCGCCTACCTCGCTGACCGGCATCGCGCCGGGCACCGGGCACGGCCAGCGCACTCGCAACAAACGGTCTTGCCCGGCGAACCCGTCGATAGTGGTTCGGCAATCGACCCGCGCGACGCCGCGCCACAGGGTGAGGGTCTGGGTGTAGCGCAGCACGTCGCCGATCCGGCCCTGTACGACGAGCCGCTGACCGAGCGGGCTGTGATAAGCCTGCGCCCGGGCCGGCGATTCCGAGGAACCGACCACCGGTCCCTTAGGCAACAGATGCCACGGTCCCTCTCCCTGCGTCGGGTGCGCCGGGTATTCCTCGTAGACCGCAAGCTCGTTGCCCACCCGACCTTCGGCGATCAGCTGGCGTTCGCCCTGAGTCCACGACTCCACCGCCCCACCGCGTGCCGGGTCGACAACCAGCCGATAGTGCTCGTTGGCGATCTCGAATCCCGCTGCCGGTGCCCAGCCCGGTCCCCTATCGGCCGGGACCAGGCGGTATGCCCGCCAGCCCAGCGATGGCACCTCATGCGCCAGCCAGGTGATCGACCGCCCGTCGTACTCGGCCAGCGCGGGCGCCTCGGTGCCGTCGGCATCGATCACCCGCAACCCCGTCTGCAGCGGCGGGTCGAGCCGGAGGGTGACGATATCGGTGCGCTGATGAGTCAGCGGGTTGAACACGACGACCGAGTCATGCGGGCCGGCTACCGCGCCGGACAGCAGCTGCAGCGCGTTGTCGCGGGCGGCGCACCCGAGCTGCCACGCGTCGCGCCAGCCGGTCAGCAGGTCGAGGTAGACCTGGTCGGACTCCGAGCCGGTGATGGCGTCGTGGTGGGCGCCGTAGGCCAGCTGTACCCAGGCCTTGGCCAACGCCGCCTGCGGGTACTCGGTTCCCGCGATCAGCCCGGCGAACACGGCGAAGCGCTCGGCGTCCAGTACCGCGTTCTCGGCGGCCCGGTTGGCTTGCTTGGTGTCGATGAAGGACACGTCCTTGCCGGTGTAGATCGGGTTCATGTCCCGCGTCTGCGGCGACGGCTGCTGACCGCGCTGCGCCAACCCGGCGCGCACCGCCGCGAAGAACTCTTTCGGTAGCCCGCACACGAAACGAGGCCAGGTGTAGCGCGCCGCCCAGTCGCGGTGGATAGCGGTGACCCACTTGTTCGGCGGGGTGTAGTCGGTACCCACCGGCAACAACACATTTCGGGTCAGCGCGACCCGCTTGAGCTGGCAGAACAGCTCGAAGGTGGCTTGTTCGGCCGCCGTCAGCGAGGCTGCGGAGTCCATCCACCAGCCCGCCGAATAGTGCGCCGGCATGTAGTGGGTGAGCAGGCCCCGCCCGGACGGCGATATCCACTCGAACTCGCTGGAGAACTGCATGCGGTCGATATCGCCGCCCTGTCCGGGCCCCCATTGGTGGTGCGGCCCGCGGGCCCACGAACTCGAGGTCAGCCCGGCGTCGGCGGCCAGGCCGGGGAACTGCGGGTCGTGGCCGAACACGTCGAGCTGCCAGGCGGTGGCCGGGTCGGCGCCCAGCACGTCTCGCTGAAACCCGATGCCGTGTACCAGGTTCCGGATCGTCGTCTCCGGGCTGGTCAGGTTGGTGTTGGGTTCGTTGTAGGTGCCGCCCATGACTTCGACGCGGCCTTCTGCCAGGAACCGGCGCAGGTCGGCGCGGTCTTCGGGCCGGGTGTCCCAGTACGGCTTGAGATAGTCGACCTCGGCCAGCACGAATTTGTACTCCGGTTCGCGCCGCGCCATCTCCAGATGCGCGTGCACCAGCTCGAAGCCGTTGGTCTGGCGGGCGCGGCCCGGCGGTTCTTCGGTCCACTCGCTGGTGTAGGCGCCCTGGGTGTTCCACCACACCGGGTCGTAGTGGAAGTGGCTGACCATGAACATCGTCCACCCCGGCTCGGCCACGGTGAACTCGAACGGGATGGTTTCAGTGCTGTTGCCGCCCGCGTGCACGACCGCGGCCCGCCGCTGGCCGACGAGGGGTTGCTCGACGATGACGGCGACCTCGACGACCGCTGCCCCGGGCGCGGCGACCGCCTCGCCACGCAGACCATCACCTTCGATGCGGATAGCTGCCGGCTCGGTGCAGTCGGTGATCGTCACCCGCGCCAGCTGCACCGGAGCCTGGGGCGGACCAACGAAGAGTTCGGTCGACTCGGCCGAAACCACCTGCATGCCAGCACCTTACGCTCGGGTTATGGCGGATTTGACCACCCAACTGGCCGACCAGCTCGATTGGCACTGGCGCGCGCAACTGCGCCCCCGCCTGGACGGGCTCACCGATGCCGAGTACTTCTGGCAGCCGGTGCCCAACTGCTGGACCATCCATCGCGACAGCTCGATCGACTTCGCATTCCCACCACCCAGCCCGGTGCCGTTCACCACCATCGCCTGGCGGCTGGCGCACGTCATCGTCGGCGTGTTCGCCATGCGCAACCACAACCATTTCGCGGGACCGCCCGCCGACTATCAGAATTGGCAGTACGCCACCGACGCGGCGACCGCGCTGCAGCAGCTCGACGAGAGCTACGCGACGTGGATTGCCGGCGTGCGGTCATTGTCGACGGCCGATCTGGGCCGCCCGTGCGGCCCGGCCGAAGGTCCCTACGCCGAGCACTCGCTGAGCGAACTGATCCTGCACATCAATCGCGAAGCGATCCACCACGGCGCCGAAATCGCCTGCCTTCGGGACCTGTACCTACATCAACGAAAGGATTGACCATGCCCGCCCTTGCCCCGCCCGTGGCCGACGAACGCAGTGCGCTACGCGAGTTTCTGGCCTATCACCAAAGCGCCTATTTCGCCGTGTCCTACGGCCTCACCGATGAGCAGGCCCGGTCGGCTCCATCGGCCAGCGCATTGTCGATCGGCGGATTGATCAAGCACGCCACCGGCATGCAAAGCAACTGGATGGCGCGCGTCGCCGCCGCCCCCGCCGAGCCACCCAGGGACAGCCGGTCGTTCGAAGAGATCGCCAAGTCGCGCGAAGACGAGCACGTGATGCGGGCCGACGAGACACTCGACGGTCTGCTGCGCGCGTTCGAAGACCAGAATGCGCAGTCGCTGCGACTGGTGGAGACGGCGGACTTAGATGCCCCGGTTCCGGTCCCACACCACATTCCGTGGTTCCCGAAGGACCTCGATGCCTGGTCGGTGCGCTGGGTAATCCTGCATGTGATCAATGAACTTGCCCGCCACGCCGGGCACGCCGACATCGTCCGGGAAACCATCGACGGCGCCACCATGTACGAATTGATCGCGGGCCTGGAGAATTGGGCACCGCAGCCGTGGCTTACGCCCTGGAAGAAAAGCTAATCCGACGGGGTTATCGGCTGGAATTTCCGGCGTGAGCGGGCTCACGCGAATTGGGAATTGGCTGCCCGGATTTGGCACACTGCTGGAATGAGTTCCACCAGACACCGCGAGGTGGCCAAGCTGGATCGGGTGCCGTTACCGGTCGAAGCGGCCCGGGTAGCCGTCACCGGATGGCAGGTCACCCGCACGGCGGCCCGCGTCGTCACCAACCTCCCGGGCAAAGGCCCGTGGCAGCAGAAAGTGATCAAGGAGATCCCGCAGACCTTCGCCGACCTGGGGCCGACGTACGTCAAATTCGGACAGATCATCGCGTCCAGTCCCGGGGCATTCGGCGAATCGCTGTCGCGCGAATTCCGCGGCCTGCTCGACCGGGTGCCACCCGCCGACACCGACGAAGTCCACAAACTATTCATCGAGGAACTCGGCGACGAGCCGGCCAACCTGTTCGCCAGCTTCGACGAGGAACCGTTTGCCTCGGCGTCCATCGCCCAGGTCCACTACGCGACACTCAAGACCGGCGAGGAAGTCGTCGTCAAGATCCAGCGGCCGGGCATCCGCCGCCGGGTGGCCGCCGATCTGCAGATCCTGCAGCGTTTCGCGCAGGCCGTCGAGCTGGCCAAAGTCGGCCGCCGGCTTTCGGCCCAAGATGTGGTGGCCGATTTCTCCGATAACCTGGCCGAGGAGCTGGACTTCCGGCTAGAGGCGCAGTCCATGGAAGCCTGGGTCTCGCACCTGCATTCTTCGCCGCTGGGTAAGAACATCCGGGTGCCGCATGTGCACTGGGACTTCACCGGCGAGCGGGTGCTGACGATGGAACGGGTGCACGGCATCCGCATCGACAATGTCGCTGCCATCCGCAAAGCGGGGTTCGACGGTACCGAGCTGGTAAAGGCGCTGTTGTTCTCGGTCTTCGAAGGTGGTCTGCGGCACGGGCTGTTCCACGGCGACCTGCATGCGGGCAATCTCTACGTCGACGACCAGGGCCGCATCGTGTTCTTCGACTTCGGGATCATGGGCCGCATCGACCCGCGCACCCGCTGGCTGTTGCGCGAGCTGGTGTACGCGCTGCTGGTCAAGAAGGACCACGCCGCCGCAGGCAAGATCGTCGTACTGATGGGCGCCGTGGGAACCATGAAGCCCGAGGCCCAGGCCGCCAAGGACCTGGAGAAGTTCGCCACGCCGCTGACCATGCAGACACTGGGCGATATGTCGTATGCCGACATCGGCCGCCAGCTGTCGACGCTGGCCGACGCGTACGACGTCAAGCTGCCCCGCGAGCTGGTGCTCATCGGCAAGCAGTTCCTCTACGTCGAGCGGTATATGAAGCTGCTGGCACCGAAATGGCAGATGATGTCCGACCCGCAACTGACCGGATACTTCGCCAACTTTATGGTCGAAGTCAGTCGCGAGCATCAATCTGATATTGAGGTGTAAGGGGGCCTAGTTGGACGTTCGTAGCGGCTTTGCCATATCCCGAGCAGTATCTGGCGACGTCAAGCTGCACTACGAGGACATGGGTAACCTCGATGACCCGCCCGTCCTGCTGATCATGGGCTTGGGCGCCCAGATGCTGCTCTGGCGCACGGACTTCTGCGAGCGACTGGTCGGGCACGGCCTGCGCGTCATCCGCTACGACAACCGAGATGTCGGACTGTCCAGCAAGACCCCGCCCACTCGCGATGCCCAGCCGCTGGTCACCCGATTGGCCCGGTCCTGGCTCGGCCTGCCCAGCAAGGCGGCCTACACACTGGAAGACATGGCCGGCGACGCCGCGGCCGTGCTCGATCATCTCGAGATCGAGCACGCCCATGTCGTCGGGGCGTCGATGGGCGGCATGATCGCCCAGATCTTCGCGGCTCAATTCGCCGAGCGGACGAAAACCCTGGGAGTCATCTTCTCCAGCAACAATCACAGGTTCCTGCCGCCGCCGGCGCCGCGTGCCCTGCTTGCGCTCATCAGTGGCCCGGCCCCGGATTCACCGCGAGACGTCATCCTCGACAACGCGGTACGCGTCAGCAGGATCATCGGCAGTCCGCAGTACCGCGTACCCGACGAGCAGGTTCGCGCCGATGCCGCCGAGTGCTATGACCGCAATTTCCACCCGTGGGGCATGGCCCGACAGTTCAGCGCAATTTTGGGCAGTGGCAGCCTGCTGCACTACGATCGTCAAATCGTCGCCCCGACTGTGGTAATTCACGGGCGGGCCGACAAGCTGATGCGGCCGTTCGGCGGCCGCGCCGTCGCTCGCGCCATCGACGGTGCTCGATTGGTGCTGGTCGACGGTATGGGCCATGACCTGCCCAGGCAGCTGTGGGATCGAGTGATCGGCGAGCTGAAAACCAATTTCGCCGCGGCCGGCTGAGCGGCCGCTCGGCGAGCCTAGGACTTGAATGACCGGCACGACGCGAGGAGGTTGTCGAAAATGGCCGAACTGAGACCGTTTTACGAAGAATCACAGGCGACCTACGACATTTCCGACGAATTCTTCGCGCTGTTCCTGGACCCGAATATGGTTTACACCTGCGCCTACTTCAAGAACGACGACATGACCCTCGAAGAGGCACAAATCGCGAAGTTGGACCTTGCCCTCGACAAGCTGAACCTCGAGCCCGGAATGACGGTGCTTGACGTCGGGTGCGGGTGGGGCGGAGCGGTGGTCCGAGCGGTGGAGAAATACGACGTCAACGTCATCGGCATCACCCTGAGCAAGAACCACTACCAACGCAGCAAAGCCCGACTGGAGGCGATCCCGACCAGCCGACACACCGAGGCCCGGCTGCAGGGCTGGGAAGAGTTCGACGAGAAGGTCGACCGGATCGTCAGCTTCGAGGCTTTCGACGCCTTCAAAAAAGAGCGGTACGCCACGTTCTTCGAGCGCACCCACGACATTCTTCCCGACGACGGCCGGATGCTGCTGCACAGCATCTTCACGCATCCGCAGACCTACTGGCGCGACCATGGGATCACCGTGACGATGAGCGATCTGCGGTTCTTTCGCTTCCTTGCGACCGAGATCTTCCCCGGCGGCGGGATGTGCGGCGAATCAGACATCGTCGACAACGCGAAGGCCAGCGGGTTCTCAGTCGACGAAATCCAATATCTGCGGCCGCACTACGCGCGCACTTTGGACATCTGGGCGGACAATTTGCAAGCCAACCGGGACAGCGCCATCGCCATTCAGTCCGAAGAGGTGTACGACCGCTTCATGCGCTATTTGACCGGCTGCGCGGGACTCTTTCGCAAGGGTCTGTCCAACGTCGCGCAGTACACCCTCATCAAATAGCCTGCCGTTCCAGCGCACCGCTTCTGACCTGCGCGAATCGACTTGCAATTTAGAGATGCGCCGCCAGGTCGGCTAGCATGCAACGTGCATGCGGGGGGACTTGACTATATGTTGCATGCACTGTGGGGCCGCTAGGTCCAGAAAGGCAATACAACCTCGTGGCTCAGGGATTGACACCGCACTTCGACGATGTGCAGGCGCATTACGACTTATCTGACGACTTCTTCCGCCTGTTCCTGGACCCGACCCAGACTTACAGTTGCGCCTACTTCGAGCGCGACGACATGACGCTGGAGGAGGCCCAGATCGCCAAGATCGACCTGGCGCTGGGCAAGCTGGGCCTGCAGCCGGGCATGACGTTGCTCGACGTCGGCTGCGGCTGGGGGGCCCCGATGCGGCGGGCGATCGAGAAGTATGACGTCAACGTCGTCGGGCTGACCCTTTCCAAGAACCAGGCGGCTCATGTCCAGAAGGCCTTCGACGAGATGGAGAGCCCCCGGAACAAGCGGGTGCTGCTGAACGGGTGGGAAGAATTCAACGAGCCGGTCGACCGGATCGTGTCGATCGGCGCGTTCGAACACTTCGGCCATGATCGCTACGACGACTTCTTCAAGTTCGCCTTCGACATCCTGCCTGCCGACGGCGTGATGCTGCTGCATACGATCACCGGCTTGACCGGTCCGCAGATCGCCGAACGCGGTATGCCGATGACCTTCGAGATGGCCCGGTTCATCAAGTTCATCGTGACCGAGATCTTCCCGGGCGGCCGGTTGCCGACGATCGAGATGGTCGAAGAGCATTCGGCAACGGCGGGCTTCACGCTGACCCGCCGCCAATCGCTGCAGCCGCATTACGCCAGGACGCTCGACCTGTGGGCTGAGGCGCTGGAGGCGCACAAGGACGAGGCCATCGAGATCCAGTCCGAAGAGGTCTACGAGCGCTACATGAAGTATCTGACCGGCTGCGCCAACTCGTTCCGCACCGGTTACATCGACGTCAACCAGTTCACGCTGGAAAAGTAGTGGCTGCGCGGCTTCCAGGGCGCACCAGGTGAGTGGCGGTCCAGAAAGTGCGGATCTACCGAGCGCAAATGCCAGGGTTGCGGCCTGGTCCGTGTAGGGTGCCGGAGATGGTTGCCCCGTGGGGGTGCTGTCCCATTGGGAGGACATATGTCTGAGAACTCATCGGGCGCAACGGACACGCGCAAGAAGTACGACGATGTCCAAGCGCACTATGACATCTCCAACGAATTCTTCGAGCTGTTCACGGACCCGACTCGGACCTACAGCTGTGCGTACTTCGAACGCGAGGATATGACGCTCGAGCAGGCCCAAATCGCCAAGTTGGACCTGTCGCTGGGCAAACTGGGGCTTGAGCCGGGGATGACCCTGCTCGACGTGGGCTGCGGCTGGGGTTCGACCATGAAACGCGCCCTGGAGAAGTACGACGTAAACGTCATCGGGCTGACGCTGTCGCAGAACCAGCACTCCTACTGCCAGCAGCTGCTTGCCGACGTGGACACGAACCGTTCATACCGCGTCCTGCTGAGCGACTGGGCGGACTTCACCGAGCCGGTGGACCGGATCATCACCATCGAAGCGTTGGAGCATTTCGGATTTCAGCGCTACGACGAGTTCTTCAAATGGGCCTACAACATCTTGCCGCCGGACGGAGTCTGGATGCTGCACACGATCACCGGCTTGACCGGCGGTCAGATCGTCGAACGGGGCATGCCGGTGACGTTCGAGATGGCTCGCTTCATCAAGTTCATCATCACCGAGATCTTCCCCGGCGGCCGGTTGCCGTCGATTGAGAAGGTCGAAGACCACGCGACCAAGGCGGGTTTCACCGTGGCACGCGTTCATCCGCTGCAGCTGAACTTCGCCAGAACACTCGACTTTTGGGCCGAGGCCTTGGAGGCGCATAAGGAAGAGGCCATCGCGATTCAATCCGAAGAGGTCTACGAGCGGTACATGAAGTACTTGACCGGATGCGCCAAATCATTCCGGGTCGGCTACGTCGGCTGCCACCAGTTCACGCTGCAGAAGTAGACTTTCGATGTCACTGACGGGTACCAGGCGCAGTCACGCGTGCGACTAATTAGCGCACATCATCAGGAGAACACAACAATTATGGTCGAAAAACCGATCGGCACCACGCCGACGCGGACGCGCTTCGAAGACATCCAGGCACATTACGACGTCTCCGATGATTTCTTCGCATTGTTCCAGGACCCGACCCGGACCTACAGCTGCGCCTACTTCGAGCCGCCCGATCTCACGCTCGAGGAAGCCCAGATCGCCAAGATCGATCTGAACCTGGACCAGCTGGATCTCAAGCCGGGCATGACCCTGCTCGACATCGGCTGCGGGTGGGGCACCACCATGAAGCGCGCCGTCGAGAAGTATGACGTCAACGTCGTCGGGCTCACCCTGTCCAAGAACCAGTTCGCGCGATCACAACAGGTGCTGGAGTCACTCGACACCGATCGTTCACGCCGGGTGCTGCTGCACGGCTGGGAAGATTTCAACGAACCCGTCGACCGGATCGTGTCCATCGAGGCATTCGAACACTTCGGGCACGAGAACTACGACGACTTCTTCAAGAGGTGTTTCAACATCATGCCCGAGGACGGCCGCATGACCGTCCAGAGCAGCGTCAGCTACCACCCCTATGAAATGGCGGCGCGCGGTAAGAGGATCACCTTCGACACGGTGCGTTTCATCAAGTTCATCGTCACCGAGATCTTTCCGGGTGGCCGGCTGCCGTCGACGGAGATGATGGTCGAACACGGCGAAAAGGCCGGTTTCATTGTCCCCGAACCCCTTTCGCTGCGGCCGCACTACATCAAGACCTTGCACATCTGGGGGGACACGCTGGAGTCCAATAAGGACAAGGCCATCGAGATCACCTCCGAAGAGGTCTACGACCGGTACATGAAGTACCTGCGTGGCTGCGAGCACTACTTCACCGACGAGATGCTCGACGTCAGCCTGGTGACGTACCTCAAACCGGGTGCTGCCGCCTAGATATTTCGCGGCCCCTGTCGGATTGTGGACGCGCCGTTCGTCGGATAGGTAGAGAGTGGAACACGGGGTTTCGCTCACTACCGGAGGTGACGACAATGCAGTACTTCGCCCTGCTGATCAGCAAGGAAGACGACCTCACGCCCGACCAGCGGGGTTCGGTGATGGCGGCGTTCGAGAGTTTTCACGCCAAGGCCGCCTCGGCGATCCGGGCCGGTGATGCCCTGAGCCCGACGGCGACCGAGGTGCGCATCACCGGCGGTCCGGATGCGCCGATACTCACCGATGGCCCCTTCGCCGAGTCGGCCGAGGTGGCCTGCGGTTACTACGTGTTCGAAGCCGAAAACCTCGACGAGGCATTGGCATTGGCGCGTGACATCCCGGTTGCCGGCTACGGTGCCGTGGAGATCTGGCCGGCGGTCCACTCGTTTGAACCGTCGCGCCAGCTCACCGGCAACGACTGGCTCGCGCTGCTGTTGGAACCAGCCGAATCCGCCCACACACCGGGCACGCCGGAATGGGAAGCGATGGCGGCGCGCCACGGTGAGTTCATGGCCGACGCGGGCAACCACGTGATCGGCGGCGCCGCCCTGCACGAGCGGTCCGCGGCTACCACGGTGCGGGTACGCAACGGCGAAGCGATCGTCACCGACGGTCCGTACGTGGAAGGCGCGGAAGTAGCCAGCGGCTTCTACCTATTGGCGGCGGGCGACCGCGACGAGGCCGTCAAGATCGCCGCGATGATTCCCGCATCAGCCGTGGAGCTGCGGCAACTGGCTGGGGTGTCCGGGCTGTAGTCGGGGCCAATGACCAACCTGGACGGCATCTTTCGCCGAGAGTGGGGACCCGCCGTTGCCGCCATCGCGCGGTGGTCCGGCGACCTGACCGTCGCCGAGGATGCCGTCCAGGAAGCCTGCGCCGAGGCGCTGCGCAGCTGGCCGCGTGACGGGGTGCCCGACCACCCCGGCGGGTGGCTGATAACGGTCGCGCGCAACCGCGCCCGGGATCGGCTACGCCGCGAATCCGTGCGTCCTGGAAGGGAATTAGCCGCCGTGCTGGACGACATCCGGGCGCGTACCGATCACACCGACCCGCATCCGGTCCGCGACGACGAACTGCGAATGATGTTCACCTGCGCGCATCCGGCACTGGACCGGCAGTCGCAATTGGCACTTACCCTGCGGCTGGTGTCCGGTTTGACCGTGGCCGAGATCGCCCGTTCACTGCTACAGACCGAGGTAGCGGTTGGTCAGCGAATCACGCGAGCCAAGAACAAGATTCGCCATGCCAATATCCCGCTGCGGGTACCGCCGGCCGAGCTGTTACCCGAGCGCACACCGCACGTGCTGGGCTGTATCTACTCGGTTTTCACCGAGGGTTACTGGTCGACGGCGGGCCCGTCGGCGATCCGGGACGAACTCTGCGATGAGGGAGTCAGGCTCGCCGGGGAACTGTGCATCCTGATGCCGCACGAGCTCGAGGCCCAAGCTTTAACTGCCCTTGTGTTGCTGCATGATTCGCGGCGAGCGACCCGCGTTGACGATGCCGGTTCGTTGGTGCCGCTGGACGAGCAGGAGCGCAGCCGGTGGGATCGCGGCCGCATCGCCCGGGGCCTGGACCGGCTAAGGCAGGCAGAGGGATCGGCCGGCCCGTACCTGCCGCAGGCGGTGATCGCCGCAGTGCATGCCACGGCGCCGTCGTGGGAGCAGACCGACTGGACCACCATTTGCGCCGCCTATGACCGGCTGCTGCAGCTGACGGACTCGCCGGTGGTGCTGGCCAATCGCGCGCTGGCGGTCGGTTTCCGCGATGGATACGACGCCGGCCTGACCGCACTGGACGGAGTCGCCGACGATCCTCGGCTGTCCCGGTCGAACCTGGTGGCGTCGCTGCGCGCGGACCTGCTACGGCGCGCCGGACGCCGGTCCGAGGCCGTCCACTGGTACCGAATTGCCTTGGAGTCCAACGGCTCCGAGCCGGGCCGCGACTTTCTGCGGCGGCGCATCGCCGAGTGCGGCGGATAGCCGCGGGTAGCACTGGCTCAGAGGCCGCGGTCAACGTGCCTCACGAACGTCTCCTCGCTGTCTCGAACGTGACGTTGCAGTCGTATTCGGCGCCGAACGTGACTGTCGCGTCACGCTCGGCGCGCTCAGCCGGGCCGTCAGTTGCGGCCGAACGGTTTTGGCATGTCGTAATGCAGACCGGCGGCTTGCCAGCGGCGCAGGAATTCCTCGATCACGTTCGGATGGCTGCCGAGATGCAGGCGCACAAACGGCACCGGCGCCGTCTGGTTGAACAGCGACGCCGACACCAGTGTTCCGGTCGCAAAGAACAGGTCGTCTCGGAAGCAGTCGATGCCACCCTCGGCGCGCTGGTACACCTTCGGGATTTCGATCAGCATGTAGGAAGTCGATGGACCGACGCACAGCCCAGCATCCGGCCAGCCCATGCGGTCCTTCAGGCGGGTCCGCACCAATTCCTTTTGGCGGGTGTAGAAGAGGCCGGTCTCGATCGTCCAGGCGGCCGCCTCGGATGTAGCCAGCCATGCGCACATCAGTTCGGCGTTGTGAGTATTCGTGTGGTACCGGTTGATCCACGATTCGCGGCTGAGTTGGCGGAGCATTCTCGGCGACGTAGTGATGGCGGCCACGCCCATCGTGTTGCACGAGAACTGCTTGCCGAACGGACGGGTGGCCACCCAGCGATCGAACATGCCAGTAGCGACGAGCTCGTTGTCTTCGTCGTTGCGGTCGAATGCATCGAGCACCGCCTTCAAGTGGTTCACCCGAGGCACGCGGGGGTCGTGCACGCAGTAGTAAGCGTCATCGAGCAGCAGGAAGCCGCCGTGGTGTGCGGCCAGTTCGAGCAGGTATTGCGTCACCGTGACCGGCCACTGCATGCCGGTCGGATTGTGCTGCGGGTTGGTCACCGCCATGGCGACATGACGAGTACCGTCGGCGATGGTGTCACGCACGATCGCGTCCCACGCCTCGAGGTCGGGCAGCCAGCCGTTCTTCGGTGTCAGCGGCAGAAACACTACTTCGAAGCCGACATCCTTGAAGATGCCACGGTAGTCCCATCCGGGCGTCGGCACCAACGCCACCGGAGTCTTGCCGGGAAAGTTCTCCTTTGCTTGGCGGATCGCCACTTTCGCCATGTCATACATGGCCATCCGGGTCGTCATTGCCAGGCAACCAACGTCGATGTCCAGGCCCGCGGCAGGCTCGCGTCCGGTCAGGTCATGCTCTCTGACGATTAGAGCGCGCAGGAAATTGCGATGGCGCTGGATGCCGTAGCCCGACTCGGCGTACCCCATGGTGGCGCGGTCGAACTGGAAGGCATTCACGAACTCGAGGAACTTTGGGCTGACGCCGTTCCAGTGTTCGCCCTTGACGGCATACAGCGCCGGCCCGTGCGGTGCGCCGGCCTCCACGTACTCGTGGTACAGCAGCTGTTCCGGCGAGCACTTGCGCATCTCTTCCGAATCGTTGCGCAAGTGGTCGGCGGCGGCCTCGATATGGCTGCGCAAATGCGGACCATAGCCCAGAACCGCGGATCGTTCGAGTGCTTCGTCAAGTTGCGTCATCGCAGCGCAAGTTCCATCCAAGCCGAAAATTAGGGTCGAAAACTCCGGCGCCCGTCGCTGCCGTTAGCCGACGAATCTACCTATGTGATGGATGGATCTCGCTCCGCCAATTGGAGGGGCTGATGGACTAATCGCTCTCCCTCAATTAGCGGAGCACAAATCACTCCCCCGCAGCGAAGTTGCGGGTGACCGAAGGATCGACCGGAATACCCGGGCCCATCGTCGTGGAAACGGTGATCTTCTTCAGGTAGCGGCCCTTAGACGCCGACGGCTTGAGCCGCAGCACCTCGTCGATCGCCGCGCCGTAGTTCTCGGCCAGCGCCTTCTCGTCGAAGGAGGCCTTGCCGATGACGAAGTGCAGGTTGGCCTGCTTGTCGACGCGGAAGTTGATCTTGCCGCCCTTGATGTCGGTAATGGCCTTGGCGACGTCGGGGGTGACCGTGCCGGTCTTGGGGTTGGGCATCAGGCCGCGGGGACCCAGCACGCGAGCGATGCGGCCTACCTTGGCCATCTGGTCGGGGGTGGCGATCGCGGCGTCGAAGTCCAAGAACCCGCCCTGGATCTTCTCGATCAGATCATCGCTGCCGACGATATCGGCTCCCGCAGCGACGGCAGCATCGGCTTTCTCCCCCACCGCGAACACCGCCACCCGGGCGGTCTTGCCGGTGCCGTGCGGCAGGTTGACCGTGCCGCGGACCATCTGGTCGGCCTTGCGCGGGTCCACTCCGAGCCGGATCGCCACCTCGACGGTCGCGTCCTGCTTGGTCGAGGACGTCTCTTTGGCGAGCTTGGCCGCTTGCAACGGGGTGTAGAGGTTGGTCCGGTCCACCTTCTCGGCGGCGGCGCGGTAGGCCTTGCTGTTTTTGCTCATTGAAATATCCAATCTGTGTTGGGTTCGTGGTTAGCAACGGGCCGAAGCTGGCCCTCCCACTGCTGATCTGTCGAGCTATTCGACCGTGATGCCCATCGACCGAGCGGTCCCGGCGATGATCTTGGCTGCGGCGTCGATGTCGTTTGCGTTGAGGTCGGTCTTCTTGGTCTCGGCGATCTCGCGGACCTGATCCCAGCTGACCTTGGCGACCTTGGTCTTGTGCGGCTCGGCCGAGCCCTTGGCCACGCCGGCGGCCTTGAGCAGCAGCTTGGCGGCCGGCGGAGTCTTCAGCGCGAAGGTGAAGCTGCGGTCCTCATAGACCGTGATCTCCACCGGGATGACGTTGCCACGCTGGTTTTCCGTCGCGGCGTTGTACGCCTTGCAGAACTCCATGATGTTGACGCCGTGCTGTCCGAGCGCGGGGCCAACCGGCGGCGCCGGGTTGGCCTGGCCCGCCGTGATCTGCAGCTTGATCAGCCCAACGACTTTCTTCTTCTTCGGGGCCATGAGATGTCTATGTTCCTTCCTGCTTTTGAGTGCCCAGCGGGCTAAATCTTGGAGACCTGGCTGAAGGTCAGTTCCACCGGAGTTTCGCGGCCGAAGATGGAGACCAGCACCTTGAGCTTCTGCTGTTCGCCGTTGACCTCGTTGATCGTGGCCGGCAACGTGGCAAACGGTCCGTCCATGACCGTGACTGATTCGCCGACCTCGTAGTCGACCTCGACAACCGGACGTTCCAGACCACCCGTCTCGGCGGCCGCAGCGGTAGCGGCCGTTCCCTTGGCGGCCTTCTTCGTTGCGCCCGGTGGGAGCAGGAACTTGACCACGTCATCGAGCGAGAGCGCCGACGGGCGCGAGGTCGCACCGACGAATCCGGTCACGCCGGGAGTGTTGCGCACCGCAGCCCACGAGTCGTCCGTCAGATCCATCCGCACCAGGATGTAGCCCGGCAGCACCTTGCGGTTGACCTGCTTACGCTGGCCGTTCTTGATCTCGGTGACCTCTTCGGTGGGTACTTCCACCTGGAAGATGTAGTCGCCGACATCCAAGTTCTGCACCCGGGTCTCGAGGTTGGCTTTCACCTTGTTCTCGTAGCCCGCGTAGGAGTGGATGACATACCAGTCGCCCGGCTTGCTGCGCAGCTCTGCCTTGAGCGCCGCGGCGGGGTCGACCTCTTCGGCCGGGGCCGCTGCCTCCGGGGCGGGACTCGCATCTTGCAAGTCGACCGCCTCACCCGCGGACGTGTCACCGTCGAAGGTAGTCACGGTTTTCAGTCCTCTCTGTAACTCTGTAAACCTCAGCCGAACACCAGCAGCACGAGCTTGCTCAGGCCCAGATCGGTGCCGCCGACCAGCGCCACCATGAAGGCCAGGAATACCAGCACCACCGAGGTGTAGGTGAGCATCTGCTTGCGGGACGGCCAGATCACCTTCCGCATTTCGCTTACGACTTGCTTGAGGTAGTTGTAGACGAATGCGATCGGGTTGACGCTGCGGGTGCCGGGCTTGCCGGCCTTCTTCGACTTGGCGGCTGCCTTGTCTTTGGCTGATTTCGAGGTGCCCTTCTTGGCCGAGTCTTTCTTGACTACCTCGGCTTCGGCCGACGATTCGTCCGTCGACGACTCGTCGTCGTCGGCGCTGCGTGCACGTTGCCGGGAACGCTTGCCGGACGGCCGTTGCGGCCGCGCCGCCTTGGTCACCAGGGCGGTACGACCACCGCTGTTGCGGTCGTCCTGCGTGTCGCCGCCGCCGGCGGCAGCGTCGTCGGCAGCGTCGCCCTCGTCGCTCACCGCATGCTCCTTTGTTCGCTAGCTATCCCGCGAGCCGTCCCGCTGTGATGGGGAACACTCCCAGTGTCCACCATGGCACGATACCGTTGCGCCTTACAGCAGGGGCGACAGGACTTGAACCTGCAACCTGCGGTTTTGGAGACCGCTGCTCTGCCAGTTGAGCTACGCCCCTTCGCGGTTGGCAGGCCAACCCTCTCGTTTCGCGGCTTACACAACACACGCGCTCTCCGTTCGGCATCGCGAACCGACGCGAGACGATTCGGTCGTCTCACTCCCGTCGCCGGCTCCGCTCGTTCGACTCCCGGAAAGCGCGCTGATGTTGGGAAAACCCCGAGGCCCGAGTGTACATGGGCGCAGGAGCCAGATACTAATTACGCGGTTCGGACGACCTGGCCGGTTTCCTTGTCCCACTTGAGCTGGATGGAATTGTCCCCCTCGTGGCCCATTAGCGTGGTGTAAGCGACCAGGATCGTCTCGCCATCCTCGTTAGTGCAGGTGTTCTTGGTGACGACGATGTCGGCACCGAAACGCTCGTTTACCGACTGGATCTCCATGAGACCAAAGAGCTTGTCGCCGACACGCATCGGTTTGTTGTATACGAACTTCTGGTCGACCTGGACGATCTGCATGGTTTCCATGCCCACATCGACGTTCCGAAAGAAATCGTCTTGGACGAGTTTGGCGAAGATCGACACGAAGGTTATGGGTGCGACGAGGTTGTCATAGCCCAATTCGGCGGCCGCGGCTTCGTCGAAACAGGCCGGATCATCGCATTTGACCGACCGCGCGAATTGGCGAACCTGCTCGCGACTCACCTCGAAATAGTCGGGATAACGCCACGACATCCCGCGAATATCGATTTTGAGGGCCATCCGCTAAGCCAACTTCGCCGACGCGACGGCCCGGCCGAAGATCTTCTTGCCGCCTGTGGTGGCAGTGAGGGCGATCGTCACCGATTTGCTGGCCGGATCAACCGACTTGACCCGGCCATTGAAAACCAGCTCGGCGCCCTTGCCGTCGTTGGGCACCGGTACCACCGCGGTGAACCGCACGTTGTATTCGGTGACCGCACCTGGGTCACCCACCCACGAAGTGACGTAGCCCCCGCCGATACCCATGGTCAGCATCCCATGCGCGATCGCAGTGTCCAGCCCGACAACCTTGGCGATCTCGTCGTCCCAGTGAATCGGGTTCAGGTCACCCGACACCCCCGCGTAGTTGACCAGATCCTGGCGAGTCAGTGGGTACGTCCGCTCCGGAAGCTGGTCACCCACCTGCACTGAGCTGAACTCACGCAGAGCCATCAGAAAATCCCTCTTCTCCGTCGTCGCCGGCGCGCCCCGCGAGGGTCGTGTAGCTCTCCTGCACAAGCTCGCCGGCTTGGTTGGTGATGATGTTCTTGGTCACGATGATCTCGGTGCCGTGCGCCGCACGCACCGAATCCACGTATACGTCGCAGTAGAGTTTGTCACCGGCAATGATGGGCCGCATAAATCTCAGCGTCTGGTCAACCTGGACGATCTGCGCGTCCTGGATCGCGATATTGGCATTCTGAAAGAACGCCGATTGCGCCTTGTACCCGAACACGCTGATGAATGTCAGCGGGGCCGCCAGGGCCTCGTAGCCCAATTCAGCCGACGCGTCCTCTGTGAAAAAAATAGGGTCGTCGTTTTGCACAGCTACCGCGTACTCGCGGATCTTCTCGCGTTCTACCTCGTAATGGTCCGGGTAGCGGTAATGCATCCCGACGATTTTTTCGGTCAACGCCACTGTCTAGACCTACCTCGTTTCGCGGTGCGCCTGGTGCTTGCCGCAATTGCGGCAGAATTTCTTCAGTTCCAGCCGGTCGGGATCGTTGCGGCGGTTCTTCTTGGTGATGTAGTTACGGTGCTTGCACACCTCGCATGCCAAAGTGATCTTCGGCCGCACGTCGGTACTGGAAGCCATGCCCGTCTCTCTATACGTCTCGTTGTTGTGTTGTAGCGATGGCCGGACTCGAACCGGCGACCTAACGATTATGAGTCGTTCGCTCTAACCGACTGAGCTACATCGCCTCTGGCCCACCCCTTGCGGAGCGGGGCCGTCCGCCTGCTCGGCGTCCGCCCGAGCCCCCTAACGGAATCGAACCGTTGACCTTTTCCTTACCATGGAAACGCTCTACCGACTGAGCTAAGGGGGCCGTTCACCCGTAGCGACCAGTCGTGCAGGTGCGCTCTTAAGGGCCTAAAAGAGGTTACAGCGTGCCCCGCAGCGTCACAAAACCACTCGCTTCACTGAATGTCGTCGTGTCACCCGGTGTCACTGTTGCTGCGGCGGGGCAGCCAGGCGCTGGGATCGCTGAACTCGTCGTACTCTTCCTCTTCTGACCCGTCTCCGCCGCCATCGACATCGTCGAGGAGCGCTTTGAGAGCAAGGTGGACCGCCTCGCGCGCGTCAGCCAGGTGGTACCGACGAATGACCGCTTGGAGCAGGTCATTGTCGACGAGGAGCTCGACCCTCTTGAGCATGGGCCAACAATACCGAGCACCCAAAAAAGGTGCGAACGATACGCGAGGTTTTCCCCCGGTAACCCCTCGGCGCGCAAGATCGTAGGCCAGATTGGGACGGATCTGGCCGCGCCATACTCTGGTGACGTGTCAGATTCGGACCGGCTGTACTTCCGCCAACTGCTTTCCGGCCGCGATTTCGCCGCCGACGACATGATCGCGGCGCAAATGCGCAATTTCGCCTACCTGATCGGTGACCGCCAAACCGGGGACGCCGTGGTGGTCGATCCGGCCTATGCCGCCGGAGACCTCATGGACGCACTCGAGGCCGACGGCATGCACCTGTCCGGAGTCCTGGTGACCCACCATCACCCCGACCACGTCGGCGGGTCGATGATGGGTTTCGAACTCAAAGGGCTAGCCGAGTTGCTGGAACGCAAAACCGTGCCGGTACACGTGAATGTCCATGAGGCCCTGTGGGTTTCGCGGATCACCGGCATCCCCATCGGGGACTTGACCACCCACGAGCACCGCGACAAGGTCAGCATCGGCGATATCGAGATAGAGCTGCTGCACACCCCGGGCCATACTCCGGGCAGTCAGTGCTTTCTGCTCGACGGCCGGCTGGTGGCCGGGGACACGCTGTTCCTGGAAGGTTGCGGACGCACCGATTTCCCCGGTGGCGATTCCGACGAGATCTACCGGAGCCTGCAGCAGCTGGCCGCGCTGCCCGGTGATCCGACGGTGTATCCGGGGCACTGGTATTCGGCCGAACCCAGCGCCGCTCTTTCTGAGGTGAAACGTTCCAATTACGTGTATCGAGCCGCCAATCTCGATCAGTGGCGAATGCTGATGGGCGGCTGAGGGGCTAAGTTCGGGTCCGAGGTCATTCACAACCACTGTGGTATAAGCGGAGGGTGGATTCGATGGGGTGGGTCCAAGGCAGCTGGAATGGGGTCACCGGCGTCGAGTCCAGCACCTGGCTAGCGTGGGCGGCATGGGCGGCAATTGCACTGGGTGTCGTCGCGCTCGTCGTGACTAATCGGCAGATTCAGCGCAACCGGCAACTGGCCGCCGAACAGGTCCGCCCCTACGTCGGCATGCTGATGGAGCCGCATGTCGCCGATTGGCATGTGATCGAGCTGGTCGTCCGCAATTTCGGCCGCACCGCGGCCTACGACGTCCGGTTCTTTTTCCCGAATCCGCCGACGGTGGCCGAATACGAGAATGCGTCCGAGGGCTACGCCGACGTCGTCGAACTGCAACTACCCCGTGAGCTGCCGACGCTGGCGCCCGGGCAGGAATGGCGGATGGTGTGGGATTCGGCACTCGATCGCGCTGAAATCGGACGCAGCGTGGAATCCCGCTTCGAGGGGACGGTGACCTACTTCGATCGGCCCGCGCAGCCCCGGGGCTGGCGGTTCTGGCAGCGCGACCGGCGTCCGCTGGAGACCAAAGTGGTGCTGGATTGGGACGCCCTGCCGCCGGTTCAGCGAATCGAGCTGATGACAACCCATGACCTGGCAAAACGAGAGAAGCAAAAGCTGGAGCTGCTGCGCAGCCTGCTGACCTACTTCCACTACGCCAGCAAGGAAACACGACCTGACGTGTTTCGCGCCGAGATCGACCGAATCAACCGCGCCGTGACCGAAACACAGGACAGATGGCGCACCCGGCAGCTGGATGAACCCACCGACGTCAGCCTGCGCTGGGGTGACGGCGAAGCCGACCTAGGCAAACATCGCAGCCAGCGCGTCTGACTATCGAAGGGAACTAAGCAATGAGCGGTCCGGTCACCTATACCCGCGACGAGCACATCGCGGTCATCCGAATGGACGACGGCAAAGTGAACGCGCTGGGGCCGACCATGCAGCAGGCACTCAACGAGGCGATCGACAACGCCGACCGCGACAACGTCGGAGCGCTGGTGATCAGTGGGAACAACCGGGTGTTCAGCGGCGGCTTCGACCTGAAGATCCTGACCTCTGGCGAGGCACAGCCCGCGATCGACATGCTGCGCGGCGGCTTCGAGCTGTCTTACCGCCTGCTGTCCTACCCCAAGCCGGTGGTGATCGCCTGCACCGGGCCCGCCATCGCAATGGGAGCATTTCTGTTGTGCTCCGGCGACCACCGAATTGCGGCTCACGCGTACAACATTCAGGCCAACGAGGTCGCGATCGGCATGACCATTCCGTGGGCGGCTATGGAGATCTTGAAGTTGCGGCTGACCCAGTCGGCCTATCAGCAAGCAGCCGGGTTAGCCAAGACGTTCTTCGGCGAAACCGCCATCGCGGCAGGGTTTGTCGACGAGATCGCGCTGCCCGACGTACTGGTCAGCCGCGCCGAGGAAGCTGCGCATGAATTCGCCAACCTTCATCAGCAGGCCCATGCCGCGACCAAGTTGCGTGCCCGCGCCGACGCGCTCAAGGCGATCCGCGCCGGGATCGACGGCATAGAAGCCGAGTTCGGTCTGTAAACGTTTCGCCCGGCGGGCCCCGGGTACGCAGCTCACATGGTGGCGATAGATCGCATCGCCGAGCCATGGGGAACGCGGACTCCGTACGGGCCCGACAAGCCGTGGCCCGAGCGCGTCGACATGTTCCTGGCCGACGGTATCAAGCCCGAGGCGGTCGATCGGTGGGTTCAGTCGGCGGCGGTACTGCATTCCAATGGCGACGGCTTGGACATCGCGGTCAAAGACGATCGCATAGTCGGGGTTCGCGGGCGCAGCGTCGACCGAATCAACCGGGGCCGGCTCGACCCTAAGGACATGTTCGGCTGGCAGGCCAACGCCGCCAAGGACCGACTCACCTCGCCGCTGATTCGCGTACGCGGCGAATTGCGGCCGTGCGACTGGGACACCGCCATGGAGCGAATCGTCACGCACAGCAAGCAATTACTGGGTAGTGACGGCCCGAACTCGATCGGCTTCTACACCTCGGGGCAGCTGTTCTTAGAGGAGTACTACACCCAGGCTGTCATCGCCCACGGCGCGATCGGGACCAACCATGTTGACGGCAACACCCGGCTGTGCACGGCCACCGCGGCTGAGGCGCTGAAGGAAACGTTCGGCAGCGACGGGCAGCCAGGCTCCTATGCCGACGTCGACCACGCCGACGTCATCGCGCTTTTCGGGCACAACGTCGCCGAGACGCAAACGGTGTTGTGGATGCGGATGCTGGACCGGTTGGCCGGTGACCAGCCGCCGGCCATCGTGTGTGTCGACCCGCGCCTGACGCCGGTGGCCCAGCACGCGACCGTTCACCTGGCGCCACTGCCGGGGACCAACGTCGCCTTGATGAACGGGTTACTGCACGAGATCATCGCCAACGACTGGGTCGATCACGACTATGTGGACAAGCACACCGTGGGGTTCGACGAACTGCGCAGCCGCGTCGCGAAGTTTCCACCGGAGCGCTCGGCGCAGATCTGCGGTGTCGACGCCGACGAGATCCGGCGTGCTGCAAGGCTTCTCGGGACGGCTGAGCGGCTGTTGTCCACGGTATTGCAGGGGTTCTACCAGTCACACCAGGCGACGGCGGCCAGTGTGCAGGTGAACAACATTCATCTGCTGCGCGGCATGCTCGGCAAGCCGGGCTGCGGCCTGTTGCAGATGAATGGGCAACCCACCGCGGAGAACACCCGCGAGTGCGGCGCGGACGGCGACTTGTCCGGCTTCCGCAACTGGGCCAATGACGACCATGTCGCCGAGCTCGCCAAGCTGTGGAACCTTGAGGTGCAACAGATTCCACACTACGCACCACCGACGCATGCGATGCAGATGTTCCGCTTCGCCGAAGAGGGAAGCCTGAAGATGTTGTGGGTGACTGCAACCAACCCGGCGGTATCACTTCCCGAGCTGTCCCGGATCCGCGACATTCTCGCCCAGCCACGGCTGTTCCTCGTCGTCCAGGACATCTTCCTCACCGAGACCGCGGAACTGGCGGATGTGGTGTTGCCCGCGGCCGCGTGGGGTGAGAAAACCGGCACCTTCACCAACGCCGACCGGACCGTGCATCTGTCCGAAAAGGCAGTTGAGCCACCGGGTTCGGCGCGAGCCGACATTGATATCTTCCTCGACTATGCGCGGCGAATGGACTTCCGCGACAAGGACGGCCGGCCGCTGCCACCGTGGACCGATGCCGAATCGGCGTTCAAGGCATGGCAGCAATGCAGCGCCGGCCGGCCGTGCGACTACACCGGCCTGAGCTATGCGAAACTGCGCGGCAGTGGAATCCAATGGCCTTGCAACGCAGAGCATCCCGACGGAACCGAGCGGCTTTACGCGGACGGGAAGTTCTGGTCGGCCCCCGACTACTGCGAGGCGTACGGCAAGGACCTGATCACCGGCGCACCGCTGGAGCCCACCGAGTACCGCGCAATGAATCCGTACGGCAAGGCGATCATCAAGGCTGCCGAGTACGTCCCGCCACACGAACAGCCGTCCACCGACTACCCGTTCGTGTTGATCACCGGGCGTACCGTGTATCACTTCCATACCCGCACCAAAACCGCTCGGGCGCCACAACTCCAGAAGGCCGCTCCGCAGGTGTGGGTGGAGATGTCGAAGGGCGATGCCCGTCGACTGGGGATAGCCGAAGGTGATTCCGTCAGCGTAAGTACACCGCGGGGCAGCATCATCTGCGCCGTGCGCATCAACGGCATCCGCGACGGCGTGCTGTTCGTGCCGTTCCACTATGGCTATTGGGACACCGGCGACAATGGTGGTCACCACCGGGCGGGCAACGAGTTGACCCTGACCGATTGGGATCCGGTGTCCAAGCAGCCGATCTTCAAGACGGCCGCCGCACGCGTGCGGGCGGAGGGCCCGCGATGAAGCTCAAATTGGCGATCCGCGAACTTCATCGCTCCGAACGCAAACTCGCCCACCGCCTCAACGTCATCGCCGCCCGGCATCGCAGCGACCAGGACATCTGCCACATCGCACACGACTTGGCGCAGTGGTCGCAGCGCCACCTGTCTGAACTGGCCGACCACGGCAGCAACTACGGGCTGCGGCTGTCGGAGAACCCGCGTACGGGGGCCGCGGCCCGGACTGTGTGGTCGCGAACGAGTGGGTTGTTGCGCAACCGCCCGGAACCGGCGCTGCTGTTGCTCGCCGATTTGCGGCGGACGCACCGGCTGGCTGCGGGCGTGTCGCTGGATTGGGAACTGCTGGGGCAAGCCGCGCAGGCCGCCAAAGACCAGGAGCTCGTCGCGCTGACGGCACGGTGTCATCCCGAGACGCTGCGCCAAATGCGCTGGTCCAATGCGATGCTCAAGGAGCTCTCGCCGCAGGTGTTGACGAGTTAACGCAGCGCCGCTAATGGTACTGGCGGAACCGTTCGAGGTATTCGACCCAGTTCCAGGTCGAGAGAAACTCCTGCCCCGCGTCGTAGCCCTTGCGGTAGAGCGCTTCGGCGTCTTTTCGCGAAATGCCGAAATCGAGGAAGTTGACCGCGGTTGAGTCGACCCGGATCGCGCGCGCGCTGACCCATGGCTGGTTCAGATGGGTCTGGTCACGCCCGACGAACATAGTGGTGATCAGCTGTTCGAGCAGCACCGAGGGCGGGCCCAGCAGACGCAGCGCACCCACGCCCGGGATCAGCTGGTCGTTTCCCTCGGGCAGGTTCGGCAGCACGGTGACACCGAAAGTCGGCCAGCGCGGCGGTTTTCCGTCGGGCCGGTCGAACGAGTCGATCGGGAAATTCGACAGCACTCCACCGTCGACCAGGGTGGAGGTGAGCCCGGCGGCGCTGGTCAGCGTGACCGGCCGGAAGTAGAACGGAATCGACATCGACGCCCGAACCGCGTCGGCAACCGATTGCTCGTCGGGATCGAGTCCGTATACGCGCTGATAGTCCCAGGGCAGCCGGACCAACTGGCCGGTGGTGACGTCGGTGACGGTGACCGCCAAACGGTAGCGGCGCTCCGGGCGAATCTGCTTGTCGGTCAGGGCTAGATCGCCGAAAGTACTCACGCCCAGGTTCTTCAGCTCGCCGCGGACCCATTCGTGAGCGAAGTCACCGCGGTAGATTCCGTTGTCACGCAACAGTCCCCAGGTCTGACCCACGACTGGCAGCCGACCGATGGGGCCGGCGTCGCGAAACTTCTCGTACGGCAACGTGAGCGCGATTTCTTTGATGTCCGCGGTGGTCAGCTGATCGCCGTTGGACGCGGCCGCCAGGATCGACCCGACCAGGGAACCGGCCGAGACGCCGGACACCCGCTTGACCGAGTATCCGGCGTCCAGGACCGCGACAACAGCACCGACCAGGCCAACGCCCTTGACGCCGCCACCCGAGAGGACAAAATCCACCGGCTTGGGCCGCGGGGAACGCTGATATGCCATGGACCGCCCTCTCAGCTGTCCACCGAAACCCATTGGTAAGGAAGGAATTTGCCGTCGAATGTCACCACCACGCGATCACCGGATTCGTGCGGCTTCTTCTGCATGTCGACGCTGAAGTTGATGGCGCTCATGATGCCGTCGCCGAACTTTTCATGAATCAACTCCTTGATCGCGCCGCCGTAGACCTGAAGCGCCTCGTAGAAGCGGTAGATGGTGGGGTCGGTGGGAATTGCGGTGGGCAGGCCGCCGCGCATTGGTGGCGCCGCCAGGACGGGCACCGCCGAATCATCGAGACCCAACATCTCGAGCAGGACCTTGCCGAGCTCGGGGGGTATCGGATGTTGCCCGAGTAGCGCCGAAGTGGTCCACAAGACCGGCTTGCCGATGGCGTCGGCCAGTTGCTGCCAGCTCAGCCCCTTGGTCAGGCGGGCAACGACGATCCGTTCGGTGATCTCGTTTCTGTTCATGACCCCAGCATGCCCGCTAACGGCCGATTTTCAGACCCATGAAGACCCCATAGGACACACTCACTTATCACCGCGGTTTCGTGGCGGTGACCAGCCGCGTGGAAAACCACGGTTCGCCGTAGCCGTAATAGCCGTTGGGCTGACGCACCATCGTTCACCAGCGCCCGTGGTGGACAACCTCATCGAAGGGCCGCCGGTTCGGTTTGCGGATCGGTCGCAGTGGGCGATCGGCCGGATATCCGATGCCGAGCATGTAGGCGACCAGGTGATCGTCCGGAACACCCAGGATGGCGCGCGCTTTGTCCTGGTCCCCCACCGCCGAATGTCCGGTGCCGATGCCCAGATCGGTGGCCGCGATCATCATCGCCATCGTGGCCTGGCCGACGTCGTACTGGTCGGTGAGCTTGCGGCGCTCGTCCGGCGGAACCGGCACCACCAACGCAATGGCGGCCGCCGCCGAGGCGATGTGACCGGCACCTATCCAGACCGTCGAGAGTTCTTGCAGCTGATCGCGATCGGTGACGATGACGAAGTCCCACGGCTGGCGGTTCTTCGCCGACGGCGCCCGCCACCCGGCTTCGGCAATCCGATTCAGATCGGCCGCTGAAACCTGTTCGGACCGGTACTGCCGGACATTGCGCCGAGCGCAGATCGCGTCCCACGTCTCCATCGCACCCCTCCCTCGTCTTGACCATCGTGCCACCGGCGTCGGTGGGGCGGTCTATGGTGGCGCCCGATGGCGCTTCATCTCCACCGTGCCGAGCGCACCGACCTACTTGCCGATGGGCTCGGCGCGCTGCTGGCGCAACCCCCGGCCGACCCGTTCGACGAGGAACTGGTGCTGGTGCCGGCGCGCGGGGTCGAGCGCTGGCTCAGTCAGCGGCTTTCGCACGTCTTGGGGGCAGCGCATGGCAGTGGCTATGGTGACGGCGTATGCGCGGGCGTGACGTTTCGCAGTCCCGCGTCGCTTATCGCCGAGATCACCGGCACGGTCGACGACGACCCGTGGTCGCCGGAAGCGATGACGTGGCCGCTGCTGGAAGTGATCGACGCCGGCCTGGATGAGCCGTGGTGCCGCCCGCTGGCAAAACACCTGGGACACTTCGACACCGGGGCCGAGGCGCGGTTGCGCAGCGGCCGTCGCTACGCGGTGGCCCGCCGGCTTGCCGGTTTGTTCGCCTCCTATGCCCGGCAGCGGCCCGGGCTGCTCGTCGACTGGCTGGACGGAGAGCTGGGCGACCTGGATGGCGATTTGGCCTGGCAGGCGTCGCTGTGGCGGTCACTGGTCGCGCAGGTATCGGCCGATCCGCCGCATGTCCGCCACGCCGACACCGTGGCCCGGCTGCGCGCCTCGCCCGCCGACCTGCCCTCCCGGCTGTCGCTGTTCGGCCACACCCGGCTGCCGGTCACCGACATCGAGTTGCTCGACGCGCTGGCCACCCACCACGATCTGCACCTGTGGTTGCCACACCCCAGCGATGAAATGTGGCGGGCACTCACCGGCTTGCACGGCGCGGTTGCGCGACGCGTGGACACCAGCCGGCAAGCCGCCCGGCATCCGCTGCTCGAGACGCTGGGCCGCGACCTGCGCGAGCTGCAGCGCGCCCTGCCCGCCTCCCCCGTCACTGACGAATTCATCGGTGGCACAACGAAACCCGATACACTGCTCGGCTGGCTGCAGTCCGACATCGCCGCCAATGCCGTGCGTCCGGACGGACGGGTGCTGGCCGTCAGCGACAGAACGGTGCAGGTGCACGCCTGTCACGGCCCGGCCCGGCAGATCGATGTGCTGCGCGAAGTACTGCTCGGTCTCCTCGAGGACGACCCGACGTTGCAACCTCGCGACATCGTGGTGATGTGTCCCGACATCGAAACCTATGCGCCGCTGATCGTCGCCGGCTTCGGACTCGGCGACGTCGGCGGCGAGAGCCACCCCGCGCACCGGTTGCGGGTCAAGCTCGCCGACCGGGCACTCATCCAGACCAATCCGTTGCTCGGTGTCGCCGCGGAACTGCTCGCCGTCGCCGGCACCCGCGCCACCGCCAGCCAGGTCCTCAACCTCGCCCAGGCCGCGCCGGTGCGGGCCCGCTTCGGGTTCACCGACGACGACCTGGACGCGATCACCGACTGGGTGCGCCAGTCGAACGTCCGGTGGGGTTTCGACTCGCGTCATCGCTTGCCCTACGGGCTGGACCATTTCGTGCACAACACCTGGCGATTCGGCCTCGACCGCATCCTGACCGGGGTGGCGATGTCCGATGATTCGCGGGCCTGGCTGGACACCGCACTGCCGCTCGACGATGTCGGCAGCAATCGGGTGCAGTTGGCGGGCCGGCTGGCCGAATACGTCGAGCGACTACGGCTGATTACCGAAACCCTCAGCGGCACTAAGCCATTGACCGAATGGCTCGATGCCTTGACCGACGGTGTGAGCCTGCTGGCCCGCGCCGATGAGGATTGGCCGCGCGCACAGTTGCAGCGTGAGTTCGCCGCCGTCGTCGCCCAGGCCGGCCCCCGCGCGTCGGCGCAACTGCGCCTGTCCGATGTGTCCGCATTGCTGGACGGCCATCTGGCCGGGCGCCCGACGCGCGCCAACTTCCGCACCGGAACGCTGACGGTCTGCACCATGGTGCCGATGCGCTCGGTCCCGCACCGGGTAGTGTGCCTGGTCGGGCTGGATGACGGGCGCTTCCCGCGGCACAGTGTCTCTGACGGTGACGACGTATTGGCGCTGGAACCGATGACCGGTGAGCGTGACATCCGCGCTGAGGACCGCCAATTGCTGCTCGACGCCATCGGTGCTGCCACCGAGACGCTGGTGATCACCTATACCGGCGCCGACGAGCACAGCGGTCAGTCGCGCCCGCCGTCGGTCCCGCTGACCGAGTTGCTCGACGCGCTGGATGCCACCACTGAGCCCACTGAGGTGCCGGCTCGCGAGCACGTCGTCACCCACCACCCGCTGCAGCCGTTCGACCGCAAGAACGTCGCACCGGGCGCGCTGGTGCCCGGCAAGCCGTTCACCTTCGACCCCGCCGCGCTGGCCGCCGCCGAGTCGGTGAACGGGCTGCGTTGCACCCCAACGGCATTCATCACCGATCTGCTGCCGGCGGCACCACCGCAGGACGTGACCCTGGCGGATCTGCTCGACTTCTTCAAGGACCCGGTCAAGGGATTCTTCCGGACGCTCGACTACACCCTGCCCTGGGACGTCGACACCGTCGAGGACGCGATGCCCGTTGAGATCGACGCCCTTCAGGCGTGGACCGTCGGCGATCGGATGCTGCGCGACATGCTGGGCGGCATGCATCCCGATACCGCCGCCCACGCCGAGTGGCGTCGTGGCACGCTGCCACCCGGACGTCTCGGCATGCGCAAGGCAACCGAAATCCGGGATCTGGCACGCGATCTCGCGCTGGTCGCGCTGCGGCATCGCGCGGGCGACGGCGATGCGTACGACCTCGACGTCGACCTCGGCAGCGGACGCCGGCTCACCGGAACGGTCGCGCCGGTGTTCGGCTCCCACACGGTGGCGGTGACCTACTCGAAACTGGCGCCCAAGCATGTGCTGGCCGCCTGGATCGCGTTGGTCGCCTTGGCGGCACAGTCCCCAGGCCGGCAATGGACCGCACTGTGCATCGGGCGCGGCAAGAGCCGAAACCGCATCGCCCAGCGGCTGTTCGCGCCGCCGCCCGATCCGCTGGCCGTGCTACGAGACCTGGTGTCGCTGTACGACGCGGGCCGTCGTGAGCCGCTGCCGCTGCCGCTGAAGACGTCCTGCGCCTGGGCCGAGGCGCGCCGCGACGATGACGACCCGTACGCGGCCGCGCTGCAAACTTGGCAGTCCAACAACTATCGCCCCGGCGACGACAGCGAACCCGCACACGCGCGGGTCTGGGGCGAGCGACCCAGACTTGATGCGCTGCTGGGACCACCGCGGGCCGGCGAAGAGATGCCCGGCGAAAACACCCGGCTGGGCTCGCTGGCGATGCGGTTGTGGCAGCCGATGTTGTGCTCGGAACGGGAGCCTGGGTGATGGAACGCTTCGATCTCCAGGGTGCGCTGCCCGAAATCGGTTCCACCACAGTGCTGGAAGCCAGTGCCGGCACCGGAAAGACATTCGCGCTGGCCGGACTGGTGACCCGCTATCTCGCCGAAACCGGCGTCACCCTCGACGAGATGCTGCTCATCACTTTCAACCGCGCGGCCAGCCGTGAACTTCGGGAACGCGTTCGCGACCAAATCGTGGCGACGGTGGCCGCCCTCGATGGTCGACTGCCCCCGGCCAGCGATCTGGTGGAGCATCTGGTGCGCGGCAGCGGCCCCGAACTTGCCACAAGGCGTGCCCGGCTGCGCGACGCGCTGGCGAATTTCGACGCGGCCACCATTGCCACAACCCACGAGTTCTGCGGTTCGGTGCTGAAATCACTTGGCGTGGCCGGCGATACCGACACCGGCCTCACCCTGCTCGAGGACCTCGACGATCTGGTCACCGAGATCGTCGACGACCGCTACCTGGCACACTTCGGCCGCAACGAAGACGAACCGGTACTGTCCTACGGCCAAGCCCTCAGCCTGGCCCGCGAGGTGGTGAACGACCCGTGCGCACAGCTGCGCCCGCTGGACCCCGAACCCGACAGCGAAGCCGCGGTGCGGCTTCGCTTTGCCACCGAAGTGGTCGACGAGCTGGAACAGCGCAAGCGCCGATTGCGCATCCTGGGCTACGACGACCTGCTCACCCGGTTGGCCAAGGCCCTCGAGGCAGAGGATTCTCCGGCGCGCGAGCGGATGCGCAGACGCTGGCGGATCGTATTGGTCGACGAGTTTCAGGACACCGACCCCATTCAGTGGCGGGTACTCGAATGCGCGTTCCACGGCCATTCGGCGCTGATTCTGATCGGCGACCCGAAGCAGGCCATCTACGGGTTTCGCGGCGGAGATATCCACACCTACCTCAAGGCCGCCCGGTCCGCCGATGCTCGCTACACACTGGGCGTCAACTGGCGCAGCGACGAGGTACTCGTCCAGAGCCTGCAGTCCGTGTTGCGCGGTGCCACCCTGGGTCATCCCGAGATCGTCGTTCACGACGTCGACGCCCGCCACAGCGGGCACCGTCTGGCCGGAGCGCCACATCAGCAGCCTTTTCGGCTGCGCATCGTGACGCGGCCGACGGTCGGCTATGAGGGCACCGCCAATGTCCCGATCGATGTACTGCGGCGCCACATTCCCACCGACCTGGCCGTCGATATCGCAGCGCTGTTGGCCAGCGGCGCCACGTTTGACGGGAAGCCGGTTGCGGCCGGGCACATCGCGGTGATCGTCGAGCACCACCGAGACGCACGGGCCTGCCGGGATGCCCTGGCCGCAGCGGGGATCCCGGCGATCTACACCGGTGACACAGATGTGTTCGCATCGCAGGCGGCCAGGGACTGGCTGTGTCTGTTGGAGGCGTTCGACGCGCCGCAGCGCAGTGGGCTGGTCCGTGCGGCGGCCTGCACCATGTTCTTCGGCGAGACCGCCGAAACTCTTGCTGCTCAAGGCGATACCCTTACCGACCGCGTGGCCGGCACACTGCGCCAATGGACCGACCAGGCGCGTCAGCGCGGAGTTGCGGCGGTGTTCGAAGCGGCTCAGCTGGCGGGCATGGGACGCCGTGTGTTGGCGCAACGCGGCGGTGAGCGTCATATGACCGACCTGGCGCATATCGCCCAGCTGCTGCACGAGATCGCGCATCGGCAGCGTTATGGGCTTCCGGCACTGCGTGATTGGCTGCGCAAGCAGTGCGACGGCCGCAGCGGTGCAATAGAGCACAATCGCCGGCTGGACAGCGACGCCGCTGCGGTGCAGATCATGACGGTGTTCGTGGCCAAGGGTCTGCAGTTCCCTATCGTGTACTTGCCGTTCATGTTCAATCGGCACGTGCGCAGCGACGACATCCTGCTGTACCACGACCAGACCGACACCCGCTGTCTGTATATCGGCGGCTCACGACGCAGTCCGGCCCGCAGAGAGGTCGAGGAACTGAATCGCATCGAGGCGGCACGCGACAACATCCGGCTGACCTATGTCGCGCTAACCCGGGCCCAGTCACAGCTGGTGGCATGGTGGGCACCGACCAAAGACGAAGTCAACGGCGGCTTGTCGCGGCTGTTACGCGGCCGTGGCATCGGTGATCCGCAGGTACCCGACGGCTGCGACCCGCGCATCAGCGACGAAGAGGCCGGCGCCGTCTTCGCGCAGTGGGAAGCCGGGGGTGGGCCGGCGGTGGAAGTGTCGACGATCGTGCCCTCAGCCGCGCCGTACGCGGTCGCGCCGGCAGCAGGGTTGGCGGTGCGGCACTTCCACCGGACGATCGATACCGCTTGGCGGCGCACGTCATACTCGGCGTTGGTGCGCGACGCCCAGGCCGTCGACGTCGTCAGCGAACCCGAGGTCGAAGTCCGTGACGACGAAGTAGAGGCGACCGTGGTGACCGCGCCGCGCGCGGGCGCCGACATCGTCTCGCCGCTGGCCGACATGCCGTCGGGCGCGACATTCGGCTCGCTGGTACATGCGGTGCTGGAAACCGCGGATCCGCATGCTCCCGATCTGACCGGCGAACTTTCGGAGCAGGTGCGGCAACATATCGGGTGGTGGCCTATCGATACCGGCACCCCAGACCCGGCCCCCGTGCTCGGTGCCGCGCTGGTGCCGATGCAGGACACTTCACTGGGCCCATTGGCCGCAGGGTTGACCTTGCGTGAGATCGGGAAGCGAGACCGGTTGCGGGAGTTGGATTTCGAGATACCGCTGGCCGGTGGCGATCTGCGCGGCCAGGTTCCCGACGTTTCACTGGCCGACGTTGGTTCGCTGCTGCGGTTGCACCTGCCTGCCGATGACCCGCTGTTCTCCTACGCCGATCGACTGAGTTCGGCAGCGCTGGGCCGCCAGTCGCTGCGCGGCTACCTGGCGGGGTCCATCGACGTGGTGTTGCGGCTGCCCGGCCAGCAGTACCTGGTGGTGGACTACAAGACCAACAACCTGGGTCCCACCGCCGCGGATTACAGTTTCCCGCGGCTGGCCGAGGCGATGCTGCATTCGGATTATCCGCTGCAGGCATTGCTGTATACGGTTGTGCTGCACCGTTTTCTGCGCTGGCGTCAGCCTGGTTATGAGCCGGCGCGTCATGTCGGTGGGGTGCTGTATCTCTTTGTGCGGGGTATGTGCGGTGCCCAGACGCCGGTCACCGACGGGCATCCGGCCGGTGTGTTCAGCTGGTTTCCGCCGGCGCAGTTGGTGGTGGCCGTATCGGATCTGCTCGACGCGGGGGGGCCATGACGGTTACCGAGGTCGAAGTGGCCGTTGCGGCCACCGGCTTGTTGCAGCTTTTCAACCAGGCCGAGGTGTTGGATCTGGCGGATGTTCACGTGGCGCAGCGGCTTTGCGCATTGGGCCGGGAGACCGACGAGCCGGTGGCGCTGGCGGTTGCGTTGGCCGTGCGCGCATTGCGGGCCGGCTCGGTGTGCGTTGATCTTTCCACGGTCGCCGAGGCGGGGGCCGAGCTGCCGTGGCCTGCGTTTGGGCCGTGGCTCTCGGCGGTGCGGGCGAGCCCACTGTGCGGCACCCCACCGGTGCTGCACCTGTATGACGACCGACTGCTGTACCTCGACCGGTACTGGCGCGAGGAAAAGCAGCTGTGCGACGACCTGCTGGCGTTGCTGTCCTTTAGACCAACCACTCAAATGCCCGCCTCTGAGCGACTCTTCCCGGCTGGCTACGAGGAACAGCGCGCAGCGGCCGAAACCGCACTCTCCCAAGGCGTTACCGTCCTCACCGGCGGTCCCGGAACCGGAAAGACCACGACGGTTGCCCGCCTGCTGGCCCTGGTCGCCGAGCAGGCGGAGCTCGCCGGACGGGCGCGGCCCCGGGTCGCGCTGGCAGCGCCGACGGGTAAGGCGGCGGCGCGGCTGGCCGAGGCGGTGCAGCACGA
Source organism: Mycobacterium szulgai (assembly GCF_002116635.1). Lineage (GTDB taxonomy): Bacteria > Actinomycetota > Actinomycetes > Mycobacteriales > Mycobacteriaceae > Mycobacterium > Mycobacterium szulgai. The sequence continues at coordinate 192,418 of NZ_LQPW01000031.1, read as the reverse complement.
AGTTTCCGGACTGCATGCCGCCGATCAAGCGCGACTTGGCCCGTTGCAGGCGGTGACGCTGCACCGTCTGCTGGGCCGCAAACCGGACACGTCGGCCCGGTTCCGGCACGATCGGTCGAATCGGTTGCCGCATGACGTGATTGTCGTCGACGAGACCTCGATGGTTTCCCTGACGTTGATGGCGCGGTTGCTGGAAGCCGTGCGTCCGGGCGCCCGGCTCATCCTCGTCGGCGACGCCGACCAGCTGGCGTCGGTGGAAGCGGGTGCGGTGCTGGCGGATCTGGTGGATGGCCTGTCGGCACGCAACGACGTGCGAGTGGCGGCGCTGCGCACGTCACACCGGTTCGGGAAATCGATTGGAGCACTGGCCGAAGCGATCCGGTTAGGCGATGGAGATCGGGCTATCGCCCTGCTCCGGTCGGGTGACGATCACATCGAGTTCGTCGAAGACGAGGACCCTGGTGCGCGACTGCGCGCGATTCTGCTGCCGCATGCGCTGCGGCTGCGCGAGGCGGCGCTGCTGGGTGCGGTCGAAGTCGCGCTGGCTACGTTGGACGAACATCGCCTGCTGTGCGCGCACCGGCGCGGGCCGTTCGGTGTGCAGCACTGGAATCGGCAAGTGGAGAACTGGCTTGCCGAGGAGACAGGTCAGCCACCGTGGTCACAGTGGTATGCCGGTCGGCCGCTGCTGGTGACCGCCAACGACTATGGGCTGCGGGTGTACAACGGCGACACCGGCATCGCGGTGGTGGGCCCCGAGGGGCTGCGAGCCGTCATCGCCGGCGCGACCGAGCGGCTCGACTTCGCGACCGGGCGGCTCTCCGACGTCGAGACCATGCATGCCATGACGATCCACAAGAGCCAGGGCAGCCAGGCCGATGAGGTGACAGTTCTCATGCCACAGCTGGATTCGCGGTTGCTGACGCGAGAGCTGTTCTACACCGCGGTTACCCGGGCGAAGAACAAGGTACGGGTGTTCGGATCCGAGCAGCAAGTTCGGGACGCGGTCGAGCGACGGGCCTTGCGCGCGACGGGATTACGGATGCGGCTGCAGGGGTGACGGTGAACCGCCCGGCGTGAATTGACGACGCCTCCACCGCCACTACACTTCCGGAAAATGGAAGGTGTGGACATGCATCCAGACCAGTTGGTGGTCACCGTGGATATGGTGCGCGCTCTGGTGGACGAGCAGTTTTCCGACTGGCGGGGGCTGAAGATTGAGCCCGTAGCTTCCGCCGGCACCGTCAATGCGCTGTTCCGGATTGGTGAGCGGCTTTCAGCTCGATTTCCGTTGGAGCCGGGGAATACCACTTCTGTCCGACACCGCTTGCAGTCTGAGGCTGATGCGGCTCGTATGCTTTTGGGTCGAACGCGGTTTAACACACCAGAGCCGATCGCACTGGGTGCTCCCAGCGCTGGGTATCCGCTTCCCTGGGCGGTGCAGACCTGGGTCCCCGGCGTGGTGGCCAGCGGCGTTGACCGCGGCAGTTCGGACGACCTGGCCCGAGACTTGGCCGAATTCATCACCGGTGTGCGCGCTATCGGCACCGGAGGCAAGATCTTCGATGGGGTTGGCCGCGGTGGTGATCTGTCATCGCACGACGATTGGATCGGGCGGTGTCTTGCCCAGAGCGCTCGACTCTTTGACGTTGCGCCCTTTCGTCGACTCTGGGCTGATCTGCGGACGTTACCGCGAGAGTCGGCCGACAGCATGACCCATGGTGATCTGATTCCCGGCAATGTCCTCGTCGGCTTGGGCCGACTTGTCGGTGTCATCGACGTCGGTGGACTGGGACCCGCCGATCCCGCGCTCGACCTGGTGTGTGCCTGGCATCTGTTCGACAAGCCGGCGCGCCAGGCGCTGCGTAGCGCTCTGAAGTGCGATGACCTGGAGTGGGAACGCGGAAAGGCGTGGGCATTCGAACAGGCGATGGGTGTCGTCTGGTACTACGTGCAAAGCAATCCGTCGATGAGTGAGATCGGTCGACGTACTCTGCAGCGCATCGCCGCCAGTTGATCGTCAGAACGATTCTCGGCGCTATGGCTGAGCCGACCGGCGCCTGACTACGGGGTTCGCGGATTCGCCACGAAGCACGTTGTGCTCCCAGGTTTTCCGCTTCGATGACGCTCCTGAAGTACTAAACGCCAACGCCGCTGGACTTCGACCGGCAACAAACGTTACGTTCGTGCAGTCTGAGCGAGGAGCCGTCGTGGAAACACATGAAATGCGGATCTCGAACGTGAAGGTGTTCGACAGCGTCGAAGCCCGGATCATCGGGCCGATGGACGTTACCGTTCGGGACAACCTCATCGCATCGCTCACCCCCGCGGGGACGAGGGACCGCACCGGGCCAACCATCGACGGCACCGGCAAGACGCTGATGCCGGGATTGATCGACGCTCATTGGCACGCGATGTTCACCACCATCCCCGCCCTGGTGGCACAGACCAGCGACATCGGCTATGTCTTCGCCCGCGCGATCGTCAGCGCCGGGGAAACGCTGTTGCGCGGCTTCACCACGGTACGCGACCTCGGCGGGCCGGTATTCGGGATGAAGCAGGCCATCGACGAAGGTCTGGTCCGGGGTCCGCGCATTTACCCCGCGGGCGGCTTCATCTCCCAGACCGGCGGGCACGGCGACTTCCGGATGCCCAACGAGGTGCCGCGAGGTATCTGCGGCCACCTGAGCTACACCGAAATCATCGGTGCCGCAGTGATCGCCGACGGTGAGGCCGAGGTGCTGCGCGGCGCGCGGGAGATGCTGCGCCGCGGCGCAGCACAGCTCAAGCTGATGGCCGGTGGCGGCGTGACCTCAAGCTATGACCCGCTCGACGTCTCCCAGTTCACCCTGGCCGAGATGCGAGCAGCTGTGGAGGCCGCCGAAAATTGGGGCACCTACGTCACGGTGCACGCCTATACGCCGCGTGCGATCCGCACCGCGGTGGCCGCCGGTGTCCGGTGCATCGAGCATGGCCAGCTCATCGACGAAGACACCGCCGCGCTGCTCGCCGAGAAAGACATCTGGTGGTCACTGCAACCGTTCCTGGGCGACGAGGACACCGTTGCGCTGCCGCCGGAGAACCAAGCCAAGTTGCAGGAGATGACCGCCGGCACCGACACCGCGTACCGGCTCGCGATCAAACATCAAGTCAAGATCGCATTCGGCACCGACATCCTGTTCGCGCCCGGCCTCGCCAGCCGGCAGGGCGCGATGCTGGCCAAGCTCACCCGCTGGTTCACACCGGCAGAAGTGTTGCAGCAAGCGACATTCCGTAACGCCGAGCTGCTGGCCTTGTCCGGCCCCCGCAACCCCTACCCCGGACGCTTGGGTGTGGTGGCCGAAGGAGCCTTGGCCGACCTGATCCTCGTCGAGGGTGACCCGGTAGCCGACATCTCCCTCATCGCCCGGCCTGACGACGCCTTCGCCGCCATCATCAAGGACGGCCGCCTGGTGAAAGGCGTTGTCCAGTAGCGCTCGGCATGTCGAGCAAGTTGACATAGCGCTGTCCAAATCGCACACAGTTTCGCCAAAAGTGCACCACAGCAAGCTCTCTCACTTGAGATCGCTGCCGGCGGCTTGTTCAATCTCGGGGGCCGGTCTTTCCGACAGTGTGGCGACCCCGAGCAAGGGCCCGGCGGAAGGGATTGAGCCGACAGATGGTTATAACCCGGTTCGAGATACGCCAGCTGGTCGTGTTCGCCGTACTGACCGTGGTCGCTTTGCTGGTGCTGGGCGTGTATTACCTAGAGATCCCAAGCATGTTCGGTGTCGACCGCTATCCACTCACCGCGGAACTTCCCGTCTCAGGGGGCCTGTACCCGACGGCCAACGTCACCTACCGGGGCATCACAATCGGCAAAGTCACCGACGTTGAGCCAACGCCGGACGGCGTCCGGGTGACGATGAGCATCGACACGCGCTACCAGATCCCGATCGACGCAACAGCCAACGTGCACTCGATGTCGGCGGTCGGTGAGCAATACCTGGACCTCGTTTCGACTGGTAACCCGGGCAGGTTCTTCCAGCCGGGGCAGACCATCACCAAAACCACCGTGCCCAGTGAGATCGGGCCGGCCCTGGACAACGCCAACCGGGAGCTTACGGCGTTGCCCACCGACAAGATCGGTTCGCTGCTCGATGAGACGGCGCAGTCGGTCGGGGGTTTGGGCCCGGCGCTGCAACGGCTGGTCGATTCGACCCAGGCAACCGCCCGCGATTTTCACGTGCAACTCACCGACATCGACGACATCATCGAGCGTTCAGGACCCATCCTGGACAGTCAGGTCGGCTCGGCGGCCGCGATCGAGCGGTGGGCGCACAACCTCGACTTGCTGGCAGCACAAGCGGCACAGCGCGACCACAACCTGAAAAGCGTTCTCTCCCAAACAGCTCCCACGGCCGATCAGGTGAAGTCTGTGTTCACCGAAGTGGGCGACACACTGCCCCAGACCCTGGCGAATATCGAAGTCGTGCTGGACTTGTTCAAGCGCTATCACAAGGGCGTTGAGCAGTATCTGGTCTACATGCCGCAGGGCGCTTCGATCGACCAGACGATCGCCACGCCGTTTCCCGACCAAGCCGCACTCGACATCGCCCTGTCGATCAATCAGCCGCCGCCGTGTCTGAGTGGCTTCATTCCGCCATCGGAGTGGCGCTCGCCGGCGGACACCAGCGTGATTCCGGTGCCCAGCGGAAACTATTGCAAGATTCCGATGGACACCCCCGCCAACAATGTCCGCGGTTCGCGGAACATCCCCTGTGTCGACGTGCCGGGGAAGCGAGCGGCCAGCCCACGAGAATGTCGCGATCCCAAGCCCTACGTTCCCGCGGGCACCAACCCATGGTTCGGCGATCCGAACCAGATCCTCACCTGCCCGGCGCCGGGCGCGCGTTGCGATCAGCCGGTGAAGCCGGGTCAGGTGATCCCCGGCCCGTCGGTGAACAACGGCACGAACCCGGCGCCGGCCGACACGCTGCCACCGGGTGGGTCTCCCCCACCGCTGAGCAACCCACTGCAACGACCCAATTCGGGCAGCGTCCAGTGCGACGGACAACAACCCAACCCCTGTGTCTACAAGCCGGGCGGACTGGCCGCCGCCGTTTACCTTCCCCAGAGCGGGGAGCTCATCGGACCCGACGGGGTGAAATATTCCGTCGACAACTCGGTCAGGATGGGAGACGACGGATGGAAGGAAATGCTGGGCCCAGCACCGGGCGCTGACGCCAACTAATCGACTGTAGGCCTTTAATTAGACGGTGCTGCAACGGAATTCCACGCCACGCGACCGCTAAACTCGCACCGCGGATACGAACAGGGTGCGCGGCGAAGTGTCCTCGACCCCCTCGGGTACCCCGCGGCCATAACGGGACATCAACACCGGCGACGGGGTCACCGTCGCGTCCCAGCCGTGACGTCGCAACCAGTCGCCGACGTCTTCGCGTTCCTCGAGATACCACAGCTCGTCGGTGCGCGGCATCTCCCGTTGCGGGGCAACCTTGGTCATCAGCGCGCGAATCCGTTCCATCCGCTGCCGCCGCTGCTCCCGGACGGCCTCATCAAGCCAGTCCGGTCCGTTGGCTTCCACAGCGACCCGGCTACCGGGCGCACTGAGGCGCTGAATGCGGTCGAACAGCAACTCCTGGGCCGCCGCGGGCAGATAGGGCAGCAGCCCCTCGACGGACCACGCGCTCGGCGCCGAAGCGTCAAATCCGGCCTGGCGCAACGCCTCCGGCCAATCGTGGCGCAGATCTACGGCAACGGCGACCCTGTCGCAGCTGGGCTCGGCCCCGCGCTGCGACAGCGTCGACCACTTGAAGTCCAGCACCCTGGGCTGATCGAGCTCATAAACGGTGGTGCCAGCGGGCCACGGCAGCCGCCACGCCCGCGCGTCCAGGCCGGCGGCCAGGATCACCGCCTGGTGCACCCCGGCCCGGGCCGCATCCAGAAAAAACGTGTCGAAAAACGCCGTCCTCGACGCGATATATCCGACCATCGACCGCATCTGCACCGGGAGCAGGGGTTCGGCGTCCAGAACCTCCTGCGGCAGGTCGGGAGCGGCCCACCAGCTCCATACCCCGTCACCGGCTGCGTCCAGAAAAATCCGCGCGTAAGGGTCGCTGACCAGCGGATTCTCACTCTCTGCTTCCGCGGCCCGGGCCGCGGCCACACCCAAGGCCGTCGCGCCCACACTCTCGGTGATTTCCCAGCTGTCGTTATCGCTTCGCACCATAAGCCGACCCTACGTGAGCCGGATGCGAGCAAATCCGGGGCAAGCCGCGGGTTAAGTTTGCGACATGCGAGTTGACGGGCGCGACATCACCGTTTCCGGCGACTTGCTGCAACCACTGATGCGGCGCACCAACGACATCATCCGGCTCTTCCTGGCCTCGCTTTTCCTGGTGCTGGTCGTCACGAGTTCACTGATTACCCGGCCGCGCTGGGTGGCGCTGGAAAAGTCCGTCTCCCAGATCGTCGGGGTGCTCACGCCCACCCAGTCCGATCTGGTTTATCTGGCCTACGGCATCGCTATCCTGGCCCTGCCGTTCGTGATACTGATCGGTCTGATCCTGTCCCGGCAATGGAAGTTGTTGGGCGCATATGCCGCCGCAGGGCTGACGGCCGTTCTGCTGCTGTCCATCAACAGCAACCGCATCGCCGCGCCGCGCTGGCACTTCGACCTCTCTGACAAGCTCACCACGCTGCCCGCGCAGTTCCTCGACGACCCACGGTGGATCGCCATGCTGGCGGCGGTACTGACCGTGTCGGGTCCGTGGCTGCCCGCACGCTGGAGACGCTGGTGGTGGGCGCTGCTGCTGGCTTTCGTGCCGATCCACCTGGTCATCAGTGCCATCGTCCCGGCCCGCTCGTTGGTGGGACTCGCGGTGGGCTGGCTGATCGGCGCCTTCGTCGTCCTGGTTGTCGGGACACCAGCGCTCGAGGTCCCGCTGGAAGCCGCGGTCCGCGCCCTGGCCAGACGCGGATTCGTGGTATCGATGCTGGCCGTGGTCCGGCCGGGCGGACCCGGGCCACTCGTATTGGCCGCCGTATCAACCGATCACGAGTCCAGAGCCGCCGTCGAGCTGTACGGCCCACACCAGCGCAGTGGCGGCGCGTTGCGCCAGCTCTGGTGGAAGCTGCGGCTGCGCGGCTCGGAAACCGCACCCTTACAAACCTCCATGCGCCGCGCCGTAGAGCATCGCGCCCTGATGACCATCGCGATCGGCGGCGCGGGGGTGGCCAACACGTCCTCGATCGCCTTCGCCGCGCTGGACCGGGGCTGGACGCTGTACGCGCACGAGCCAGTTCGCGGCATTCCGCTCGACGAATGCGCAAGCAAGACACCGGTCACCAAGGTCTGGGAATCGCTGAGAGTCCTGCACGGCCATCAGATCTCGCACGGCAACCTGCGCAGCCACGAGATCACGGTCGCCGATGGGACCGTGCTTTTCGGCGGCTTCGGCAATGCCGAATACGGCGCCACCGACGCCCAGCTGCAATCCGACATCGCCCAATTGCTGGTCACCACGACCGCCCTGTACGACGCCGAATCCGCGGTAGGCGCGGCGATCGACGCGTTCGGCAAGGACACCATCCTGAGCGCCTCCCGTCGGCTCACCAAATCTGCTGTGCCCAAACGTATTCGCGCATCGGTGGCCAATGCGCCAGACGTCATCGCCGGTGCCCGTGCGGAGGTGAAGCGGCAAACGGGCGCCGACGAGATCGAGACCCAGACGATCACCCGGTTCAGCCGAAGCCAGGTCGTTCAACTGGTGCTGATCGGCGCGCTCGTCTATGTCGCGTACCCCTTCATCAGCACGGTGCCGACCTTCTTCTCCGAACTGCGCACCGCGAACTGGTGGTGGGCGCTGCTGGGTCTGACGGTATCGGCGCTGACATATGTCGGTGCGGCAGCGGCGTTGTGGGCTTGCGCCGACGGGCTGGTGCGCTTTTGGAAGCTGTCACTCATGCAGGTGGCCAATACCTTCGCGGCAACGACCACCCCGGCCGGCGTCGGCGGTCTCGCACTCAGCACGCGCTTCCTGCAGAAGGCGGGGCTGAGCCCGTTGCGAGCCACCGCGGCGGTGGCGCTGCAGCAAACCGTGCAGGTGATCGTGCATATCGCGCTGCTGATTTTCTTCAGCGCCGTTGCCGGCACATCGACCGACCTGTCGCACTTCGTCCCGAACGCCACGGTGCTGTATTTGATCGCAGGAGCGGCACTGGGCATCGTCGGCACCGTCTTGCTGGTGCCCAATCTGCGGCGCTGGCTTGCCACTGCCGTGCGGCCCAGACTCAAGGAGGTAACCAGCGACCTCATCGAGCTGGCCCGCGAACCCAAACGACTCGCACTCATCCTGCTCGGCTGCGCCGGAACAACTCTCGGCGCCGCTCTGGCGCTGTGGGCCAGCATCGAGGCATTCGGCGGGGGCACCACCTTCGTGACCGTCACCGTGGTGACCATGGTCGGCGGAACCCTGGCCTCGGCGGCACCGACCCCCGGCGGGGTGGGTGCGGTCGAGGCGGCGCTGATCGGTGGGCTGGCCGCCTTCGGTGTGCCCGCTGCCATCGGCGTCCCCTCGGTACTGCTGTATCGGGTGCTGACCTGCTGGCTGCCGGTCTTCGCCGGCTGGCAGGTCATGCGCTGGCTCACCAAGAGCGAAATGATCTGACGCCAGCCGGCCGAACGCCGCTATTCCTCGGCCAGATCGGAGACCACGACGAGTACCATCGAGCGCCTGCTGCTATTGCCGACAGTGGTCGTCAGATAGACCAGGTAGTACTCGTCGGGCACCGAGTGCGCCACCGTAATCGGTATCGCGACCTTGGCCGAACCCCGGTCCGAGAAGCGCCCGGACTTGGCTGCGGCGGTGATCCCCTCGTGCGAGCCCACGCCGGTGATCGTGTAGTCGCCGGCGCCGTCGATCATTCGTTGCGCATCGAGGGTCACCGTGCCGTTGCCGCCCGGCGCGATGGTCACGATGGGCTGCGAAACATTCACGGTCACAGCCGAACTGCCTGCCCCGAACGAGGGCGGCGCGGACGACTGCGCACTGCCCCAGTCCTTGTTCGGACGGCCGGAAAGCACATAACTTAGGTCGCCGCCGGTTCGGATGATTGACTCCGGAAGAAACGTTTGATCGGTCGGCCGGCCGTCGACACTGAGGGACTTGATGTACTTCATCCGAATGGGCGCAGACGCGCCCGGCGCGGATATCCGGATGGATCTGGCACCCGGGAGGGTGATGACAGCGCGCTCGAAAAGTGGTGTGTTGACCGACAATACCGGTGTGCCCGGGATGATCGGATACATGCCGAGGGCGGCCCAGACGTACCAGCTGGACAGCGCGCCGAGGTCATCGTTGCCCGGCTCCCCGTCCGGGTAGGGGCCGAACAACCCTCGCACCCGGTCGACGGTGCGCTGAGTTTTCCACGGTTGACCGAGGTAGTTGTACAGCCAGGGCACGCCGAACCCGGGCTCGTTGCCGGCCCAAAGATAGGGTTCGTTGGGACCCACGTTCAGCTTCTTGGTGAATCGGTCCAGCCGCTCGGCCGCTGCGGCGCGGCCACCGAGGGCGGTCACCAGGCCGGCGACGTTATGCGGCACCCACCACACGTACTGTTCGGCGTTGCCCTCGTCATATCCGTCCTGACCGAAACCGAAGGGGGACTTGGCGAAACCGGGACCGTTGCGGAAGAACCCGGTTGAGCTGCGCGGTGAGATGTAACCGGTGCTGGGATTGAACAGGTTCTGCCAGTACTGGGCGCGATTTTGAAATTCGGCGGCGATTGCGCTGTCGCCGAGCGACTCGGCGAACCGGGAGATGGCGAAGTCGTCGACTGACCACTCCAGCGTGATCGATGCACCCGCGATCCGGCCGTCGGTGCGAAACTCCTGGGTCTGCGGGGCGTACCCGAGTTGCAAATAGGTTGCGATTCCGGGCCGTTCCACGTAGCCGTTGAGCCCGACACCGCCGCGGGTCGCCCCGTCGACCATGTATCGCAGTGCCGTCTTGACATCGAAATCCGTTGCGCCGAAGGTGTACATATTCACGATGAGCGGCACCACATTGTCGCCACTCATCTCGCCGGTCGCCGAATTCGCAAGCGCCCAGCGGGGATACGACCCGCTCTGCTCGGCATCGTTGACCAGCGATTGGGCCATATCGCCGGCCTGCCTGGGAAACAGCAATCCCTGCAAGGCCGCGAGGCCCCGATAGGTGTCCCAGTCGGAGAAGTTGGCGTACTGAGTGCGTCCCTGCGTCACGGTATGGACGGTGCCGTCGAACCCGATATAGCGCCCGTCCGCATCGTTGAATGTGTTGGGGTGCAGCAAGGATCGGTACAAGCTGCTGTAAAAGGTCTCCAGCTGGTTGCGGTCCCGGCCGGCCACCGCGATGTGCGACAGTGCGGTGTTCCATTCGTTGGTTGCAGCGGTACGGATCTCGTCGAAAGTCGTTCCGCCCTCGGCCGTCAGATTCGCGCGGGCCCCCTCGACACTCACGTAGGAGATGGCTGTCCGCACCTCGAGTACCGAGCCGGCCGGAAATTCCACATATGCCCCGCTGCGACGCGAATTCACGCTGTTGGCACCGGCATACACCACGTGACCGTCCCAGGCGCCGTAAGAGGTGAACGGCATGCTGAACTTCATCGCGAAGTACACCGTGTAGGTGTTGTTCTTGCCACAGAAGCGCCCGCTGGTTGCCGATCCGGTGATTGTGGTGTCGTCGACAATCTGCAGGCTTGCCGCCGAATTGCCCGCTAACGAAGCGCCGGAGCGCACGTGGAACAGCGCCGGCCGGCCATTATGCGGATAGCTGAAGCGGCCGACACCGGTGCGGGTGGTAGCCGTGAGTTCGGCGAGCACTCCGGTGCCCGGAAACCGCACCGTGTAGTAACCGGGCACACCGCGCTCATGGTGTTTGTGGGAAATCCGTTCCCAGGCCATCCAGGGGTAGGCGCCGATCGGCGTAGTGGTCGGCAGCATGGAAATGTCGCCGAAAGCCGCGCAACCGACCGAGGCGTGGGTCATGCTGAATCCGGTCGAGCGGGGGTTGTCGTAGTCGTATCCGGCGTAATCGTCGAGAGTGTCCGGCGAGTACTGCACCATCCCGAAAGGCACCGAGGGGCCCGGGAAATTGTTGATTTCTCCTACCTCTTGGCCACCGGTGCCGGTGCCGTTGAGCGTGTCGACATATTCCACTGGATTGGTAACCAGCCCGGGCTCACCGTCGTAAGTGATGGGCGAAAGCGCGGCCACGAACGCCACGAAAAGCACTCCCGCTGCCAGGAGCGCGATGAGTACACGGCGTGATCGCATAGCTTCTCTTACTGCAAGGCGCACGTTCTCGCGGGTGTTTCGCAGATCTACTCAGTCAGATCTTTAACTTGGCCAAAATGCGCCAATATCTTGTACCGACCGTTAGCCGCCATTTCGGCTAGTCTCAGTCCGACGTTGCCGGTCGCAGGTACCGGCCCATTTTTCGGGAGATGCGAATACATGAAGAACTGCACTGCCGCAATCGCGGCTGTGGCGTTGGGCCTGGCGCTGGTTGGTTGCGGCTCTGACAACAAGAGCAACACCAAGACGTCGACGTCCACGAGCACGTCGACGTCCACCTCGACCACCACCTCGACCACCACGTCAACCAGCACGGCCCCAGGTCAGCAGGCCAACAAGACCATCGCCGACTACATCATCGAGAACCACATCACCGAGACCCCCGTTCACCACGGCGACCCGGGCTCCCCGACCATCAACCTGCCGGTGCCCGAGGGATGGACTCTGATCCCCGAGGGCTCTGGCGCCCCATATGGCGGCATCGTGTACAGCAAGCCATCCGACCCAAACGACCCACCGACGATCGTGGCGCTGGTCTCCAAACTCACCGGTGACGTCGACCCGGCCAAGATCATCCAATACGCTCCCGGCGAGCTGAAGAACCTGCCCGGGTACGAGGGCAGCGGCGACGGCAGCGCATCCACGCTCGGCGGCTTCCAGGCCTGGCAGCTCGGTGGCTCCTACACCAAGAACGGCAAGAAGCGCGCCGTCGCACAGAAGACGGTCGTGATCACCAGCCCGAGCGGTCTGTTCGTGCTGCAACTCGATGCCGACTCGCTGGACAGTGAGCAGGCCGTCTTGATGGACGCCACCAACGTCATCGACGACCAAACGACCATCGCGCCCTGAGCTCGTAAACACCGGCAGCGCCGCGGAGCACAACCCGCTCGGCGGCGCTGCCGATTGGTCTTACGGTGTCTTACGGTGTTGTCATGACAGAACAGTCGTATGCGGTAGACGTCGGGCATCCACCCTCGGCCCTCCTTCGTGTGATCAATCCGGCCCTGGGCTTCCTGCTGGGCACTCCCCTGGCCGGGCCGATGCGCAAGCAGCTGATGGTGCTGAAATTCACCGGCCGAAAGTCGGGGCGCGAGTTCTCAATTCCGCTGAGCGCCCATGTGATTGACGGCGATCTCTATGCATTGACCGGTGCGGTGTGGAAGGCCAACTTCCGCGGCGGCGGCGACGCACAGGTCGTCTACGACGGCAAGACATCGGCGATGCGCGGTGAACTCATCACCGACCCCGCTGTCCTTCCCGATCTGTACCTGCGCTGTGCGCAGTCCTATGACGTCAAGCGCGCACAGCGCATGATGGGACTGAAATTCCGCGACAACCGCACGCCGACGCGCGACGAGTTCGCCGAGGCGATCGACCGGCTGAAGCTGGCGGCGGTGCGATTGACTTCAGGGAAGTAACGGTCGCGATCATCGCAACTCCATCACGCGCACGCATCGCTTACCTGTTAGCCGCGGTCATGGTCGTGAGTCTGCTCGTTGCCTGTTCGCGCGGGCCGGCTGACCGGACCTCCTACGTGGGCGTGCCATGTCCGACGCCGAACTTCCCGGGCATGCCGCAAGCCGATTTGGGTCCCAACTACAGCTGCGGCTATCTGACGGTGCCAGAAAGCCGGGACAATCCCAAGAGCCGCACCATCCGGATCCTGGTCGCCCGGGTGAAGGCGGCCAGCGCTACACCTAAGCCCGACCCCATCGTCTTCTTGGCCGGCGGCCCCGGGGGCGCGGGCACGCTCAGCGCCCCTGGGGTGGTGGCCGGCGGCATGAACACCGACCGCGACGTCATCTTCGTCAACCAGCGCGGCACGGTACACAGCGATCCGCACCTGAGCTGCCCGGAGATGGACGACTTCACCGCGCGCGCAGTGAATTTGGTGTTCGAATCTTCATCAACCGCGGATCTGGACGCGGCCGCCGTCGCCGCCTGCCGAAATCGTCTGGCCCCCAGCGGCGTCGATTTCGCGGCCTACAGCACCCGGGAGAATGCGGCCGATATCGCCGATCTGCGCGTGAAACTGGGCATCGATCAATGGAATGTCTACGGCGTCTCTTACGGCACCGATCTGGCCCTGCAACTGCTGCGCGACCACCCCAAGGGCATCCGGTCGATGGTCCTGGATTCGGTGGTGCCGCCCCAGATGAACCTTGTCGATCGTTGGTGGGAGGCTCCCGCGAGCGGCCTGGCGGGGGTCTTTCAGGCGTGTGCCGACCAGCCACCCTGCGCGGCCGCCTACCCCAACCTGGCGAAGGTGTTCCTCGATACCGTCAACAAGTTGAGCCAGACGCCGCTGCAGGTCACCACCTCCGGCCCGGCCGGTGACGCGGTCCAGGTCACCATCGACGGCTCCAAGGTGGTGCCGCTGGTGCTCGACTGGAGCGCCGATCCCGCCAAAGTCGTCGACATTCCGCGGATGATCTTCGCGCTGTCCAAAGGGGACGGCAGCCTGGCGGGCGCGGGGATCGCCGCTGGTGTCCCGGCGGCGCCACAGCGCGGGCTGTTGGGCGCCGGCCTGGCATTGGGCGCGTACTGCCAGGAGATGGCGAACTGGACCACGCCGGATCAGGCTCTGGCCCAGGCCCGGTTGGCGATGCCGGGACTGCCGGATTCGGTGCTGCGGGTTACCCCGACCGGCAGCTGGATCTTCCGCGAGTGCCAAGCATGGAACCTGGGCAGATCAGACACCGCGGACACCCTTCCGGCGCTGAGCAAGGTTCCGACCCTGATTCTTTCGGGCTCATTCGACTCCAGCACCGCCCCGCAGTGGGTCAGGGAGATCACGCCCGGGCTCAGCAACGCCGTGGCGTTGCGGGTTCCTGGGGTGGGCCACGGAGTGTTGCCAACGTCCACCTGCGCCCAGACCATCATGACGGCCTACCTCAACAACCCCGGTCGCGACGTCGATCAGTCCTGTCTCGCATACGCCAACGTGCCGAAGTTCAGCCTTCCCTGAGCACCCGGCCGTGATGAACGAAGCTTCACCCATTCCGCTTCGCACTACCGAAACTAATTCGGCTGCAACGCCTTTCGCCTGGCTGGCCGCGTTGTATCAGCGGGCGCGTATCTGGACGGTCGGTTCCGATCCGGGACTGCTGCGGCTGCGGATGGCCAGCCGCACGACGGCCGCACTGGCCTGCTCCCTAGTGGCGCTGTACTTGTTGACCCGCGCAACCGGGCAGCCGCTGACCGTTGCGCTGCTCGGCGTCGTCATCACCATGATCGCCGCACGTTCGGTCACCGAACCCGACCCCCGTCAGCAACGGATAACGATGGCCCTGCTGCCGTTGCCGGCCGCGCTTTCCATCACCGCCGCTGCGCTGCTGGCCCGCCACCAAGTCGCCGCCGACCTCGTGTTCGTGGTGATCGTGTTCGTCGCGGTCTATATCCGCCGTTTCGATGCCCGCGGCCGGGCGCTGGGCATGGTCGCGTTCATGGCGTACTTCTTCACCTTGTACCTGCGGGCCGGCCCGGCCGAGCTGCCGTGGATGATCGGCGCTGTGCTGGTGGGCACGCTGTGCACCTTCGTGATGAGCACTTACGTGCTGCCCGATCGGCCAGAACGCGTCCTGCGGGCGACAATCCGCTCACTGCGGGCGCGAATGGCCATCGTCGTCGACACCACCGCCGAGGCGATCCGGGCTGGCCGTCTTGACCAACGGCGGCGTCGCCGCATGCACACGCGGATCGCCCGACTGAACTCGACCGCGCTGATGGTGCAAAGCCAGATCGAGGACAAGTACAACCCGGCCACGCTGTGGCCTGGGGTGAGCGGCGAGCATCTGGCGCCGTGGCTGTTCGACGCCGAACTCGCCGTCGAATGGGTGGCGATCGCCGGACAGCGGGTCGCACTGAACGGCGCGCGAGTTCCGGCGGACACGCGCATCGAACTGGCCGGCGCTCTAACCCAGTTGGCCTGGGCCATCCGGGTGCCCGAACCCCAGGGCCTGCGGGGGGCAGCCAGCCGAGCTCAAGAGGTGCTGGACAACCAACCCAGTCCGACCTCAGCCACTCAAAACGACGAAAGCGCCCTCGTTCGCCGCCTTGCCCTGGCGATCGTCTCGGCGGCCAATGCCACCGCCGAAGTCCGGGCCCTGGTCGAGCACGCCGAGCACGCCGGACACGGCGAACCCGCCGAATCCGCCCGTCCCGCGCCACAGCCGCATGCGGTGGACTCCGATGATCAATCCCCCAGCGGGTTGTTGCCGACGACTCGGCAGGCCATCCAGGTTTCCATTGCCGCCGCACTTGCAATCATCACCGGCGAGTTGGTGTCGCCGGCGCGCTGGTATTGGGCGGTGATCGCAGCGTTCGTCATCTTCGCCGGCACCAACTCGTGGGGCGAAACCCTGACCAAGGGCTGGCAGCGTCTGCTCGGCACAGTGCTGGGCGTACCCAGTGGCATGCTCATCGCCACGCTGGTGGCCGGCAACAAGGTCGAGTCGCTGGCGCTGATCTTCGTATGCCTGTTCTGCGCTTTCTATTTCATGAAGGTCACCTACAGTCTGATGACCTTCTGGATCACCACCATGCTGGCGCTGTTGTACGGACTACTGGGCAAATTCAGCTTCGGGGTGCTGATGCTGCGCATCGAAGAGACCGCGATCGGCGCCGTCATCGGCGTCACGGTCGCAATCCTGGTGTTGCCCACCAACATTCGGACGACCATCCGCAATGACACCCGGTCCTTCTTGACGTCGTTGTCCGCTCTCATCCAGGCGTCGGTCGCGACCATGTTCGACGACGACGAGACCACGAGCCCAACCGAGCAAGCCCGTCAGCTCGACCGCGACATGCAGAAGTTCCGGGAAACCGCCAAGCCGCTGCTGGCCGGGGTGGCCGGCTTCGCCGGACGGCGCACCATTCAGAAAAGCTTGCGGCTGTTCACCGCCTGTGACCGCTACGGACGAAATCTGGCTCGCCGCAGCGAGCAGTACCACGACCCGCACTGCAGCGACGAGTTGTCCGACGCCGTCACCAGCGCGGCGAACCAGATTCAGCGCAACATCGAAGCGCTGGTTTCCGCGCTCGAGGGAGCCCACGAAGTGACCATCGTCGGGGCGTCGGACTTCCTCGACACCGCCGAGACCCTGACCAGGCAGCAGGACGACCCGTCTGGCCGCGCCGAGCTGGAGGACAATGCGCGACGGCTGCTCAGCGCCTTGCACTCGCTGCGCCGCATCGAACGGGCCGTCGTCACCGCCGCCACCCATTTGGGCGCCGACGCCGGACTCAAACTGCCAAGCTCGGTTTCGGGACGTCCCTGAAAGCGCTGACGCGGATACGGGCGCCGTCGCGCGGTACCTGGATGACGTGCTTGAGCTTGGGCCGTTCGCCGGGCCCATCGGTCGTGTCTAACTCGGTGCGGCGCAACACTTCTCGGAGCACTACCCGCATTTCGGTCATCGCGAAAGTGGCGCCGAGGCAGCGCCGGTTGCCGCCGCCGAACGGCAACCAGGTGGTCGGCGTCAGCGCGGCGCCGAGCATGCGATCCGGGTCGAACCGATCCGCATCGGGGTATATCGAGTCGTTCGCGTGGACCAGCGCTATCGACGGGACGACCATCGCGCCGGCGGGCAGCAGATATCCGGCCACCTCGACCGGCTCGGTCAACAACCGCCCCACATCCGACACCACCGGACGGATCCGCAGCGTCTCCTTGGCCACCGCGTCGAGGTACTCGTCTCCGGCCGGATCGCCCGAGGCGCCTGCCTGGGCGGCGCGCACCGCGTTGGCCAGGATGACCGGATGACGGGTGAGACGCTCCAGCGCCCAGGACAGCGCGGTCGCCGTCGTGTCGTGACCGGCCACCAGCAGCGTCATCAGCTGGTCACGCAATTCCCGGTCGGTCATCGTGTCCCCGGCCCGCACCAGCATCGCCAGGGTGTCGGTGCGTGTGTCCAGATCGGGATCTGCTCGCCGGTCGGCGATTTCGGCGTAGAGCAGCCGGTCGGCTTCCTGAATGCGCCGCCGCAGCCCCCGCCACGGCCGCTGTCCGATCAGTTCCGGATTGGCGATCGCGAGGGTCTCCCAGACTCCCACGCGGAGTAGCTGCGGCATCACCTCGCGCAGCGCGGCCAGCCGCGCGGGGTCGGTGGCGCCGATGACCGTCCGCAAGATCACCTCGAGGGTGATCTCAGCCATTCTGGGCGCGACCGCGAACGGTTCGCCCACCGGCCACCCGGCGATGTTGGCCGCGGCGATCTCGGCCATCAGGCCGGCCTGGCGTGCCACGGCGTCGCGGTGGAACGGCGGCATCATCAGCCGGCGCCGGTCCCGGTGCACATCGTCGTCGATCACCAGCAGCGAACTGTCGCCCAGCATGCCGCGCAACATCGAGTTCGCTTCGCCGGCATGAAAAACCGCCGGATCGCCGGCGAACACCGTCTTGATGTGGGCCGGGTTGGCCAGGTACACCAGGGTGCCCAGCGAGGTGATGCGCAACGTGAAGACGTCGCCGTAGCGGCGATGGCAGGCGGCAATGAAATGCGGCCCGTGGCCGAACATGAACGCCGCCTGCATCCATCGCGGGAGCCGGCGTCCGGGTGGAAACCTGGGAGACTTGTCGGCGGCGGTCGTGGCGCTTTTTGGCATCAGCGCCATTCTACGGCCGGCTTTGCGACGGCCCTAGCGTGCCGGCTTCGTGAGCGAAAACTGTTCTGCCACACCCAATCTGCCGACCTCGATGGTTGGCAGTTGGCCATCGGCGGCCGCCACGGCGAATATGGTCGCGGCGGTGTAGAACGCGCCGTCGCTCAGCAAGCCGCGACTGGCCAATTCGATGCGGTCCACCGGGGCGCCCCACCGGGCACTGAACAGCGTCTTCAGCAGCGTCGGGTCTGGCCGGCGCAGATTGAGATGCGGCTTTTGGCGCGCCAGGCTGTCCCGCATCGCCAGGGCCCGGGCCGTCATGGCCCGCCATTTCGGCAGCCTCGGATCTTCCCGCAGCAGCTCAAGGTAGTGCTGTTCGGCTGGTAGGGATCGGGCGAAGAACAGCGTGCGAGTGATCACCCGCCCCGAGACGCCGGCCGGGTCGTGGCACAGGCTTTCGTTCTCCTCCGCGGTCAGCCATTGCAATTTGACGGGCTCGGGAAAGCCGGACTCGTCGATGACGCCCCTGGCCCGTGCGTAACGATGGGCCACCGCTTCCAGGGCGTCCCGGTAACCGGTGGCCGGCGCTTCGGCGACGGCACGATTCGCCCGTTCCCGCACACTGCCGGGCTGGTCAGGATGGGTCAAAGTCCAGTACCAGGCCGCCACCTGCTCCAGGGCCGGCAGGTAGGCCCACCGGTCGGTCGCGCACACGCTCAGCAGCGAGAGCACGTCGGCGTCGGTGACCTCGACAACCGACGGGTCGCCGTCGGCGGCTGCGACCGAGACGGGCGTCGGTGGCGCCCACCGCTGCCGCCAGCGCTCCGACCATGCGGTCGGCGGCGGGCCCGGCCGGACAGCGGCGAACTTCGGCTCGCTGGCGAGCTGACGCAGCGCGAGGACGGCGTCGGCATGCTTGATGTCCACCCGCAACGATTGCAATTGCCGTGCCAGAATCCGGTTTTCACGCACCCCGACCGCATCCAGCAGCCGATTCCAGGTGCGCATGGTGAAGGGGGTGTTGCGCGCTGTTTCGATGAGCTGGTTCGCCAATGAATCTGGTAACAAACCGGATTCGACGGCGCGCGCCACGGTGTGGCGGATGTTGACCAGCGCATCGACGAAGACCGGATAACCGTCATCGGGATCGCCGTGCACCATCCCCACCTCATCGTCGGCTTCCAGAAGGCCGTCCCGGTACCCCTCGAAGACCCAGCCGTAACCTTCCATGCCGAACGGGTGGAGTTCGGCAGCGCGCAGCGCCCCCATGCTGGAGGACCCGACCACCCGGACGCCGTCGTCCATCAAGGTCAGCAGCTCTTTGTGCCGAACAGAGGCCTGCTGGTAGAACAGCCCGTCGACGATGAGCAGCGTGTCGCCCGCACCCAATCCGTAGCGGAACGCGTCACCGAACGCAATCGGTTGTACCACTTCGGCATTGGGCACGACAGCGCGGATTTCGCCGGCGCCGATCGTGGGTCCGGCGGTGACGACGATTCTTTCCGGGCCCGTCGCCGCGCGCGTCACTGCAGGTGTCATTCCGACTCCTCCAGCGGGGTCCGGATCGGCGATGAGTCGGTGGCCTCCAGTCCCGGGGCGACGACCTTCACGACCGGTACGCTGCTGTCGGCGATGTCGCACACGACCGCCAGCGGTTCGGTGCCACTGCGTTGCGCCACCGCCGTGGCCGCCGAGGCCACCAGTTCCGACAGCGAGTCGGTTGTGCGACTCTGCCACCGGATCGGCTCGGCGCGGGGCATCGATTTTATGGTGTGGCCGGCCGGGGCAAAGTTGTGCACCTTGGCGAAACGCTGGTAAATCGCCGACGGCAGGTCCTCGCGGGCTCCGCTGATCGCGGTGAGCCGCGACTGCGCGGCTTCGGTGATGGCCCGCGACAACGCTACGTTGGGGTCGTGGTGTAATCCGAAGCCGCAGAACGGAATTTCGGTCATCGGTGAGACCAGGTCGGCGGCAAAGCAGTGATAGCCGTCCCAGGTGTCGATTCGCGCCAGGTACAGTTCGTTGCCGGCTTGGTAGATCATCTCAACCAGACCGGCGGAATCCGAGCCGGCGACATCGTCGATGGGCACCTCAAACATGGTGGAGCCCGCGACGCCCTTGGCCAGGCTGTGCCGTTCCATGAGCTCATACAGCGCGTGCAGGGTGGCCTCGTGATAGCTGTTGCCCGATGCCAATCCGTTGGTGTCCATCGCGAACATCGGCGCGGCCCAGCAGTCACTGATTGCCACGGTCACCGCGACGGCGCCCCACGGGACCCAGGTTCGGCGGCCGGTCAGCAATGTCGTGGCGATCATCCAGTCCAGCTTCGCGTCGGGGTGGTAAAGGCCGCCGTACGGCCGGCGCAGTTGCGCGGGATCGTAGGTCAGGTCTGCAGCGAGTTCGGTTGCCGCCGTGTGGAATAGGTCAGGGGTGACGTTCTCGACGTGCC
Organism: Mycobacterium szulgai; assembly: GCF_002116635.1. GTDB lineage: Bacteria > Actinomycetota > Actinomycetes > Mycobacteriales > Mycobacteriaceae > Mycobacterium > Mycobacterium szulgai. The sequence continues at coordinate 172,022 of NZ_LQPW01000031.1, read as the reverse complement.
AAGTCTCCAGGGATTCCATCACCGCCGAGACTTGAGCAGCGCGGTAGGTGCGGGCCTTGCCCTGGCTCACCGACAACGTCACAGAGGCGGGCCGCACGGCTTGGACAGTGGGAATGCCGATTTCGTCCAGCCAGGTCAGATCGGCAACTCGGGTGATGCCGGCAGTTTCGAGCAGGGGTTGCACGGCCAGCCAGGTCTCATCGGGGCTGACGACGCGGTACGTCCCGTCCCGATGCCCGATCGTCGTCGGGTCGCCGGAACCCAATACCCGCTTCGGCCAGTGCGACCAGTCCGGCCCAGTCAGCATGTCGACGGCTACGGCTGCCGCTTCGGACATCGCGTTTCTTTCTGTGGATCGTGCTTTTGAGATAGCGGGGACATAGCGGGGTTCCGTCTCGATGAGACGACGGGACCCACGGTGTTCGGATCGATGTGGCGCTCACTCGATGGCGTCATCGCCGCAGAACATGAAAGAAGACGAGTGCGCGGATTCCTTCTCGCAGAACAGGAGTTCGTGTGACATGTGGTTCACCTCCTCCCTGCTTGGAGATCACCAGGGGTGCCGCGGAATCCCGTCTCGACGCGACGACGGGATTCCGCGGACGTTCAGATCGGTGGTTATCTGCTCACTCGACAACGTCGTCGCCGCAGAAAGCCAAATAGGCTCCGTACACCGTCTGCTTCTCGCTGAACAGCAGCTCGTGGGACATGGTCACCTCCTCGCTTCCTTCGCATGCCGTCATGTACCGCATAGGATTCGCCGAGATGCCGCGCACTTTCGCGCAGGGCGAGCTTAAACGGGCATCTGCCCAGCTGCCATGGGCGTTTCGCCCACTGACCGGGCGCCGCAGGGGGGCAGTTTGCACACGCGCGGCTGGTCGCGCGGATCCGCTCATTCGACGACGTCGTCACCGCAGAAACTGAACTGCGCTCCGTACACAGTCGCCTTCTCGCAAAACAGCAGCTCGTGGAGCATTATCACCTCCTTTTGTCTACTCAGCCGGGGTTGGCTGCTCACTCGACGACGTCGTCGCCGAAGAAGCCGTAAACGGCCGCGTACACCGTCTGCTTCTCGCTTGAACAGCAGTTCGTGGGACATGGTCATCGCCTCAATTCGGTTGGGCGGTGAGCCTAATGAGAGGTGTCCGGCCGGGCCACGGCCACGACGCCCAGTAACCGGCCCCGAAATGGAGGCAAATTGACCAATTAGCTGGTCAGGAGATATTGCCGGTCGACTTGGTGAGCCCGAGTGCGATCACTATGTCGAAGTAGGTGACGAAAAGCCCCGCCCAATACGCCCACTTCATGGCCGGGTCGGGCTGGGTGGCGAAGAACATGATCAAGAAGATCGGCCCGACGATGCCGAATACGAACATCATCAGCTGAAAGCCGAGGTACCGCTTGAAGGTGGACAACTCGATCTCCCCTCACACGGTTTCGACGGCAGCATATCGCGGGACTGGTCATTCTCACGGGTGGTCGTTGGCGCGTCGCGCCCGGGCACGTCGCTTCCCTTCGTGCATGGCCGCCACCCGGGCGACGGGGATGGTTCGTCCGTGTTCGATGAGATCGCTTGGCAGACATTGAGGTTCGGGCATCGATTCGGCCCACGGGTCGCGTCCGCACAGCGCATGGATGGCGGTGTGCACGGTGAAGTCGGCGGGGTTGATGCGGTCCAGCTCTGACCAGTCGACGGGAAACGACACCGGTGTGCCGGGGCGCAAGCGGGGGCTATAGGCGGCCGCGACGGTCGCGCCGCCGGCGCGGGTGGAGTCGACGAACACCTTGCCCGCGCGGTCCTCCACGATGAAAGCCGTTGTCGCCAAGGAAGGATCGAGTTTTTCCGCACGAGCTGCCAGCGCGCGGGTGGCCGCCGCGACGTCGTCCACCGGCGCGTGGTCGTCGACCGGCACAAAGATGTGAATTCCCTTGGCGCCACTGGTTTTCACCGCGCCGGCAAGACCGCAGTCCGCCAGCGCCTGCCGGACCAGATATGCGACGTTGACCACCGCGGCGAAGTCGCCGCCGGCGGGCGGGTCGAGGTCGAGTACGAGATGGGTGGGCCGGTAGATGTTGTCGGCCAGGCCCAGTGTCGGGTGATACTCGACGGCGCGCTGATTGGCCAGCCAGAGCAGCGTGCGTCTGTCGTCGCAGATGGGGTAATGCACCTCGCGGTGGGACGCCTCTGCCCATATCGCAACAGTGCGCACCCAATCCGGGGTGTATTTCGGCACATTCTTCTGCATGAACGGTGCCCGCCCGCGCAGCACCCTCAGCACGGTTAGCGGCCGACCGGCCAGGCCGGGCAACATCGCGTCGGCCACCGCATCCAGGTAGTCGACCAGATCGCGCTTGGTGGCCGCGGCATCCGGACTCAGCGGCTGATCGAGGTTCGTCAGGTCGACCCCCGCGCGCTGTTCGCCGGCGCTCATCTGTCCACCCTAAGCGGGCCGGGAGGCTCGCTCGAGTCGCGAGATGCCGCCAGCCGCCTTAGGCTCGGTCGGGAGAGGACTTAGCGGGGGGAATTCGCTAATGAGTCTGCTATCGGGGATACCTGTGTCCCGGCGCGGAGTCGCGGCGTTCGCGGCGGCCGTGTGCCTGGGGGTTTCTTCGTGTTCCGGGCCGGCCGCCCCGCCTGCCGCCGCCCCGGTTCCCTCCACTGCGAAACCGGCCGTCAGTCCGGTCGCGCCGCCGCCGCCCGGGCGCGCCAGCGTTCTGGCCAAAGATTGGAAGAGCTACGGCGGAACGGTCTACTACGGATGCCCCGACGACTTCACCCTCGGCAAGACAGCACTGGACAAGATCCGACCCAAGGTATTCGACACGAAAACCGGACAACTGGTAACACCTGCCATACCGGCGGTGGGCGCCGGCGTTGACGTACTAGGTGCCGCGTGCGCGCTTTCGGGCACGGCGGCCGAACCGAAGGTTGCGTATCTGGTGGCGACGGCGCGCCACGCACAGCCGCTGCAACCCGAAACGACCGTAGCAACGGCATACGTGTTCGATCTCGGATCGAGCCGGCCGTCGGCAACGCGCGAGCTACCGCCGCCGGCGCCGGACCTGCAACTGACCACGGCCAAGAACTGGGGGCTGGCCGGCACCACGTCCGGGGTGGCCTGGACGAACGCCTTTTCCGATGGGCACAGCCTGAAACCGCCCCGGACCGTGATGCTTTCGAATGCCGATCTGTCGGCCATGTGGGACGATCCGCAGCCCGCCCGAGCCTGGCAGGACGTTCTTTCGTTGCAGCGCAACACCGAGGCCGGCCGGACATCGGGTGTCCAGCTGCGGCTGCCGACGGGCGAGCCCATTTATCAGGACAACGACGTGCTGACGGTGGATGGCGAACTGTTCGACGGACCTGAGCGGCTGGTGCAGATAACCCGCTCGGACGGCTCTGTCCTGTCGACGACGTTTTTCGACCTGAACGCCCGAACGATCGTCAAAATCGGTGACTCCGAACGGGTTTCCGGCGCCGGACTGACGACGACGCTGGCCGACGGGCAATTGTTCATCGACGGTCATGCTTCCCCGACTTCACAGTTCGGTTTCGGTGTCTGGAATTTGCGGACCCAGCACTGGGATTTCCTGAAGAATCGCGACGAGGTCAACAAATCGTCGATCGCCAAACTGGCGTACTTCGACGGCCACCTCTACATCACCAACGCTGCCGGCAAGTTCTCGGCGATCGCGTTGCCTGCGACCGAACCAGTCACCTCGAGCTGGGCCGTGCGACCGTTCGGGCGGATATCGGGTTGGACGCTGGTTTGTCGGGGTGAGACGTCGGCATCCTCGGGTGGAGAATGCCGGGAAATCCTGTTGGTGCGCGACGAGGACGGCCACTATCCAGGGCCGTGGTTCTAAGTGGCCGTCGGGTGCATCGCGGGAAGTGCAGCGGGGATCTCATCTCGAGGGGGTGGCGGTGAGATCCCCGCTGTCGCTAGGTGATGTTCGCACCTGCGACGGCGACGTTAATCAACCGTGCATCGCAGCACCATGTGCAGATCAAATCGTTATCGCACCCCGAACGTGGCGATGCGCACATCCGAGACGATCGGCTGTGTGCTCAAGATGCTGGTCGGGGTGACCGGCGTCTCCGGTGGCCCACGCAGATCCGCCGTTGCCGGCGCCGGCCCAATACCTCGGCGACGGCGAAGGCTCCGCGCCCAGCCAGGACGACGGATGCCGGCAGCCGCCTCGGGTCACGACGCCTATGCATCGCCGCGGGTTCATTTGGTGCGTACGAGGTGTCTGCGTCCGCCGGCGGCGTTGAGGACTTGCCTACCGGGCGTTTCCGGCGGTGGTCAGCACCAGCCCGGCATAGTCGCGGCGCGCGACGTCGTCGCAGAACTTTCGGTAGGCACCGAAACCTCCGGCATAGGGCATGAAGATCCGCTTCTTTCCTTCGATGTTGGCGCCCAAGTACCACGACGATTGCGCCTTGGGAAACAGCGTCCGCTCGGCCGCCTGCGCAACACGCGCGGTCCACTCGACGGCGGCGTCACGGTGCGGCTCGACTTCGGTGATACCGCCTGCTCGTGCCGCCCGCAGCAGCTGGACCGCCCAGTCCACCTGCACCTCGGCGTGCAACACCATGTTGGCCAGCACCGACGGGCTGCCCGGGCCGCTGAAGCTGAACAGGTTCGGCAAGCCCGGCACCATCACGCCGAGGAAGGTGAGCGGCCCCTCGGCCCAGATATCGGTCAGTCGCTGACCGCCGCGGCCAACCGGGTCGATTCTGGTCAGCGCGCCCGTCAACGCGTCGAAACCGGTTGCCAGCACTAGTACTTCGCAGCGGTAGGTGGCCGTGCTGGTGCGCACCCCGTCGGCGGTAATGGCTTCGATGGGCTCGCGGCGCAGGTTCACCAGCCGCACGTTTTCCCGGTTGAACGTCGCGTAGTAGCCGGCGTCGGTGCAGATGCGCTTGGTCCCGATCGGATGGTCGACCGGTATCAAATCCGCGGCCACCGCGGGGTCGGTCACGATCTCGCGGATGCGGTCCTCGGCGAACCGGCGTGCGATGTCGTTGGCGGCCAAATCACTGGTCTGGTCGGGAAAGGTTTTGGCGAACAACACACCCCCCTCGCGCCAGCGCCGCCACAGCGCCTCATCGCGTTCCGCGGGATCGGTGTCGACCGCGTTCTGGTGATACGTGCCGTGCGGTGTTCCGGACGCCGCATATGCCGAGCGCCGCCGTCGCTCGGGATATTCCTGCCGGATCCGTTGCAGATCCTCTTGCGACCACGGGTGATTGGGCATCGGGATGGTGTAATTCGGAGACCGCTGGAGCACCACCAGCGACTTGGCTTGCGCGGCAAGGATCGGAATGATCTGGATGCCCGAGGACCCAGTGCCGATGACCCCAATTCGCTTGTCCCGCAAGTCCGGATCGTCGCGGGGCCAGGCCGCGGTGAAGTACACCTGGCCGGTGTAGTCGGACATGCCGGGAATATCGGGGCGGTTCAGCCTCGACAGACACCCGGTGGCACAGAGCAGGAAGCGCGCCCGGAAAGTGTCGCCGGACGACGCGTCCACCACCCATTCCCCGCGGGCCTCGTCGAAGCGCGCCCCGACCACCTCGGTGCCGAACCGGTAGTGACGTCGCAGGTCGAACCGATCCGCGACATGCTCCAGGTACGCCAGGATCTCGGGTTGCGCCGCGAACCGCTCCGTCCACGTCCAGGCCGCCTGTAGCTCCTCGTCGAAAGAGTAGGAGTAGTCGACACTTTCGACGTCGCAGCGCGCGCCGGGATACCGGTTCCAATACCACGTGCCGCCCACCCCGGGCGCGGCCTCGATACCGAGCACCGAAAAACCCGCCTCGACCGCCCGGTGCACGGCGTAGAGCCCGGCGAACCCCGCGCCGATCACTATGGCGTCGCGGGTCGCGACGGCCGGGAAAGCTTCATCCAGGGAACGCATTGTGGCCTGCACGCCGTCGTCCATGCACACCCCTTCCTCACTGCGAACCGTACTGCACCCGCGCTTTGCGATCGGCGAAAGCGTGCGCAGCGGGGTCGGTTAGGCATGCCCGCGGTGATGCGCTGTTTGCCCGCGTCATAGCGGCAGGATCGACGCGGTACTGACGTGTGTCGCATAGAAATCGCGAAGGGCGAGAAGTTCACCGCCACACTGGCGGCGCCGGCGTCGATCGTGGTATTCGCGTGTCCTAACGTAGCGGTCTGTGGGTGCCTTGGATGGACGGGTCGCGTTGATCACCGGGGGGGCGCGCGGCCAGGGGCGCGCGCATGCGCTGGCTCTGGCCGCCGAGGGCGCGGATATCGTCGCCGCCGATGCGCCGGGCCCCATGTCGGACCTGACCTACCCACTGGGCACCGAGGACGACCTGCACGACACCGCCAAACTCGTCGCGGAGCTGGGCAGGCGCTGCGTGCCGATCGCGGTTGACGTGCGCGACTCGGCTCAGGTTGACGCAGCGGTCGAACAAACGGTCAAGGATCTCGGCAGGCTCGACATCGTGGTGGCCAACGCCGGCATCGTCAGCACCGGACCACTGGAAGGGGTCAGCGACCGAGTTTGGCAGCAACTGGTCGACACCAACCTGACCGGTGCGTTTCATACCCTGCGCGCGGCCATACCGGTGATGCGGCGGCAACAGTACGGCCGGATCGTGGTCACTTCGTCGATGGGGGGCCGCATGGGCATCCCCGAGCTCGCTGCCTACAACGCCACGAAGTGGGGGGTGATCGGGCTGGCCAAGTCCGTCGCCCTGGAAGTCGCCAAAGAGGGCATCACGGTCAACGTGGTCTGCCCGACCACGACGCAGACGCCGATGGTGCAGCCGCCGGGCGGTGACGATGTTCCCGACGATCTGGTCCGCCGGATGATGAAGGCCAACCCGATACCGAAACCGTGGCTGCAACCCGAGGACGTCAGTCGCGGAGTGCTCTACCTGGTCGCAGACCCGGGCGTCATCACCGGCAGTGTGCTGGAGATCGGCTTGGGCGGCAGCGCCCGAATCCACTGAGGCGAACCATGACTGAACTCGCCGAGCAGACCCGGTGGCTGGACGCCACGGATCAGGCGCGACTGGTCGCCACCGGCCAGGTCACCGCCAGCGAATTGCTGGAGGCGGCGATCTACCGGATTGAGCAGGCCAACCCCGCGTTGAATGCCGTGGTCATCGAATGGTTCGAGCACGCCCGCGAAATCGCGGCGGACCCCGGTCTGCCCGCCGGCCCATTCCGCGGCGTGCCCTTTCTGCTCAAGGACCTCTACACCAGCTTCGCCGGGCAGACGCTGTCCAACGGCAATGCCGCGTTGAAGGCGGCGGGCAAGATCGATACCACCGACACGACGCTGGTGGCCCGCTGCAAGGCGGCCGGGCTGGTGATCGCCGGGCGGACGAACAGCCCGGAGATGGGCAGTCTGCCGACCACCCAGCCACTGGCCTGGGGACCGACCCGCAATCCGTGGGCGCCCGACCGCACGCCGGGCGGATCCAGCGGCGGCGCCGCCGCGGCCGTTGCTGCGGGAATGGTCCCGTTTGCCAACGCCTCGGACGGCGGCGGCAGCATTCGCATTCCCGCTTCGTGCTGCGGGCTGGTGGGCCTCAAACCGAGCCAGGGCCGTATCACGCTCGGGCCCGCGCGCGCCGAGACGGGGCTGGGAGTGGAGCTGTGCGTGAGCCGCACCGTGCGTGACACCGCGGGACTGCTGGACGCCCTGCGCGGCCCGGGGGTGGGCGACAGCGTCATCGCGCCGGCGCCGCAGCGACCGTATGTCGACGAGGTGGGCGCAGCACCCGGCCGATTGCGCATCGGACTCCTCGACGTGCATCCGCGCGGCGAATTCCTGCACGAGGACTGCATTTTGGCGGTACGGGCGGCGGCTGCGTTGCTCGACGGGCTCGGTCACATTGTCGAGCCGGCGTGGCCGGCAGCTCTCGCCGACACCACGTTGACCCAGAAGTTCATGGCACTGTGGTGCACCCAGCTGGCGATGGCGGCGCGCGAGTACAGCCAGACCCTCGGGCGCGAGGTGACCGCCGACGACATCGAGCCGGTGAACTGGGTGCTCATCGAGCGTGCGCAGCGGTTGAGCGCCATCGACTACGCGGCAGCCCAGGCCGCCATCTATGCATTCCGGCGGGCACTGCAGCAGTGGTGGGCCGACGGCTGGGACGTGCTGCTCACGCCAACGCTCACCGAACCACCACTACTGCTCAGCGAATTCGAGAACGATCCGCAGCACCCAACGGCGCCGATGCGCCGCGGCGGGCAATTCGCCGCGTTCACTCCCCCGTTCAACATGAGCGGTCAGCCGGCGATCAGCCTGCCGTTGCACCGCAATGCCGAGGGACTGCCAATCGGCATTCAGCTCGCCGCCGGCTACGGCCGCGAGGACGTTCTCATTCGCCTTGCGGCGCAACTGGAGTCGGCCCAGCCGTGGTCGGCTGACCATCCGCCGATCCAGCGGATCTGACCCGCGCGCACCAGCGCGTTCAAGTTTTCTCCAGCGATTGCTCATCGCGGGGCGCACAGGATCAGTCGACCTTCGCGCCATTGCGACAGAGACAGGAGAACTGCGTTGTCGTACGTTTTCGCTTCGCCGCAGCTGATGACGGCAGCAGCCACCGACATCACCGGCATCGGCTCAGCCATCTCCGTGGCCAACCTCGCGGCGGCCGCGGCCACCACGCAGTTGCTGCCCGCGGCCGGCGACGAAGTGTCTGCCCAGATCGCGGCGTTGTTCAGCGGCTGGGGTCAGCAATACCAAGACCTCAGCACCACTGCGGCAACCTTCAACGAACAGTTCGCCCGCACTGTCGCCCTCGGTTCGAACCTCTACGAGCTTTCCGAGGGCCTGAACAACTTCGTGCTCGCGCTGCAAAATGGGCAGGACCCATTCGCCCAGCTCAATGCGCGGTACGCAGCGGTCGTCGGCGGACGCCCGCTGATCGGCAACGGCGCCAACGGTGCCGCCGGTACCGGCGCCAACGGGCAAGACGGCGGGTGGTTGTTCGGCAACGGCGGCAATGGCGGCTCCGGCGGGATCGGCCAAAACGGCGGCAACGGCGGGGCGGCCGGGTTGTTCGGGCACGGCGGCAACGGCGGGGCCGGCGGCGTTGGCACGCCAGGCGATGCGGGGCAGGCCGGTGGAAGCGGCGGCAACGGCGGGGCCGGCGGTAAAGGAGGGCTGCTGTTCGGCACCGGTGGCTCCGGCGGCCTCGGCGGCCAGGGCGGTGCCGGCGGCGCCGGTGTTACGGCTAACGGGGTCAATGGCGCTGGCGGCGACGGCGGGGCCGCCGGCAGCGGCGGTGCCGGCGGCGACTCCACGGGCCTAGCGGCCGACGGGCACACCGGCCTGGACGGCGGGGCAGGCGGGACCGGAGGATCCGGTGGCAACGGTTTTGGTACCGGCAGCGGTGGCATTGGCGGCGACGGCGGTTCGGGCGGCACCGGCTCCCGTGGCGCCGACGGACCATTGCCTGGATACTTCAGCGGCGGAAACGGCGGAAACGGCGGGGCAGGCGGCAGCGCCGGAGCAGGCGGTCTCGACGGCGGCGGCAGTTCGGCCGCCCGGGCAGGCATTGGCGGGGCGGGCGGGACCGGCGGCGCCGGCGGCGCCGCTTATGCCAGCTATGCCGGCGGCAGCGGTGGGCAAGGCGGTGCCGGCGGTAACGCCGATGCCGGTGGTACCGGCGGCCGCGGCGGCACCGGCGGTGCCGGCGGCACCGGCGGCGACGCCATCGCCGGGTTCGGCTCAGCCGGCGGCAGCGGCGGAACGGGCGGCGTCGGCGGCGACGGCGGCAACGCCGGCGTCGGCGGCACCAATGGCAGCGGCGGCGCGGGCGGTGCCGGCGGCACCGGCGGAACCGGCGTCGACGGCGCCAACGGGAACGTGAACCACAACCCCGGCAGCGATGGTGGGACCGGCGGGACCGGCGGCGCCGGCGGCGCCGGCGGTCACGTCGGCTCCGGTGGCAGCGGCGGCACCCCGGGCGCCGGCGGCGCCGGCGGCAGCGGCGGTAATGGCGGCAACGGCGGAAACGGCGACACCGGCTTGGCCGGCGGGACTGGCGGGCAAGGCGGGCAAGGCGGTGCCGGCGGCAACACAGATGCCGGCGGCACTAACGGCAGCGGCGGTGTCGGCGGCACCGGCGGCGGCGGCGGCAATGGCGGCAACGGCATCACGGGCGGCGACAACAACGGCACTAACGGCGGCAACGGCGGCAACGCCGGGGCCGGTGGCGACGGGGGCAATGCCGGTATCGGCGGAACCGGCGGCAACGGCGGAAACGGCGGCAACGGTGGCAGCAACGGCCCCAGTACGGGCCTGGGCAGCGGCGGCAACGGCGGCGACGGCAACAAACTGCAGGGCTTCGGTGGTGGCGGCGGCGGCGGCAACGGAGGCAATGGCGGCAGCGCCGGAGCCGGCGGTACCGGAGGCAATGGCGGCAGCAACGGCAACAGCGGCAACGGGGGCACCGGGGGCACTGGCGGAAACGGCGGCTATGGCCCAGCGATACCGTTTGGCAACGGCCCAAGTGGTGGCGGCGCGGGCGGCACCGGCGGTAGCGGTGGTGACGCCGCCGGCTTTGGCGGAACCGGTGGCGACGGCGGAACCGGTGGCGACGGCGGCTCCGGCGGCTTCACTGGCCCTCTTCCCACCCAGACCCTCGCTCCCGGTGGCAACGGCGGCAACGGCGGCGCTGGCGGCGCTGGGTACGTCACCGGCGGCAACGGCGGGACCGGCGGCAACGGCGGCAGCGACCTGTCTGTTGGTTCTCCCGGCACCGGCGGGAACGGCGGCGCCGGCGGCACCGGCCTCGGCCCAGCCGGTAAAGGTGGCGCCGGCGGCGGCGGCGGCAACGGCGGCGGCTCCGCGGCGAGCTGGCTGGGTAGCAACGGCCCCACCGGTGGGGGCAACGGCGGCAGTGGCGGCACCGGCGGCAACGGTAGCGAGACAGGGGGTGCCGGTGGCGCCGGAGGGCAAGGTGGCCAGGGCGGGGTAAGCACAAGCGGCTTTCCCGGGACCAACGGCCCGGGCGGGGCCGGCGGCAACGGCGGCAACGGCGGTGCGTCCAGGAACTTCGATGGCGTCGGCGGCGCCGGCGGTACCGGCGGCATGGGCGGCACCGGCGCCTCCAGCTACTCCAATGGCGTCCAGGGCGGCAGCGGCGGCACTGGTGGCACCGGGGGAACCGGCGGCAGCGGCGGCAACGGCGCGGGCGACAACGGCATCGGTGGCCACGGCGGGACCGGAGGCCAGGGCGGCACCGGCGGCGACACCGCAAACGGCGACGGTAGCGATGGGGCCCCTGGCAACACCGGCATGAGCGCCGGCGGCGCCAACGGCGGCGCCGGCGGCAGCGGCGGGGGCGGCGGCGCCGGCGCACCCTGACGTTGTGCTCGCCGGCCGCTGAGCCGCTCTATCCCCTGTAGCAATGGTGGTGGCAGGTACAGGATTCGAACCTGTGAAGCTTTCGCGACGGATTTACAGTCCGCTCCCATTGGCCGCTCGGGCAACCTGCCGCCTAGCAGGTTACAACGAACGGGTAGACAGTTCACAAACGGCTAGCACCAATGGAGGAGGGGCTATCGCATGGCGGACTCATCGTTCGACATCGTCAGCAAGATCGACCGCCAGGAGGTTGACAACGCGCTGAACCAGGCCGCCAAGGAACTCTCGACACGGTTCGACTTCCGCGGCACCGACACGACGATCGCCTGGAAGGGCGAGGAGGCCGTCGAGCTCGTCTCGTCCACCGAGGAGCGCGTCAAGGCCGCCGTGGACGTGTTTAAGGAGAAGCTGATCCGCCGCGACATCTCGATGAAGGCCTTTGACGCCGGCGACCCACAGGCCTCGGGCAAGACCTACAAGGTCACCGGAACCCTCAAGCAGGGCATCAGCAGCGAGAACGCCAAGAAGATCACCAAACTCATCCGCGACGAGGGCCCTAAGACCGTCAAAACCCAGATCCAGGGCGACGAGGTTCGCGTCACCAGCAAGAAGCGCGACGACCTGCAGGCCGTTCAGGCGCTGCTGCGACAGGCCGACCTCGACGTAGCGCTGCAGTTCGTGAACTACCGATAGCGGGGCTCGCGATGACCGTGACCCCCCATCAGGCAACCGACGTCGACGTCATCATCGTCGGCGCCGGCATCTCCGGCCTCGGCGCCGCTTATCGGCTCACCGAGCGCAACCCCCGGCTGAGCTACGTCATCCTGGAGCGGCGGGCGCAGATCGGTGGCACCTGGGATCTGTTCCGCTATCCCGGTGTGCGATCGGACAGCAGCATCTTCACGCTCAGCTTTCCGTTCGAGCCGTGGACGCGCGAGGAAGGGGTCGCCGACGGCGATCACATCCGCGAGTACCTGACCAATACCGCCCACAAGTACGGGATCGACGACCACATCCGGTTCAACACCTACGTCCGCGCAGCCAACTGGGATTCGTCGACCGACACCTGGACGGTCAGCGTCGAGCAAGACGGCGGGAATACCCAAAAGCAGTACCGCGGCCGGTTCGTGTTCTTCGCCAGCGGCTACTACAACTACGACGAGGGCTACACACCCGAATTCCCTGGCATCGAGCAGTTCGGCGGGACCGTCATCCATCCGCAGCACTGGCCGGAGGAATTGGACTACACGGGCAAGAAGGTCGTGGTGATCGGCAGCGGAGCAACCGCGGTCACGCTGATCCCATCGATGGCAGAACGCGCCGCAAAGGTGACCATGCTGCAACGCTCGCCGACCTATCTCATCTCGGCGTCCAAATACAGCAAGGTTGCCGCGGTCAGCCGTAAACTGTTGCCGCGCAGGCCTGCTCACTTGGTAATCCGCACCTACAACGCCTTGATGGAAGCGGTGCTCTGGTTCTTGTCGCGCAAGTTACCGGGGATGATCAAGTGGATGCTGCGGCGCAAGGCGATCAACAGCCTGCCCAAGGGCTACGACGTCGACACCCATTTCAAGCCCCGGTACAACCCCTGGGACCAGCGGCTGTGCCTGATTCCCGACGCCGATCTGTACAACGCCATCGCCGACGGCCACGCCGACGTCGTCACCGACAACATCGAGCATTTCGATGCCACCGGAATCGCGCTGAAGTCGGGCAACCACTTGGATGCCGACATCATCGTGACCGCCACCGGCCTGCAGTTGCAGGCCCTCGGCGGCGCCACGATCAGCATCGACGGAGTCGAGATCAATCCCCGGGACCGCTTCGTCTACAAGGCGCACATGCTCGAGGACGTGCCGAATCTGTTCTGGTGCGTCGGCTACACGAACGCGTCCTGGACGCTGCGCGCCGACATGACCGCACGGGCGACGGCAAAACTGCTGGAGTTCATGGCAGCTCACGGCTACACCCACGCCACTCCGCACCTGGGTGACCAGCCGATGGCCGAGAAGCCGGCGTGGGACATTCAGGCCGGCTACGTGCGACGGGCGCTGCACGCCCTACCCAAGTCGGGCACCAAGCGACCGTGGAATGTCCGGCAGAACTACTTCGCCGACGCCATCGACTACCGGTTCGACCGCATCGAGGAGGCCATGCTGTTCGGCCGCGCTGCAGACCGGGCACCTTTAGCCGGGTAATTCTGGGTTTACGCTGAACCCCATGGCAGCTCAGATGCGTGAACCCAACGTCGTTGTCCTCGGTGGCGGTTCCTGGGGCACCACCGTTGCGTCCATTTGCGCGCGCCGCGGCCCGACGCTGCAATGGGTGCGCTCGGAGGAGACCGCCACCGACATCAACGAAAAGCACCGCAACAGCCGCTATCTGGGCAACGAAGTTCTACTCAGCGAGACGCTGCGGGCCACTACCGATTTCGCCGAGGCCGCCAATTGCGCCGATGTCGTCGTCATGGGCGTGCCCTCGCACGGCTTTCGCGGCGTGCTCACCGAGCTGAGCAAGGAACTGCGACCCTGGGTGCCGGTAGTCTCCCTGGTCAAAGGGCTCGAGCAGGGCACCAATATGCGGATGTCGCAGATCGTCGAGGAGATCCTGCCCGGTCATCCGGCCGGCATTCTGGCCGGGCCGAACATCGCCCGTGAGGTGGCTGAGGGCTATGCCGCCGCCGCAGTGCTGGCCATGCCCGACCAGCATTTGGCGACGCGGCTGTCGGCGCTGTTTCGCACCCGGCGTTTCCGCGTGTACACCACCGACGATGTCATCGGTGTCGAGACGGCGGGCGCCCTCAAGAACGTCTTCGCCATCGCGGTGGGGATGGGCTACTCACTGGGCATCGGCGAAAACACCCGGGCTCTGGTCATCGCTCGCGCACTGCGCGAGATGACGAAGATGGGTGTGGCGCTGGGCGGCAAGAGCGAGACGTTCCCGGGACTGGCCGGTCTTGGCGACTTGATCGTCACGTGCACCAGTCAGCGCAGCCGCAACCGCCATGTCGGCGAACAGCTCGGCGCGGGCAAACCGATCGACGAGATCATCGCATCGATGAATCAGGTTGCCGAAGGCGTCAAGGCGGCCAGCGTGATCATGGAATTCGCCAATGAATTCGGACTGAACATGCCGATCGCCCGCGAGGTTGACGCCGTCATCAACCACGGCTCGTCGGTGGAGCAGGCCTACGAGGGGCTGATCGCCGAGGTACCGGGACACGAAGTTCACGGCTCGGGTTTTTAAACGTCACGCCAGTCACAGTAAAGATTTGCGTTCGCTATGCACCTTGCGCGTCCGGTTGCCGAGGTGCGCCCGCGCCAATACCTTCGAACAAGGCACTAGGCGTTCAAGATCCAGAACAAAGGCGTTCCAGGACATTCTCGGCGAATAATTGTATTCGCCTGTGCGCCAGAATATTACGAGTACGTGATACGACGTATATGGGCGGGGGCATCGGACCGATGCAACAAATCGAAAAGCTTTACCAGCCATCGCAAATCGATCGATTGCGATCAATCACGCAACACGACTTGCCTGCCTCGCTGGTGGTTTTCCTTGTGGCGCTGCCCTTGTCACTGGGCATTGCGATCGCCTCGGATGCGCCGGTTCTGGCCGGACTCATCGCCGCGATCGTCGGCGGGATCGTTGGCGGCGCACTGGGCGGATCGCCGCTGCAGGTCAGCGGACCTGCGGCGGGCCTTACCGTGGTGGTGGCCGATTTGATCGCCGAGTTTGGCTGGGGCATAACCTGTTTCATCACGGTCGCCGCCGGCGCCATGCAAGTGCTGTTGGGCCTGAGCCGTGTCGCGCGTGCGGCCCTTGCTATCTCACCGGTGGTGGTGCACGCGATGCTGGCCGGCATCGGAATCACCATCGCGCTTCAGCAAACCCACGTGTTGCTCGGTGGGGAGTCCCATAGTTCGGCCTGGGACAACGTAATTGGGTTGCCGGCGCAGATTCTGGGCGCGCACCGGCCCGGACTCATCCTCGGCATGCTGGTGATCGCCATCATGGTTGCCTGGCGCTGGGCGCCGGCCAAGCTGGCCGCTGTTCCCGGGCCGTTGGTGGCGATCGTGGTGGTGACGACGATCTCAGTGGTGTTTCCGTTCCAGGTATCCCGGATCACGCTGGACGGGTCGGTCCTGGAAGCGCTGCAGCTGCCGGCACTGCCCCACGGCAATTGGGCGGCCGTCGTCCTGGGGGTTATCACCGTCACGCTGATCACCAGCGTCCAAAGTCTGCTCACCGCAGTCGCCACCGACCGAATGCACAACGGACCGCGCACCGAACTCAACCGCGAGCTGATCGGTCAGGGTGCGTCCAACATCGTGTCGGGCGGGATCGGTGGGCTGCCCATCGCGGGTGTGATCGTACGCAGCTCGGCCAATATCAAGGCGGGGGCGAAAACCAGCGCATCGACCATCCTGCATGGTTTTTGGATCCTGCTGTTCACACTTCCGTTTGCCGGCCTCATCGAGCAGATCCCTACTGCGGCGCTGGCCGGGCTGCTCATTGTCATCGGGATTCAGTTGCTGCAACCGGCACACATCGAAACCGCTTTGAAGACCGGCGATTTGGCCATCTACCTGGTGACCATCGTCGCGGTCGTCTTCCTGAATCTGCTGCACGGCGTCGTGATCGGGCTGGCGCTGGCCATCGCGATGACCGGATGGCGTGTGATACGAGCCAAGGTGGATGTCCAGCCCGTGGGCGACGAATGGCGGGTGATCGTCGAAGGCGCGTGCACCTTCCTCTCGCTGCCCCGGCTTACTCGCGAGCTTGCCTCGGTGCCCGAACGCGCCACGGTGACGCTTCACATCGCGGTCAGCTACCTCGATCACGCTGCACACCAGGCGATTACGGACTGGCAGCGCCAGCACCGTGCCACCGGCGGCAAGGTTCGCATTCGGGGTGTGCTGGAAAGAGGGCATTCGGCTCGCGTGCACGGGCCGGCCGAAGGGAAACGTCCCGAAGCCGCCGCCTAGCGGCTAGAGCGATATCGCCTGCGATATCGCATTCAAAAGGCACTGATGGTTTAGACCGGCGCTCCGGGGCCACAGTGCCTGTCAAAATGCGATATCACAGGCGATATCACAATTCGAAATGCATCGAGCGAGCTCTATTCGAAGAGGATCGCCCCGAGGCCGCTGCCAAGCGGACGCCCGGCGAGCTTCTGAACCACCAACTGGTTCATCGAGATCCGCTCCTCGGCAGCTTCGATAGCCAACCGCTCATGCAATGCGGGTGAGGTTCGCACGATGAATCTCCCGCTATACCGACGTTCGGTCAACGGTTCGGGCGGCTCTTGGTCGCTGTCCCGCAAGGCACGCAAATGCTCGTCGACGGCGTCCGAAGTCGCGGCCAGGGCCTCTCGCGCGGTCGGCGCCGGTCGCGACAAGAACGGCAACTCGACGCACCTACCGACGTATTGGCGTTCCTCGCGCGACCACTGCACGCGAAAGGTGTACCGGTTCACGCGGATTTGATAGCACAGGTGACGTCGACGCGGCAGTCACCCGCGCGCCATCGCCTCCAGCCGGCGGATGCGGTCCTCGATCGGCGGGTGGGTCGAAAACAGCGACCCGATCCGCTCACCCGCACGGAACGGGTTGGCGATCATCAGGTGCGCCTGGCTGGCCAGCTGCGGCTCCGGCGGCAACGGCGCCATCTGCACACCGCCGGAAATCTTGCGCAGCGCCGACGCCAACGCCAACGGGTCCCCGGTCAGCACAGCGCCCGACTCGTCGGCCTGATACTCCCGCGACCGGGACACGGCGAGCCGGACCACCGTCGCCGCGATGGGCCCCAGTAGCGAAACCAGCAGCAGTGCAAAGGGGTTCGCGCCTTGCTCGCGGTCGCCGCCAAAAGCTCCGAACCACATTGCCATGTTGGCCAGCGCGGTGATCACCGATGCGAGCGCGCCCGCCACGCACGAAATCAGGATGTCGCGGTTGTAGACGTGCGACAGCTCATGCCCCAGCACCGCACGCAACTCGCGCTCATTGAGGATCTGCAGGATTCCGGTGGTGCAGCACACCGCGGCGTTGCGTGGGTTGCGTCCGGTGGCGAACGCATTGGGCGCACTGGTGTCACTGATGTACAGCCGCGGCATCGGCTGATGGGCAGCGGTGGCCAGCTCGCGCACGATCCGGTACATCGCCGGCGCCTGCAGCTCGGAGACCGGCTGGGCGTGCATCGCCCGCAACGCCAGCTTGTCGCTGTTGTAGTAGGTGTAGACGTTGATCCCGACCGCGAACAGGGTGGCCAGGATCAGCGCCGTCCTGCCGAACAACGCACCGACGAACACGATCAGTGCGGACATACCGGCCAACAGAACGAAGGTCTTCAGCCTGTTGGCATGGGGATGCCAGGTCATTGGTGGTCCTCCTAGGAGCTTCTAGCTAACCCAACGCCATCATGGCTCGTTGGGTTCCTAAAAAGCCGCCTAACCGTGCCGGCTGATGGTGTAGTCGACCAGTGCGGCCAGCGCGTGCCGGCCCGGAACGTCGGGCAGCAGATCCAGCTCATGACGCGCCTGCGCGGCGTACTGCGCCAGCACGTCTTTGGCCTTGGCCATGCCCGGCGACGCCCGCAGCAGCGTCAGGGCTTCGAGCACCTCGTCGTCGTCGCGCACCGGTCCGGCCAGCAACTCCCGCAGCCGCACACTGTCGGGTCCGGTCTCGCGGAGTGCGTAGAGCATCGGCAGCGTGTGCACCCCTTCGCGGATATCGGTGCCCGGCACCTTGCCCGACTCCTGGGATTCGCTGTCGATGTCGATGATGTCGTCGGCGATCTGGAACGCGGTGCCCACGATGTTGCCGAGCCGGCTCAGCCGCTCGACCTGGTCTTCATCGGCACCGGAGAACATGGCGCCGAACCGGCCCGCCGCCGCGATCAGGCTGCCCGTCTTCTCGTGCACCACCTTCAAGTACTGCTCGATCATGTCGGCGCCCTCCGGGGCGCCGCGCGTCTCGCGCATCTGACCCGTGACGAGCTCGGCGAACGTGTCGGCGACGATACGGACCGCCTCCGGTCCCAGCCAGGACACCAACCGCGAGGCCGTCGCCAACAGATAGTCGCCGGCCAGAATCGCGACATTGTTGCCCCAGCGCGCATTGGCGCTGGGGGCGCCACGGCGCACCGCGGCCTCGTCCATCACGTCGTCGTGGTACAGCGTCGCCAGGTGAATCAACTCGACGACCGCCCCTGCTGTCGTGACCTCTGCGGCGTCGGGTTTCGGCCCCGTCTGGGCCGCCAGCACGGTGAACAGCGGGCGGAAGCGTTTGCCGCCGGCCAAGAAGAGGTGTAGCAGCGAATCGGTCATCACCTCATGGGCACCGCGCAGCTCGTCGTCCATGAGCTGCTCGATCCGGGCGACACCCGCACGCACGGTGGCGGCGAATGCGGCGTCGCCGAAGTCAACGCCCGCCACCACAGTCGCCGGAGTACTCACCCGACCAACATACTGGTGGGCGTGAACAGCACCGCCGCCAAGGCAGACGTGGTAGTCGTGGGCGCCGGACCGGCCGGCTCCGCGGCGGCCGCATGGGCGGCGCGCGCGGGCCGCGACGTGCTCGTCATCGACTCGGCCAGTTTCCCGCGGGACAAGCCCTGCGGCGACGGGCTGACGCCCCGCGCCGTGGCCGAGCTACGCCGGCTGGGGCTGGGCGAGTGGCTGGACGGGCACATCCGTCATCGCGGGCTGCGGATGAGCGGGTACGGCGGCGACGTGGAAGTGGAGTGGCCGGGGCCGTCCTTTCCGTCCTACAGCACCGCGGTGGCCCGGATAGAGCTCGACGATCGGATCCGCAAGGTCGCCGAGGATTCCGGTGCCTGCATGCTGCTGGGGACGAAAGTTGTTGGCGCTCATCATGACTCATCGCGACGGGTGATGTCGGTGATACTGGCCGACCACACCGAGGTGAAGTGTGGGCAACTGATCGTTGCCGACGGAGCCCGCTCCGCACTGGGCCGCAAACTCGGCAGGCGCTGGCATAAGGAGACGGTGTACGGGACCGCCGCGCGTGGGTACCTAACCAGCGCGCGCGGCGACGAACCCTGGCTCACCTCGCACCTGGAACTGCGCTCCCCCGATGGCGTGGTGCTGCCCGGCTACGGCTGGATTTTTCCGCTGGGCAACGGCGAGGTGAACATCGGCGTGGGCGCGCTGTCGACGGCCAAACGGCCGGCCGACCTGCCGCTGCGCCCGCTCATCTCGTATTACACCGACCTGCGCCGCGAAGAGTGGGGCTTCACCGGTGAGCCGCGCGCGGTGGCCTCGGCTTTGCTGCCGATGGGCGGCGCGGTCTCGGGCGTGGCCGGACCCAACTGGATGCTCATCGGTGACGCCGCGGCCTGCGTCAACCCGCTCAACGGCGAAGGCATCGACTATGGGCTGGAGACGGGGCGCCTGGCCGCCGAACTGCTGGACTCGCGCGATCTGTCGCGGCTCTGGCCGTCGCTGCTGCACGACCACTACAGCCGCGAGTTCTCGCTGGCACGCAGGCTCGCACTGCTGCTGACCTTCCAGCGGTTCCTGCCAGCCGTCGGACCCCTCACCGTGCGCTCCACCACACTGATGACCATCGCGGTGCGCGTGATGGCCAATCTGGTCGTCGACGAGGACGCCGACTGGGTGGCCCGGGTATGGCGCAGCTGCGGGCGGGCGTCGCGCCTCATCGACCGACGGCCGCCGTTCAGCTGAGCGCGCCCCAGGGCAGTTGTTGGCGCATCCGCGCGGATTTCAGGACAACGTGCCCAAGACGACGAGGCCGGGCCCGGCGTATAGTCCACCTAATGAACGGCAAGAAGCTGGCCAAGGTCATCGGCATGGCGACACCGATGTTGGCAGGTGCTATCGCGCTGGCCGGGCCGGCGCAGGCCGACGACTACGACGCCCCATTTATGAACACCATTCACGGCTTCGGCATCTATGGGCCGCAGGACTACGACGCATGGCTGGGCAAGATCAGTTGTGAGCGAATCAGCCGCGGCGTGGACGGCAATGCCTACAAGTCGGCGACGTTCATCCAGAACAACCTCCCGCGCGGCACCACACAGGGTCAGGCGTTCCAGTTCCTGGGCGCCGCGATCGACCACTACTGCCCCGAGCACGTGGGCTTCCTGCAGCAAGCGGGAAACAGCTAGAGCGGCTTGTAGCCTGCGTGCAACGCCACAATGCCGCCGGTCAGATTCCGCCAGCGCACCCCGGCCCAACCGGCCTGTGAAATCTGGTGCGCCAGCGTCTCCTGGTCCGGCCACGCCCTGATCGACTCGGCGAGGTAGACGTACGCCTCGGGATTGCTGGATACGGTTTGCGCCACCCTCGGTAACGCCTGCATCAGGTACTCCTTGTAGGCGGTCGCGAACAGCGCATTGGTGGGCGTGGAGAATTCGCACACCACCAAACGCCCGCCGGGCGCGGTGACGCGGGCCATCTCGCGTAGCGCGGCTTGCTGGTCGACCACGTTACGCAGACCGAAACTGATGGTGACCGCATCGAAGACCCCGTCGGCAAACGGCAGCCGGGTAGCGTCACCGGCAACCTTGGGCACGTTGCGGGCAGCGCCGGCGGCCAGCATCCCGACGGAGAAATCGGCTGCCACACACCACGCCCCGGACTTGGCCAACTCCACCGTCGATACGGCGGTCCCGGCCGCCAGATCCAGCACCTTCTTCCCGGGCCCGATGCTCAACGCCGATCGGGTGGCACGCCGCCAGTGCCGGTCCTGGCCGAACGACAGCACGGTGTTGGTCAAGTCGTAACGGCGGGCGACGCCGTCGAACATCGAGGCGACGTCTCGGGGGTCCTTGTCCAGGGCCGCGCGGCTCACCACGACGACGCTAGCGGAACCGGGAATGGCATGCCCGCCGAGGTGTTCGGTTCAGGCGTATCTGGGCCAGGACGTCCCGGCCCGACCGGGGTCGGACATGACCGCTTCGTAGTGGCCCATCAGCTCGTCGCAGATCACCGTCCAGCCGCGGCCCAGCACACTACGCCGGGCCGCCGGCGAGTACCGGTCGCGCTCGTCGATCAAGTGCGCGACCGCTGCCGGCAGCAATGCTTCGAACTGCGAGACGGGCAACAGCAACCCGGTGCGCTGCGGGGCGACCAGATCGCGCGGGCCGCCGGCGTCGGGGGCGATCACCGGCAGCCCCGACGCCAGCGCTTCCTGCACGACCTGACAAAACGTCTCGTGCTCACCGGGATGCACGAAAACGTCCATGCTGGCGTACGCCGTGGCGAGCTCAACGCCATACAGCGCACCCGTGAAAACCGCTGTGGGCATCAATGATTGCAGCTTGCGCTGGTCGATTCCGTCGCCGACGATGACCAGCTGCAGCGCGCCCGTCGCGGCGAGCACCGCGAGCCGATCGACATGCTTCTCGGGCGCCAGCCGGCCGACGAACCCCACGATCGGCTTGCCGTACGGCGACCACCGCCGCCGCAACGCCTCGTCGCGTGCCGACGGCGCGAACCGGATCAGGTCGACCCCACGCGCCCACCGGTGCAATCGCGGAATCCCTTGGTTAACAAGCGTTTCCATGGTCGAGGTGGACGGGGCCAGGGTACGGTCGGCCAGACCGTGCAGATGCCGGAACCAGGCCCACGCGGCCCGCTCGGTCATCGGAATTCCGTAGCTGGCCGCGAAACCCGGTACGTCCGTTTGATATACGGCGACAGTGGGGACGCCGAGGCGGCGCGCGGCGCGCACGCCGCCGTAGCCGAGCAACGCCGGGGATGCCAAATGCACTACGTCGGGATCGAATCCGCGCAGCACCCGAAGCAGCCGCGGAGTCGGTACCCCCAGCGGCAGTGTGGTGACTTTGGGGAACATCCGCGACGGCGCCCGGTGCACCCGGACGCCGTCGTGCAGTCGTTCGGCACGGGGTTGCCCCGGCGGGGCATCCGGCGCGATGACGAGGGCCTCGTGACCGGTGCGGCGTAGATGCTCGAGTATCCGCACCACCGAGTTGCTGACACCGTTGACGTTGGGCAGGAACGACTCTGCGACGATCGCCACGCGCACGCCACCACAGTGTCAGCGGCGACTGTCGCAAAGGTTGCCGGCGGGCGTACGCGACGCGAAATCTAGTGATTGAGCCGTTTGTCCAGCAACGCCAACCCGACCAGCGCGACCGTGGCGGCCAGCCACGCAACCACCGCGATGGACCCCGCGGGAATGATCGCCAGCCCGGCGTTGCGGTGCTGCACCCGCACCAGGTTGGGGTCCTTCTTGTTGTATTCGACATAGATCCGCATGCCGGTGGCCAGCTCGGACGGATACAACACACCGAGTTCGGGCCGGTAGGTGACCCGCTCGGGAGTGACGAACTCGATGGTCGAGCGCCGCGGCCCGGCACTGAGCACCTCAGCCTGCGCGACGCCCATATTGCTCTCGATCGCCAGGTCATCGCGCCAGGCACCGGCCACCAGCAACACCGACTGCAGCGTCACCAGCGCCGTCACCACCAGAATCGCGATTCGCACCCACCTCACCACGATCCGGGCCCGGGTGTCCGGAAAATCTGCATTAGTGCCGTGAATCAGGATGCGCAGCAACCGTTTCGGCGAAATCATAGGGCCGCTTTGATAGCGGCATGCAGCTGACGCAGGGAGGACCGGTCGGCTTTGACCTCCAGCACCCGCATGCCGGCACCGGGTTCGGCCAGCGCGGTGGCCAGCTCGTCGGCTTCGATCTGCCGGCTCTCCACGTGGTAAGCGCGACACAGTGCCCCCACATCGACGTCGTGCGGGGTGCCGAAAACCCGCGACGAGACGTCGGAGAACCGCGGGTCGCCCTGCTCGAGCAGTTCGAAGATGCCGCCGCCGTTGTCGTTGGAGACCACGATGGTGAGCTGTCGCGGCGTCGGCTCGGTGGGACCGATCAGCAGCCCGGAGCTGTCGTGGACGAAAGTCAGGTCGCCGATCAGCGCGATCGTGCGCCCCTGATGAGCCAGGGCCGCCCCGATGGCGGTCGACACTGTGCCGTCGATACCGGCCACGCCGCGATTGGACCGCACCTGGATACCGTGCGTGTCCAGCCCCACCAGTGCCGCATCGCGAACCGGGTTCGACGCGCCGAGCACCAGCTGGTCGCCCGGGCGCAGCGCGTCCGCCACGGCCGCGGCCACGTGCAGGCCGGTGGTCAGCGGATGCGCCGCGAGCTGGGAGCGCACCGCGCGCAGCGCATGCTCGTTCACCTCCGCGCAGCGGTGCAGCCAAGCCTGTTCGGGTTTCCCGGTGGTAACCGCCCGCGTACCGGTGGCTTGTGAGTTGCCCGAGACATCCGGCCAGCGCGGCCCGGTGGTCAGCGCATACACCGGCACTTTGGGATCGGCCAGCAGGGCCGATACCGGTCGGTGCAGCGTCGGCCGGCCCAGCATGATCACCTGCTGAGGGCGCAACAGAGGCAGCGCCAGCGGATGCAGCGGATTCGCACCAGCGGGTGCCGTCGGCTCGGCGACGGTCGGTAATTCCGCCAGGTTGGGATGTACGCCCGCGCCATGCCCGGCGATGACGACTGTGTCCGCGGACAGGTCGATGTCCAGCGGCTGATCGAAGGTGACCGGCGGCGTATAAGTCCACGGCCTACCGCTGGGCCGGCCGTCGGGCGTGCCGGCGCCGTGCGGTTCGGGGTCGGGCACCAGCGGTTCGCGCAACGGGATGTCGAAGTGCACCGGGCCGGCGTTCGCGGTGCGAGAACCGGTGGCAGCGGCCAAGACTCGGCAGGTGGCCGAGCGCCAGGTCGCGTTGTGGGCAGCCAGCCGCTCGGGCGCATTCTCGGCCAGACCCAGGCTGATGGTGGCGCGCACCTGCGAGCCGAAATAACCCAATTGCTCCATGGTCTGGTTGGCCCCGGTGCCTAGCAGTTCGTAGGGCCGGTTGGCCGAAAGCACGATCAGCGGAACCCGGGCGTAGTTGGCTTCCACCACCGCCGGGCCCAGGTTGGCCACCGCGGTGCCCGACGTCATCGCGATACACACCGGCGCAGATTTGTTGGGTGCCCCGATGGCCAGACCGATGGCCAGGTAGCCGGCGGTACGTTCATCGATGCGCACGTGCAACCGGATTCGGCCGGCCCGGTCGGCGTCCTGCAGCGCGAAGGCCAGCGGCGCGTTCCGCGAACCGGGGCATAACACCACGTCGCGGACGCCGCCGCGGATCAGCTCGTCAACGACGACGCGCGCTTGAGTCGTCGACGGGTTCATCAGTACAGGGTGGCACAGCGCCCGATCACTGCGTATTGGCGAGGCTGAAGAACTTCAGCATGGCGGCGTTGACGGGCTCCGGCCGTTCGAAGAAGCCGAGGTGGCCTGCGTCGGGTATCTGCAGGTAGCGCCCGTTGGGCAGGGCGTCGGCGACCTCACGTCCCAAATAGGGCGGGGTCACCATGTCGTCAGCGAAGCCGATCACCAGCACCGGTGCGGCGATGTTGCGGTAGGCCGGCAGCCGGTTGGTGGTCGGCGACACTTCCAGCTGGGCATAAAAGCCCGGGGTGTATTTGGTCGGCCACATGGTGAACATCGCGATCCAGTCCGCGGCGGCGTTGTCATCGTTCAACGTCTTGGGTGAAAAGTTCTCCATCATACGAACTTTCGCGTCGAACGAGTCGGGCAGCGAAAGACCGGCGGCATAGAGGTCTTCCTCGGCCTTGCGGAAGAACTGGCGGCTGCGGTCCAGCCGGCCGCGGGTGGCCATCAGCACCGCGGAGTGGACCAACTCGGGACGCACCACCATGAGTTCCTGCGCGATGAACGAACCCATCGAGACCCCGACGATGCGCACCGGGGCGATGCCGAGTGATTCGATGATCGCCGCCGTGTCGTTGACCATGGTTTGGGTGGTGAAGCCCTCGGCGTTTTCGGTTGCGCCGATGCCGCGGTTGTCGAAGGTGATGACGCGATATCCGGCCGCCAGGAATGCCGGGAGTTGGTGTGGATGCCAGGTGCGTCCGGGGCCGCCGTGGCCCGAGATGAAGAGCACTGGGTCCCCGCTGCCACGGTCTTCGTAAGCCAGGTTGATCACCCGAGAGACGCTACAGCAGCCGATAGCACGCCCTGACCCGATCGATCCACCACTGCCGACGGTCCGGCGGCGCGGCCAGCGTCTGCACCCGCGCGGGATCGGGTGCCACCGGCCCGACCGGCAGGCTGCCGCCGACGGGCACCACGGCCGGGACGACGTCTTCGACGAACAACCGGCCGGTGCCCAGGCCACACGCGTGGTGGAGTTCCGGCAGGGCCGCGGCGGCGGTGAGCCCGGCGCTGATGCCGACGGCCGAGTCGAGTGCACTGGAGACCACCACCGGGATGTCGATCTGCGCCGCGATGCCCAGCAGCGCACCAACCCCGCCCAGCGGCGCCACTTTCAGCACCGCTATATCGGCGGCCCCGGCACGCACGACGGCCAACGGGTCGTCGGCCTTGCGGATGCTTTCGTCCGCAGCGATCGGCACGTCGATCCGCCGCCGGAGTTCGGCGAGTTCGCCGACGGTGGCGCAGGGCTGTTCGAGGTACTCGAGCGGGCCGTCGGCGGTCAAAGCGACGGCGGCCTGCACTGCCTCGTCCAGGTCCCAGCCCCCATTCGCGTCCACCCGTACGGTCTGCACGTGTGCGCGCACGGCGTTGACGCGGTCGACGTCGTCGGCCAGAGTCTGCCCAGGCTCGGCGACTTTGACCTTGGCGGTGCGGGCTCCGGGAAATCGGGCGAGCACCTCAGGTACCTGGGCGGCGCTCACGGCGGGGACCGTGGCGTTGACCGGGATGCGGTCGCGCCGCAGCGGCGGTGGCTGGGTGTAGGCGGCCTCGATGCCTGAGGCGAGCCAGTGCGCGGCTTCTGCGGGCTCATACTCCTCGAACGCACCGAACTCGCCCCAGCCGGCCGGGCCCTGGATCAACGCGACTTCGCGGGTGGTGATGCCGCGGAAGCGCACCCGCATCGGCAGTGCCACGACGTGCAGCCGGTCCAGTAGCTCGGCCAGCGGGGGGCGTGTCATTGCCGGTAAACCTGGCGCCCTGCCAAGAAGGTCGCGCGAATCTCCAGATCGGCGATCTCCTCGGGCGGCACCGCCCGCGGATCGGCCGACAGCACCACCAGGTCCGCGTACTTGCCGACCTCAAGCGAGCCGACCACGTCGTCGGCGAACAACTGCCAGGCCGCATCGATGGTCTGCGCGCGAATGGCCTGTTCGACGGTCAAGCGCTCTTCCGGTGCGAGCACGCGCCCGCTCGGGGCCATACGCGTCGCGGCCACGCTGATGTTGCGCAGCGGCTCTTCGGGGGTGACCGGCGGATCGTTGTGCAGCGAGATCCGCATACCGGCGGCCACCGCGGACCCGGCCGGCATCCAGCGCGACCCACGCTCTTCGCCGAATAACCCGTCGACGATCACATCACCCCAGTAGTGGATCTGGTCGACGAAGATGCTGCAGGTGACTCCGAGTTCGACGGCACGCTTGAGTTGGTCGGGCCGAATCGCACCGACGTGTTCGAGCCGCAGCCGGTGGTCGTCGCGCGGATTGTCTTGCAGCGCTTGCTCGTACACGTCGAGAATGGTGTCGACGCCGGCATCGCCCTGCACGTGACAGGCGATCGGCCAGCCCAATGGGAAGTAGGCGCCCACGATTTCGGTCAGCTGTTCGCGGGTGTAGTTGGCGCAGCCGCAGGAGCCGGGCGTGATACCGGCGGCGCGGGTGGCCGTGGTGTCCAGATAAGGAAACGACAGTGCGATGTTGCCGATCCATGGCGAGCCGTCTACCCAGATCTTGATGCCGACCTGGCGCAGCATGTCATCGCCCTGGCCGGGGGTGGCGTCGGTGGACATCTGCGCATTGGAGATCTCGTAGGTGCGCAGCCGAACCGTCAGCTCCTCGTGCAGCTGGTCCACAATCGAACGGAACGCGGGATCGAAAGCCATCTCCGAACAGGTCGTCAGCCCGGCACGGTTGAGCCGGGCGCACTCTTCGCGCAGCATCCCCGGGTAGTCGCTGGGCTCGATGGCGGCGGCCAGCAGTGGGAACACCGCGCCGATCTCCTCGGCGGTGCCGTCGAGATTCCCGTCGGCGTCGCGGCCGTAGCTGGCACCCTTGGGGTTGGGAGTGTCCCTGGTCAGGCCGTTGAGCCGGGCGGCGTGGCTGTTGAAGTAGGCCTTGTGCCCGGAGTTGTGGATGATCACCAACGGCCCGTCGGGCGCGATGTCGTCGAGCCAGGCCAGCGTCGGCTCGGGCAGCCCGGACTGCAGCAGCGCGTCCCACCCGTTGAGATAGGCACCCGCCGGCCCGCGGCGAGCAGCCTCCCGCCGGATCACGTCGACGACCTTGTCGGGGTTGCGGACGGTGACGGGACGGATGTCGACGATCCGATCCGACAGCGCGACGGCCTCCATCAGCGGATGCCCGTGCGCCTCAACGAAACCCGGC
This sequence comes from Mycobacterium szulgai, assembly GCF_002116635.1. Classification (GTDB taxonomy): domain Bacteria; phylum Actinomycetota; class Actinomycetes; order Mycobacteriales; family Mycobacteriaceae; genus Mycobacterium; species Mycobacterium szulgai. The sequence continues at coordinate 144,228 of NZ_LQPW01000031.1, read as the reverse complement.
ATGACGCAGCCCGATCCCAGGTCGATGGTCCGGGTGCCGGGGCCGACGTATGCGGCGACGTCGGAGCGGTCGCCGACGGCGATGATCCGCCCGTCGGCGATCGCGATCGCCTCGGCTGTTGGCCGCGCATCATCGACGGTCAGGACGGTTCCGGTGATGACGAGATCAGCATTAGCCATGGCCAGGCATCCTAGTGGCGATCGCGAGGGCGGCGGAGCCGGACGAAGCGGGTCGCCACAATTCAGGCACGTGGCGATCGCGAGGGCGGCGGAGCCGGACGAAGCGGGTCGCCACAATTCGAGGGCACGTGGCTTGGGGTGGTCAAGGGGGTTGCTGACGCAAACTGCAACACGTTCTAGTCTTGGGCTATGAGTGACGAGCTGCTGCGCAACCCGACCCACAACGGACACCTGCTGGTGGGCGCGCTCAAACGCCACAAGAACAAGCCGGTGCTGTTCCTGGGCGATACCACCTTGACGGGAGGTCAGCTGGCCGAGCGGATCAGCCAATACATCCAGGCCTTCGAGGCACTGGGCGCCGGCACGGGGGTCGCGGTCGGCCTGCTGTCACTCAACCGTCCCGAGGTGCTGATGATCATCGGCGCGGGCCAGGCGCGGGGTTATCGGCGCACCGCCCTGCACCCGCTTGGCTCGCTGGACGACCATGCCTATGTGCTTTCCGACGCCGGTATCAGCTCGCTGATCATCGACCCCAACCCGATGTTCGTCGAGCGGGCGCTGGGGCTGCTGGAGAAGGTGGACTCGCTCAAGCAGATCCTGACCATCGGGCCGGTGCCGGATGCTTTGAAAGACGTGGCGATTGATCTGTCCGCCGAGGCGGCCAAATACCAGCCGCAGCCGCTGGTGGCCGCCGATCTGCCGCCGAACCAGGTGATCGGCCTGACCTACACCGGCGGCACCACCGGAAAACCCAAGGGGGTGATGGGTACCGCCCAGTCGATTTCGACCATGACCTCGATCCAGCTCGCCGAATGGGAATGGCCGGCCAACCCGCGGTTCCTGATGTGTACCCCGCTCTCGCATGCCGGCGCGGCGTTCTTCACTCCCACCCTGATCAAGGGCGGCGAGATGATCGTGCTGGCCAAGTTCGACCCAGGCGAGGTATTGAGAATCATTGAGGAGCAACGCATTACGGCTACCATGCTGGTGCCGTCGATGCTGTACGCCTTAATGGACCACCCGGATTCGCATACCCGCGACCTGTCGTCGCTGGAGACGGTGTACTACGGCGCTTCGGCGATCAACCCGGTGCGCCTGGCCGAGGCGATCCGGCGATTCGGCCCGATCTTCGCCCAGTACTACGGGCAGTCCGAGGCGCCGATGGTGATCACCTATCTGCCCAAGGCAGATCACGACGAGAAGCGGCTGACGTCGTGCGGGCGCCCGACGCTGTTCGCGCGGGTGGCGCTGCTCGGTGAGGACGGCAAACCGGTGCCGCAGGGCGAGCCGGGCGAAATCTGTGTCAGCGGGCCGCTTTTGGCCGGCGGCTACTGGAATTTGCCGGAAGCCACTGCCGACACATTCAAGGACGGCTGGCTGCACACCGGGGACATGGCCCGTGAGGACGAGGACGGTTTCTACTACATCGTCGACCGGGTCAAGGACATGATCGTTACCGGCGGTTTCAACGTGTTCCCGCGCGAGGTCGAGGACGTCGTCGCCGAGCACGCTGCGGTTGCCCAGGTGTGTGTGGTCGGCGCGCCGGACGAGAAGTGGGGCGAGGCCGTCACGGCCGTGGTGGTCTTGCGTGCCGATGCCGCGCGCGACGACGCCGCCGTCGCCGCGATGACCGCCGAGATCCAGGCCGCGGTCAAGGACCGCAAGGGCTCCGTGCAGTCACCCAAGCGGGTGGTGGTGGTCGACTCGCTGCCGTTGACCGGACTGGGCAAGCCGGACAAGAAAGCAGTGCGCGCGCGGTTCTGGGAAGGCGCCGGCCGCGCCGTGGGCTGACCTGGCGCCGAACGTGACGCTGCAGTCACGTACGCGGCCCAGCGTAACTGTGGCGTCACGCTCGGCGGCGATGACTACTGTGGCTGGTATGAGCGAGCGCATCAAACCGCCCTGGTGGCTCAAGCCGGCCAACAAGGTGTTCATCCAGATGTCGAAGCTGGGTATGAGTTTCGGCGGCGAAAGCCCGGTGGTGCTGACGGTCCCAGGGCGCAAATCCGGAACCCCGCGGTCGACGCCGGTGACACCGATGACGGTGGCCGGCAAGCGGTATGTCGTTGGCGGCTTTCCGGGCGCCGACTGGGTGCAGAACGTAAGGGCCGCAGGCGAAGTCACGCTGACCCGCGGCCGTTCCAAGGAGCGCGTCAAAATGGTTGAGATGTCCGCCGAGCAAGCCAGGCCGCTGCTGCGGGCCTTTCCGACCGAGGTACCCACCGGCGTCGGTTTCATGAAGCGATCCGGACTCGTCGAGGAGGGACGGCCCGACGAGTTCGAGGCGCTGGCCGGGCGCTGCGCCGTCTTCCGGTTCGATCCGATCTAGCCCATGCTGCGTCGCTTTCTGTTCGCCGTGCCGCTATTGGCGATCGGCATCACTGCGCCAACCGCATCAGCGGCACCGGGTTGCCCGCCGGGCGGATCACCTCCGCCGCCGGGCGCCGTCCAACGCCAGATCGGGGACGTCGACGGCGACGGACTGCCGGATGCGTTGTGGATCGGCAGCTTCGCAGCGGCCAGCGGCGCCATGACCCGAGTCGTCGGCGTCAGCACCGCAAGCGGAGCCAACGCCGATGCCGAGATCTCATCGGCAAGCCCAATTCCATTGCGCGCTTTGGCAATTGATGCCCAGGACAACGGCGAATACCAGGTCATTGTCAGCGACGGCCGCAGCGCGCAGCTCTACGTGTTCGCCGGCTGCCGGCTGCAGACCGTCGTCGACAGCCACTACGGCAGGCCGTTCCTGTTCGACCTGCAGAACCGGGCCGGCAACGGCACCGGAATCGGGTGTAGCGATCTGGGCGACGGCCGCCACTTGGTCGGCCTGCAAGCGCTGCCGGTAAGCACCGACCGGTGGACGATCCGCCGCACCGAGATCGACCTGGACGGAAACCGGGCGAGCATCGGGCGGTCGGATACCCTGACCGCAACTTCGGCGCAAGACCCGGCGGTGACATCGGCACAGACGATCAGCTGCGGCAATCTCACCATCGACCAGGATGGAGTTCAACAGCCTTGAGCGACAACCCCTTTGACGCCAAACAGTGGCAAGATGTCGACGGGTTCGGTGATCTGACCGACATCACCTACCACCGTCACATCCAGGACGCCACAGTGCGGGTGGCGTTCGACCGTCCCGAGGTGCGCAACGCGTTTCGGCCGCACACCGTCGACGAGCTGTACCGGGTACTCGATCACGCGCGGATGTCCCCCGACGTCGGCGTGGTGCTGTTGACCGGCAACGGACCATCCCCGAAAGACGGCGGCTGGGCCTTCTGCTCCGGCGGCGATCAGCGCATCCGCGGGCGCAGCGGTTATCAGTACGCCTCCGGCGAGACCGCGGACACCGTTGACATCGCGCGCGCCGGCCGGTTGCACATCCTCGAGGTGCAGCGGCTGATCCGGTTCATGCCCAAGGTGGTCATCTGCCTGGTCAATGGCTGGGCCGCCGGCGGTGGGCACAGCCTGCACGTGGTTTGCGACCTCACCCTGGCCAGCCGCGAGCACGCGCGGTTCAAGCAAACCGACGCCGACGTCGGCAGCTTCGACGGTGGTTACGGCAGTGCATATCTGGCCCGCCAGGTCGGCCAGAAGTTCGCCCGCGAGATCTTCTTCCTCGGCCGCGCGTACACCGCCGAACAGATGCACCACATGGGTGCGGTCAACGAAGTCGTCGACCACGCCCAGCTGGAAACGGTCGGCATCCAGTGGGCGTCCGAGATCAACGCCAAATCGCCTCAGGCGCAACGGATGCTGAAGTTCGCGTTCAATCTGCTCGATGACGGGCTGGTGGGCCAGCAACTGTTCGCCGGCGAGGCCACCCGGCTTGCCTACATGACCGACGAGGCCGTCGAGGGCCGCGACGCGTTCCTGCAGAAGCGTCCGCCGGACTGGAGCCCGTTCCCGCGGTACTTCTAGGACCCGCGCCTAGACTCCCCACGTGAGCAAGAGTCCGCTGCGCCGGCTGGCCGAACACATCACCCTCGCCGGCATGCGGCCACCGGCCGCGCCGCAGCTGTTCTTCAACCGGCCCGCGATCAAACCAATCGACCTGGACGGCAAGCGCGTGATGCTGACGGGTGCGTCGTCGGGCATCGGCGAGGCGGCGGCCGAACAATTCGCGAGGCGGGGTGCCACGGTGGTTGCCGTCGCACGTCGTCAGGACTTGCTGGATGACCTGGCCGACCGGATCACAACCTCTGGCGGCGTGGCCATGTCGGTCCCCTGCGACCTCTCGGACATGGACGCCATCGATGCCGTCGTCGCCGACGTCGAGAAGCGGATCGGCGGCATCGACATTCTGATCAACAACGCCGGCCGGTCCATCCGCCGGCCGTTGGCCGAATCGCTGCAGCGCTGGCACGACGTCGAGCGGACCATGGTGCTCAACTACTACGCGCCGCTGCGGCTGATCCGCGGCCTGGCCCCCGGGATGCTGCAGCGCGGCGACGGCCACATCATCAACGTCGCAACCTGGGGCGTGCTTTCGGAATCGTCGCCGCTGTTCTCCGTCTACAACGCTTCGAAGGCCGCGCTGTCAGCGGTGAGCCGGATCGTCGAAACCGAATGGGGACGAAAAGGCGTGCACTCGACCACCCTGTACTACCCGCTGGTGGCCACGCCGATGATCGAGCCGACAAAGGAATACCGGGGCCTGCCCGCACTGACACCACGCGAGGCCGGCGAATGGATGGTCACTGCCGCACGCACCCGGCCGGTGCGAATAGCGCCGCGAATCGCGCTGGCGATGAAGGCGATGAACACCGTCGGCCCGCGCTGGGTCGACACCCTGATGGGAAGGCGGATCAACGATGACTGACATCTGGACCACCATCGCCGCCGAGCGCAAAGCGCTCGCCGACGACCTCACCGATCTGACGCCCGGGCAGTGGGACGTGCAGTCGCTGTGCGCCGGCTGGACGGTCCGCGATGTCGTCGCCCACTTGTCGGCGACCGCCGCACTCAATCCGCCAAAGTTCTTCGGCGGGATGCTCAAGGCGGGATTCAACTTCGACAAGTTCGCCAACGGCCAGCTGGCCAAACACCGGGGCCCTGACCCGGCAGCCACGCTCGGTGAGTTCCGCAGCCTGCAGGATTCCACCTCGGCACCGCCGGGGCCCAAGGTCTCCTGGCTCGGCGAGGTGGTGATCCACGGCGCCGACATCCGTCGCCCGCTGGGCATCCCGCACTCATACCCGACTGACGCCGTCCGTCAGGTGATCGACTTCTACAAGGGCTCGAATTTGCTCAGTGGCGCCAAGAAGCGGGTGGCCGGACTGGCGCTGCACGCGACCGATGACGACTGGCAGCACGGGCATGGTGAGCTGGTCGAGGGACCTCTGCTGTCGTTGCTGCTGGCCATGACCGGGCGGGGCGCCGCCTGCGGGGACCTCCGCGGACCCGGCGTGCCGACCCTGCGTAACCGCTGCGCGTGATAGACACGACAACATGGAGATCCTGGCCAGCCGCATGCTGCTTCGGCCGGCAGACTATGAACGATCACTGAGCTTCTACCGAGATGAGATCGGGCTGGCCATCGCCCGTGAATATGGAGCCGGCACAGTGTTTTTCGCCGGCCAGTCGCTGCTCGAACTGGCCGGCTTCGGCGAACCCGACCACTCCCGGGGACCGTTTCCCGGTGCGCTGTGGCTACAGGTCCGCGACCTCGAGGCCACCCAGGCCGAGTTGCGCAGCCGCGGGGTGCCGATTGCCCGCGAAGCGCGCCGCGAATCGTGGGGTCTGCACGAAATGCACGTGACCGATCCGGACGGCGTCACACTGATTTTCATCGAGGTCCCCAGGGGCCATCCGCTGCGTCAGGACACCCGGCAGTGAACGCGGACGAACCCAAGGTGAACGAATAGGTAACATCTGGCGACGAGTCGCAGTACACCCGCATTTCGCCTAGTCGTTTGTTCGACAACGGAATACCCCTACCACCAGAATCAGGGCCTGTGAACATCGATTTGTTCCTCTTGATCATCGTCGTGATCACAGCATTGGCTTTCGACTTCACCAACGGGTTCCACGACACCGGCAACGCCATGGCGACTTCCATCGCCAGCGGCGCGCTGGCGCCCAAGGCGGCGGTGGTGCTGTCCGCGGCGCTGAACCTGCTCGGTGCGTTCCTGTCGACGGCCGTCGCGGCCACCATCGCCAAGGGCCTCATCGATGCCAACCTGGTGACCCTGGAACTGGTGTTCGCCGGCTTGGTCGGCGGCATTGTGTGGAATTTGCTGACCTGGCTGCTGGGGATCCCGTCAAGTTCGTCGCACGCGTTGATCGGCGGCATCGTCGGCGCCACCATCGCCGCCGTCGGCAGCCGCGGGGTGATCTGGCACGGCGTGGTGTCCAAGGTGATAATCCCGGCCATCATCGCCGCGCTGCTGGCCGTAGTCGTCGGGGCGGCGGCCACCTGGCTGGTGTACTGGATCACCCGCGGGGTCTCGGAAAACCGCACCGCCAACGGATTCCGGCGCGGCCAGATCGGCTCGGCGTCGCTGGTGTCACTGGCACACGGAACCAACGACGCACAGAAGACGATGGGCGTGATCTTCCTGGCGCTGATGTCCTACGGCGCGGTGAGCAAGACCGCCGTGATGCCCCCGCTGTGGGTCATCGTGAGTTGCGCCATCGCGATGGCGCTGGGCACCTACCTGGGCGGCTGGCGGATCATCCGAACCCTGGGCAAGGGGCTGGTGGAAATAAACCCACCGCAGGGCATGGCGGCCGAATCATCCTCGGCCGCAGTCATTCTGCTCTCGGCCCACTTCGGCTACGCATTGTCCACCACCCAGGTCTGCACCGGGTCGGTGCTGGGCAGCGGCCTGGGCAAGCCGGGCGGCGAGGTGCGCTGGGGCGTGGCCGGCCGGATGGCGACCGCGTGGCTGGTCACCCTTCCACTGGCCGGCCTGGTCGGGGCGCTCACCTACTGGATCGTGCACCTCATTGGCGGGTACCCCGGCGCAATCGTCGGCTTCTCGCTGTTGGTCGCGGTGTCTGCCACCATCTACCTGCGGTCGCGCAAGGTGAAGGTCGACCACAAGAATGTCAACGCCCAGTGGGAAGGCAACTTGACCGCGGGCCTCGAAGGGTCCGACGACGTCAAACCGCCGCCTGCGGGCCCTAATATCGGGGCCCCGGTGCCCCGATTCGATTCCGACGACGACACGGTTACCGCGGGGAACGCGTCATGAACAACTGGTTCAACTACGAAGCCACACTGAAGATCCTGATTTTCAGCCTGCTGGCCGGTGCGGCGCTGCCCGGTCTATTCGCGGTGGGAGTGCGTTTGCAGGCCGCCGGTGCCGGAGACATCACCACCAATGGCTCCGCGCCGCACCGCAACCCGGTTCTGACTGCGCTCGCCTGGCTGATCTACGCAGTGGTCCTCGCGGTGATCGTCATCGGCGTGCTCTACATCGCCCGCGACTTCATCGCGCATCACACAGGTTGGGCGTTCCTCGGAGCCAAACCGAAGTAGTCTCGTATCCGTGGCATAGGGTTTGACCACGGCCTCAACGGGAAGTTGTATCGCGTGAACAATTTTCTCACCTCGATCGTGTCGTGGCTGCGCGCGGGATACCCCGAAGGCGTGCCGCCAACCGACTCGTTCGCGGTGCTCGCCCTGCTAGCCCGCCGCTTGACCAACGACGAGGTTCAGGCGGTTGCCAACGAGTTGATGCAGCGCGGCGAGTTCGACCAGATCGACATCGGTGTGGTCATCACCCAATTCACCGACGATCTGCCATCGCCCGACGACATCGAGCGAGTGCGCAAGCGATTAGCCGCCAAGGGATGGCCGCTGGATAACATCCGCGACAGCGAGGACCACGCATAGCCGTCTTGCGCGCGCTGAGCGTTTCCCCGGGGTCGGCCACCTCGTCGCTGTTGCCCGCACTCGAGCGGGTTCTGCAAGGCCGCGACCCCGCGATGGTGGTAGTGCCCGAGCACGCTGCGCTGCCCGACCTGCGAGTGGGTGAAGTGATCGACGACGACGTAGCCCTGGTGGTGACGACGTCGGGAACCACGGGTGCACCCAAGGGTGCGTTGCTGACCGCTGCCGCACTTCGCGCCAGCGCGCACGCCACGCATGATCGTCTGGGCGGAGCGGGCAGCTGGCTGCTGGCCGTGCCGCCCTATCACATCGCGGGTCTGCAAGTGCTGGTGCGCAGCGTGCTGGCCGGCTCGGCGCCGGTCGCGCTGGACGTCTCCGGCGGCTTCGATATCACCGAATTACCTCGTGCGGTAAGCAAATTGGCTTCCGGACGGCGCTATACGTCGCTGGTCGCCACGCAGCTGGCCAAGGCGCTCACCGACCCCGCGGCGACGGCCGCCCTGGCCGAGCTGGACGCCGTGCTGATCGGTGGCGGACCGGCGCCGCGGCGGGTGCTGGACGCCGCCAACGCGGCCGGCATCACGGTGGTCCGCACCTACGGGATGAGCGAAACCGCGGGAGGGTGTGTCTACAACGGTGTTCCACTCGAGGGGGTGCGGCTGCGCCTCGAAGCCGACGGACGCATCGTGCTGGGCGGGGCGACCCTGGCCAAGGGCTATCGCAACGCGGTCGAGCCCGATCCGTTCGCCGAGCCGGGCTGGTTTTACACCGATGACATTGGCGCCGTCGATGATTCGGGGGTGCTGAGCGTGCTGGGCCGCACCGACGACGCGATCAGCACGGGCGGCCTGACCGTGCTGCCGCAGCTCGTCGAGGCCGCGCTGGGCGGCCATCCCGCGGTAAGCGACTGCGCTGTCTTCGGCGTGCCCGACGACCGGCTGGGCCAGCGGGTGGCCGCTGCGGTGGTGGTCAGCGACGGGTCACCGGCGCCGACACTGGACGCGCTGCGCGCACACCTGGCAGCCACCCTCGACCTCAGCGCGGCGCCGCGCGAACTGCATATCGTCGACGAGCTGCCGCGACGCGGGATCGGCAAGCTCGACCGGACGGCGCTGGTGCGCCGGTTCGCCGGACCCAGCCAATAGGCTGGTCTCTCGTGAGGATCGGTCGCCGGGAACTGTGGGCGCTTGTCGTCGGCGTCACCCTGGTGACGGCGGCAGTCGTCCTGCCCCGAATGAATTTTGGCGTCAAGCCGCGTTCGGACATCGGCTTGGAGCGGTTCGACTGGCATGCCGGGGCCGCACCGATCTTCGGCTACTGGGACGCTCACGTCGGCTGGGGCACGGTGCCCGCACTCCTGATCGGCTTAGCCGCGGTGGTGTGGGGTCCTGCTGTGGCACAACGGATTTCGTGGCGTGGGCTGACACTGGGAACCTGGGCCACGGCCTGCGCCTGGGCGTTTTCCCTGGCGATGATCGACGGCTGGCAGCGCGGCTTCGCCGGCCGGTTGACCACCAGCGACGAGTATCTACGGGAGGTCCCCGGCGTAACCGACATCCCAGCCACTTTGGGGACGTTCGCCAGCCGCATCGTCGACTTCCAGCCCAATTCCTGGGTCACGCACGTCTCCGGGCATCCGCCGGGCGCACTGCTGACGTTCGTGTGGCTGGATCGGCTGGGGCTGCACGGTGGCGCCTGGGCCGGCTTGTGGTGTCTGCTGGTCGGTTCGAGTGCGACAGCGGCCGTGCTGATTGCCACGCGGGCGCTGGCCGATGAGCAGCTTGCCCGGCGCGCCGCACCCTTCGTGGCGGTGGCGCCGACGGCGATCTGGGTCGCGGTCTCGGCCGACGGGTACTACGCGGGTGTCGCGGCGTGGGGCATCGCGTTGCTGGCGGTGGCCGTGCACCGGCCGGCTAGCTTCCCGGCACTGATAGCTGCCGCGGCGGGCTTACTGCTGGGCTGGGGAGTGTTCGTCAACTACGGCCTGATGCTGATGGGATTGCCCGCCTTGGCGGTGCTGCTTTCCGCTGCCGACTGGCGGGCCGCGCTGCGGGTCCTGGGTCCGGCCGTGCTGGCCGCGCTGGCGGTCGCGGTGGCCTTCGCGGTTGCCGGGTTTTACTGGTTCGATGGGTATACCCTTGTGCAGCAACGATATTGGCAGGGAGTGGCCAAGGACCGCCCGTTCCAGTATTGGGGTTGGGCGAATCTGGCATGCGCGGTGTGCGCTGTCGGCCTGGGCAGCGTCGCAGGTGTCGGCCGACTATTCGACCGGGCGGCCATTCGCGACCGGTCCGGCTTCTACCTGCTGCTGCTGGCCATGGTTGCCGCCATCGTGTGCGCCGACCTGAGCATGCTGAGCAAGGCCGAGACCGAACGCATCTGGCTGCCGTTCACCATCTGGCTGACCGCGGCGCCGGCATTGCTGCCGCCCCGGTGGCACCGAATTGCCCTGACCCTCAACGCCGGCGGAGCCTTGGTGCTCAACAGCATCATCTTCACGAACTGGTAGGCGGGTATGGCAGAACAGGCTCCGTTGGCGCGTCGGCTCGGTACCACCGATGCGGTGGTGATCGGGCTTGGCTCGATGATTGGCGCCGGAGTGTTCTCGGCGTTCGGTCCGGCAGCCCGCGCGGCAGGTTTCGGTCTGTTGATCGGATTGGTGCTGGCCGCCGCGATCGCATACTGCAACGCCTCCGCGTCGGCCCAGCTGGCCGCGGTGTATCCCACTTCGGGTGGCACCTACATCTACGGACGGGAACGCCTGGGCCCGTGGTGGGGGTTTCTGGCCGGCTGGGGATTCGTGATCGGCAAGACGGCCTCGTGTGCGGCGATGGCGCTGACGGTGGCCGCCTATACCCTCGGCGCGTCGGGGACACCGGCGTGGGCCCAGCGAGCGCTCGGCGTCGCCGTCGTCATCGCTTTAGCCGCACTGAATTACCGCGGCATCACCAAGACTGCGATGCTGGCCCGAATACTGGTGGCCTGCACGGTGATTGCGCTGGCGGCGGTGGTGATCGGGATTTTCCTCGGGTTGGCCACAGCTCATCCCGGGCAGTCGCATTCGCTGACCGGAGCATGGTCGGGGTTCACCGTGTACGGGGTGCTGCAGTCAGCCGGTCTGCTGTTTTTCGCGTTCGCCGGTTACGCACGAATCGCGACCATGGGTGAAGAGGTCCGTGATCCGGCGCGCACCATCCCGAAAGCGATCAAGCTCGCGCTGGCCATCGCGGTGGGCATCTATCTCGTCGTCGGGGTGGCGGCATTGCTGGCCGCAGGCCCGGACCGGCTGGCCCATGCCGCCGCGCCACTGACCGAGGCGGTGCGCGCCGCCGGCGTGGCATGGCTGATACCCGTCGTAGCGGTCGGTGGCGTGCTGGCCAGTGTCGGCGCACTGCTGGCCCTGATCGCCGGTCTGGGCCGCACGGTGCTGGCGATGGCGCGTCATCGCGATCTTCCCGCCTGGCTGGCCGCCGTCCATCCGCGCTACCAGGTACCCCACCATGCCGAAATAGCCGTTGCGGCCGTGGTCTGTGTGCTGGTGGCCACCGTGGACCTGCGCGGGGTGATCGGTTTCTCGTCGTTCGGGGTGTTGATCTACTACGCGATCGCCAACGCCGCCGCGTACACCCTGCCCGCGCAGCCTCGCGGCTCGCGGATCAGGGACGTCTGCGGAGTTGCCGGTTGCCTGATCCTGGTCGCCACGTTGCCGTGGCAATCGGTGGTAGTCGGGCTGGGAGTGTTTGCTTTCGGGGTCGGCGGGCGCGCTATTGCCGTGCGCGCATCGAGCGTGAACTGACGGCTTCGGGTGTGCACGCATGGCGGGGATCCGGCGCTTACACCGCCCTGGACGCACAGCGAAAGCCCAGACCGCACACTCGATTACAAAGGGCCTCAGAGCCCAGCGGCGCGAGTGACCCGCGCGAAGCGACTTCCCGCCGCGCACCCGTCGCGAACCACCGCGACGTCGTCGACGACATCGAAGTCGGCCAGTCGCTGCACCTCCACAGCATCTATCCCGTTGCGTTGCAACGCCTTCCACGTCAACTCGCCGGTGTCGGACTGCGACATCGGAACCGCCCGCAGGCATCCAGCAACGGTTGGTGTGCGCAGCCCGAGCAACCACCAGCCGCCGTCGAAGGCAAACCCGAGCAGCGCCGAAGGCCCGTCGAGCAATCGCTGTGCGCAATCGGCGAGTAGCTCGGCGCTCACCTGCGGGGTGTCCATACCGATCTGCAGCACGGGGTATCCGTAAGCCGCGGTGTCGGCGTGCGCGTTGGCCAACCGCTCGGCGAAGTCGTCGCCGCGTTGCCCGATCACGGTGAAGGAGTCAAGCCGCTGCCTGATCTGGCTACCCTCGGCGGCGCTGTCGAGGTCTCCGGTGAGCGCCACCACGCGCTTGGCCACCGGTGCGGCAGCCACCGCATCCAGGGTGTCGAGCAGTGCGGCCGCGGCAATGCCGGCAGCCACCTGATCGCCCACCGTGGCGGCCAGCCGGGTCTTGGCCCGGCCGGGCTCCGGCGCCTTGGCGACCACTAACACCGTGACTGGCAGCGCGTTCACGAGATCACTTTCCAGAAGTCGACGATCGCGGTGATGCTGCCCCGCAGCGAACCGCTCACCTTTGATTTGCCGCCGGTCCGGGGACCGTAGCTGACATCGAGTTCGACCACCCGCCAGCCCGCGGCCGCGGCACGCACCAGCAGTTCCAGCGGATATCCCGACCGCCGATCGGCGACGCCCAACTTCAGCAGGGCCGCTCGCCGCGCTACCCGCATCGGGGCGATGTCGTGCACCGGCAGGCCATGCCTGGTGCGCAGCCGCCAGCTCATCACCACCGTGCCCACCCGCGCGACCCAGGGCCAGTGCAGCCCGTGCACCGGTCGCCGCCGGCCGGTCACCAGGTCGGCGCCGCGCTCTAGTTCAGCCACCAGCCTGGGTAGATCACCGGCGTCCATCGAGCCGTCCGCGTCGATCACCGCCACGATGGGCGTGGTTGCGGCCACCACGCCGGCGTGTACCGCCGAGCCGTATCCTGGCCGCGGTTCGGCAACCACCTGCGCGCCATGGCGGGTGGCGACGGCCGCAGTGTCATCGGTGGAGTTGTTGTCCACCACCAGCGCTCGATAGCCGGCCGGAATCGCGGCCAGCACCGCCGGTAGCGACTCCTCCTCGTTGAGGCAGGGCAGTACCACCGTCACCGCGTCGTCGGCCATGGGAACCGACCTTAGGTGAAGCCGCCTCCGTGATCGGAATCCCCTGAATCAGTGGCCCGAGCCGGAGTGGCCGCCGCTGCTGCCACCGCTGCTGCCACCGCTGCTGCCACCGCCGCTGCCGGAGTGGCCGCCGCCGCTACCACCGCCGCTGCTGCCACCACTGCCTCCGCTACTCCCGCCGCTACCGCCGCTACTACCGCCACCTGTCGGCGGCTGCGGGGCCGGAGCCACGGTCTGCGGCGCCTGCGGCGCCACGGTCTGCTGCTGGGTCGGCGCAGGAGCCACGGTCTGCTGCTGGGTCGGCGCCGGGGCCACCGTCTGCTGGGTGGGCGCCTGGGTCGGTGCCTGGGTGGGCGCCTGCGTGGGTGCCTCGGTCGGCTCCGGCGCGACGGTAGTCGGAGCCACCGTCGTCGGCGCGACAGTGGTGGGCGCCACCGTCGTCGGGGCGACGGTGGTGGTCGGCGGCGCCACTGTGGTCGGTGGTGTGGTCGGCGGTGTGGTGGGCGGTGTGGTGGGCGGTGTGGTGGGCGGTGTGGTGGGCGGTGTCGTCGGCGGTGTGGTGGGCGGTGTCGTCGGCGGTGTGGTGGTGGGCGGTGACCAGGTCGGGTACGTCGGCATGCCCGGCTGCCAGCCCGGATACGGAACGATGATCGGGACCGGGATCGGCACCGGCGCGGGCACCACACCGGGAACCGGCGCCGGCGCAACGGGCACCTGCGCGGGCACCTGCCGCGGTACGGCGGCCTCAACCGGAGGAATGGTGCCGCCCTGGAAACCCGCGGTGGGCATATCGATCGGAGGCGGCGGCACCGGCGCCTGCTGCTGAGTCGGCAACAGCGGCATGAACTTGCCCGGCTGGGCGTTCTGATGTCCCTCAACCGGCTGCGACGCCGCGGTCGGCCGCACAGCGACCGCCACCGCGACGGCCAGCGAAGCAAACCCGATGACCGCGAACGCCACGACAGCGTTGCCGATCAGCAACGCCCGGCGATTCAGCCGCTCCGGACGATCCTCCTCCGGCTCGAACTCGTCGTCGTAGCCCTCGCCATATTCGTCGTAACCGTCCATATCGACGGGAAGGATGTCGTGCTCGCCGGACTGCGAGTAGGCCAGCTGGTCATCCTCTGCGCCGGGCTGGCCTGCATCGCCGGCGGAGGCATAGGGCGCGACCATCGTCGCGTCCCCGGGCACCGGCACGGCCATCGTCGCGTCGGCGCCTACGGCCGGCGCCGCCATCGTCGCATCGGGCGACAGCGCAGGCGCAGCCATCGTCGCGCTCGCCGCGCCGGCCATTGCAGCTCCCTGGGCCAGTGCGAATGTGGGGTCGTCGGGAACCTGCACGCTCATCGTGGAGGCGGCCCGAACCTGGTCGGCTATAGCTGTGGTGTGGTCGGAATCGGTGCCCAGCACGAAGACGTCGCCCGAGGCGCCCGCTTGGTCGCCGAGCCGGGCCACCATCGTGTCGAACATGCCGGTGGCCTCGGCGTCCGCGGTGGGCGCGGCCGCCAGCAGGGTGGGCGGCGCGTCATCGGAGCCCAGCATCGACAGGCTCGCCGTCTCGTCGCCGACCAGCAGCACCGCAGCGCCCGACCGCCCGGCGCCCAGCAATGCCGTCGCAGCCTGCGATTCGGACAGCACCTCGACGTTGAGGACACCGGAATCGGTGAGCGCCTGCTGCAGCCGGTAGGCCTGGTCCTGATCCGACCAGCACAGCCGGGTGGCGACGAGCCGGTGGTGGTCATCGTCCAGCAGCCGGTGCGTGCCCACCACGGTTTCGGTCAGCACAGCGACCGGATTGTCACCGACATCGACCGAGTACTGGTCGATGACGCCCTCACCGCGAGCGGCCGGCTCGAGCAGGGCCAGGCGCGCGACCTGACCCGTGACCGCCACCCCCAACACGACGTCCATTAACGGCTCTCCTTCGGCTGGCCACCCCGCAACCAGCAATGTCCCGGCATCATTAGACTTCGATACCGTCGGCAATATTCGTCATTCGGGCGACAAAGGCTCCCCTATGAGCGCAGCGTAACTGGATTCCCAACCAGCGGAAACAGTCACCGCGTGTTCATAACCTGCTCACAGCCACTGTCGCGTCGTCCGAATGGAGAATATGTTCGCAACCGAACAACGCAGCGGCCCCGGCAGGGGGTTCCCTCGCCGCAAGACCGAATCTGCGCCAGCAGTACCCGACCTTGAATCCTTGGGGGACACCGTGAGCCTGAGCAGCGACGAAACGCCTACCGGCCCCATCGCGGGCGCGCAGGCGCGGCAGGCACCCGCCGGTCCGGTACCCGAACCGATCCGAAAGCAGAACAGCATTCGCGATGCCACCGCCGGCGTGCTGCTGGTGCTGGCGCTGGCGTTCCCATGGAACCTGTATTTCGGTTTGCGCATACCCGGCAGCAACGTGGGGATCTGGGTGGTGCTGCTGGTGGTCACGCTGCTCTCGCTGGCGGCATTGGTCGTGACGCGGCTGCGCGCAGATCCGGCATCGGCCGGGCGGCTGCGGCTGTGGCTCAACATTCCGTATCAATTGCTGATCTGGGCGTTCATCGCTTACGACGCGTTCCAGACGATCCGGTCCGGTGGCACTGTCCATGTGCCCGGTGGCGTGGGGCCGGGTGCTTGGCTGGGTGTGGCCGGGTCGCTGTTGAGTGCGCAACCGGTGTTCGCTGCGCCGATCGCCGACGCTGACGATTACTCCCACCGCCGGCTGCGAAGCGCCCGGCTGATCGGCTACGCGTCGATGTTCGGTGCGGCGCTCAGCTCTGGCTTCAACCTGTGCTGGCGGGTGCGGTTCGCTCTGCAGGGCTCCGACAATTCGGTTGGTTTCGGCAAACAAAACATCGCTGTCCTGGTGACCGCGGTGGTGTACGGGGCGGTGGCACTGGCCGCGGTCCTGGTGGCGTCGCGCTGGATTATGCGCGGCGACAAGCCTTCCCGTCTCGCGGCGTTGGCGCTCGGAGCCTCGACCCTGGTTGCCGGGGTCATTGTGTGGCTACTTCCGATCGGCCGCGAGGTCGACGCCTTCCACGGCATCGCGCAGAACACGTCGACGGCCGGTGTGGGATACGAGGGGTATCTGGCGTGGGCGGCCGGTGCGGCGCTGTTCGCGCCGCTGACCCTGTTCAGCTCCGCGAATACCCGCTTCGATAAAGACGTTTGGCGCACGGCGATTCGAAAGGGATTGCTGCTCATCGTCATATGGGCGTTCAGCTCGGTGCTGATGCGGATCACCGATCTGCTGGTCGCGGTGGTGCTGGATTACCCGTTCTCGCGCTACGACAGCATGACATTGGCCGCGTTCGATCTGGCGACCGCAGTTTTGGCGCTGTGGCTCTACTTCAACCTGACCAATGAGGCACTGCGGCCCAGACTCGTCTCGTTGTTGTGCGGACTGTTGTTCAGCCTCACCATCTGTCGGGTCATCCTCGGGGTGATGTTGGCGCCGCGGTTCCAGGACAATCCGGGCGGATCCGCCAACCCGGTCTACGGAAACAATCTCGCCCAACAGATCACCAGCACCTTCGACGTCGTCCTGTGTGGGATGGCACTGTGCATCGTCGCCGCGGTCATCGTCGCCGGACGCATCCGCCGGCCCCGGCGCGCGCAGGGACCGCGGCACCCGCGCCGGCCCCGCCCGGGGCGTCCCGCTCCGGCTGGCGGCCAAATCCATTCCGGCGCAGCGCTTCCCTCCGAGGCGCAGACGACCAAGTTCGGTGCGCCCGTACCCTCGATGACGGCCACCGCCGTCGACGACGACGACCCGCCTACCACCGACCTGTCCAGGCCGGCCGCGTCACCGCGCATCTTCCGGCCCGGGGAATCCGCGCCCCCGTCCCGGCCGAAGATCTTCCGGCGCCCTTCCTAACGCCGGCTAGCGCAGCGGCGCGAACGCGAATTCGCGCAGGCCGTCCAGCGGTTCGACGGCCGCACGGAAGCCGAGCACCTCGGCGGCGCGTGCCGGGTCGGCGACGATGTGGCGCACGTCGCCGCTGCGGTACTGACCGGTGATTACCGGTACCAGTGAGTCGCCGCGGGCATCGCACAGCGCGGCGGCAACTTGCAGAATCGAAATCGGCCGCCCGGAGCAGACGTTGGCCGCGGTGAAGCCTTCTCGATCCGTAGTCATGGCGGCCAGGTTGGCGGCCGCGACATCGTCGACGTGGACGAAATCGCGCATCTGCGCTCCGTCTTCGAAAACCCTTGGCGGCTCACCCCTTTCGATCGACGAGCGGAAGATGGCCGCCACTCCGGAATACGGTGTGTCGCGCGGCATGCCGGGACCGTAGACGTTGTGGTAGCGCAGCGCGACCACCGAGCCGCCCGTCGCATCCGACCACGCCAGCGCGTAGTGCTCCTGCGCCGTCTTGCTGGCGGCATAGAGGCTTTGCGGCCGCAGTGCGGCATCCTCGTCGACCAGCCGCCAGGTGACCGGCTCCCCGCACGCCGGGCAGCGGTGCTCGAAGATCCCGGCGTCGAGATCGGCGCGCCGCCGCGGCAGCGGGTCGACCAATCCGTGTTCGGGGCAGGCGTAATGGCCCTGCCCGTATACCACCATCGATGACGCCAGCACCAGTCGGCGAACCCCGGCGGCGAACATCTGCGCGAGCAACACCGTCGTGGCGAAGTCGTTGTGGGCGCCGTACTGCGGCGCGTCAGCGGCATCTACCCCGGCCCCCACCATCGCGGCCTGATGACACACCGCGTCGACGCCGGCCAGCAGCGGGGCCAGGGCGTCGGCGTCGCGGACGTCGACGCGGTGACACCCCTCCGGCAGCAATGGGTTTGGGCCGTGCGCGGCGGGCAGCAACACGTCAACACCGATCACCTCGTGCCCCTCGGCCCGCAGCGCCGCAGCCACCCGCGACCCGATGAAGCCGGCCGCGCCGGTCAGCAGCACCCTCACGGCAGCTCGAAGGGCAGCGGGACACCGGCGTGGTGCCGACAATGGATACAGGTGCGGTCATCGGCGACCCGGCCGATCGCCGCTCTCACCACTTGCTTGAGCAACTCGATGTTCTCCCCGAATCCGGCGTACACATCCGCGGCTTTGACACCTTCGCCCGCAGCCACTCCAGCGTCCACATCTGTCACCAAAGCTATTGTGGCATAGCATAATTCGAGTTCGCGGGCGAGTATCGCCTCCGGGTAGCCGGTCATGTTGACCAGACTGAACCCGGCGCCGGCGTACCACTGACTTTCGGCGCGGGTGGAAAACCGCGGGCCCTGAATCACCACCATGGTGCCTCCGTCGACCACGTCGGGCAGGCCGGTGACCGCGGTGCGCAGCGTCGGGCAGTACGGGTCAGCGAAGCTGGCGTGCACCCCGCCGGTGTCGAAATAGGTGTCGGCCCGGCCCTGGGTCCGGTCGACCAGCTGGTCGGGCACCACGATGGCGCCCGGCCCCAGGCCGGGGTTCAGGCTGCCGACCGCGCACGGCGCGAAGACGCGCCGCACCCCGAGCGCGCGCAGCGCCCACATGTTGGCCCGATACGGCACGGTGTGTCCGGAGTAGCGGTGGTTAGTTCCGTGCCGGGGCAGGAACGCGACCTCGTGCCGATCCATGAAGCCGATCGTGATCGGCGCGCTCGGCTCGCCGTAGGGAGTGTCCGGGTTGACGGTCCGTTCGTCGGAGCCGAGGAACGTGTAGAAGCCGCTGCCGCCGATCACTCCGATCATGAGCCCATTGTTGTGCATAGGGCAGGATGCGTTGGTGGCCAGTTTCGCGCAGTGGATCGCCGGTGCCCGTCCACGAACGCTGCCGAACGCGGTGGCACCCGTCATCGCGGGCACTGGCGCGGCGGCCTGGCTGCACGCGGCCGTGTGGTGGAAGGCGCTGCTGGCGCTGCTTGTCGCGGTCGGGATGATCGTCGGCGTCAACTACGCCAACGATTACTCCGACGGCATCCGCGGCACCGATGACGATCGGGCCGGTCCGATGCGGTTGGTGGGTTCCCGGGTGGCGACCCCGCGGGCCGTGCTGATTGCGGCCCTGGTGAGCCTGTTCCTCGGTTCGCTGGCCGGGCTGGTGCTGGCATTGGTCAGTGCGCCGTGGCTGATCGCGGTCGGCATCGTCTGTGTCATTGGAGCCTGGCTGTACACCGGCGGGAGGAAACCCTATGGCTACGCGGGCTTCGGCGAGGTCGCGGTGTTCGTCTTCTTCGGCCTGATCGCGGTGCTCGGGACGCAGTTCACCCAGGCATTGCGGGTGGACTGGGTGGGCCTGGTCCTCGCGGTTGCGACCGGCGCGCTGTCGTCTGCGGTACTGGTGGCCAATAACCTGCGCGACATCCCGACCGACTCGCAATCCGGCAAGATCACGCTCGCGGTGCGCTTGGGCGACGCTCGAACGCGGGTGCTCTATCAGCTGCTGCTGGCCAGCGCGGGGATTTTGACTATCGTGCTGATGTTGGCAACGCCGT
The DNA here is from genome assembly GCF_002116635.1 of Mycobacterium szulgai. Lineage (GTDB taxonomy): Bacteria > Actinomycetota > Actinomycetes > Mycobacteriales > Mycobacteriaceae > Mycobacterium > Mycobacterium szulgai. The sequence goes on along the minus strand of NZ_LQPW01000031.1, from coordinate 124,568 downwards.
GGTGCGCCGTGGGGTTGCTAGCCACACCGTTGGCGCTGCGCGCCGCGGAACCCGTCCGGGCCCGCCGGGGCGGGCCGGAGCTGATCCCGGTGTTACGTGACACCGGGCTGACGATGGCGGTGTGGTCTATCGCGGTGGCTGCAGCACTGACGCTGGCCCCAGCGCTGGCCGCGTGACGTGTCGTCGCTGGGGGTGCACACTCGACGTGAATAGATAGGACGGGTATGACCAAGATCGCCACAACCAGTGGGGCCAAGAGCGTCGGACTGCTCAGTGTCGGGGCCTATCGCCCCGACCGTGTGGTCACCAACGACGAGATCTGCGAAAAGATCGATTCGTCGGATGAATGGATCTACAGCCGGACCGGGATCAAGACGCGCCGGTTCGCCGCCGACGAGGAATCCGCGGCTTCCATGGCGATCGAGGCGAGCCGCCAGGCGATTGCCCGCGCGGCACTCGATGCATCCGATATCGACGGTGTCATCGTCGCCACCAGCACCCACTTTCTGCAGACCCCGGCCTGCGCCCCGATCGTCGCCGCGGGGCTGGGCACCCAGGGTGTGCCCGCCTTCGACATCTCCGCCGGATGCGCCGGCTTCGGGTACGCGGTGGGGGTCGCCGCCGACATGATCCGCGGCGGCAGCGCCCGCACCATACTGGTGATCGGCACCGAGAAACTGTCTCCCACGGTCGACATGTACGACCGCAGCAACTGCTTCATCTTCGCCGACGGCGCGGCCGCGGTCGTAGTCGGAGAAACACCGGTTCAGGGCATTGGACCGGCGGTGTGGGGCAGCGACGGCGAACAGGCCACCGCCATCCGCCAGGACATCGACTGGATCACCCACGCCGAGAACCCGGACGGCCCCCGCCCGTTCCTGCGGATGGAGGGCACCGCCGTCTTCCGCTGGGCAGCATTCGAGATGGGCAAGGTCGGGCAGCAGGCCTTGGATGCGGCCGGCGTCCAGCCCGACGACATCGACGTATTCATTCCCCATCAGGCCAATAGCCGCATCAACGAACTGCTGACCAAGAACCTTCAGCTGCGGCCGGACGCCATCATCGCCAACGACATCGAGCACACCGGCAACACGTCGGCGGCCTCCATTCCGCTGGCCATGGACGAGCTGCTGGCGACCGGCGCGGCCAAGGCCGGCGATCTGGCGCTGCTGATCGGCTACGGCGCCGGCCTGACCTATGCGGCGCAGGTCGTGCGGATGCCGCCGGGCTAAGACTCGTCCGGGCCCGCGCCGGGCTCACCTTGCAGCCGTGCCCGCAGCTGGTCACGTTCGCGGCGCCGGCGCTGACCGGCGACGGCCAGTGCCGTTGTCGCGCGCCGGCGCAGCGGGGTGAACACCCAGATGCCCAATGGCATCGCGATGATCAAAGCAAAAAGCAGTGCCACCACGAGCGGGAATTCGGTCACGCCGACCAGGTGGGCCACCCCATAGATGACTGCAGTGAGCACGGCCACCAAGAGCAACCGGGCCACCGCGTAGAGCAGCACGTCCACCAGGCCGCGGGTCCCAGTGGTCTTGTCGCTAGGTGCTTCTGACACAGGCTGAGCCTACGGCGCGGGTATATTCACCTAAAGGAGGTGTCGAGTGCTTTACCTGCTCGTCGTCCTTGTTCTGGGGACGCTGATCTACATTGGCTGGCGCGCGGCGCGGGCTCAAACGAGCCGGCCGAAAACGCGCGTTATCGGACCCGATGACGATCCAGACTTCCTGCGTCGACTGGGCCACGGCGATAAGCCCCGGTAAAAACCGCGCCTGAATCGCTAGACGAAGTTCGGGTTGGACCGCCGCTGGTCCCCGGGAAAGCTGTCGGCCACCATCGCCGCCAACTCGGTGAGCGCTTCGCGCGTCTCACGCTTCAGCCGGTCCAGGGAGATCTCCGCACCTTCTTCCAGATGCGGGTCGAACGGCACCAGGAGTACCCCTCGGCAACGCCGGGAGAAGTGATCGACCACCTTGCTCATGTCGACCTTGCCGGAGCCTGGCCGCACCCCGTTGATCACCGCGATCGAGTTGCGTACCAGCTCTTCGTGGCCATGTGCCTCCAGCCAGTCCAATGTCGCCGATGCGCTGACGGCGCCGTCAATGGATCCGGAGCTGACCACGATCAGCACGTCGGACTTGGCCAAGATCGCTGACATCGCAGAATGCAGCAGCCCAGTGCCGCAGTCGGTGAGCACCAGGCCGTAGTACTTCTCCAGGATGTCCAGGGTGCGGGTGTAGTCGTCGGCGCTGAACTCGTCCGACACGGCCGGGTCACTGTCGGAGGCCAGCACCTCCAGCCCACTGATGCCCTGCGAGGTGTAGGCGCGGACGTCGCTGTAGCGTTCGATGCTTTCGGCGTCGCGCAGCAGGTGGCGCACCGTGGCCGGCGTCTCCAATGGCACCTTCTGGCTCAGCGTGCCGCGATCGGGATTGGCGTCGACGGCGATTACCCGGTCGCCGCGCACCGAGGCGAAAGTGGACCCCAGCGTGGCGGTGATGGTCGTCTTGCCCACACCGCCCTTCAGCGACAACAGCGCGATCCGGTAGCAACCGCGCAGCGGCCGGTTCACCTGCGCGACCATGTTGTTGTAGCGGGTGGCGCGGGGCCCCTCCCCCACGTTGATCAGCTGACCGGACGCCACGTAAAGCAACCGGCGCCAGCCTTCCGACGGTGGCGGTTTGACCGGCCGCAGCAGCATCCTGCTGGACAACTCCGGGTAGGGCGTGTGCGGCAACGGCTCGGGCCGGTATTGGGGCCGCTCAGCCGGTCTGTCGTCGGCGTAGTAGGCGCCGTACGCGGTCGGGTCCACCCGCGGAATGCCGGTCAAGGGTCCGGTGTCCGGCGCGGGGTCCCAGTGCGCCAACTCGGCCGGCGGGGCCGCCTCGGCCGTGCGCCGCTCGGTGCGGAAGCCGGCGAAGGCGTGCGTCGGAGCCTCCGCGCCGGCTTCGGTGGGTGGATCGCTCTGCTGAGGCGCCCCCACGCCCGCTGTTGGGTGCTCTGACACGCGACTTTCCCCCTGTCGGAAATAGCTGTCGGATTCCTAAGCTTCCTTGTTCAGCCCACGCCCGCGTAGGAGTGCAGGCCCACGGTCACCAGGTTAACGAAGAACAGATTGAAGACCATTGCCACGAAGCCGGCGACGTTGATCCACGCCGCCTTTCTGTCCCGCCAACCTGCCGTTGACCGCGCATGTAGGTAGGCCGCGTATACCACCCACGCAACAAACGAAACCGTCTCTTTGGGATCCCAGCCCCAGTACCGTCCCCAGGCTTCCTCGGCCCAGATGGCACCGAAAATCACCCCGAACCCGAACACCGGGAAGGCGAAGATGGTGGTTCGGTAGGCGATCCGGTCCAAAGTCTGGGCGTCGGGGAAGCGCTGCACCATCCGGGCCAGCGTGCCCTCGGCATCTGGTTCGCCCAGCCGGGACGTGCGCAGCAGAAACAGAATGCTGGAAATGCCGGCGACCAGGAAAACCCCCGACCCCAGGCTGACCACCGACACGTGGATGGGCAGCCAGTAGGACTGCAGGGCGGGCATCACCGGCGCGGCATTGGCGTACAGCCAGCGCCCGGACACGGTGAGCAGGATCAGCACCGGCAGCAGCAGGAAGACCCACAGCGGACGGTACTGCGGGCGACGTAGTACGACCGCTCCGGCGATGAGCCCGGACATGCAGGTCAAGTTGATGAATTCGTACATGTTGCCCCACGGCACCCGCATGGTGGCCAGCCCGCGCAGCACTATGCAGGCCAGCAGCAGGCCGATACCCAGGTAGAGAACCGCCAGCCCGGCCCGCCCGACACGTTCGTCGAACGGCCGCTGCGGGTCGTCCACCACGATCCCGGGTTTGGAGCTGTCGGTGCTCACCGAGCCTGCCGCCACCAGTTCCCGCTCGGTGACCTGGCGGCTGCGCACGTAGGCCAGCTCGAAGGCCAGCAGCAGTAGCGCGACGACCAGCGCGACCACGGCCGAGGTGAATGCCCAGTCGGAGTATCGGGCAAGGCCGATATTGATGTGTGTGGTGTTCATCTGACGTCCTGTGGGCTCCTTCTCGGCGCCTGTGTTGCTTCGGCAAGCCCGGCCAATAGTCGCTCGGTCAGCCGCTCGAACTCGTCGCCCCATCCGGAATTGTCGGTGCGCGCCAGACCGCCCAGCTCGACGCTTACCGTACCTGGAGCTTGGGGCATGGGCGCTAGCCGAACCCATACGCGACGGCGGCGCACCAGCAGCGATACCAGCAGTCCGGCCATCATCGTGATGGCGAAGACCAGCACCCAGATCTGGCCGGGGTCGTGGGAGACCTGCAGGTTGACGAAGGGCACGGCGCCATCGAAGCGGATGACGGTGCCGGCCCCGGGCCCCTGGTCGATCCGCACCTGCTCACCCACGCGCAGGTTGACCCGCTTCTCCTTGGTCAGCCGGCCCTGCTCGATGAGCCGGTGGTCCAGGGTGAACAGCGACTGCGGCCGTCCGGTGTCCAGACCGGTGTCGCCGCGGTAGATGTCGACGGCCACCGCCGGCGCGTCCAGCGCCGGGAAGCGCGACGACAACAGGGTGCCGTCGAGCTGCTCGGTCGGGGCCAGCAGGCCCTGGATCGCGATCTGGTGTTTGCGACGCTCCTCGGCGCTGGGATAGCTGCCGGCCGGCGGATCGATGCGCAGCACGCCCGAGGAGAGCAGGGTCTGCGGGTTGTCGGGTCGCCATTGCACGGTGGAGGTGCGGGTTTGCCCGTCCGGGAAGGTCACGGTGAAGGTGGGTGCGTAGCCATGACCCTGCAGGTAAACCCGGTCGCCGCCGATCCGCAACGGGTGGTTGACCTCTAGCCGGTAGGGCCGCCAGGTGTTGGCGGCGAGGTCTTTACCGGCCTGATAGTCGATGTCGGCGGCGAACGAGGTGGCCTGTCCCGAGGCCAGGTAGTGCGCCTGAAAGTCGTTGACCTTGATGCAAATTGGGTGCAGGGAGGTGCCGTCGACGGTGTTGCCGGCCCGGAACGAGTCGAACGCAGCAGGTGACGCCGAGCAGAATCCGGGGCCGCCGTCGGCGATCACGATCACATTGCCCTCGTAGCCGAACAGTTTGCCGGCAGCCACCGCGACCAGCAGTCCCAGCAGCGAGAAGTGGAACACGATATTGCCGAATTCGCGCAGGTAGCCCTTCTCCGCGGCGACTTCCACGGTTTCGGGGGCGGTTTCGTCGTGGTGCCGGATGGCGGTGCGCCAGCCGCGCAACCGTCGGGCGATCTTGTTAGCCACCGCGTTGAGCTCTGCCGACTCGGCCGCCAGCTGCGCGCTGGTGTGCTTGGGCAGCCGGGCCAGATTGCGTGGGGCGGCCACCGGCTTGGCCCGCAGGCTGCGGGCGTGCTCGATCATCCGCGGGGTCAGGCACCCGACCAGCGATACGAACAGCAGCACGTAGATGGCGGTGAACCAGAAGCTGGAGAACACGTCGAAGGCCTGCAGCTCGTTGAGCCAGGGGCCGACCGTGGGATGGGCTTTCAGGTATTCGTCGACCTTGCCGGCGTTGAGGCTGCGCTGCGGCAGCAGTGCGCCGGGTATCGCGCCGAGCGCCAGTAGGAACAGCAGCACCAGCGCGGTGCCCATCGACGTCAGCGACCGCCAGGTATTGCGCGCCTTCTGCGCGAGCAGACGCAGCATCAGATCGGCAGCCTCACGTCGGAGACGAACGCGTCGCGCAGCCAGGAGACGAAGTCATTCCACACCCCGGTGACCAGCGCCACGCCCACGACGATCAGCAAAGTACCGCCGAAGACCTGGATCGCCCGGGTATGCCGTCGCAGCCAGGCCAGACCCGTCACCGCACCCGCCGAACCGAACGCCAGCGCGATGAACGGGATTCCCAGCCCCAGGCAGTAGGCGACCACCAGCACGATTCCGCGTGCCACGTTGGCACCTTCGGTGGCCGAGGCCACGGTGATCACCCCGGTCAGCGTCGGGCCCAGGCACGGCGTCCAGCCCAGCGCGAACACCGCACCCAACAGCGGCGCCCCCGCAACCGTCGTCAATTGCCGTGGGCTGAACCGGACCTGACGTTGCAACGCCGGCACAAGGCCGACGAACACCAGGCCCATGGCGATGGTCAGCACTCCCCCAATCCGCTGCAATAGCACCTGGTTGGTGATCAACGTGGTGGTCATGCCCAGAACGACCACGGTGCCCAGGACGAACACCGCGGTGAACCCGGCCACGAACAGCACCGCCGATCCGGCGACCCGCCATCGCGCGGCCGGCGGGGCTTTAACGGCGCCCGAGTGCTCCTCGTCCCCAACCACTCCCACGATGGAGGCCAGATACGACAGGTAGCCCGGCACCAGCGGCACCACGCAGGGCGAGGCGAACGACACCATCCCGGCCAGCAGGCACACCCCGATCGCCGCCAGCAATGGTCCCGCGGCTGCGATCTGGGCGAAGCCCGTCATTGCCGTCCCTGCGGCGTCGGTGCCGCGCCCGAACCCTCTGCGGCCACCCGCTGCACAACCGGCTGTAGATCCTCGGCCAGCAACTCACGCAGAAATATCGCCGCGACCCGGTGCTGGCGGTCGAGCACCAGCGTGGACGGAATGACGGTGGTCGGATACTTGCCGCCGAACGCGATCAGTGTGCGCATGGCCGGGTCATAGATCGACGGGAACGTGACATGGCGGTCGTTGACGAAGTCCTGGGCCGCGTCGCGGCTGTTGTCGCGGACGTCGATTCCCAGAAACGAGACCCCGGAATCACGGGTGGCGTCATACACCCGCTGCAGCTGGGTGATTTCGGCACGGCACGGCCCGCACCACTGCCCCCACACATTGATGACGACAACCCGGCCAGCAAAGTCGTCCAGCGACACCGTGCGCGCCGGGTCGGTCAGGCTCGGCCCGGAGAGGGGGCCGGGGTGGCCGCGGCTGGCCGGTGGATCGTAGAAGATGTCGGTCTTACCGCCGGGCGAGACGAACTCGAAGGTGCCACCTTGGGCCACGGCGTCGCGCCCGGAGCAGCCCGCGAGCAACCCTGCCAGCAGTACCGCCGCGATCAGGAGTCGGCGCATGGCTAAGGCGCCGGCTGCGAATAGACCACGTCGATCAGGCGGTCGCCGTCGTACACCAACGAGGTCACCGAGGCCAGGCCGCACTCACGCCGGCGCGGGTCGTGCCAGAGCCGCTTGCCGGTCAGGTGCAGCCGCAGCGTCCACACCGGCAGCTGGTGGCTGACGCACACCACCTCGTGGCCGGCGGCCCGGGCCCGTGCCTTTTCCACTGCGGTCACCATCCGCTCCGCGATCTGGCTGTAGGGCTCGCCCCAGGACGGGGTGAACGGGTTGCGCAGCTGCCACCACACCCGTGGGTCGCGCCAGGCGCCGTCGCCGGGGCTGACGCGCCGGCCTTCGAAGAAGTTGGCCGATTCGATCAGGTAGGGGTCGGTGTCGACCGGCAGGTTGTGCCGGGCGGCGATGGGCGCAGCGGTCTCCTGGGCCCGCTGCAGCGGCGAGGCGATGACGGCGACGATGTCGCGGTCGGCCAGGAAGTCGCCGACGGCCGCCGCCTGTGCCTGACCGGCGTCCGACAAGCGGAAGCCCGACAGTCGCCCGTACAGGATGCCGGTGGGGTTGTGCACCTCGCCGTGGCGCACCACGTGGACGCGGGTTTCTTCGGCCATCAGGGTTTTTCCTCCCGGGCTGCGGCTGCGGCTGCAGCAGGTAACGCCGCTGCGATCCGCTCGAACGCGCTGTCGTCCAGTGCCGCCGAGACGAACCATGCTTCGAAGGCGCTGCACGGCGGGTACACACCCGCATCCAGCAAAGCGTGAAAGAACGCTGGGTAGCGCCAGGTTTCGCTGGCACGCGCGGCCGCGAAATCGGCGACGGGGGCTTCGGCGAAGAACACGCTGAGCATATTGCCGGCGCGCGGAACCTGGTGCGGCACACCGGCACTCGTGAGCGCCTCGGCGAACAGAGCGGCCAGCCGGTCGGCGTTGGCGTCCAAAGCGGAGTACACCGCGTCGTCTGCGGCGCGCAGTGTCGCCAGCCCGGCGGCCATGGCCACCGGATTGCCCGACAGCGTGCCGGCTTGATACACCGGCCCCAGCGGCGCCAGCCGTTCCATCACCTCGGCCCGTCCGCCGAATGCAGCCGCCGGCAGGCCACCACTCATCACCTTGCCGAAGGTGAACAGATCCGCGGCCACGGGATCGATTCCATACCAACCACTTCGGCTGACCCGAAAGCCCGTCATCACCTCGTCGACGATCAGGAGCGACCCGTGCTCGGCGGTGATGGCGCGCAGCGCCGCGTTGTAGCCGGGCGCGGGCGGGACGACTCCCATATTGCCGGGGCTGGCCTCGGTGATCACCGCGGCGATCTGCTCGCCGAACCTGTCGAAAGTCAGCAGCACGGCATCAATGTCGTTGTAGGGCAACACGATTGTGTCGGCGGCGACGGCACCGGTGACGCCGGGCGAGGACGGCAGCCCCAGCGTGGCCACGCCCGAACCGGCATCGGCGAGCAGCGCGTCCACATGCCCGTGGTAGCAGCCGGAGAACTTGACGATCTTGGGCCGGCCGGTGAACCCGCGGGCCAGCCGTATCGCGCTCATGGTGGCCTCGGTGCCGGAGTTCACCAGCCGGATTCGCTCCACGGGCGCCACCCGGCTGACGATCTCGGCGGCCAGTTCGGTCTCGGCCGGAGTCGGCGCGCCGAATGACAGGCCGTTGGCGGCGGCCTTGGCGACGGCATCGACGACGGCCGGGTGCGCGTGGCCCAGGATCATCGGGCCCCAGGAGCAGACCAGGTCCACGTAGCGGTTGCCGTCGGCATCGGTGAGCCGGCAGCCCTGCGCTTCGGTAATGAAGCGCGGGATGCCGCCGACGGCCGAAAATGCCCGCACCGGGGAGTTCACCCCGCCGGGAATGACCGTGCAGGCGTCCTCGAACAGCTTCGCCGAGACCCGCACGGCGCCCGCCTGGTCAGTACTACCCATGCCGACCAGTGTCCCAGCCGCTGCGGCCTCTTCAACTACAGGGTGTAAAAGTGGGGCATGCAGCTGCCGCAATGGCTGGCCCGGTTCAACCGGTACGTCACCAACCCCATCCAGCGGCTGTGGGCGGGCTGGATCCCCCTGCACGGCATTCTGTTGCACGTCGGGCGCCGCTCTGGCAAGCCGTACCGCACGCCGCTGATCGTGTTCACGGCCGAGGTCGAGGGCCGGCCGGCGGTAGCGATCCTGCTGACCTACGGCCCGAACCGCGACTGGCTGAAGAATCTCACGGCGGCCGGTGGCGGCCGGATGCAGCGCTACGGCAAAACCTTCGGCGTCACCGACCCGCAAGTGATGACCAAGGGCGAAGCGGCAACGCACGTGGCCCGCGGGTTGCGGCCGATCTTCGCGAGGCTGCCCTTCGAGCAGGCAGTATTGCTCACCAAGGCGTAATGCGGATCACCGCAATCCTGCAGCGGCCGGTTCGGCTACATGGCGGCCCGGCCAATGCCGTCGTCAACTTCAGCAACCACACCGTCTCCTTGGTGGCACTGATCGCCGTCCAGAACGGAAAACACGTCGCCGGGGTGGCCTTCAACTCGATCGGCCGGTTCGCCCAAACCGGCATCCTGCGCGACCGGATGATCCCGCGGGTGCTCGCCGCGCCACCCGACACCCTGCTGGACGACTCGGGGCTGATCGACCCGGCCGCAGTCCTGGACTGCGCCCTGCGCGACGAGAAGCCGGGCGGGCACGGCGACCGGGCCGGGGCCGCCGCCGCCCTGGAACTCGCATGCTGGGACCTGGCCGCCAAACTCAACGACGAACCCGCCTACGCGACGATCGCCCGCCGCTACGGGCGGCAACCAACCCCCAGCGTCCCGGTATATGCCGCGGGCGGCTACTACTACCCCGACCGCGGCATCGACTCCCTGCGCGACGAGATGCGCGGATACCTCGATCTGGGCTATGAGGCGGTCAAGATGAAAATCGGCGGCGCGGCCCGGGGCGACGACCTGGCGCGCATCGAGGCGGTCATCGACGTTGTGGGCGGCGGCGGGCGAGTGGCGGTCGATGCAAACGGCCGGTTCGACCGCGCCACCGCAACTCAGTGGGCGGCGGCGGTAACGCCGTACGGCCTGCGCTGGTACGAAGAGCCCGGGGACCCATTGGATTTCGAGCTGAACCGCGCGGTGGCTGACTGCTACGACGGCACACTCGCCACCGGCGAAAACCTGTTCTCGGTGCCCGATGTGACCAACCTGATCCGGTATGGCGGTATGCGAGCCGGTCGTGACATCTTCCAGATGGACGCCGGCCTCAGCTACGGATTAACCGAATACGCGCGGATGGTTGGGGTCCTCGAGGCTCATGGTTTTGATCGCCGATTCGCCTTCCCACACGGCGGCCACCTGGTGAACCTGCACATCGCGACGGCTCTGGGCCTGGGCGGCTGTGAATCCTATCCCGGTGTGTTCGCACCCTTTGGCGGCTATTCCCAGAGCTGCGTAATAGGCGGGGGCCGGATCGCGCCGACCGACGCACCTGGCTTCGGGCTCGAGCAGAAGGCCGGGCTGGCCGAGCTGATCAGTGAATTGATGGCCTAGGAGCATACCCATGAAGATCGCGGTAATCGGTTGCGGGGCAATGGGTTCGGTATACGCAGCCAGACTCGCCGCCGCGCGGAACGACGTGCTGGTCATCGACACCTATCGACCCGGCATCGAGCAGATCGCCCGGCACGGGTTGCACGTCACCGGCCCCGGCTTCGATCAGACGGTGCCGCTGCGCGCCGAGATCGCCGCGCCGGCGGAGGCGATGGATTTGATCGTGCTGGCCGTCAAGGCTGCCGATGTGGCAACCGGTGCGCGGCAAGCCCTTTCCATGCTGGGCGAACGCACTTCCGTGCTCACCATTCAAAACGGCTTGGGCTCGGCGGATACGGTTGCCGGCATCGTCGGCGAGGGCCGGCTCGCGGTCGGGATTGCCAGCGGCTTCGGCGCCTCGCAAGTCGCGCCCGGCCACGTGCACCACAACGCCATGCGCGCCATGCGCTTCGGCGCCTATGCGTCCCTGCCGCACGAGACGGTCGAATTTATCGCCGCCGTCTGGGCACATGCCGGGTTCGACGCCGCAGCCGTAACCGACATCGCGGCCATGCAGTGGGAGAAATTGATCTGCAACGTCGCCTACAGCGCGCCGTGCGCGCTGACGCATTTGACCGTCGGCCAAGTGATGGACGACCCGGACATGGGCCCGGTAAGCCGGGCGGCGGCAACCGAGGCATGGACGGTGGCGCAGGCCTCCGGCATCGCCGTCGCTGTAGACGATCCTGTGGCGCATGTACGAACGTTCGGCGCCGCAATGCCCGATGCCAAACCGTCGGCACTGCTCGACCACGAGGCGCACCGGGTCAGCGAGATCGACGTCATCAACGGGGCGATCCCGCGCCAGGGTGCGCGCGTCGGTGTCGAAGCGCCGGTGAACGCGACGCTGACCGCCTTGGTCAAGTCGATCGAACGGCAATGGGCCTGAATGGGCCGCGCGGCCCTGCTGCCGCTGATGAGCGCCTACGCCCAGCCCCTCACCGGGGCGCTGATCGACAAATACGTGGTCGATGTGCAGCGGCTGGGTTTGCTGAAAGGTGCTATTGCTTCGCTGCGGTGGCACGCTCGCGCCACCGCGTGGTCGCGAAGTACAACATGATCACCACCGCCCAGGACAACAGGCTCAGCCACAACTGGGTGTGGGCCGACCGGTCAAAGGCCATTTGCACCAGTACGGCGACGATTCCGGCCACGGTCAGGATCGACAGCACCGGGAAGAACCACATCTTTATCCGCAGCCGCTCTACCGGGGTCCGCCGGCGCAGCACGATCTGTGACAGCGCGATCAACAGGTAGACGAACAGCACCACAGCACCCGAGGAGTTGAGCAGAAAGAGAAACACGGTTTTGGGGGCCAGCCAGGCCATCAGGACGCAACCGAAGCCGACCGCCGACGACGACAAGATGGCCAACCACGGCACGCCGCGCCGGCTCAGTTCGACCAGCTTGGCCGGCGCCTCGCCTCGCGCCGCCAGCACGAACAACATCCGCGAGGCTGTGTAAAGGCCCGAGTTCAAACAGGACAGCACCGCGGTGAGCACCACCGCATTCATAATCTGGTCCGCACCCGCAAGACCCATCCGCTTGAGCGCGGCGACGTACGGCGACGCGCCAAGTTCCACTGAATCCCACGGCATGATCACTGCGAGCAGGAACACCGAACCGACGAAGAAGATCACGATGCGCGCGACCACCGACCGCGTCGCCCGCTTGATCGCACGTTCGGGATCGCGGCTCTCGGCGGCGGCGATGGTGACGACTTCGGCACCCACCATGGAGAAGATCACCACCACGATGGCGGCGAAGACGGCCGCGACGCCGTTCGGGAAGAACCCGCCGTGGGCATGCATGTTCCCGAAATCCAGGTGGCGGCCCGGCAGCAAGCCGAACACGAAAAGCCCGCCCACGCCAAGGAAGACCACGATGGCCGCGACTTTGATCCCGGCGAACCAGAATTCGAATTCGCCGAAGGAGGACACCGAGAACAGGTTCGTCCCGGTCATCAGCAGCATCAGGCACAGCGACAAGAGCCATAGCGGCGCGGGGAACCAGTAGTTGAGCACCTTGCCGCCGGCGACGGCCTCGAAACCCACCACGATCACCCAGAAGTACCAGTAGAGCCAGCCGACCGAGAACCCCGCCCACCCGCCGAGGGCCTTGGCCGCATAGTCGGCGAACGATCCGGTCGAGGGGTTGGCGGCGGCCATTTCGCCGAGCATCCGCATCACCAGGATGATCAGCAGCCCGCAGAGCGCGTAGGTGAGAAACGCTGCGGGCCCGGCCTTGTGGATCACCACTCCGGACCCGACGAAAAGCCCGGCACCGATCACCCCGCCGATGGCGATCATGTTCAGCTGCCGTTGAGACAGTCCTTGGCGCAGCTGCGTAGTGCCGCTCATGCCGCTAACGAGAGCACATCGGCGGGCGGGGCACCACTGGGGCGCCCCGCCAAGCCGTCAGTCCAGACGCGTGGCTACCACGGCCCACACCGGCAGATGGACCCGATGGTCTTGCAGCAGCGGGCCGATGGTCTCGAGCTGCTCGAACATCGGCTGCATCCGCGTCGACACCTCATTCTGGTCGCCGGAGACGACCACCTTGTTCATGGCTTCTAACGTCTCGGGCAGGAAGCGAGCTAGATAGGTGGTGGTGCCCAGGTAGTCCACCCGCCAGCCGCTCCCCCCGAGCACCCGCTCGAAGTTGTCGGCCGGGATACCTGGCCACTGGATGCCGTTGACGTTGTGCCGGCCGAACTCGAACATGTACAGCCGGGCCCCGGGCTTGGTGGCGCGGTGCAGTGCCTGTGCATACCGCGTCTGGATGGCTTCGTCGTCCAGGAACACGTGGTAGAACGCGCTGTCCACTACGGTGTCGAACCGGCCTTCGAACCCGTCCAGCCTGGTGGCGTCGGCCACCTGAAAGTCGACCTGGACACCGGCCCGCTCGGCATTGCGCTTAGCCCGCTCGATCGCCGACGGCGAACCGTCGATGCCGGTTGCCGAATATCCGTGCGCCGCATAGTGAATCGCGTGGTACCCCGGGCCCGTCCCAGGGTCGAGCACCTCGCCGCGGATCGCGCCGTAGGCCACCAGTTGCTGCACGACCGGCTGCGGCCCCCCGATGTCCCAGGGGATGAGCCCGTCGGCGGCCGTCGCGTCGCCGTACAACGGCTCGAAACCATTCACACTCGCGTCGATAGTCATGATCGTCCCGCTCCCTTGCCTTGGTAATAGACGTATTTGTTCACTAAGAGACGAGCCTAACTCGGCCATCCAAGGAACACAAGCGTCTACTAAACGCAAGTATTCGGAAACTGATCCGCATCACGCCGTCATCACGAGTGCCTTGCGATACGGCGTGGCAGGGGCGTCAAACACCCATCGGCGCGGCATGATTGACGGTCGTGGCCGACCTGCTGACCCGTCGCGAGGTGCTCCGGATGGGCGCCGGCGCCAGCGTTGGAGCCGCAGGCGTGTGGGCGCTGAGCGCGCTGCTGAACCCGGGCAGGCCACACGCGACGCCGGCACCGCTAAGCCCCGCCCCGTTCGAACCTCCGACCGCAGGTAAAACCCTGCCTACCAAGCTGACCGGATCGTTCGTCTCCGCGGCGCGCGGCGGCATCAAGACCAACTGGGTCATCGCCATGCCGCCGGGCCAAACCAAGATGCTGCGTCCGGTGATCGCACTGCACGGCAAGGACGGCGACGCCAACATGATGCTCGACCTCGGTGTCGAGGACGCGCTGGCCCAACTGAGCCGCGAGGGCAAACCGCCGTTCGCCGTGGTAGGTGTCGACGGCGGCCCAAGCAGCTACTGGCACCGTCGTTCCAACGGCGAGGACTCCGGCACCATGGTGCTCGAAGAGCTGCTGCCGATGCTGTCCTCGATGGGCATGGACACCTCACGCGTCGGTTTCATGGGCTGGTCCATGGGCGGATACGGCGCGCTGCTGCTCGGCGCCCGGCTGGGTCCGGCGCGTACCGCCGGGATCTGCGCGATCAGCCCGGCGCTCTATATGACCTATATCGGCACCGCGCCCGGCGCGTTCGACAGTGTCGACGACTGGAATCGCAACACCGTGTTCGGTCTGCCGGTACTGAACTCGATTCCGATCCGGGTCGACTGCGGCATCGGCGACCGGTTCTTTTTTTCCAGCAGCCAATTCGTAAGTCAGCTGAAAAAGAAGCCGGCCGGCAGCTTCTCCCCCGGCGGACACGACGTGGATTACTGGCGCGAACAACTGCCCGGCGAACTGGCCTGGATGGCCTCTTGACCATGGATGCCGCCAGCCCGCCCCGCCCAGCGGAGCGGCGCGTTGCGCGGGGCGCATTCCGCCCGGACATCGAGGGCTTGCGCGCCGTGGCGGTGATAGCCGTGGTCCTCTACCACGCGGGCGTCCCCGGCGTCGGCGGCGGCTACATCGGTGTGGACGTATTCTTCGTCATCTCCGGCTTCCTCATCACCGGGCTGCTTTGGCGTGAGGTGACCACCACCGACACCATTGCGCTGGGCCGCTTCTATGCCGCCCGGGCCCGCCGGCTGCTGCCGGCCGCCGCCACCGTCGCCGTGGCGACCGCGATCGCCACCGCATTGGTGCTGCCGCCGCTGCAGGCGCGGCGCGTCCTGGTGGACGGCATCGCCAGCGCGCTGTATGTCGGCAACTACCGGTTCGTCGGCCAGGGCACCGATTACCTGATGTCCGACCAGCCGCCGTCGCCGTTCCAGCACTACTGGTCGCTGGGCGTCGAGGAGCAGTTCTATCTGTTGTGGCCGGCGCTGATCATCGGTACCGCCTGGCTGATGCGCCGCATCAACCGCAGTGCCCGAACCGCCCCCTATGTCGCACTGCTAACGGTCGTCACCGCCGCGTCGCTGACGGCCGCGATGATCTGGACCCGCACCTCCCCCACATGGGCCTTCTTCTCGCTGCCCACCCGTGCCTGGGAGCTGGGCGCCGGCGGTCTGGTCGCGCTGTCGATCCAGCAATGGCGGCGGTTGCCGCTACTGCCCGCGGCGATCGCCGGCTGGGGCGGTCTGGCGCTGATCCTGCTGACCTGCACGCAACTCGGTCCACACACCCCCTACCCCGGAACCTCTGCGCTGCTGCCCGTGCTCGGCACCGCGCTGGTGATCGGCAGCGGGTGCGTCACCGGCGGTCTGGGAGTGGGGCGCGTGCTGTGCCCACCGGCGATGCGGGCGATCGGTCGGGTTTCGTACTCGTGGTACCTATGGCATTGGCCGGTGCTGTTGCTGCTGCCGCCGCTGCTGGGCGATCCAGCGGGCCTGCCGGGCCGGCTGGCGGCGACGACGGTCTCGGCCGGGCTCGCGGTGATCACCATGTACCTGGTCGAAAATCCCGGCCGGTTCACCGCGGCGTTGCGGGGATCGGCGCGGGCCAGCCTGACCTTGGCCGGTGCCGCCAGCGCTGTGGCCGCCTGTGCCTGCGTCCTGCTGCTCATGCTGGTACCCGCGCCGGTGGGACACGGTGTGGCCGCCCCGGAGGCCAAGATCTCCAATGTCTCAGCGCTGCCGCCCACGGCCCTCAGCCCACAGGACGCCGCCGTGCAGAACGCCTTCACACAGGCGCGCGCCGCCGTGGGCGCATCCGTCGGCCTGCGTGCGGTGCCGTCCAACCTGAACCCGCCGCTGGCCATCGCACCGGGCGACAAGGCGGCCGCCTTCGTCAACGGTTGCCTGCGGTCCTGGCGCGACGTGGGACAAAGCGAATGCGCACAGGCCGATACCGCGTCGCCGTTCACCGTGGCCCTGGTCGGCGACTCGCATGCCGCCATGTGGGATCCCGCTTTTCAGCAGGTCGCCGAGCAGCGGCACTGGCGCCTCGAGACGCTGGGCAAGGTGACCTGCCCCCTGCAGGATCTGCCGATCGTCAGCCCGTATCTGGGTCGCCGGTACACCGAGTGCGAGCAGTGGCGCGGCCAGGTCATGGCCCGGTTACAGGCAGAGCGTCCTCAGCTGGTGGTGCTGAGCATGAGCCGTCGCTACCACGCCGACTTCAGCTTCGCCTCATATGACCCGGCGTGGCTGGATACCCTGACCCGCACCGTGTCCCAGCTGCGCAGCACGGGTTCGAACGTTTTGGTTTTGGGGCCGGTCGCCGATCCGCAGTCATCGGTGCCCACCTGTCTGTCGGCCCACTTGGAGGATGCCGGCGCGTGTACACCGGCGCGGGCGGCTGCCGTCAACGGCGACGGAATCGCCGCCGAGCAAGCCGCGACCGCTGCCGGCGGGGGCCACTACGCGGACCTGACCGACTTGTTCTGCACGACCGATCGCTGCCCGGTCATCGTCGGCAACACCCTGGTGTTCCGCGACGACAACCACCTGACGACCGAGTATGCGCAACTGCTGGCACCCGTCATCGGCGCGCTGGCCGATCGCGCTCTGTCAGCGGGATGAGCCGGGAGATTTCAAGGTGAATTTATTTGCGAATGAACCGCGGGGCGACGCCGAACGTGTTAGGAATGAAAGAGTTTTGGAGGTTAGAGATGAGTCCGATGATGTTGGCCTTCCTCACGGCGGCCGCGCCACTCGCCGGGCTTGGTTTCATGCAATTACAAGCGCGCCTTGAACGTTGGGATTACGAGCGGCACGCAGAGGACTGAGGCGCTACGCGAAATGCCCTGCGCGGCAGGCGCTTTGACCTCATCTGAATAATTGCGTGCGAATTATCGGCGCGATCTTGTCCGCCAGGTACTCATGCCCCTCGTCGGTGGGGTGCACGCCGTCCGGGCCGATCAGATCGGGCCGGTCGACAAACCACCGGTCGACGATCGGATCGACGAAGGCAGCCCCGGCCGTCCGCGCGCCGGCGCCCAGCACGTCGCGAATTTGCAGCACCCAAGCGGGCACATCGGCCGTCGGCCAGGGCGGACCGATCACCAGAAACGTCGCCGACGGCGCCAGCCGGCGCGCCAAACCGAACGTGTTGTGCACCCGTTCGGCCAGCAGCTCGGGATCCACGCCCTGATCGTTGCGGGAACCGAAGAACACCACCAGCGCATCGCTGGGTTTGACCGCCCTGGCCGTCAGATCCTCGAAGACGCTGCCATGGTCGCCTGGCACGCCATAACCGGCCCGGCCCTCGGCCGCCACGTCGGCTGCGATCCGCACCCCACGCGCGGCCAGCGTCTGCCACGCGAGCGCGGTCCAGGCGTTCGGGCCCAGGCCGCCCTCATCGGTGCCGGTGGTGTAGGAGTCGCCGATCACCGCGACCCGGTTCAGCCGGTAATCCAGGCTCAGCGGGTGATAGGCCCGCTTCCGCGGCGTGTATGCAGGGCTGCCCAGAGCCGCGGCGACCAGCACGGTGAGGCCAAGGACGAACGTGGCCAGACGACTCACCACTACCTCCACTGCGAACGGGCATCGCCGTGTGTCAATCAACAAAATTTTACGAGCAAGCCGCAGCGAACATGGGACACAACACGATTCGCGTAGTGCGCACGCGATCACACCGCGCGCGCCGAAACCCCGTCCAGTTGGCCGTCGACCTGGTGCAGCTTGCCGCCCACCGACTCCTCGGGTTCGGTCTCGGCCTGCACCGGCCTGATGTCGACCATCCTGCGCATCCAGCGCCGGGCGGGCTCTTCGACGAAGTGATACAGCAGCATCGACAAAACCACAGCGATCGCGAGCAGTCCGAAGACATTCCATCGCCACGGGTTGTCCGGCAGCCACGGCTCGAGGCGGAAGTTGACCACCGCCCACCGCCAGGCCGTGTGGACCAGCTCATGGACCATGTAGAGGCAGAACGAGATCTGCCCGCCGTACACCATCACCCGCGTGGACAGCAGCCGCGGCAGGCTGCCCACGCCGATCGCCAGGGTCAGGACCACCGGAACGAACAGCATGTCGACCACCCCGCTGCTGTCGATGACTCCGGTGATCGGATGCGCGTCATACCAGTAGAGGATTCCGACAATTGCCGCGATCAGCAGCACCGACACATATCCGGCGACCTGGCGGGCGCGATCGGTCGGCCGCAATCTGCGCACCGCGGCGGCGGCCAGCGCACCCGCGATGAACTGGGTGACAATGCGCGGCAGCCAGCTAAACGGCGTGTAGAACTGGCCACTGGCCAACAGCATCATCACCGGCGGCAGTGATGCCGCGAACGCCAGCAAGATCAGGGTCCGCGCCCGAGTGGCGTGGGTCATTCGGAAAATCACCAGCACGAGGCCGCCGAACATCAGATAGGCCAACCACTCCGCACTGATCGACCAGGCCGGTCCGTCCCAACTGGAGTCGTCGAAGTAGGGCTGAAACCACAGCTGCACCATCAGGACCTGGCGCACATAGCTGATCGCGGTGAGCCTGCCCGCCTCGGGCAATGGCGTGTGACCGAAGTGCAGGGTCAAGATCACCAACAGAGCGGCCAGGTGCAACGTCACCAGGTACACCGGCCACACCCTGGCCAGCCGCAGCCAGAGAAAGTGCAGGTGTTCGCGCACCGACCAGTACCGGCCCATCCGGTCGAGGTAGTTCCAGGTCAGCACGAAGCCACTGAGGATGAAGAAGAGGTCGACGCCCTGCGCGCCACAGTTGAGGACCGGCGCGAGGTTTTCCCGGAAGTCGGGCGACGCATCGGCCAGCATCGGCCGGAAGTGGAACAGCACCACCCACAGCGCGGCGAGGATGCGCAATCCCGTCAAGGCCTTGATCTCACCCTTGATCTCCGCGGTGCGCACCGTACTCATTCCGTCTGACTCTGCTGTTTCATTCGCCGCTCAGTCCGGCTGACCGGGCGATATCGCCGTTCTCAAGCCCCCCGACTGGCAACCCCGGCAGCTTTGGCAGCCTAACAGCTCGGGCCGCCAACCCGCCCCACGCCGGATGGTTGCGCCATTACAGCGCCCCAACCTTCACTTCTTTAGCAAAGAGTTAGACCTGGCTGTCGGTCTCCTTAGATTTATTCGGTTTCGTTGAAGGCAGACTTCGGTCGGCGTCGAGTCGGCCTCCCCAACGTCAGAATGAGGCACCTGATGAATCGATTGGGCACGTTCGACTGCAGCGGCGCCCAGATTCGGGCTCACTACCGCCACCTGGCCACTGTTGTGACGATCCGAGGCGAAATCGACGCCGTGAACGTCGACCGAGTCGGCCAGTACGTCCGGCGTTTCGTCCTGGGCAACGACCCCCTGGTCCTCGACCTGACCGGCGTAAGCCATTTCTCTCCGGCTGGCATCTCGCTGCTGGGGGTGGTCGACGAGGACTGCTGGGCCGCGGGGGCGCAGTGGACCCTGGTTCCCAGCCCGGCCGTGCTGGACGTGCTTGGCGACGGCCGTGACGAGGACGGGGCCGACGTTCCGATTGCCCGCTCGGTGCACGAGGCGCTGCACAACCTGGCCGACGCGATCGTCTGCCGCCGTCAACTGGTGCTGCCGCTGATCAGGAAGACGGCTTAGCGCGCTGCCGGCGCAGCCTGGTGATTCCGACGACGGCGAATATCCCGGCGATCGTTGCCAGTAACAGGGTCAGCACCAGCAGCTGCGGGTGATAAACCACCGACCAGGTGACGGGCTGGCCGTCGACTACCGGCGCGACGGCCACGGCGGAACGCGTATGCAACCAACTGAAGCCAGTGGCCACCAGCGCGGCGACGGCCAAGCCGAGTTCAACCACTCCCCGGTAGCGCGCGATCACAGCGGTGACTCCTTTTCGTCGTCATCGTCGACATCGTCGACATCCACCGCGGGTCCGACGCGTTCTTCGATCAGTGGGGTCAGCACGGCCCGCAATTGCCGATGCTTGCGCGCCCACGCCTGCGCGGTGCGGCCCTCGGTGAGTTTGAGACCGATGCCGACGCGTCCGCGCGGCACTCCGATCAGTTCGCCGAGCGCGCGCGCCGATTGCCATCTCGCCAGCTCTTTGCCCGAAGCGAGGTTGTTCTCCGGTTCCGGATACACCCGGACGATTTCGCGCACCAGGATGGTCTCGGTGCCCTGGCGCAGTGCGTCCTCGGTCAGTTCGACCGAGGTGTGGATGCGGGCCGCCTTGACCTGCACTCCCACAAAGGCCGACACCAGGACCAGAAAGATCGTCGGGACCAACAGCGATATCGGCGCGCCGCTGGTCTTTTGGATGAAGAGCAGCGATACCGCTGACAGCGGGCCGGCCAGCACCCAGTACCAGCTGGCGCCGGATTCATAGAACAACGGCTCGGTTCTGATTGCAGCCTCCGTCATGAAAGCCAGCTTGCCGCATCCGCGGCCCAGTAGGTCAGCACGATATCGGCGCCGGCGCGCCGGATGCTGGTCAATGATTCCAGCGCGGCTGCCCGCTCGTCGATCCAGTTGTTTGCCGCTGCGGCGCAGATCATCGCGTACTCGCCGGAAACCTGGTAGGCGGCTACCGGCACCGTCGAGATATCTGCTGCGGCAGCAACCACATCCAGGTATCCCAGTGCGGGTTTGACCATGATGATGTCGGCACCTTCGTTCAGATCCAGCTCGACCTCACGCAGTGCTTCGGCAAGATTGCCCGGCTCCTGCTGGTAGGTACGCCGGTCGCCGGACAAGCTGGAGCTCACCGCCTCGCGAAACGGCCCGTAGAACGCCGAGGCGAACTTCGCGGCGTAGGCCAGGATCACCACGTCGGGGTGACCGGCCTCGTCCAGTCCGTCGCGGATCGCGCCCACCTGGCCGTCCATCATGCCGCTGGGCCCCACCACGTGTGCGCCGGATTCCGCTTGCGCCACAGCAAGGTCCACGTACCGGGCCAGGGTGGCGTCGTTGTCGACGCGCCCTTTGACATCGACGACGCCACAATGCCCGTGATCGGTGAATTCGTCCAGGCAGGTGTCGGCCATCAGCACCGTCGCATCACCGAGGTCCTTGGCCAGGTCGCGCAGGGCGACGTTGAGGATGCCGTCGGGGTCGGTGCCGGCCGAGCCGCATGCATCCTTGTCCTGTTCACGCGGCACGCCGAAGAGCATCAACCCGCCCACCCCGGCGGCGACGGCGTCTGCGGCGGCGGCGCGCAACGAATCCCGGGTGTGTTGCACCACGCCCGGCATGGATGCGATTGGCCGCGGTTCATCTATGCCGTCGGCGACGAACATCGGAAGCACCAAATGCCTTGGCTCCAATGACGTTTGGGCCACCAAACGGCGGATCGCAGGTGTCGAGCGGAGCCGGCGCGGACGCTGCCGCGGGTACCCACTCATTCGCCGCCGCGAGCCTGCGCGGAATGGCAGCTCCGACGGCGTGTCGGCGGACAAACACGCACGCTCGCCCGTCCGGCGGCCACTAGCGCCTGCGGCTCTTCTTGCGCGGCGGCGGCAGCGCGCCCTCGGCGCGCAGCCGGGCCGCATGCTCGGCGAGCGCGTCAACCAGCGGACCCACCGCCGCGGTCTCGGGCTGGACGTCCACCCGCAAGCCGAACTCGGCGGCGGTTTCGGCGGTCTTGGGACCTATGCAGGCGATGATGGTGCGCGCGTGCGGCTTGCCGGCGATACCGACCAGGTTGCGCACCGTGGAGCTGGAGGTGAAGCACACCGCGTCGAAGCCACCCGTCTTGATCATCTCCCGGGTGCTCGCCGGCGGCGGGGCGGCCCGCACGGTCCGATAGGCGGTGACGTCCTCGATCTCCCAGCCGCGCTCGCGCAACCCCTCGGCAAGCGTCTCGGTGGCAATGTCGGCCCGCGGCAACAGGACTCGGTTCACCGGGTCGAAAATGCTGTCATAGGGCGGGAATTCGTCGAGCAGACCCATCGAGGACTGCTCCCCGGACGGCACCAGCTCGGGGCTGATCCCGAAGGCGCGGACCCGGTCCGCCGTCGACTCGCCAACACAGGCGATCTTCACCCCGGAGAAGGCCCGCGCGTCCAGACCGAACTCGCCGAACTTCTCCCACACCGCGCGCACCGCGTTGGTCGAGGTGAACACCACCCACTGGAAACGGCCATCCACCAAGCCCTTGACGGCGCGTTCCATCTGCGCGGGACTGCGCGGCGGCTCGACGGCGATGGTCGGCACCTCGATGGGCAGCGCGCCGTAGGACGTCAGCCGGTCGCTCATCTCGCCGGCCTGGTCCTTGGTGCGCGGCACCAGCACGGTCCAGCCGTACAGCGCCCGGCTCTCCCACCAGTTCAGCTTCGCGCGGCTGGCCACCGTCTTGCCGATGGTCACCACCAGTGACCCGGTCTGGGGTTCCCGGGTGGGATCGGTGCTGGTCAGGATGGCGGGGTCGGTAAGTCCCTGCAGCGTGGTTTCGACGGAGCGCTGCTGGCAGGTAGTGCCCTGCGCGGTCACCACGCACGGAGTGGTCTCGGCCAGCTCGTGGTCGATCAGGGTGCGGGCAGCGTCGGCCAGATGCGATGCGGTGGCCTGCAGGATCAGCGGGCCGGGCGCGGCGGCCAGCGCCTCCCAGTCCACCTCCCCGCGCACGTCGGCAACGGTGTGCGACGAGCCCAGCGGCAAGCCCGCATAGGTCGGCACCGCGCTGGTTGCGGCCAGTCCGGGCACGATCTCGATGTGCATGTGGCTGCGCGCTACAGCGTTCACCTCGGTGATCACCGCGTCGACCGATAGCGGATCACCGGCGACCAGCCGCACGACGTCAGCGCCGGAACGGGCCTCAGCGGTCAGCGTCTTGGCGACCTCGGCGGGATCGCCCAGCGCCGGACGGATGTCGGGGCCGCCGGACACCACCGCGGAGGCGGTCTCCGTGTCAGACGGTGTACCGGCCGCCGCGTCGCCGCTGCCGGCCGGGGGCGCCGCGGGCGCTGGGCCGGAAACCGGCGGCAGGTCCTTGCCGATCAGCGCCAAGACCGCCTCGGGCACGTCAGGGTCGGTAAAGACCAGGGCAGCATTCGCCAGCACCGTGGCGGCCCGGGTAGTCAGTAGACCGGGGTCGCCAGGACCAGAACCCACGAAAGTAATGTGGCCCGGCCTCGGCTTACGCCCTCGCGTCATCATTGTCGCTCCCACGTCTCACTCGACACTTCCTGCAGCGGGGTCTTGTCGCGATCCCCGCATCAGCTCCCGGGCGCCCAGTTCGAACAGTTCCGCGGCGACGGAGAGCCCTAGCTCCCGTGCCCGACCGGAAGTGCCGATACCGGACGCGCGAATCACATCGGATCCGTCCAGCGCCGCCACGCAACCGCGCAGCGACAGCTCTTCAAAGACCCGCCCCTCCTCATCGATGGACTCGACCACTTCAGCGATCGCACCCACCGGTGCCGAGCAACCGGCCTCCAGTTCGGCGAGCAGGGTTCGCTCCGCAGTGACCGCCGCGCGAGTGTCGGCGTCGTCCAACTCCGCCAACACTGCCGCCAGGCCGGCATCGCCGGCTCGGCATTCGACCGCGAGCGCGCCTTGAGCCGGTGCTGGCAACATCTGCACCGGCTCCAGCGTCTCGGTGACGTCCGCGAGGCGGCCCAGCCGGGCGAGACCTGCCCGGGCCACCACGATGGCGTCAAGATCACCACTGCTTACCCTGTTCAACCTGGTATCTAGGTTGCCTCGTAGGGGGCGGATTTCCAAACCGAGACCCAATGCCCTAAGCTGTGCGGCCCGCCGCGGCGAGGATGTTCCCACCAGCGAACCAACCGGCAACTCCCCGAGTACCAGCCCATCCCGGGCGACAAGGGCGTCGCGGGGGTCGCTGCGCGGCGGTATGGCCGCGATGGTGAACCTCGGGTCGGCCGCTGTTGGCAAATCCTTGTGCGAATGCACAGCCACGTCGACGCGGCCGTCCTCGATGGCCTCGCGCAAGGCGGTTGTGAAGACGCCCACACCGAGGTCGGCGATGGGTGCCGACGAGCGATCGCCCACTGTGCTGATGATCACCAATTCCGCGGGGTGGCCATTGGCGATGAGGGCGTCTCTGACGGTCGCGGCCTGGGTGGTGGCAAGCAGGCTGCCCCGGGTGCCTATCCGGATCACATGGGCCAATCAGTTACTCGGCGGACTGCTCAGGACTGTCGAATCCGCTTGCTATGACGGGTAAATCGCCGGCGGCGACGGCGGCTACGGAGTCGATGGCAGTTTGGTCCAATTCGAATAGTTCACGCAGCGCCTCGGCATAGCTGTCGCCGCCGGGGGCACTGGCGAGTTGCTTGATCCGCACCGTGGGTGCGTGCAGCAGCTTGTCGACCACCCGTCGCACTGTGCGGGCCACCTCTTCGCGGTGGGCACTCTCCAGCCCGGGCAGCCGGTTGTCCAGACGCAGCAATTCCGCTTCGACCACGTCGGCGGCGCGCTGGCGAAGTGCGGTCACAGTCGGAGTGACCTCGGCCATCCGCTGTCCCGCCAGGTAGGTAGCAACTTCGGCGGCCACGATGTGGCGGGCGGCGTCCACGTCGGCCGCCGCGGCGTGGGCAGAGGGTTCGTGTTGCACCCGGTCGACATCGATCACGCGCACGCCTGGCAGCCCGGCCACCGCCGGATCGACGTCGCGCGGCATGCCCAGGTCGCAGATCACCAGCGGGCGAATCGCTTCGTTGCGCTGTGCGGCGGCAAGCGCGTGGTGCACGTCGGCCAGTGACACCACCGGGCTCACCGCCCCGGTACAGCTGACCACCACATCGGCATCGGCCAACGCGTCGGCCAAGCGGTCCAGTGTGGTCGCCTCGGCGGCCGTGCCGGATTCGCGGATTTTGCGCGCTAGCCGCTGGGCCCGGGACAACGAGCGGTTGAGCACGTGGACGTGTCCGATGCCGGCCCGGGTCAAATGTGCCGCCGAGAGGGCCCCCATTGCGCCTGCGCCGACGATCACCGCGGTTTTACCGCTCAGGCCGCCCAGCTTGCGCTCGGCCATTGCCAGGGCGACGGACACCACCGAGGCACCGGCGGCGTCGATGGCGGTTTCCGAATGCACCCGCTTGCCGACGGAAAGCGCTCGCTGTGCCAACTCGTGCAGCACCCGGCCCACGGTGCGGTTGGCCTCGGCGCTCGCGTAGGCGCGGCGCACCTGCCCCAGCACCTGCTGTTCGCCGACGACGGCGGAATCCAGACCGCTGGCTACCGCGAACAGATGTTCGACGGCCGCTTCGCTGTAGCGGACGTAGGCATGCTGGGTCAGGTCACCCATGGTCAGACCGGAGTACTCCGACAACACCTGTCCAATGACCGCCAGCCCGCCGTGGAACGCGTCCACCACGGCATACACCTCGACCCGGTTGCACGTCGACAACACCATGGCCTCGGTTACCAGCGGGGATTGCAGCACCCGGTCGACGATCTTGACCTGATCGGACTCATCGATGCTGAGTTGTTCCAGGACGGAGACCGGCGCACTACGGTGCGAAACCCCGAAGAGCAGGATGCTCACGGCAGCATCACCTGGCCAGCTCCCTTGGTTGAGTGAACTGGTATCTACGGTAGACGGTAGTCAGCGGGCCTACCAAATACCGGTTCAGGCCAGATCCGCGCGCAACCGAACCTCGTCGACCTCCCAATAGCTGTGCTCACGGCCGTTGAGCAGGATCACGGGAAGGCGGTCGCCGAACTCGGCCCGAATTTCGGGTTTGCCGGCCGCCGCTGCCGCGTCGACGTCGGTCTCCGACAGGTCAAAGCCCAGCTCAGCGGCCAATTCAGCCAGCTGGGCGTATACCCGCTGACAGATCGCACACCCGTCGCGCGTCAGCAGTTCCACTTGCGGCCGGCTCATGGGCACCAGTGTGGCATTTCTCATTCCGACTGAATTGCGGCGGTGTTGGGCCACCATTACGTTGCCGCTGTGGTTGCTGGGTTGCGCGTAGATCCGCAAGTGATGCACGGCTTTTCCGATGCGCTGCGCGGTGCCGCCGAGGACCTGCGGAATCGGCTGACCGACCTCGACGGTGACGTCAGCGCGGTGCTGGCCGGATGGCATGGCGCGTCGGGCAGCGCCTACGCCTCGGCCTGGGAGCTGTGGCATCGCGGGGCCGGCGAGGTCCAGCTGGGGCTGTCCATCCTCGCGGAGGCATTAGCCCGCGCCGGCAACGGCTACCAGCAGAACGAGGCAGCCGCTCGGCAAGCTGTGCGGGCAGTTGCCGATGTCTGAGGCCTTTCGGGTAGATCCGCAAGCGTTGGCCGACGCGGTGCAGCAGATGGCCGAATTCACCCGTCACGCCGAGAGCATGATTACCGAAATCGATTCGCTGATAAGCAATTTGCACGCGGCGTGGTCCGGTGAAGCCGCAGCGGCCCATGCCGAAGCGCACCGGCACTGGGCCGCCGGCGAGGAGATGATGCGCGCGGCTTTGAGTCGGTTGCGGGCAGCAGGTGAGACCGCGCACACCAACTACACCGGCGCGATGTCGACGAATTTGGCTATGTGGTCATGACCCGATGGCGCCGCTAACAGTAGACCCCGCTGCGCTGGACGGCGCGGGCGCCGCGGTGGTTTCGGCCGGTGAGAGTGTAGGTTCGGTAATTTCGGCTTTGACTGCGGCACTGGCGGGTTGTGCGGGCATGGCCGGCGACGATCCAGTCGGCGCGAGGTTGGGCCGCAGCTATGACCTCTCGGCATCGAGGCTCGTCGAGGCGATGGTCACGACTCGCAACGGAGTGTGCGGCCTCGGGGATGGCGTGCGCGTATCGGCGCACAATTACTCACTGGCCGAAGCACTCTCCGATGTCAGCGGTCGCGGCGCTCCCCTTGCGGCACCGCCACTGACGACGGGTTTCTCGGCGGGCCACGCGCCGTCATCCGTAGGTACGACCATAGGTCCGCCACCAGGCTGGGGTTGTGTGGCGCGGTATATCGGAATGATTTGGCCCACAGGCAATTCGGGAAGACTGCGAGCCGCTGCCGCGGCATGGACTGCGGCGGGCACCGAGTTCGCACTCGCCGAAATCGAGGTCACGGGCCCTCCGATGCAGGTCATTCGCGGCCAGCAGATGCCGGAGGGCCCGGCCATTGAGGCTGCCATTTCCGACGCTTACGCAAGCACCACCGCGGTCGTGCAACAGTGTCGGACACTGGCGACCCACCTCACCAATTACGCGGACCGACTTGACGTCGTGCACGCCGCGGTCCTGGATCTATTGGCACGCATTTGCGACCCGATGACCGGGTTCAAAGAAGTGTGGGACGTCCTGACCGGCGAAGACGAAGACGAAATCCGGAGGATCGCCAACGACATCTGCACGGTCATCGAGAACTTCGCCGCCGAGGCCGATGCGCTGCGAGCCCAGATCGCAGCGGTGATACCAGCGGCTGCCATGGCCGCGAGCAGGGTGCTCGGGTATGCCCCCAAGGGGTGGGGCCTTGCATTCACCGGATTGGGACAGCGCTTAGAAGGCATCGGCGAGGAGGCCTTCGGGGTGGTCAAAGGACTCGCGGAGATCAGCCAGCCGCGGGCGCTTCTCGATCCAGTCGGCTACCTCAAATCGCTGGGGCAGGTGGAGAGCGGGTTATTGCCGCTAGTCGGGGCGGGCGGCGAGCACGGTCCAGGTGTGTCGGAGGCCTGGAAAGAGTTGGGTAAAGGGGTTGCCCACTGGGACGAGTGGAAGACCAATCCGTTTAAGGCGCTTGGGGAGACCGAGTTCGATCTGGCAACGCTGCTGCTGCCCGGCGGTCCGGTGTCGAAACTGGCCGACAGGTCTCGCCGACTCGTCGGAAGCCTGCGGAAGCCGCCATCGGAACTGCTGCCGGAGCCGAAGGTTGGTGTCGCACCCCCCAAGCCACCAGTTGAGAGCCCGCCTGAGGTAAGACCACCCGAGGCAAGACCACCCGAGGCAAAACCGCCCGAGGCCAGACCGCCGAAATCCGACGTTCCGGCTCCCACTGGTAAGCCGGAGCCCGCGCCACCCGGGGCTGCTTCGCCGCACAGCCCAACCGAATCCAAACCACAGGCAGCCGCGAAGGCTCCTACTGCCGTGTCGCCCAAACCAGCGGATGCGCCGCCGGAGTCGCATCCAGCGCCGCATGGATTGGGGACTCCGGCTGACGAACACTTGCCATCGCCGCCCCCCCGTACTTCCGAGACGGTCTCTCCGCCCGCTTTGACGCCACCTAACGAGTATCCCGCCGCATCCGCCCCTGCCGGAGCACACTCATCGCAGCCTGGAGGCGCAGTTTCAGCGTCGCAAATGCCGCCTCCGGCTTCGAGGCTCGCGCCCATTGAGCCGCCCGATCCAGTACCCAATGGCGCGAACGGAACACTAAATAGCCATCCAACCGAAGCATCGGCGCCGCCGGCGACTGCCGCACCGGCCGGTGGAAGCGAACCAAACTTCCCTGTCGCCGGCGGCGAATGTTCATCGCCAGTAACTAGATTGACCTCGGAAGATCTCTTCGCACTTGCTGATTACACTGGATCCGGTTACCAGGAACTAAACACAGCGCTGAGGAGCGGTGCGTTGGAATCATCTCACCAGACTCGCATTAGTGCCCTGATGAAAGCATTGGACAAATTGCCACCCCACAATGGCCTGGTTGTGCGAGGAACAAATTTACCAGCCGACGTGCTTGCGCGATATCAATCGGGGGGAATTATTACAGAGGAGACGTTTATAAGCACCACAACAAATCCTGCAGTAGCGGCATCACCAGTGTTTGCCGGTAACGTAGAATTTAGGATTATGTCCATCTCAGGACGAGACGTCTCGTCAGTATCGATGTATCCCGAGGAGCAAGAAATTTTATTTCCGCCAGGTACG
Source organism: Mycobacterium szulgai (assembly GCF_002116635.1). GTDB lineage: Bacteria > Actinomycetota > Actinomycetes > Mycobacteriales > Mycobacteriaceae > Mycobacterium > Mycobacterium szulgai. Next base: position 95,376 of record NZ_LQPW01000031.1, on the reverse strand, counting down.
CAATTCTATATTGCAAGCAAGACGTTAGATCCGGAGACGGGCAGAACAATCATTGAAATGATTGAGCGCTAGCTCAGATAAATTAACTATTCTTCGAACGCGATAGGAGTTATGGTGAGCGAGAGGATCGCTGGAAAGATTTTTTCTACGCCTGAAGAGGCTGGTGTCACACCGCCGACGGAAGAAGAACTAATTCACGCGCGAAAGCTTTTCGACGACTTTCAGAGAAAGGTCGACGCCGTACCCCCCGAAGACCGTCTGACGGAGATCTCGCCAAAGTTTTGGGACGACATCTCGGGTACTGAATATGAAAATCCGAACCGCAATAACGCCTGACGCGTTGACTTCAACTGAGGCAAGACGCACCTACGAAGCAGCGCCTGATTAACTAATTAGTGCTTATGACTTTCGGGGGCACTCCTGCCCGGTAACACCTACGTCAACGAGTGGCCGCCCTGCGCCGGTGATCCACCGTTCTGAGAAAGCAGCAGCTGCGCGGGACCCAGCTCCGCGCTCACCGAGCGCGGACACACTCGTACCGTTGCGACGGTATCCGGCCGGCATTACGTTGTCACTGTGGCTGTGGAATCGACGCCTTCATAAAGAATTTGCTTGTATATATTCTAGCTCTCCGTTAAGGTGCGCAAACGTGAAGTGGCTTGTATTGTCACTCTAGTGAGTATTTCTTGGGCTGCTTCTGCGCGGAAGACCGACCTCTTTCGAGTAGAACCTTGAAGATCTAATAAACAGCCCCTCTCCGCTAAGTAGCGATCCGGATCGGTCGTCTGATCCAGTCGCTCGCCACCTTATGGGTAACGCGCGTCAATCATGTTGATCAGAACATGAGTTTGAGCAATCCTAAATCCTTCACCTACGCATATCCTAACCAGAAGCCATATATAGCAGGTGGTCCAGACCGTCACCACTAAGTGATTGAACGCGAAGCTGACCAATGGAATGCCAGTACGAATCATCTTCAGATCCCGGACTGGGTCGAGCTCCTCGCGATTTCAGCAGCTCACCCGATAACTGCACCAAATTTCCAAGCGCAAGAAAAGCCCACACTTCCGTGAGATGCAAGGCAACATACGAAATTCTCTAATTGATCTCCCAAACCGCAGCTGCGAAGCTCAGGGGTACTCCTGACCGACGCACAATTGCGCCGGCGCCAAGCCAAAGAAAGACGATCTCGTGAACTACTCGTTGTTGCCGCCGGAAATCAACTCGGCGCGGATGTACGGCGGCGCGGGCTCGGACTCGCTTTTTGCTGCGGCAGCAGGCTGGGACGGGCTGGCTGCAGAACTGAATGCGGCGGCTGCGTCGTTCAGGTCGACAACGTCGGGTCTGGCCGGTGGCGTTTGGCAGGGTCCCGCGTCGGTGGCGATGGCTGCCGCGGCCGAACCCTACGCACAATTACTGAGTGCGACTGGGGCAAAGGCCGAGCTGGCTGCCGTACAGGCGCGTGCTGCGGCGAACGTATTCGAGGCAGCGCTGTCAGCCATGGTGCATCCGGGTGCCGTGAGCGCCAACCGCATTCGGCTGGTGTCGCTGGCAATGTCGAACATATTCGGCCTGAACGCCCCGGCGATAGCGGCCGTTGAAGCCGCTTACGAAGGAATGTGGGCGCAGGACGCGGCGGCGATGGCGGGATATCACGCCAGCGCCTCGGCGGTGGTTGGGCAGCTGGCGGCCTGGCAGCAAGCCACGCAAAGCGTCAATTGGGGTATCGGCAACATCGGCGACAAGAATCTGGGCAGCGGCAACACCGGAAACAGCAACATCGGCAACGGAAACTACGGCAGCAGCAACGTGGGCAGCGGAAACGGAAACGTTTTCGTTGACGGCCAGACGTCAAGTTTCAATGTGGGCAGCGGTAATACCGGCAATTACAACTTCGGCAACGGAAACGGCGGCTTCAACGGCGCCCTGGGCAGCTTCAATGTCGGGAGCGGAAACCTCGGCAACTCCAACTTCGGTGGCGGCAACTTCGGCGACCACAACACCGGCTTCGGCAACTTCGGCAACTGGAACGTCGGCCTCGGAAACGGCGGGCCCAACGCAGGATTGCAGGCCTCATCTGGCAACGCGAACGTAGGTATTGGCAACGGTGGTAACAACAACTTCGGTGGTGGCAACACCGGCGACGCCAACATCGGCTTCGGAAACATCGGCAACAGCAACTTCGGGTTCGGAAATACCGGAAACGGCAACTTCGGCTTTGGCAACACTGGCCACGGCAACATCGGCATCGGACTCACCGGCGATAATCAGATCGGCTTCGGCGGCCTGAACTCGGGCAGCGGAAATATCGGCTTCGGCAACTCGGGTACCAACAACGTCGGGTTCTTCAACTCTGGCAACGGCAATTTCGGTGTGGGGAACTCAGGCGTGACCAACACCGGCCTGTGGAATTCAGGCAACATAAACACCGGCATCGGGAACTCCGGTCTGGTCAACACCGGTTTAGGAAACGCTCAAGTCGTTAATACCGGGTTCGGAAACTCCGGAGGCGTCAACACCGGGTTTGCGAATTCTGGGGACTACAACACAGGCAACTTCAACAGCGGCGACTTCAACACGGGCAGCTTCAATTCGGGGTTGTTCAACTCCGGCAGCCAGAACGGAGGCGATTACAACACCGGGTTTTCTAATTCCGGTTACGGGAACACAGGGTTGGGGAACTCGGGCCAGATCAACACAGGCGGCTTCAACTCAGGGGCCCTGAACACCGGTTTTGGCAAATTGGGCGACGGCACAGATCCCAACTCGGGGTTCGGGAACACCGGCATCGGAAATTCGGGCTTCAATAACTCCGGGACCGGAAATTCTGGGATTGGAAACTCAAGTCCCATGTTCGACTCTTTCAACTTTACGAACTCCGGAATTCACAACTTGGGGCAGTCGCTGACAGGCCTCAACAACACGGCTGCGATATCTTCGGGATTCGGTAACGTCGGCCTCGGTGTGACCGGAATTCGTTGGGGCTCTGGATTCGCGAACACGGGTTTCAACCAGTCGGGTTTCGGCAATTATAGCCTTGATTTCAGCTCGGCTATCGCCGCTCAATCGGGCCTCGGCAACTTAGGTTTGTCCGATTCGGGCGCCTTTAACGCACTCGACCAAGTCTCAGGCTTCTTGCACCGGAACGCTTCGTAGAATCGCTCCCTGCAGATTTGCGGCAAGCCAGGACTCGAACTGCTCAAGGGTGTAGCCGGCGCTGCCCACCATCAGCTCGTAGATGACCGGGCTGGCCAGTGCCCATGCGGTATCCGCGGCCTGTTGTCGGGGAAGTTGCAGCGCCTCGTCGGGGATGGTGGACAGCAGCTCTTGGAATGTTCCGCGGCGCAGTACCTGTAGCTCCTGCCATTCTTCTGCGATCGCCTTATCGACGGCAGCTCCTTCGCGATAGGCCTGCCACGCCAGCGCTGAGCGCTTGGCAATGATGCAGAACCATGTCGCAATCTGAGCCAGGGTGCCGGCGGGCGTGTCTGGATGAAATTGAGCCGCATAGTACTTCGGCGATGGCGTCGCACCTGGGGTAAGGGTGCTGAACAGATATGCGCGCAGCAGCGCGCGTTTGCTGCCCCAAGCCAGGTAGAGCGTCTGCACAGTAACCCCGGCACGTTCGGCGATGCGGTTGACGGTGGCCGCGACATAGCCGACTCGAGCAAATTCTTCGGCAGCGGCCTCCAGTAGCAGTCTGCGGGTCTCGGCGCGTGAGGCGGCCCCGGCTTCGCGCAACCGGGTCGTATTGCGAGGCCGCTTGCTCTCCACCCGGCCTAGCCTACCCGAAAAGATTTTAGTGGAACTAAAATAGATTAGAGTGCTACTCTAATGCGATGTAATCAGGCGAAACGCATGTGGGAACCGCTGCACGGTAGCTATCCGATGGGTGACGAGCGGGCACCGATCCAGTGCGCAAGGAGGGTTGGAGGCGGTATGGAGCTTTATCAGCTGCGTTATTTCCAGACGGTCGCAGACGTCGGCACGCTGCGTGATGCCGCTGAGCGGCTGGCGGTGTCCCAGTCGACGGTCAGCCGGGCCATCGCCATGCTCGAATCCGAGATCGGGGTCGAACTATTCACCCGGTGCGGGCGGGGCAATGAACTCAACCGGTTTGGACAAGCGTTCCTGAGGGCAAGTCGAACTGCGCAGCGCAGCCTCGAGACGGCCGTTTCCGACGTCCGCCAGCTTGCCGGTGTCGACAGCGGCACCGTGGCACTGGGATTCTTGGTATCACTCGGCGCTGCGACCGTGCCCCGCTTGATCCGCCGTCATCATGAGCACCATCCCTGGTCGCGCTTCATATTGCGGCAAGGCTCCGGACCCACACTTGTCGAAGACCTGACCAAGGGCGTAATCGACGTCTGCCTCAGCTATCCCATGGCGTTCGACGAGGCGCCGGGCGTGAAATGGCGCAACCTGTTCACCCAGCAGCTCTACGCCGTGGTCGACCGGCAGCATCCGCTGGCTCACCGAGACGTGATCGGCTTCGAAGAACTTGCTGGACAACAGTTTGTTGCCCTCGACCGAGGTCACACGCTACGCAGGATCTTTGACGACGCTTGCATGCGCCATTCGATCACGCCGACGATCGCCTTCGAGGGAACTGACCTCACCACGTTGCGCGGCTTGATTGCTGCGCGGCTGGGAGTCGCTGTGCTGCCCAAAGCAGCCGCGCCGACTCCCGGCGTCGTCGAGATAGCGGTCGATGATCAGCAACTGGTGCGACCGATCGCGATCGGCTGGATGGCCAACAGGTATCTGCCTCCATCCGGAGCCGCCTTCCGCGACAGTGTGATCGAGTCTTGCGGGTTGCCGGAACGCGATGCTACGGGTCCCGCGCGTCGCATCGCGGGCTGAAACCGGCTGCGGATTTAGGAGTTAACATGACGTCGCAGTATCCAATCTACGACCGTCCGTGGAAGCGTCCCGGCGCCACTCGGTATGCGGCGGCCCGTCTTCGCAAGATCCTTCGTCCACCCGTGCGGGTGGCGGCAGCTCCGGCCGATCTCGTGGTAGAGCGCGACGTAGCAGTCCACCTGCGCGACGGTGTGGTGCTGCGGATCAACGTCTATCGGCCTCATGGCGAGGGGCCGTTCCCGGTCCTCCTCGCGGCCCACCCATACGGGAAGGACAATTGTCCCAAACGCAGGGGGCGCCGATGGAGCCTCAACCCGCAGTTTCGCATCATGCGTCAGACCGCCCCATTCGACATCTCCGACCAAACCAGTTGGGAGGCACCTGATCCGGTCTGGTGGCTGGCCCAGGGATACGCGGTGGTCAACGCTGATCTGCGCGGCGCCGGCCGCTCGGAGGGCGCCGGAGCCCTCCTATCCGATCAGGAAGCCCAAGATGTCTACGAGCTAGTCGAGTGGGCCGGCGCTCAGCGGTGGTCTAGCGGCAGCGTCGGCATGCTTGGCGTGTCCTACCTGGCCATATCGCAGTACAAGGCGGCCGCGCTGGCCCCACCTAGCCTGAAGGCGATTTGTCCGTGGGAAGGTCTCACCGACGCCTACCGCGACCTATTCACTCCGGGCGGAGTCGTCGAAAGCGGATTCTCCAGAATCTGGCAGGCCGCTATCAAACACACCATGCGCACCACCGAAGACCTTGGCGTGCAACGCAAGACGCACCCGCTTCACGACCAGTGGTGGCAGTCGCTGATACCCGACCTCGGCAAGATCGAGATCCCGATGCTCGTCTGCGCCAGCTTCTCGGACAACAACCTGCACAGTCGTGGATCCTTCCGCGCATTCGAACAGGTAGGTGCAACAGAAAAATTCGTCTATACCCACCGTGATGGAAAGTGGGCCACCTTCTACGGCGACGACGCCCGCCTGGCTCAGCTCGCCTTCTTCGAGCGCTACCTCAAACACCGGGATGTGCCTGAGCCGCCTCGGGTTCGGCTCGAGGTGCGTGAACGCGGCGACGTCATTTCCGAGGTGCGCACCGAGCAGGAGTGGCCGCTGGCGCGCACGCAATGGCGTGATCTCTACCTCGCCGAAGATGGGCACCTTGGCACCTCGGCACCGACGGTGGACGGATCTGTCACCTTTCGTACCCGGCGGCGCGCGGCGGCATTCACCTTCCCCGTGGAGACGGATCTCGAACTCACGGGCCCGATGAGCCTGGCCCTGTGGGTGTCAGTCGAAGGCGCCGACGATGTAACGCTGTTTGTCGGAGTCGAGAAATGGGTTGGCGACCAATGGATTCCGTTCGAAGGATCTTATGGCTTCGGGCGCGATCGAGTGGCGACGGGATGGCAACGCGCGTCTTTGCGTGAAATCAATACGCAGCAGTCCACTGAATACGAGCCAGTACACACTTTCCGACGACAGCAACCCCTTTCGCCCGGCGAAATCGTTCCCGTCGAAGTCGCGCTCGGGCCATCCGCCACTGTCTTTCACGCCGGCGACCGCATCCGCCTTCTGGTTGCGGGCCGACAGCTCGCCCCACGCAATCCCCTGTACGGCGCTTTCCCGGCTCTGTACGTGCCGGGCCCGCCGGCGCGTTGCACCCTGCACTGGGGAGCACAGCGGCCTGCACGGCTGCGGGTGCCTGTCATCCCGGCATAGCACACACTCGCCCGTCCCCCATCGAATCGATTTCATCATCTTCGTCTCCGTAAAATACGGTTCGCATTAGATTGTTCGGTTCATAGTTGACATCTATCGCCTCACAATAGATTCGAATTGATTAGCAGTTGCAGCAGTAGGGACATACTACTTACTCTTGCCATGCCCGCGATCAGCACCGCCAATGATTACGCGTTCGGCAGTTCCGGGCTGGAGATCTGATATTGCCCGGGAATCGACGTGAAATTTGAGGTGTAGCATTTTCCACGGCCGTCATGCCCCCGTCATCGCGCTATTGTCGAATGCGCTCGTAGGAAAAACGAAATGACGGCCGGAATGTGGATGGGTTCGCCGCCGGAAATGCATTCGGCGTTGCTTACTGCCGGTCCGGGCCCGGCACCGCTGATGGCCGCCGCCGCGGAATGGTCGTCGCTGAGCGCCGAGTATGCGGCGGCGGCCGAGGAACTCACCACGGTGCTAGCCGCGATGACCGCCGACGCATGGCAAGGACCAAGCAGTGAGATCTGCGAGGCGGCATACACGCCGTATCTGGCGTGGCTGATGCAGGCCGGCGCCGATAGCGCGGTTACTGCTGCCGCTCACGACATTGCCGCTACGGCCTACGTCACTGCGGTCGCGGCGATGCCGACGTTGGGCGAGTTGGCGGCCAACCATGCCACCCACGCGGCGCTGGTCGGCACGAACTTCTTTGGCATCAACACCATCCCCATCGCACTCAATGAAGCCGACTACGTGCGAATGTGGATCCAAGCCGCCGCCACCATGAGCGCCTATGAGGCCGTCAGTGCCGCTGCGCTAGCCTCAGCACCGCATACCGCCCCGGCACCTATCATTATCAAATCCACGGCCGCTATCGTCCATAGCATTACTGCCGCTGCTACCCTCACGCCAATTGAGCAATTTTTGCAGGCATTATTAGTATTTCTGCTGCAAGAAGCGATAGACCTTTTTCTATTGGTGGGATACTCATTGGTGGCGATCATATTTTCGCCGATCCTTGTCGTTGAGGCTTTGCTGATACTCTTGTCCGGTGACCTTGCCGATGCACTTGCATTGCTGCATGTTGTCTACATGCTTTGGGATTTGGTTGCCAGTGTGGCTTTCCAGGTCTTGATAAATCCCTTCTTGTTCGCCGACGCGGTTATTGAATGGATCCTCGGTGGCGGTCTTAATTTGGGCGCTGCGTCGGCCGTAGCAAGTCCTTTCGCGGCAACGCCTGCCGGTTCGATTGCGGGGACTGCGGCCGTTGCGCCAGCGGCATCAGCGGCGACGGTTGGGTGCGCGTCCGCAGCGCCGGCGTCGGCGGTGTCTGTTGTTCGCACCGCTGGGCTAATAGGTTTTGCCGGGTCCCAGGCTCACGGGAGCGTGGCGCCAGCTGGCGGCTTGGCCACGATCGGTGGTTGCGATGGGTTTGGCGGCACAACACCGGTGCCGATGCTGCCGAGCAGTTGGGAGGCGGCTGCGCCATAAATCGTTCACAGCGAATTCGGCATTCACCGAGCAGGACGCGAGCATCACGGACTCCGCAGCAATGACCATGAATCAGCGAGCGGCCGGATTCGCCCTCGCCGATGCCGGCACCGCCACCGGCACAATGACCACCGCGCGTTCCCGGCACTAAAGAGCAACCCGGCCCGCACGGCCACGGGTGCCTGTCATCCCGCATAACGCGCCGTCAGACCGCCCGTCGGAAAATGAGTGCCCGGGCGCGCGGGCGGAACTTGGGCGTCGGCAAGAACTCAACTCGCATCTGTGGGTCCGCCGCCTTTCCGAGGGCGGCAAAGGCCGACTTGCTGTAAGCACGCAGATGGCTGATGAGCGCGTCATGCATGACCGCACGTGCGGCGGCGAGCGGTCGCACCCGCACCGCGATGATGGGCAGGATAAGAAGCGGCACCAGTAACAGGCCTAGAGATGGCCACCGCATGAGGTCGACGATGAGGAAGGTCTTGCCGACGCGAGTGGCCTCGGCGATCGCCCTGGCTGCGACCGACGGCGGCAGGTGATGGAAGGCATAGGCGAATACGACCAGGTCGTAGCTGTTGTCGGGATCGTCGATATTGGTGGCGTCAACGACCTTCGTTCGCGCGCGCGGGTTGCGACCCAGTGGCCCGCTGGCAACGTTATGCACGGAATGCGGGTCCAAGTCGGTAATGGTGAGCTCAGCGGTCGGGTGCAATCGCAGAATCTGCTCGGAAAGACGGCCATGACCGGCGCCCAGTTCGAGGATGCGGGGCTTGTCGATCCCGGCGACAAGATTGACTACGTAACCAGCGATCGTCTCGTGTGTGCCATTGCGCGTGCCCATGTCATCCAGCGCGGTGACAACGAACTGCTTGGTTTCGTCAGGTACGTCGTAGCGATCGGTGTATTCCAATACGTCGGTTTGCAGCCGACGGTCCAGCCAGGACGAGTCTGGGCCGCCGCGGGGCATCGAATCGATCGCAAAGGCCGCGGGTGTGGTCATGAGTTAAGCGTCCCCGCAACGCGCCAAGGCGTCTAGTAGAAGCTTTTGAACCAACCGTTGCACCCAGCGAAAGCAATGAAAGGTCTGCGGCGGCCTATTGACTCGTGGTCATGGCCTGAGAGTGCCGCCGTCGGGCGAACCGACCTCGACCGGTGGCCGGCCCCGAGCCGGCGAGTGACCGTTCGGGGGCGGCAGCAACAGGGCACGCACCAAACGGCGGGGGCCCGACGACCGCAGCATCAGGCTGGCCGGGCGCGGACGGACCCGTTGCGGCCACCAGAACCAGCGCCCGAGTAAGGCGGCAATGGACGGCGTCATGAACGAACGCACGATCAGCGTGTCGAACAGCAAGCCCAACCCGATCGTGGTCCCGATCTGGCCGATGATCCGCAAATCGCTGAACACAAAAAGTGACATGGTGACCGCGAAAACCATGCCCGCCGCCGTCACCACTCCGCCGGTGCCGGCCATCGCACGGATGATTCCCGTATTCAAGCCGGCACCGATTTCTTCTTTGAGCCGAGAGATCAGCAGCAAATTATAGTCGGATCCCACTGCCAAAAGCAGAATTACCGACATCGCCAATACCATCCAGTATAACTGGATGCCGAGAATATCTTCCCAAACCAACACAGAGATCCCGAAAGAGGCACCCATCGAAAGCAATACGGTTCCAACGATGACCGCAGCGGCGACGATGCTTCGAGTGATAATCATCATGATTATCAAAATCAGACTGATCGCGGCAATGCCGGCGATCAGAAGGTCATATAACGCACCCTCTTGAATATCCCTGAATGTCGAGGCCGTGCCACCCATATAGATGGCAGCGCCTTGCAAAGGAGTTCCTTTAATCGCCTCCACTGCCGCCTGCTTTATCGGGACGACACGAGAGATGCCCGTCTGCGACGCCGGATTACCGTCCAGCGCGATGATGAAACGCGCAGCCTTGCCGTCCGGCGACAAGAACATCTTCAGGCCACGCTTGAAATCTGGATTCTCAAAAGCCGACTGGGGCAGGTAGAACGAATCGTCGACTTGGGCGGCGTCAAAGACTCGGCCCATCGCACCGGGGTCCTTGGCGCTACTGGTGTCCGACTGCTTATACAACGACTGCAGCGTATTGTGCCAGACGATCAACTGGTCGCGCATGAGCGTCATCGTGTCGATCATGATGGGGATCTGCGCCCGCACCTGCGGTAAGAGCGTAATCAGGATATCCAGGTTCTTGACGAGGTATTCGAGCTTTTCACTCAATTGATCGACACTGTCGAACATATCGAATATTGATCGTATCGACTGACACACCGGGATGTCGTAACAGTGCTTTTCCCAGTAGAAGTAGGAACGAATGGGCCGGAAGAAATCCTCGAAGTCAGCAAGTCGGTCGCGCAGGGTGTCGGTGATATCCGACATGTCGTGCGTCAGATGATCCATGTTCACCGTGGTATCGATGATCTCGCCCATGAGCCGGTACATCGTGTGCATCGTGGCAATCGTCGTATTCATGGCGTCGACCTGGACCAGCATGTCGTCCAGTCGGGCCCTCATGAATTGCATGTTCTCGCTATTGGAGACGCCCTGCATGCTGATGACGAACGGTAGCGATGCGTGCTTCATGGAGGTACCCAGTGGGCGGGTGATCGCCTTGACCTGCGCGACGCCCGGGGTGTGGAAGATGCCTTTGGCGACCTTATCCAGTACCAGCATGTCGACGGCATTGCGCATGTCATGATCGCTTTCGATCATGAGCACCTCGGGGTTGAGCCGAGCTTGCGAGAAGTGCCGGCCCGCAGCCGTATCCCCGACATTGGACGGCATACTGGCCGGCATGAATCTGCGCAAGTCGTAGGTCGTCTTGTAACTCGGCAAGGCGAGCAGACCGATCAGGGCGATCAAGATTGACATTGCCAAAATCGGGCCGGGCCAACGCACAATCGCGGTTCCGATGCGGCGCCACCGCCGCGTGTTCATCCGGTGCTTGGGATCGAGGAGCTTGAAAAAGCTGGCCAGGGCCAGTACGGCGGGACCGAGGCTGATCGCCGCCAAGACCGCAACGAGCATGCCTATCGCGCACGGAGCGCCGATCGTCTGAAAATAGGGCAGACGGGCAAAACTCAGGCAATACATGGCGCCGGCAATGGTCAACCCAGAACCCAAGATTACGTGGGCCGTGCCGTGAAACATTGAGTAAAAGGCGGTTTCTCGATCTTCGCCGGCGTATCGAGCCTCGTGATATCGGCCGAGCATGAATATCGCATAGTCGGTGCTGGCCGCAATAGCCAAGAGCACGAGCAGGTTGGTCGCGAAGGTGGAGAGGTTGAAGACGTTGTGGTACGAGAGAAAGGCTATGACGCCGCGAATTGCACCCAAGTCAATTCCGACGATGACCAAGACAAGAATCATGGTGACGACAGAGCGGTATATGATGAGCAGCATTACCGCGATCACCAAGCTGGTTATCAAGGTGACCTTGGCGATACTTTTGTCGCCTGCCTCCGATTGGTCGGCATTAAGGGCGGTCGGACCGGTGACGTAGGCCTTGAGGCCCGGAGGCGCCGGTGTGGTATCGATGATATGCCGCACGGCCGCTACTGACTTGTATGCCGCCGTTTCGTTGTTGCCGACGAGGTAGATCACGACGTAAGCGGCTTTATCGTCGGCGCTCTGAGATCCGGCTGCGGTCAGAGGATCGCCCCAGAAATCCTGAATGTGCGCGACGTGGCGGGTATCTGCGGAAAGTCGCTTGATCAACTCGCTATAAAAGCGGTGCGCGTCGTCGCCAAGCGGATTAGTGCTTTCCAGCACAACCGTCACCGTGTTATCGGAATCAAACTCGTTGAATACCTGACCAATGTGCTTTACTGCCTGAATCGATTCGGCGTCGCGCGGGGTCATAGACACCGAGTGCGCTTTTCCGACCTGTTCCAACTGCGGCACGGTGAGATTGACGATGCCGGTCAGCGCCAGCCAGAACAGGACGATCACTATTGCAAACCGGTGGATCATCCGTGGCAGGAGAGGCCGCCGTGCAGTTGGGGCGGGGTCCAGCTTGGTCATGCCGCCGATACCTGGCAGATTGTCAGGGCTTTGAGGCCGTGCTCAGACTGCTCGTCCTTGACTGTGCCGTTAACAAGGATCCGGCAGCCGATCACGTCGCCGTTACTCTGCGCCAATAGGTTGACGGTGACCGAAGACAGCGTGGTCGAAATGGTTGTGGACCACGGAAGCGGTATGTTCTCCAGTTTTTGCACCTTGGCATCTGGGTCCAGGTAAGTGATTCTTGCCGTCGGTGCCGGGCCGAAGACCTCATACGTCACGTGCTTGGGGTTGAACTGAGGGAAATCGTCGTCGGCCTTCATCCGCACCACAGGAAGTTCGTGAGCGCCGAAAATGCGGTGCAGCCGATAGATAGTGGACCCCGCGACAATCGCCACCGCGATCACAGCCAGCAGCAGCCACCCTCGCTTCACAGCCCTGGTAATTCGAATCACGCTCGTGCCCCGTTTCGGCCCTGGCTTGGCCAATCTAAGGTGCAGCTTAGAGCGCCCATAGCGCGAACCCGTACCTCCCAGAAAATCCGATCCGCGTACTCATCCGATGTCATGTTGAGCTAGCAGCGTAGACGCTACCGCTGGCGCGCTAAGCACCGCTAAGCATTTCGAATTTCGAATACATCTTGTTACGCCCTCGCCTCGCTACGTAAGGCCGTCCGGGTTTCAAGATCGGACCGTGCCCGCGGGGCAGGCGCGGCTCCTGCCCGTAACGCGCTTGCCGGATAGGGTTTGGTAGCGGCCGCAGCGTGGGCACGGCCCGGCATAGCGATATGGGAGGTGTGTGATGGCTTCCTATCACTTGGGGCTCCCCGGCAACGACGACCACACCAGCCGCATCGACCTGGAATCGCTGGCCGGCAGTGCCAGCGCCGAACGGGCGCTGGACGACATCCGTGCCGACGACGACAACCGGCGGCAGCCGCCGGTTGACCTGACCGCCGCGGCGTTCTTCGACGTGGACAACACCCTGGTACAGGGATCCTCAGCGGTTCACTTCGGCCGCGGGCTGGCCGCTCGCGACTACTTCACCTATCGCGACGTCCTGGGTTTCATCTATGCCCAGGCCAAGTTTCAGCTGCTGGGCAAGGAGAACAGCGACGACGTTGCGGCCGGCCGGCGCAAGGCGCTGGCCTTCATCGAGGGCCGGTCGGTCGAGCAGTTGATAACCCTGGGCGAGGAGATCTACGACGAGATCATTGCCGACAAGATTTGGGCCGGCACTCGCGAGCTCACTCAAATGCATCTCGATGCCGGTCAGCAGGTGTGGCTCATCACCGCGACGCCCTACGAGCTGGCAGCCACCATCGCGCGCCGGCTCGGTCTGACCGGCGCACTGGGCACCGTCGCCGAATCGGTCGACGGGATATTCACCGGCAGGCTGGTCGGCGAGATCCTGCACGGCAGCGGCAAGGCACACGCGGTGCGGTCGCTGGCCATCCGCGAGGGACTCAACCTCAAACGCTGTACCGCCTATTCCGACAGCTATAACGATGTGCCCATGCTCTCGCTGGTGGGTACCGCTGTCGCCATCAACCCCGACGCCCGGCTACGCAGTCTGGCGCGCGAACGAGGATGGGAAATTCGCGACTTTCGGACGGCTCGCAAGGCCGCTCGGATCGGAGTGCCGTCGGCCCTGGCGCTGGGCGCCGCGGGTGGGGCGCTGGCGGCTCTGGCGTCTCGACGGCAATCCCGCTGATAGGCTGCGCCGTTAGCTAGCCGGGCAGTAACGCCTAGCAACCAATCGAGCGGAGAGCGGCAGCGGCATGACACTTCCCGAAACCACCCAAGGAATCATCGGTAGCCACTACCGGGCGCCGGACTACTTCCTGGTCGGACGCGAGAAGGTGCGAGAGTTCGCGATCGCGGTGCAAGACGACCATCCGTCGCACTACAACGAGGTGGACGCGGCCGAAGCCGGCTACCCCGAACTGGTGGCGCCGTTGACGTTCCTGGCGGTTGCGGGCCGGCGCGTGCAGCTGGAGATCTTCACCAAGTTCGACATCCCGATCAACATCGCCCGGGTCTTCCACCGCGACCAGAAATTCAAGTTCCACCGGCCGATCGTGGCCCACGACAAGCTGTACTTTGACACTTATCTAGACTCGGTTATCGAGTCCCATGGCACCGTGCTCGCTGAAATCCGCAGCGAAGTCACAGATGCTGAGGGCAACCCCGTGGTCACCAGCGTCGTCACGATGCTGGGTGAGGCCGCGCACCAAGACGCTGGCGCTGAAGAAACCGTCGCCGCAATTGCATCCATATCTGCCGGAAAGTAGGGTCCACTCAATGACGTCACCGAGTGAAATAGGCGGAACGCAACTAAAGCCGCCGGTCAAAGACGTGCAGTCGCATTACGACCGATCAAACGAGTTCTTCAAGCTGTGGCTCGATCCCTCAATGACCTACAGCTGCGCCTACTTCGATGAGCATCCCAATATCGATCAGCCGCAGACCAAAACACTCGAAGAGGCGCAGTTCGCCAAGCGCAAACTGGCCCTGGACAAACTCAACCTCGAGCCGGGCATGACTCTGCTCGACATCGGTTCTGGCTGGGGCTCGACCATGCGTCACGCCGTCGAGCACTACGACGTCAACGTCATCGGCTTGACGCTGAGCGAAAACCAGTTGGCACACTGCGAGGCTAAGTTTGCCGAGATGGACAGCCCGCGGCACAAAGAGGTTCGCCTGCAGGGCTGGGAGTTGTTCGACGAGCCCGTCGACCGCATCGTGTCGCTCGGCGCGTTCGAGCACTTCGCCGACGGGGCGGGCGACGCCGGATACGAGCGCTACGCCACCTTCTTCAAGAAGTACTACAGCCTGCTACCCGACGACGGCCGGATGTTGCTGCACTCGATCGTGGTGCCCACTGCCGAAGAGGGTAAGGCGATGGGCCTGAAGACCACGATGAGCCTGCTGCGCTTCATCAGCTTCATCCTCAAGGAGATCTACCCGGGCGGAAAATTGCCCCAGGTCGAGCAGGTCGACCGGTACTCGACCGAGGCGGGCTTCAAGATCGAGCGCCACCACTTCATCGGCAAGAACTACGTTCCCACCTTGAACTCCTGGGCCGATGCCCTGGAAGCAAACAAGGAAAAGGCCATCGAGCTCAAGGGCCAGCAGGAGTATGACACCTTCGTCAAGTACCTGCGGGGATGCTCGGATCTGTTCCGCGACGGCTACACGAACGTTTGCCAGTTCACGCTGGTTAAATAGATCCGTCGATAACCCCCGGTGGCTGCGCCGCCGGGGGTTATTTGCTGGAGCGCCTGAGCCCTGGATCAGCCGAAGAAGATATTGCGACGCCCGGCCAGTAGCCGGTACAGCGTCTGCTGGATCGTCTCACGCACCTGGTCGGTCAACTCGAAGGTGACCATCGGGTCCTCGGCGTCGGTGGTGGCATAGTCCGCGGTCTGAATCGGCTCGCCGAACGCGATGCGCCATTTCGACGGGAGCGGCACCAGACCGGCCGGGCCGGCCAGCGGGAACAGGGGCGTGACCGGGAAGTACGGCAGGCCGAACAATCGCGCCAACAACTTGACGTCGGTCAGCATCGGGTAGATCTCTTCGGAGCCGATGATCGAACACGGCACAATCGGCGCCTTGGTGCGCAGTGCGGCCGAGACGAATCCGCCGCGCCCGAACCGCTGCAACCGGTAGCGGTCCTCGAAGCGCTTACCGAGACCCTTGTAGCCCTCAGGGAACACCGCGGTCAGTTCACCGGAGGCGAGCAATCGGTGCGCGTCCGTCGTGCAGGCCATGGTGTGCCCAGCCTTGCGGGCGGCCTCGCCGACGACCGGCAAGTCGAACACCATGTCGGCAGCAAGAAGTCGCAGATCCCGTTCCGCGGGATGCTCGTCGTGAACCGCCACCGACAGCATCAACCCGTCGAACGGCAGGACCCCAGCGTGATTGGCCACTACCAGCGCGGCACCCTCGCTCGGAATGTTTTCGATCCCGCTGACTTCGACGCGGAACCATGACCTGAAGAAAAATCTCAGCAAAGGCCGAATGATGGCGCTATTGAAGTGCGGGTCGAACCCGAATTCGTCGACCGTGTAATCGCCGGTGAGTCGTTGACGGAGAAATCCGGCAACCGCAGCAACGCGCTGCGCGACATCACTCAGCGGTGCTTCGGCTGCCGACGTCGTTCCGGCTGCGCGCCGGTGCTCGTCGATTTCGCGAACGACCGCAGCGATCTGTTCGGCCGACGCCCGGCCATTCGGATCCGACAGTAACGACGGGTGCTGACGGGATGCGTCAGCCCGTTGTCCGGCACGTTTGCGCGCTGCTACCCGACCCCGATTCGTGTGCAGTGGAATGACATTCGCTCTGTTTTCACCCGCCACGATATCTACCTGACCCCACCCCATGGAATTGGATTTCGGCTGCCCCATCGCTGTGCTAGGGCTACCGCGCGACCTTCCCAGGAGCGTACCCGATGTGGGTCGATAATGGGAGTCAAGCTGCGGCCGCGCACGTAGTCGTCGAACGCCTCGGCCGTCGTCCACTTGGGCTGATAGCCCAGTTCGGTACGCATTCTGGTGGTATCCATCACCCGCCCGTAACTTAAATAATCAAATTGATCGCGAGTGATTTCGGTATAACGATTAGCTCGTCTCAGCGAATCAAGAGCCCACACGCCAAAACCGGGTACCGGCAGCGGAATTCGGCCCGCGCGGCGGATCGCCTGCGACAGCATGATGATGCCGTCGGCTCCGATGTTGAACGTACCGGCCTTGCCGGCCATCGCCGCGCGTTCCAGCGCACCCAGCGCATCCTGCTCATGCAGTAGCTGCAAGCGTGCATCGCGACCGAACATCGTCGGCACGAACGGCCCGGCCAAATACCGCGACAGCGTGGTGTCCATCGCCGGACCGATCATGTTGGCCAGCCGAAGAATGGTCACCGCGATATCGGGCCGGCGCCGGCCGAGGCCGCGTACGTAGCCCTCGATGTCGAGGCTGTCCTTGGCGAAACCCTCCCGGAAGGGGCGGCGGCTGCTGCTGTCCTCGGTGAAGATCGCCGGATCGTGCGCACTGGATCCGTAGACCTCAGACGTCGACTTCAGCACCACGCGGCGCACCGAAGGAGCCTTTTGACAGGCCGCGAACAGTTGCATCGCGCCCATCACGTTGATTTCCTTCAACGCCGCGCTGCCGCCGGACCGCGGCGCGTAGGAGGCCGCCGCTGCGTGCACCACGGTGTCGACGTCGCCGTTGCGAATCACCTTGGCGATAAAGGGATTACGGATATCAGCTCGAACGAATTCGGCGCGGCCCATGCGGCGCAGCATGTCCTTGCTGGGCGCGATGGCATCGACCGCGATGACCCCGTTGATCAGAGGGTTCTGCGCCAGCCGCGCCGTCAAATACCCGCCCAGAAACCGGCAAGCGCCGGTGACCAGCACCACCTTCGGGTAGTGCACGTTGTCGCTGCCGCCGATCGCGCCGCCATCCCCACCGTTGGCCGAATCCACCCCGATAGCCTAGCCGCGCGGAGAAACGGGTGCGTTACAGCAGGGTGACGGTCCGCGCGAGCGAGGGCTCTTGGACTTACTTGCCAAGTTTTCTGCGCTGCACCCGAGTGCGACGCAGCAGCTTGCGGTGCTTCTTCTTCGACATGCGCTTGCGCCGCTTCTTGATTACTGAACCCATGAACTCCGCTATCTACCCCGTGACCACTTCTTGAAATGACCCGGTCACCTTACCCGGCGTGGCGCATGGAACACCAAACCGGGCGCTGGGTCAGACGGCTGCAATTAGGGCTAGCCAGCGTCGAAGTACGAGGTCTCCAGCATGTCGTGGACGGCCTTGGCATGTACCCGGAACGACCGCCCAACCCGCACCGCGGGCAGTTCGCCGTTGTGCACCAGTCGGTACACCGTCATCTTGGAGACCCGCATCAGCGCCGCCACCTCGGCGACGGTGAGAAATTGCGTCCGGCCCTGTTGCGCTTCGACCGAACCGGTGTCCCGGCCCTTACCTGCAGAATCCCGTGCCGACGGCCCGTTGGTAGACGTCATTGCAACCCAATCGTGTCAGGCCCGCGCAATGCCAGCGGCTTCCCCTCCGCTGGCACCCACACGTGCATACACAGAGGAGAATAGCGGGACTAGTGGGGTTACTGGTACTGGTGGGGGACAATCAGTTCAAAAAACCTGAATTATTCAGATGTAATTCTTAGCTGCTCAGAGCGTGTTTTGGCGGCCTGAACCGCGGCGTCGACGGTTATCCGAAATCCACCGCGTTCCAGTTCCCGCAGGGCAGCCGCGGTCGTGCCGCCAGGTGAGGTCACCGACGCCCGCAGCTCAGCCGGCGAGGAGTCCACGCGCAAACCCAACGGCTCGCCATCGGCGGTGCGCCGCTCCTGGTTCATGCGCTCCAGCAGCATCGCCGCCGATCCGGCCATGGTCTGTGCGGTCAAGTCGGTGGCCACCTGCCGGCTCAAACCGACCGCGACACCGGCATCCACCAACGCCTCCACCAGCAGAAAGAAATATGCCGGGCCTGAACCGGATACCGCGGTCACCGCGTCCATCTGCGCCTCGGGCACGGTCAGCACGGCGCCGACGGCATCGAAAAGCGCCGAAGCCTCCTCGAGCTGCTGCGGGGTGACGAAGCGCCCCTTGGCCAGCGCGGTGACGCCGGCCCCGACCAGTGCCGCCGCGTTGGGCATCGCTCGGATCACCGGCGTTCCGGCCGGCAGCTTGGATTCGAAGAATGTGATGGTGATGCCTGCCGCGACGGTGACGAACACCTGCTCAACGCTGTCGTTGTCGGCCGCCGCCGCCGCGTCGGCAAGGTCGTCCACCACTGCCTCGACGTCGGCGGGCTTGACGGCGACGACTACGAACGTGGCGTTCTCGACCGCGTCTTTCACCGACGTCACCAAGACGGAATAGGTTTCGGATATGTACTTGGCCCGATCCGGCATCCGTTCGGCCACGACTAAGTCCTTGACCTGCCGCCCCGCCCGCAGCAGGCCCGACAGCAATGCCTCACCGATGCTGCCGCCACCGACGATCGCAATTCTTGCCATGCCCGAAAGCATCGCAGATGCCGCGATCTATCCGCCCCGCTGGGCAGGAACCAGGGCCAGCTGGCGCGACTGGGCCACAATGCGACCCGACTGATCGACAACGATGTGGTCCTCGTCGAACCAGTCCTGCCCGATCTCCGTGCAGGTGCAGACCACGCGCAACCAGCCATCGACGGGCAGGGCGCGGATGAAGGCGGTGAGTTGAACCGTCGGCGCCCAGCCGGTGCGGTCCACCGCAAAGGTCACCGGCGCCGATAAATCCCCGCACATGAGCGCGAACAGCGCGTCCGGAGCGACACCGCGCGGACGAGCCCACATCTGCAGCACGGGCGGGCGCCCGTCTGTGACCCGGCCCATGGTCGTAAGCAACGGCCGCACATCGCAGCCTTCGCCCAGATGCACCAGGCCGGCCAGCCGATGGCCCGGCCCGATCGGTTCGACGCCCTCGGGCGGTTCCGGCGCCATCAAATCCACCACCGGGTTCGCCGAAAGCAGGGGTGTCCCTTGATGTTCCGGCTCGCCCAGCGTGACCACGGCGTGCACCGCGGTGCGATCGCCTTGGTTGAGCTCGACATCGACCACGCTGATCCGGCGCCCACGCTTGCGGATCGACGTCACCACCTGCAGTCCACCGGGATCGGGGGCCCACAGGAAATTCGCCGAGACCGCGACGGGCTGCAGCGCACCTCCCTCGTGTTCACCGTGTGCGATACGCGCGGCGTTGGCACACAGCGCCACCATCGCACCGCCGTGCACCTTGGGCCCGATGGTCCAGTGCTTGTTCAGCTCGCCGGCAAAGACCTGGCCGTTTGGGCCGGACTCGAGTTCGCGTAGCGCCATCGCGGCGCTGAATAGGGCCGTCATCAGCGCAGCAGATGCGTCCGGGCGAACTGCAACGACTCGGCCAGCATGGATTCGCGCTCGTAGGCCGAACGTGCGCTCGAGGTGGACACCTCCAAGATCACGTGACCGGCGAAGGCGCCGCCGGCCAGCATCTGGCACACCTCGGCGGTGGGCTGGGTGCCACGGCCGGGCACCATGTGCTCGTCGGCGGGCAGTCCGCTGCCGTCGCACAGGTGCAGGTGGACCAAACCCGAGGCCATTCGCCCGGCCATTTCCAGCGCGTCGGTGCCTGCGGTCGCGGTGTGCGAGAGGTCCAGCGTGTAGTGCGCGTGGTTGCCGTCCAGCGGGTCGTAGGACGGCGCAAACGCCGAAATGGCTGCGCCCGGTCCACCACCACGTTTGCGCATGCGCTGGCGCGACTGGTCGGCCCCGAAGAGCCGATCCGCCCGAAACGGAAACATGTTCTCCACGGCCACCAGCACGTCGCTGGACGATTCCAGCGCGGCGACCTGCTCGCTGAAGCCCTCGGCGTAACGCCGTTGCCACCGAAACGGCGGATGCACCACCACCGTCTGCGCCCCCAGCTCTTCGGCGGCGCGCACACTGCGGTCCAGCTTCACGATCGGATTGGCACCCCACACCCGCTGCGAGATCAGCAGGCACGGAGCGTGCACGGATAACACCGGCATGTGATAACGCCGCGATAGCTTGCGGACAGCAGCGATGTCCTGGCTTACCGATTCGCCCCAGACCATCAGCTCGACCCCGTCGTAGCCGAGCCTGGCCGCGTACTCGAACGCGGCCTCCGCCCGCAACGGGTACACGGAGGCCGTCGACAGGCCGACTTTGATCGCTGGGCGCAAGTCTGCCGGCGCCTAGCCCGATTGCAACAGGGCCAGCGGTCCCAGGGTGATCAGCGCCCCCACGGCAACCGCGATCAACGTACTGGCAATGTCTTCGGTCTTGCGCACCACCCGCACCCCGACGACCAGTCCAAGAATGACCAGCACCGACAGCACCAGTGCCACAATGCTGTTCCAGCGCCACAGCTGGTCGAACGCGATGAACAGTCCCGCGCCGAACACCACCGCCAGGATCGACTGGAGCACGATCACCGTGCCGCGCCACAAGGCGATCAGCTTGCCGGACGACATTCGAGCCGGCTGGGCCGCCACGTCGACGGGGTCCTCGTCGAAGAGGGTGGGCACCTGCTCACCGCGCCGCCGGGCTACCTCATCGGCGATGGACTGGCCGCCGAATAACGTCCCTTCCGAAGCCTGCAGGTAGGAGCGCACGTACGCGGAGTCCTCGACCGCTGAGTCCGCTTCACGCACCTCGGTGTCCATCACATCCACCGAGGTGTCGCCGTAGTGCTCCACCGGATCGGGGCTCATGTGCTCGGCACCGGATTCCTGCCCGGCTTGCTCGGCTTCGGTGTGCCGTAGCGGCCGGGGGTACTCGCTGCGCTCCGGACCGGAGGGGCGCCGGGCCACCGGCTCGGACTTGGGCCAACGCGGTTCGGGTTCCGACCAGTACGCGGTCTTGGCCGCGACTTCAGGGACCGGTTCCGGTTCAGCTGGCGGTGCCGCCTGGGGTTCGGGTGCCGTCTCGATTACGTCGGGCTGCCCGTTCGCCGGCGCCGACGGAGTGGTCGGCACGGCCGGTTCGGCTTCCTCGTGAGGTTGCTCACGGATGATGGGAATCTCGCCGGTGAGTTCTGCGACGGTTACCGCGTCGCTATCCCCGCGCCGACGGCGGCGGCGTCGCGTAGGAGCCGGGGCACCGATGGTTCCATTCCTGGCCAGCAACTCGGCCACGGAGATTTGCTTGGTGTCCTCAGTCTCAGAGTGTGGTCCGGTCATGGTTTACCTCTCGATCGGTTGGCCGCGTTCCGATCAACTACCTGACCTCCAGCATCGCGTACCGAAGTCTCCACAAGAGCGGTTCCGTCGGCTTCGCTGTCGAGTTTGCGCAAGATGAGACCTTCCCGTAGCGCCCACGGGCAGATATCCACCGTTTCTATCGACAGCGCGCGCATGCTTGCCTCCGCCACCAGAGCACCTGCCACGATCTGTGGCGCGCGCTCGGCGCTCACTCCTTCCAGTTCTGCCCGGTCAGCGGTCGTCATCCTAGAGATGAAAGATATGAGTTGTCTGAGGCCATTTGCCGTGAGCGTGCGTTTCACTCGCGGACCGGCGGCCGATGGCGCCGCGCCGGTGAGGCGCGCCAACGACCGGAACGTCTTCGACGATGCGACGGCCAGGTCGGGTTCACCGGCTTCCAGGACGGCCGCGCTGGCGTCCGCCAATTCCGCATCAAGCCAATCGCGCAGCATCGCCACCCGTCGCCGCCCGGGCGGATCGTCCGGCAGCCACTCACGGGCCAACCGCCCCGCACCCAGCGGCAGCGACAACGCGACCTCTGGCTCCTCGTCGACACCGCTGGACACCTCCAGCGAGCCGCCGCCGATGTCGAGGTTGATGATGCGGCCAGCACTCCACCCGAACCACCGTCGCACCGCCAGAAACGTCAACCGCGACTCGTCGACCCCGCGCAGCACCTGCAACTCGACGCCGGCCTCTTTGCGGACCCGGGCCAGGACGTCGTCGGAATTCTCGGCGTCGCGGACTGCGGAGGTGGCGAAGGCCATCAGCTCCGCGCAACCGGAGCTCACCGCGATCTTGGCGAACTCGTCAATGGTGGAGACCAGTTTGTCGGCGCCGCGCTTGGTGATCCTGCCGGAGCTGTCGGTTGCCTCGGCAAGCCGCAATGTGGCCTTCGTTGAGCTCATCGGGGTCGGATGCCCGCCACGGTGAGCATCTACCACCAGTAGATGAACCGTGTTGCTCCCCACGTCCAGCACACCCAATCGCACGAACACAAACTAGCCCGGCACAAGTAGCTCGCGTTGCACGACCCGCGCGGTCGCCC
Organism: Mycobacterium szulgai; assembly: GCF_002116635.1. Taxonomy (GTDB): domain Bacteria; phylum Actinomycetota; class Actinomycetes; order Mycobacteriales; family Mycobacteriaceae; genus Mycobacterium; species Mycobacterium szulgai. Next base: position 72,442 of record NZ_LQPW01000031.1, on the reverse strand, counting down.
GCCGATCAGGGCCCGAATCTTGGTCTAACGTTGAGTCCGTGGCAAATTCGCGCCAGGGGCCAGGCCAGGAAGTCGAATTGGATTTCGCCCGCGAGTGGGTGGAGTTCTACGACCCGGACAATCCCGAGCATCTGATCGCGGCCGACCTCACCTGGTTGCTGTCGCACTGGACGTGTGTGTTCGGCACGCCGGCCTGCCGGGGCACCGTCGCGGGGCGGCCGCACGACGGGTGCTGCTCGCACGGCGCGTTTCTGTCCGACGACGACGACCGCGCACGGTTGGACGACGCGGTGCAGAAGCTGACCGACGACGACTGGCAATTTCGCGAAAAAGGGTTGGGCCGCAAGGGATATCTGGAACTCGACGAGCATGACGACCAGCCGCAGTACCGCACCCGCAAGCACAAGGACGCCTGCATCTTCCTGAACCGTCCGGGGTTCCGCGGTGGCGTCGGGTGCGCGCTGCACAGCAAGGCCCTCAAGCTGGGCGTGCCGCCGCTGACCATGAAGCCCGACGTCTGCTGGCAGTTGCCGATCCGGCGCAGCCAGGAGTGGGTGACCCGGCCCGACGGAACCGAGATCCTCAAGACCACGCTCACCGAATACGATCGCCGCGGCTGGGGCTCGGGAGGTGCTGACCTGCATTGGTACTGCACCGGCGATCCGGCCGCCCACGTCGGCGCCCAGCAGGTATGGGAAAGTCTTGCCGACGAACTCACCGAGCTGCTCGGCGAGAAGGCCTACGGCGAATTGGCGGCGATGTGCCGGCGCCGCAGCAAATTGGGCCTGATCGCCGTACACCCGGCGACGCGGGCAGCCCAGTAGCTAACGGGCGGTCGTGTAGGCCATCACCATGCGCAGGGCGCTGGCGTTCAGGTAGGCCTCCACCGTCGCAGCGGCCGTGTCCGCGTCGCGCGCCAGGACCGCGTCAGTTATGGCCCGCAGATCTGCCACCACCGGCTCAGCGTCCGCATATGCGCCGGTCAGTTCGTGCTCGCGGCCGCCGAACGCATGCTCCACCCAGCGGTACAACAACCCCAGGGCGCGGTTGCGGGTGCTGTGGATGAGCACCCGGAAGTACGCGACATCGGCCGCCTGACGCGCCGCGGCGGTGTCCGCCTCCCCCACGGCGGCCAGCGCGGCGCGTAACGCCTCGGCATCCTCAGGCTTGCTGCGGGCAGCCGCCAGGCGGCCGATCAACGGACCCAGCGCCGCCCGGATCTCGAACAATTCGACCAAGAAGTCCGGGCCCAACTTTCGCACCAGCGCCTCGACCACCGCGGGATGAGTGAGACCTTCGGGGTCGCACACCACGCTGCCGCTCCCGTGGCGCACCTCGATCAACCCCATCTGTTGCAGCCGCGCCAGGCCCTGCCGCAGCGACGTGCGGTTGACGCCGAGCTGCTCGGCAAGTTCGCGTTCCGGAGGCAACGCCGAGCCGGGCGGGAAAACGCCGTCCAGGATCGCGTCGGCGAGGGACGTGGCGATCTGCTCGTCCACGCGCTGACGATCGGGCGGGGGTATGGGGGTTGATTGGTTCATTGGCTCAACCAATATTGTAGACTGGCCACACCATCTCCTAGGACTCCGAAGGAACAGCAGTGGACGACGAAATGCAATCGGCCGTCGCCCCGCGCTGGCGGGGTAAGGCCGGACGACTGGAAGTCTGGTACGCCACCTTGTCGGACCCGCTGACCCGGGCCGGACTCTGGATTCACTACGAAATCGTCGCACCCACCTCCAGCGCTCCGTATGCACACGGCTGGACGACCTGGTTTCCCCCCGAGGGTCTGCCACTGACCGAGCGCTTCGGACCCGTGCCGGCCCAGCCCGCGTCGGGCACAGCCTGGTTCGACCACGCCGGCGCGCGAGCGTGCCCCGAAAAGCTGACCGGTCGTGCGGGATCCCTGGCCTGGGACGTCTCCTGGAAGGACACCGGGACGCCGCTGTGGACCTTTCCTCGCGTGGCATGGGAGCGCGAACTGCTGCCCGGCGCCCAGGTAGTGCTGGCCCCCACCGCCGATTTCACCGGCTCGCTGACGGTCGACGGCACCGCTCACTGCGTCGACGGCTGGCGCGGCGCTATCGCCCACATCTACGGGCACGGCAATGCCAAGCGCTGGGGTTGGATCCATGCCGATCTGGGAGACGGCGACGTTGTGGAAGCAGTAGCGGCCGTCTCCCACAAACCCGGACTCAACCGACTGGCACCGCTGGCGTTCGTGCGCTTGCGCATCGACGGAAAGGACTGGCCCACAAGCGCTCTGCCGTCGGTGCGGATGCGAACGACACTCGGTGTGCGGCACTGGCAGCTGGAGGGGCGTATCGGCGGCCGCAACGTGCTGATACGCGTCGACCAGCCGCCGGAGCGGTGCGTGAGCCTGCTCTACACCGATCCCGACGGCGGCACCGTGGTCTGCACCAATACCGAGCAGGCCGACATCCACATCGACATCGACGACCGGCATTGGTCGGTGCTGGGCACCGGGCACGCCGAAGTCGGCTTGCGCGGTGCCGAGGCGCCGGCCGTCAACGAAAGGACACCCCGATGAGTTTTGCTCTCGACCCGCCGCTGCTGTTTGCCTCGGGAGTACTGATCGAGCGCCGCATCCCCAAGAAGCGTCGAGACCTGATCGAGGCCGCCGTCCTCGGCGTGTTCTTCGCCGGCTCGTTCGGCCTTTACAACAACGTGCCCGGCCTGGGTTTTTTGTGGCGGCCGTTCCGCTCGCGCAATGGCCGCGACTTCATGTGGAACAGTGGCGTCTTCAACGTGAACACCGACCAGGCCGAGTGGCCCCTGCACGCGGCGGCCGGCGGCATCTTCGCCACCTACCCGTTCTTCCTCAAACTCGGCCGGCTGCTCGGACGCGGTAAATGAGCCGTCTGGCCGATCGCGCGACCGCTTCCTTCGGCACCGCCCTGCTGCCCGAGGAATACGGCGGCCCGTCGCCGGCCGAGCTGGTCGAGCGCGTCGATCGGTATCTCACCCGGATACCCGCCGCCTCCCGGCTGGCGGTGCGTGCCGGGCTGGCTTCGCTGGCCGCCGCCAGCTACCTCACCACCGGCCGGTCCATGGCGCGGCTCGATCCCGGCGAACGCGAACAGGTGCTACGCCGAGTCGCTGCGCTCAACCCCGACGTCGGCGCGGCCGTGGATGTCATGAAGGCGATGGTGCTGCTGGTCAACGGCGCCGATACCTATGCGCCGGAATTGCTGTCCCGCGCCGCCGAGCACGACCCGGCACGACCGGATGCCGCGCTCAACGTCACCCCGTCGGCCGAAAGCTCGTCGGTCGTCACCACAGACGTCGTGGTCGTGGGCTCGGGCGCCGGTGGCGCGATGGCCGCGCGCACGCTGGCCCGCGCAGGCTTTGATGCCGTCGTGCTCGAAGAGGGACGGCGCTGGACGGTCGAGGAATTCCGGACCACCCACCCGATCGACCGCTTCGCCGGGTTGTACCGCGGCGCGGCCGCCACGATTGCGCTCGGCCGCCCTTCGGTCGCGCTGCCGGTGGGCCGTGCGGTCGGCGGCACCACCGTCGTCAACTCCGGCACCTGTTTCCGGCCACCACGTGCCGTACAGCAACGCTGGCGCGACGAGTTCGGATTCGGGTTGGCCGATCCCGATCAGTTCGCCGCTCGCCTCGACGAGGTGGAGCGCACCCTGCGGGTCGCGCCCGTCCCGCTGAACATCATGGGCCGCAACGGCAACCTGCTGCTTGATGCGGCCAAGTCGCTGGGCTGGCAGGCGGCGCCCATTCCCCGCAACGCCCCAGGCTGCGAAGGCTGTTGCCAGTGCGCCATCGGATGTCCGCACAACGCCAAGTACGGCGTACACCTCAACGCGCTGCCGCAGGCGTGCGCGGCCGGCGCCCGGATCATCTCCCAGGCGCGCGTCGAACGTGTCTTGCATCGGAACGGACGCGCTCGCGGGGTGCGCGCCCGCCGGCCCGACGGCACCGCGATCGACGTGCTCGCCGACACCGTGGTCATCGCCGCCGGTGCCACCGAGACGCCGGGGCTGCTGCGGCGCAGCGGCCTCGGCGGGCATCCGCGGCTGGGACGGAATCTGGCGCTGCATCCGGCGACGATGCTCGCGGGCCGGTTCGAGGACGACGTCTACGCCTGGCGCGGCGTGCTGCAGAGCGCCGCGGTGCACGAATTTCACGAGTCCGACGGTGTGCTGATCGAAGCAACCTCCACACCGCCTGGCATGGGCTCGATGCTCTTTCCCGGCTACGGCGCGGAGTTGCTGCGCTGGCTCGACTGGGCACCCCAGGTCGCGACATTCGGTGCGATGGTGGCCGATCGAGGCGTCGGCTCGGTGCGGTCGGTGCGCGGCGAGACGCTGGTGCGCTACGACATCGCCCAATCCGACCTCGCCAAGCTGCGAGTCGCATTGGAGGCCATTGGCCGGCTGCTGTTCGCCGCGGGCGCTGTGGAGGTCCTTACCGGCCTGCCCGGCGCGACCACGGTGACGTCATTTCCCGAGCTGCAGCAGGTGTTACAGCGGGCCAACCCGCGCAGTCTGCACCTGGCCGCGTTCCACCCCACCGGGACAGCGGCAGCCGGCGCCGACGAACAGCTCTGTCCCGTCGACGAGACCGGCCGATTGCGCGGCGTCGACGGTGTCTGGGTGGCCGATGCGTCGATCCTGCCCAGCTGTCCTGAGGTCAATCCGCAGCTGTCCATCATGGCGATGGCGCTGGCCGTAGCCGACCAGATGGCCGAGCGGCGGGGTCAGCCCTCGAGCTTGTAGCCCAGGCCCCGCACGGTCACCAGGTGTACCGGGTTGGCCGGGTCGGCCTCGATCTTGGATCGTAGCCGCTTGACGTGGACATCGAGCGTCTTGGTGTCACCGACGTAGTCGGCGCCCCAGACCCGGTCGATCAACTGGCCGCGCGTCAGCACCCTCCCGCTGTTGCGCATCAGGTATTCGAGCAGGTCGAATTCCTTGAGCGGCAGCGTGATGGCGTCGCCGTTGACCGAGACGACGTGGCGTTCGACATCCATCCGCACCGGCCCGGACTCAAGCACGCCGTCGCTGATTTCCGAGTCGTCGTCGCCGCCACGGCGCAGCACCGCGCGGATCCGGGCGATCAACTCGCGCGCCGAGTAGGGCTTTGTCACATAGTCGTCGGCACCCAGCTCCAGGCCGACCACTTTGTCGATCTCGCTGTCGCGGGCGGTCACCATGATCACCGGCACGCTGGAGCGGGCACGCAGCTGCTTGCACACGTCGGTTCCAGACATCCCGGGCAGCATCAGGTCGAGCAGCACGATATCGGCACCGGCCCGGTCGAACTCGGCCAGCGCCGACGGGCCATCGGTCACCACCGTGGCCTCAAAGCCCTCCTTGCGCAGCAGAAACGCCAGCGGGTCGGCCAATGACTCCTCGTCCTCGACGATCAATACGGCTGTCATTTGCGCAACTCTCCCCCGCAAGCGGGAGGTGCCCCCACCTCATCGCTGCGCTCTGCGTCGTCGTTAGCGTGTGTCATTTGCGCCACTCCCCTTCATGGTTAGCGCGGATCATCGACTCAGCTCTTCCTCTCGTTGTGACCGGTTGGGTCGCACGTCGCGCCGTTGCGATTGCTCAGGATGGTCTTCGTCGTCTTCATCCGACGGCGTTGCCGCCGGGAGCGACAACGTGAACGTTGATCCGGTTCCCGGCTTGCTCCACACGCCGATGCTGCCGTTGTGGTTGGCCGCCACGTGTTTGACGATGGCCAGGCCCAACCCGCTTCCGCCGGTGGCCCGCGACCGGGCCTTGTCCCCGCGGAAGAATCGCTCGAAGACCCGCTCCTGGTCTTCCAAAGCGATCCCGATACCCCGATCGGTGACGGCGATCTCGATATTGTCGCCGCGGCGGCGACGGCTGATCGAGACCAGTGATCCGCGCGGTGAATAGGCAATCGCGTTGGACACCAGATTGGCCAAGGCGGTAACCAGCAGGGTCTGATCGCCCAGCACGTGTAGACCGCTGGGGGCATCGGTGCGGACTTCGATATTCGCGTTTTCGGCGGCCACCTTGTGCCGTGAAATGGCTTCGGACACAACGGTGTCCACCTCGACGTCAGTGACGTTGGACAGCCGCTCGGCCCCCTGCAGGCGGGACAGCTCGATCAGCTCGGCGACCATGTCACCCAGCCGGTTGGCCTCGATGAGCACCTTCTCGGCGAACCGCCGAACGGTTTCGGAGTCGTCGGCCGAAGCCAGCAGCGCCTCGGCGAGCAAAGCCATGGCCCCCACCGGGGTCTTGAGTTCGTGGCTGACGTTGGCCACGAAATCACGCCTGGTCGCCTCCATGCGGGCGTAGTCGGACTGGTCGTGGGCGAAAACGACGGCGAACCTGCGATCCGATTCGCTCAGTAGCCGGGCTTGCCCGTGCACCGAAAGCCCGGAGCGCCCGGACGAACGCTTGCCGGGTGGCAGGTCGAATTCGACGTCGTCACCGCTCAGCGCCTGCTCTGCGGCCCGCCAGGCCTGGTCGTCGAGTTGGCGGTCGCGCACCAGACCGAGCTCTTTAGCCCGGTCGTTGAGATATACGACGTCGCGATGGGCATCCACTACGGCCACACCCAGCGGCATCAGCGCAACGATTCGTTGCAGCATTTGCGCGACCGTGATTCCGGTCGACTCGGTCGCCGCTCGGCGGCGGCGTGCGACGATCCTGGACGACAGCCGGGCCCCGGCCGCAATACCTACGGCCAGCCCCAGCACGGACAAGACCCCGGCCAGCAACAGTGCCGAGAACACAGTCACAGGGCAAATCCTACAAATTGGGTGAACGCCGCCCTAGCTAAGCAAGGCCAAATTCGGACAAGTCACATACTTCGCGACAGGTATTCGGCTGCTGTTCACGTGATGTTTGTCAAACGGGCCTATTGGCGCCAACTATCACGCTTTCGCCGCACCCTGGCTGGCCACCGCCGCGGCACCGGCAGCGGCCGCCTCAGGGTCGAGATAGGTGCCGCCCTCCACCACCGGGCGAAGCTGAGCATCCAGGTCGTACCGCAGCGGGATGCCGGTGGGGATGTTCAGCCCAACGACGTCTTCGTCGGACATGCCGTCCAGGTGCTTGACCAGTGCACGCAGCGAGTTGCCGTGCGCGACGATCAGGACGGTCTTACCGGTCCGCAGGTCAGGCACGATCACGTCGGTGAAGTACGGGAGAAAGCGGGCCACCACGTCCTTCAGGCACTCGGTTAGCGGCCCGCCCCCGATGTCGGCGTACCGGGGATCGGCGTCCTGGCTGAACTCGCTGCCCTTCTCGATCGGCGGTGGCGGGGTGTCGTAGCTGCGCCGCCAGGCCATGAACTGCTCTTCGCCATAGCGCGCCTTCGTCTCGGCCTTGTCCAGGCCCTGAAGTGCGCCGTAGTGACGCTCGTTGAGCCTCCAGCTGCGGTGCACCGGAATCCAGAGCCGGTCGGCGCTGTCCAAGGCCAGATGCGCGGTGGTAATCGCGCGCCGCAGCAGCGAGGTGTAAAGCACGTCGGGCAGCAGCGCTTGCTCGGCCAGCAATTCGCCGCTGCGCACCGCCTCGGCCCGGCCCTTCTCGGTCAGGCCGACGTCGACCCAGCCCGTGAATAGGTTGAGGGCATTCCAGTCGCTCTCGCCGTGGCGCAGCAGTACCAGCGTGGCAGTGTCACCCATGCCGGTCAGTCTCTCACGCGTCGTCCTCGTCGATTAAGTGCGCGAAGGCCTCCAGGTTCTTCAGCGACTCACCGCGGGAAACCCGCCACTCCCATTCTTTTTGAATCGAGGAACGAAAACCCAACTCCAGCAAGGTATTAAAGTCCGAATCGACGGCCTCGAGCACCTGCCCGAGCACCCGGTCGATTTCGTCGGCGTCGACCGAGGCCAGCGACATCCGGCCCACCAGGTAGATATCGCCGACGTTGTCCAGCGTGTAGGCCACGCCGTAAAGCCGGCGGTTGCGCTTCAGCAGAAACCGGTAGACGCCCTCGTGATTCTCGTCGGGCTTACGGCACACGAACGCCTCCACCCGCACCGAATGCTCGCCGATGCTCAGGATGGTGTTGGTCTTGAGCCGGCGCTCGCCGGGCAACGCCACCACGACCCCGGGCAACCCGCCGTGCGCACCGCCGTGTTTGGAGTACTCCAGCTGGCTGGACTGCAGCGCGGCCTCGATGACTTGTTCCACCCGAGACGTCATGCCCCGACACCCCGGCGCGAGGTCCAGCGGCGCGGCTTGCGCGCCGCCACCCGGTCGCGCACCCTGCGCTGCCGCAACGCGGTGAAGTCAGTGATCGCCCGCCGGTAACTGTCGAGCAGCGCGTCGGTGGTGTTTTCCCAGGAGAAGGTGGCCGCATGCTTGGCAGCCGCGTACCGCATCGCCCAACCTTGCGGACCCTGGCGTAACCGCAGCAGCCGGCCGATGGCATCAGCCCACTGATCGACACCGTGCCCCGACACCAACGTGCCGGTAATCCCGTCGCGGACCGCCACCGGCAACCCGCCCACGGCGGCAGCCACCACCGGTGTGCCACACGCCTGCGCTTCGACCGCGACTAAGCCGAACGACTCCGAATAACTCGGCACCGCAACCAAATCGGCAGCCTGGAACAACGTGGCGAGGTTGGTGCGGGACTGCGGCGGCAGGAACGTCACCCGCGCGGCGATACCGAGTTCGTCGGCAAGCCGCATCAGGCCGTCGGGTGCGGCCATTCCGCTACCGGACGGCCCGCCGGCGACGACGACGCGCACACCCGGCAATTTCGCGGCGGCGCGCAGCACGATGTCGGGCGCCTTAAGCGGCTGGATGCGTCCGACGAACGCCACCACCGGCTCGTCGGGCGCCAGCCCCAGCGTCGCCCGGGCTACCCGCCGGTCTCCCGGACGGAATACCTCGAGATCGACCCCGGGGTGCACCACGTCGATCCGCGCCGGATCGGCGTGGTGAATCGAAACCAATTGCCGGGCTTCATCTTCGGTGTTGACGATGAGCCGATCCGCCTCGTCGACGACCTGCTGTTCGCCGACGGTGCGCAGCGGAGGTTCTGGAGTGTCGCCGGCGGCCAGCGCCGCGTTCTTCACCGCGGCCAGCGTGTGCGCGGTGTGCACCAGTGGCACCGCCCAGCGGTCGCGGGCCAGCCACCCGATCTGACCTGACAGCCAGTAGTGCGAGTGCACGATGTCGTAGTAGCCCGGCTCGTGGGAAGCTTCGGCGCGCAGCACCCCGGCCGCGAAGGCGCACAGCTGGGTGGGTAAGTCGTTTTTGTCGAGGCCCTCAAACGGCCCGGCTACCACATTGCGCACCAGCACGCCGGGCGCTACCCGCACGATCGGTGGATCCGCCGACGCGGTGGCGCGGGTGAAAATCTCCACCTCGATGTCCCGGCGAGCCAGGTGCAGCGCGCTCTGCAGCACGTAGACGTTCATGCCGCCGGCATCGCCGGTGCCGGGCTGGGCCAGTGGGGAGGTGTGCACCGCTAACAGGGCAATGCGGCGCGGGCCGTCTACTGACAAGTCATCGTGCCGCACACTCCATGTTTACAGGACACCAGCGACCCGCCCACCGCTACTCGGCGACAGCCTCGGTATCGGGTAGCCGGGTCTCCAGCGCACCTGAACGGCGCATGGCGCCCAACGGATCGGCGTAGAGCCCGGCCAGCGACACCAGACCCGCACCGGCTTCCTGCACTCGGTTGCCGAACACGGTGACGCGGATATCGCGCGACGGCAGCACCGAGCGCGCGGCGAAAGCCGCCTCAACCCGCTCCATCCCTTCCGGATACTCGGTGAACGCCTGCCCGCCGACCACCAGTTCGTCGGGATTGAGCAGGTCGCGCAGCAGAGCCACCGCCTCCCCGAGCACCCGGGCCCGCTCGGCCAGCAGCTCCCTGGCCTGCTGGTTACCCGATCGCGCCACGCGCAACAGGTCGGTGATCGCGGTGGTCGAGCCGCCGGTGCGGATGCCTTGAGCGGCCCCGGACAGGATCCGCAGCCGGCGGGCAGCCGCCAGCACCGCTTCGTCGCTGACCGTGGATTCCAGCTGCCCGGAACCCCCGAGCAGCTCCGACTGGGCCGGCAGGGCGGCAATGGTGCCCGGGCCGCTGGCCGGGCAGTGCACCCGGCCACCGATCACCAGCGCATAACCCACGGTTTCGCGGGCGTAGACGTACAGGCTGGTCGGCGACGTGGGCGCGAACCGCCGCATGCCGAGCAGCAATTCGGCCCCGGCCATGGCGTCGACGTGGGATGCCACCGACACCGGCAGGCCCAGCACGTCGGCCAGCACGGGCCCCACCGGCGCCTGTCGCCAGCCCAGCCGTGGATGGTCGACATGTCCGGTGGTGCCGTCGACCACGCCACCGATCGACACGCCGACCCATAATGGGCGGCGCCGATGCCAGCGCCGCAGGTACCGGCCGGCGCTGTCGGCCAGCGACGTCAGGGCCGACCCCGCGGCATTGAGCGGCGTGGGCGTTTCGACCGTGTCGAGCGTGCGGCCGAACAAGTCGGTCGCCACGATGCTCGTCGTCCGCGCACCGATGTGGATGCCCAGCGTCACAAACGGTTCGTGGTTGACCTCCACCGGAACGCGGGGGCGCCCGATGGCACCGGAGACCGCCAAGTCAGCGCGCTCCCGCAGCAGACCCGCCTCCAGCAGCGCGATCACTTGGCGGTTCACCGTCGCGATGCTCAGCGACGTGACCTTGGCGATGACGTCGCGGCCGACCGGCCCGCGCAGCCGCACGGCGCGGAAAACCGCCGCCGCCGCGGAATCCGACAGATGCAACGAAGGAGGCAAGACCTGACGGTGTGACCGCGGTTGCTGACCCCGCCGACTAGGAGGCCGGTTAGGGGAATGAGGGGTGAGAGTAGGTGAGTGCACGGGTGTCCTTATGTCCTAGTTCATTGGCCGGTCCTTGGCCACACCTGCTGACGTTTCGGGGTCAGGCGCGGCAAAGTGCGCGGCAACAACACGCACCCGCCGCGAAAAGACACGCGGTGGTCGTGTTGAACAAGGCGCTGAGGTGCACACGCAAAATTTAGCACGTTTATTAGAGTTGGTCCGATGACGACAGCCGACGCGTCCCAACGTGTTGCGGTAATCACCGGCGCCAGTTCCGGAATCGGCGAGGCGACCGCCAAAACCCTTGCGGCCCAGGGGTTTCACGTAGTCGCCGTAGCGCGCCGGGCGGACCGGATCAGCGCACTGGCCGACGAGATCGGCGGCACGGCGGTTGTGACCGACATCACCGATGCCGCAGCGGTCGACGCGCTGGCCGACGCATTGGGCCGGGTCGATGTGCTGGTGAACAACGCCGGCGGCGCACGCGGACTGGAATCGGTCGCCGATGCCGATCTCGAGCATTGGCGCTGGATGTGGGAGACCAACGTGCTGGGCACCCTGCGGGTGACCCGCGCGCTGCTGCCCAAGCTGATCGCATCCGGTGACGGACTGGTGGTCACCATCACCTCGATCGCCGCGCTGGAGATCTACGACGGCGGCGCCGGCTACACGGCCGCCAAGCATGCCCAGGGCGCGCTGCACCGCACCCTGCGCGGTGAATTGCTGGGCAAGCCGGTCCGGCTCACCGAAATCGCCCCGGGCGCCGTCGAGACCGAGTTTTCACTGGTTCGTTTCGACGGGGACCAGCAACGCGCCGATGCCGTCTACGCCGGCATGACGCCGCTGGTTGCCGCAGACGTCGCGGAAGTGATCGGGTTCGTGGCCTCCCGGCCTTCGCACGTCAACCTGGATCAAATCATCATCCGGCCGCGTGACCAGGCCTCAGCTACCCGTAGGGCTAACCACCTGGCGTAGCCGGTGCCGTCGTGGGCGTACCGGACAAGGTAGGAGCCGTCGACGGTGTGGCGGGCGCGGTGATAGGAATCTGAGTTCCCGGCGTCCGGCCGGTCGGGCGTGGCAGCGCCGACATCGACACCCAGGTATCCCAGTCCACGGCCCAGTCCCAGATGTCGCCGTCGGAGTAGGACAGCTGGATCGAGCTGCCGGTCACCTCGACCGGGTCACCGTACATCGCGGTCGGGAAGTACTCCGCCGCATTTTCCGTCGACAGATTGATGCAGCCGTTGGTGACGTTGGAGTTCCCCTGCGCACCGGCACTCATCGGGTTCGCGTGGATGAACTCGCCGTTGTTGGAGATGCGCACCGCCCACCGTTCGTGCACGTTGCTGTACCCCGCGGCCGGGTTGGACATGTAGAAGTCGGCGTATTTCTCGGTGACGACGTGGATACCGTTTCGGGTGACGTTGCGCGCCTTGTCGGCCTCGCCGTAGCTGCAGGGAAAGTCCATGATGACCCCGGCGTCGGTGACGACCTGGATGCGGTGCGACGAGACCTCGGCCTTGACCACCTGGCGCCGGCCGATCTGGATGTTCAACGACATGTCTTGTAGGCCGTACGCACCGTCGCCGAAGGGCAGCCCGTACAACTTGGCGTCGACCGCCACGGTGGTACCCGCCGGGTAGTACTCGCGGGGACGGTAGTGGATACGGGCGCCCGCAGCCTCGTCCGGCAGCCAGGCCCAGCTGCCCTCGACGGGCGGGTTGGTGGTCACGGTCAGCGCCCGCTCGACGGCGGCTTTGTCACTGATCGGGGCATCGAACTGGATGATGATCGGCGCAGCGATTCCGACCGTCTGGCCGTCGGACAGCTGGAATCCGCCGTCGATCTTCTTCCGGGGAGTCACTGTGGTGAACTTGCCCGCGAGGGGAATGGCCTTCCCGTCGTGGCCGACCGCAGAACCGCTCCAGCTGTACGTCGAGTCGTAGCCCAGCGGCTCGGTGATCGTGTAGACGGTTCGGTCCTGGCTGTAGTTGCCGGCCACCACCTTGCCGGACGTATTGGTCAGCGCGACCCGCTGGAACCAGCCGTCGGCCACCTCGACGCTGATCGGCGAAATCGGCACCACGTCTTCGGCGGCGTTGTTCGGCCGATAAGTCAAGCGTGCCGCCGGTGGCGGTCTCTTCTCGGCCTGCTTCATGACTTTGCCGGCGCAAGCGGCCAAAACGTTGGGCGCCAACACCCCGACCCCGAGGGCCGTCAACGCCAGGCGCCGATTGATCGGCCCCTGGCTTTTGGGGGTGCTGGAGGTGCTCACGAGAGTCAAAGATACCCGGCGAAACACCCACTCCCCCACCGCAAAGCGGCGCGGCGGAGGTCCTTCTACGTTTCTAGAGCACGAAACTAGCAGCTACAACACACACCCGACCAGGACAGGTTCGGGTTGCAGTGTGATACCAAACACATCACAAACCCCATCTCTAACAGTGCGCGCCAACCGCATCACGTCATCAGCGGTGGCACCGCCGCGATTCGTCAAGGCCAGCGCGTGTTTTGTAGACAGTCGGCAGGGCGCGTTCTGGTCGTCTGGATACCCCTTACCGAAACCGGCCCGCTCGACCAGCCAGCCGGCGGCCAGCTTGATCCCGCCCGGCGCCGGATAGTTCGGCACCGGCCCGTCCATGCGACTTGCCAGCCTCTCGTAGACCTCCGGCGCGACCACCGGGTTGGTGAAGAACGAACCCACGCTCCAGGTGTCGTGGTCGGTCGCGTCGAGCACCATGCCCTTGCGGCCGCGCAGCGTCAGCACCGCCTGTCGCACGGCCTTCGGGTCGGCGCGGTCGTCCGCAGTGGCCCCCAGCGCAGCCGTCAGCTCCCCGTAGCGCAACGGCGCACTGCGTCCGGACGGATCCAGCGCGAACTCCACTTCCAGGACCACAGCGGGCGTGTGGAGGCCGTCAGCGTTCTTCAGCACGCTGGTGCGATAGCCGAAGCGCAACTCGGCCGCGGGCACCCAGCGCACCGACCCGCTGGCGCGATCCAACAGCCGCACCCGGGTGATGGTGTCGGACACTTCGGCGCCATAGGCTCCCACGTTCTGCACCGGCGTGGCCCCGGCCGAGCCCGGGATCCCGGACAGGCATTCCAGCCCGCCCAGGCGGCGCTCGATGGATCTGACGACCACGTCGTCCCACACCGCGCCGGCCTCCGCGCGGACCAGGTGGCCGTCGAAGGTGATCGCGTTGTTGGCCAGCCGCACCACGGTCAGCTCACCAACGGCGTCACCGATCACCAGATTGGACCCGCCAGCAAACACCAACACCGGACCTTGGTCCCCGCCGCGGGCCCGCTCGTCCAGCTCCCGCAACACGGCGATCGCCTGATCGGTGCTGTCGCAGGTAATTACGCGCCGCGCCACCGGTCCGACCCGCAACGTGGTCAACGGGGCCAGCGGCACCGACTCGCTGACGCGAGCACCGGCAAAGTACGAACCGACCACGGCCCGTAACGGTAGCCTCACCAGCTATGCCGCGTTCATTCGACATGTCGGCCGATTACGAAGGCAGCGTCGAAGACGTTCATCGGGCTTTCTACGAAGCGGATTACTGGACGGCCAGGCTGGCCGAAACCCCGGTGGACATCGCCACCATTGAGTCGATGCGGCTGGGTGGCGCGTCCGGAGCCGACGGCAGCATCGAGGTGATCACCGTGCAGACGGTGTGCAGCCACAACCTGCCCGCCCTGGTCACCCAATTGCATCGGGGCGATCTGTCCGTGCGGCGCGAGGAGATCTGGACGCCGATTAACGACGGCATTGCGACGGTGTCCATTGCCGGATCGATAGTCGGTGCGCCGGTGAACCTGTGGGGCACCGGCGTGCTTTCGCCGAAGGAGGAATCCGGCGGCTCCCGGATGTCGGCGCAGCTCACCATCCAGGTCCGGATCCCCATCATCGGCGGCAAGCTGGAGCGGCTGATCGGCACCCAATTGCGCGAGTTGGTGGCCATAGAACAGCGCTTCACCACGCTGTGGATCGCCGACAACGTCTGAGCGTTGCTTCTAGGCTGGCGGTCATGCGCATCGCGTTGGCACAGATTCTCAGCGGTACCGACCCGGCCGCGAATCTGCTGCAGGTGCGCGAATACGCCGAACGGGCCGCTGCCGCGGGGGCGAAGCTGGTGGTCTTCCCGGAGGCGACCATGTGCCGGTTCGGCGTCCCCCTGGAACCGATCGCCGAGCCCGTCGACGGCCCCTGGGCCGATGGTGTCCGCCGGATCGCCACCGACACCGCGATCACCGTGATCGCCGGCATGTTCACCCCCGCGGGCGACGGACGGGTGACGAACACGCTGGTCGCCGTCGGGCCGGGCACTCCCAACCAGCCCGACGCCCACTACCACAAGATTCATCTGTACGACGCGTTCGGCTTCAGAGAGTCGCGCACGGTCGCAGCGGGTCATGACCCGGTGGTGATCTCCGTCGACGGCGTCGCCGTTGGGCTCACCGTTTGCTACGACATCCGATTTCCGGCGCTCTACACCGAGCTGGCCCGCCGCGGCGCCCAGCTGATCGTGGTCTGCGCGTCCTGGGGCTCCGGTCCCGGCAAACTCGAGCAATGGACACTGCTGGCCCGGGCCAGGGCGCTGGACTCGATGAGCTATATCGCCGCGGCTGGTCAGGCAGACCCCGGCGGCGCGTTCTCCAGCGCAGGAGCGCCTACCGGAGTGGGCGGCAGCCTGGTCGCTTCGCCATTGGGAGAGGTCATCACATCGGCCGGCGCCGAGCCGCAACTTCTGGTCGCCGACATCGACGTGAACAACGTCTCCACGGCTCGTGACAACATCGCGGTGCTGCGGAACCACACAAACTTTGCTCAGGTTGATAGGGCAGAATCGCGAGAGTGACGAATCCGCAAGGACCACCGAACGATCCGTCGACATGGGGGCGTCCTGGCAATCAAGGGCCTCTCGGCCGGCCCCCCGCACCCGGCGAAGCCCCCGGCGGCCGACTGCATCAGAATCAGCCGTCAGCTGGCCCCGCCCCTGGTCAAGATCCCACGATGGCCAGCCAGGTGCCACAAGAGACCCAGCCCCTGACCGCCGCCAACGCCGACGCCCACCGGGCCGCCGCGGCGCCGCCGCCCAGCCCGCCCGCTGACCGTACGACATCGCTGGCCACGCCGCAGGAAGAGCCGGAGGAGGCGAAGAAAAAACGGCGCCGGCGGCGCGACCCGCTGTCCATCTTCCTGGTCCTCATCATCGTGTTTGCGCTCGTGCTCGCCGGATTGATCGGCGCCGAGCTCTACGCCCGCAACCAAGCCAACAGCAAGGTCGCGGCGGCCGTTGCCTGCGAGGTCAAGGACCAGGCCACCGCTTCGTTCGGGGTGGCGCCGCTGCTGCTGTGGCAGCTTGCGACCCGCCACTTCACCAACATCTCGGTGGAGACGGCAGGCAATCAGGTACGCGACGCCAAGGGCATGAAGCTGCAAATCTCCATCCAGAACGTGCAGCTCAAAGAGACTCCCACTTCCGCGGGCACGCTCGGCGCGCTGGATGCCACCATCACCTGGTCGGCGGACGGCATCAAGCAGTCGGTGCAGAACGCGATACCGATCCTGGGTGAATTCGTTACCAGCAGCGTGACCACTCACCCCAGCGACGGCACGATCGAATTAAAGGGGATGCTCAACGACATCGTGGCCAAGCCGGTGATCTCCGGTAACGGCATCGACCTGCAGATCGTCAGCTTCAACACGCTCGGCTTCTCACTGCCGAAAGAAACCGTGCAGTCCACCCTCAACGAATACATGGGCAACCTGACCAAGAACTATCCGTTGGGTATTCATGCTGACACCGTGCAAGTCACGTCAACCGGTGTGGTGAGCCATTTCTCCACCCGCAACGCGACGATCCCCACCGGCGGCCAGAACCCCTGTTTCGCGAATATCTGAGCCGCTCAGGCCGGCTCGAGGCCGTCCAGCACGGCTCGGGTACCCGATAAGCCCAGCCTGGTTGCCCCGGCATCCAGCATCGCGACGGCATCAGCCGCGGTCCGGATGCCACCGCTGGCCTTGATTCCGAGCCGTCCGCCGACCGTCTTCGCCATCAATTCGACGGCCTGCACCGTCGCCCCGCCCGCGGGATGAAAGCCCGTGGAGGTCTTGACGAAGTCCGCACCGGCGTCCTCAGCGGCGCGACACGTGTCTGCCAGCGTGCCTGCATCCCCGTGGGTGAGCAGCACCGCCGACTCCACGATCACCTTGAGCACGCTTTCGGCCGCGGCGGCGCGGACCGCCGCGATGTCGGACCGGACGGCGTCGAAGTCGCCCGCCAACGCGGCGCCGACGTCGATGACCATGTCGACCTCGCCGGCCCCGGCTGCGACCACTTCAGCAGCCTCTAGCGCCTTGACGGCGGAGATGTGCTTACCCGACGGGAATCCGGCGACCGCCGCGACGCGCATCCGACCGGCCTGCACCGCGACGGGCACCAGCGGCGGCGACACGCAAACTGCGTAGACGCCGAGTTCGGCGGCTTCGACAACCAGTGAGACGACGTCTTCATGGGTCGCTTCCGGCTTGAGCAGGGTGTGGTCGACCAGTGCCGCCAACTGCTCCCGAGTGGGCCGGCCCGGCACTAAAATGGTTCTTCCAGGCCGCCCGGATTGCAACCGGATGCCACCATCTCGGCGTCGTCGACCACCGGCCGCCACGGCTCGAGGTTCCAGCTGGTCTTGCCGGGCGCGCCGATTTCGGCCAGCTGCCAGTGACAGTCGAACTGCGCACGCATGCCGGGCGTATCGGCCTCGGGTGACAGGGCGAGCACCTCGGCCCAGGCTTCTTCAGCGCCCGTCGTGCCGGTTTGCCGGGAAGCCAGCCGTCCCGCGGGGGTCGGATAGACCCGCAAGCTGTTGCCACGCCCGTATGCCGCCCATTGGGTGTGGTCGACATAGGGCGGCGACGGCTGCGGTCCCGGCGCACCGGCCCCGGAATCAGCGGCGACCGGCGCGGCACCGAGCACGGCAACCAGCGCCGTCGCCGATGCGGCAATTACTGACTTCATCCTCTAGCGCGACTTGCCCTGAATATCGAGAAGCTTGGGACGCACGTCAACCAGGTAGACACCGGCCGCGCAGGCGGCTATCGCGATCCCCAGCACACCGAACACGAAGCCGAGGATGGAGGTCAGTGCGACCGCCGCGCCGAGGATCACCAGCCAGACCGGCTTGGTCAGTTTTTCGGCGGCGGTATAGGCGTCCGGTCGCTGCAGCGCTGCATGCACAAACGCATACACCGTCATCACCAGGACGGCGACCTGCAAGACGAACATGACGGTACCTACGAGGTGGCTCACGCAATAAGACTATGCGGGTTGCGCCAAAAACGTCGACTCCGAGTCGCCCACAGGCGACTCGGAGTCGATGTTGTTTCCGGTTAAAGGGTCAGCCAGAACTACTTCTGGGTGACCTTCTTGGCCGGAGCCTTCTTGGCCGGAGCCTTCTTGGCCGGAGCGGCCTTCTTGGCCGGAGCAGCCTTCTTGGCCGGGGCCTTCTTGGCTTCCGCCTTCTTCGGCAGCTCGATACCAACCAGCTTGGCGGCACGCTCACCCACGGCCCGCGTCTGGGTGGCGACGGTGCCCAGCGCTTCCTGGGTCAGCTCCACAGCCTGGTCGACATAGCCCTCGGCGCGCGCCGAGGCGTCCTCGAAGGCCGACTGGCTGCGCAGCCGCTCCAGAGCGGCCTCGCCGCGCTCGACCAGCTCGTTGTAGCGGCTGGTGGCGGCCTCCAGGTAACCCTCAGCGGCCTTGCGCAGCTCGTCGGTGGTGAAGCGCTCACGCAGTTCGGCGACCTGCTCGGGCAGCTCTTCCTGCAGCTTGGTCAGGCGAGCACGGCTCTCCTCGACCCGGCTGCGGGTGTCCGTGCGGGTCTCCTCGGCACGCTCACGCAGGTTGGCGATCAGGTCGTTGACGGTGGCCAGGGCCAAGTCGGCGGCGCCAAGCGCGGCGAGCAACGGAGCCTTCAGGTCGTCGATGTTCGTGTTTTCGGCCATGGTGTTTCCTTTCATGGATTGTTTCGTTATCGGCGTTATTGGGCGTAATTGCGATTAAGTCTGCGGAGTTGTGGCAAGCGGCGCCTCCTCTGGGGGAGAATCAAGACCCGCGGATTGACGTGGCACGCGGCTTGCTGGAAAACCTCCTGATTGGTCGGGTCGGTTGTTGTCGAGTTCTCTGATGAGCGCTTCTTATCGGAAGGCGCCTAAGACGCCGGGCGGTTTGCCCTCGTATCTGCAGCCACTAACTCATCCCCTCTGTCGGGTAAACCGACTGTCGGCGGTCTAGACGTCGCCGGCGCACCCGTCTGGTGACGGATCGCTCAAACACTCGTCGCGGGCCGCTTCGTTCTGCTGGGTGAACGACGCGTAGATGTCCAGCAGAATCTGCTTCTGACGCTCGGTTATCGCCGTGTCGGTGATGATGGCGTCACGCACCTGACTGGTTTCTCTGGGTTCGAGAATCCCGGCTCGAACGTAGAGAACCTCGGCGGAAACCCGCAGCGCCTTGGCAATCTGAGCCAGAACATCGGCGGACGGCTTGCGCAGTCCACGCTCGACCTGGCTCAGATATGGGTTGCTGACTCCCGACCGCTCGGCGAGCTGCCGCATCGAAACCTGGGCCGTCTCGCGCTGGGTTCGGATGAAGCTGCCGATGTCGGAGGCTTTAGTGGACACTTTCGTGCCCAAGTTCTCCTCCGGCGACATCGGTTGCTCCTCGTATCAGCTAGTACCAGCTTCGTCGATTACGGCCCCAGGGTACGTACAGGTGCTTGCTTTTGCAAGCGCTTTGTTAGCACCCTCTCAGAACAGGAACTGCGCGACGGCGTAGATGGTCAGCCCGGCCAGCGCTCCTACCACGGTTCCGTTGATCCGAATGAACTGCAAGTCGCGACCGACGTGAAGTTCGATACGCCGGCTGGCTTCCTGGGCATCCCAGCGTTCGATCGTTTCGGTGATGATCGCGGTGATCTCCACCCCGTATTGCGAGACCAGATGCTGCGCGGCCCGCACCATCCAATTGTCAACCTTGTCCCGCAGTTCGGCGTCGTCGCGCAGCGATTCGCCGATTTGGATCACGGCGTCGGCAATGCGGGTACGCAGCGCACTGGAAGGATCGTCGACACCCTCGAGGACCAGCCGCTTGAGGGTCTTCCAAGCCGTCGCCGCGGCGTTGGCGATCTCATCGCGGGCCATCAGCTGCTCTTTGACAGCGTCGGCGCGGGTAATGGTGTCCGGGTCGTTCTGCAGATCATCGGCGAATTCGAACAGGAAGCGGGTCGCCGAACGGCGCAGCTCGTGGTCGGGGTTGCGGCGCACCTTGTCGGTGAAGTCCATCAACTCGCGGTGAATCCGGTCGCCCACGAGGTGGTCGACGAACCGCGGGGACCAGGTCGGCGAATCGCGCTCGACTACCCGCTGGATGACCACGCCGGCGTTCAGCGACCACTGGAACGCCCGGTCGGCCAGCAATTGCAGCAACGCCTCCTGCCGGTTCTCGGCCAGCAGAGTCTGCAGGACCCGGCCCACCGGTGGGCCCCATTGCGGTTCGGCGATGCGGCGCACGATCATCTTGTCGATCACCTGCTGGACGTCCTCGTCGCGCAGCAACTCCACCAGCACTCTGAGCACCGTCGCCGCCTCGGATGCCACCCGCTCGGCATGTGCCGGCTCAGACAGCCACTTCCCCAGCCGGCCGGGCACCTGGGCGTCCAGCAGCTTGGTCTCTACGACCGCCGCCGACAGGAAGTTCTCCCGCACGAAGGTGCCAAGGCCCTCGCCGAGCTGATCCTTCTTCCGCTTGATGATCGCGGTGTGCGGGATCGGAATGCCCAGCGGATGCTTAAACAGTGCGGTCACGGCGAACCAGTCCGCCAGAGCACCCACCATGCCGGCTTCCGCGGCAGCCCCGACGTAACCGACCCACATCGGCGCGGCACCGTGCGCCTGCACCCACCGGCAAACCAAAAAGACGACCGTGGCGCCGACCAGAAACCCCAGCGCCACCACTTTCATCCGGCGCAGCGCCGTCCGCCGCTCGGCGTCTGCCTGAGGGTCGGCTCCGGCGAACGATTCCGCGAGCGAGGTGCGGGCTTGCGGACCCGGCGTACGCGGCGCGCCTCCCGTCGGCCCCCCTGTTGGAAAAGCCCTATGTGCCACCACACCATCATCCGCCATCGCGATCACCGATTAGTGTTACCCACACTGGTCAAAAGCTCACCCAGGGCGGCGCATCCGCCAAACGCGGAGCCGTAAGCCGTAGTATGCAAGGCGTCCAATCGAGGGAAATTGGCGAGAGTGGCGGAGCATATCTCAGCCGTGACAGTGAAAACGGATGGCCGGAAGAGGCGCTGGCATCAGCACAAGGTAGAGCGCCGCAATGAGTTGGTGGATGGCACGATCGTGGCCATTCGCCGACACGGCCGGTATCTGAGCATGGACGAGATCGCCGCGGAGATCGGGGTCTCCAAGACGGTGCTGTACCGCTACTTCGTCGATAAGAACGACCTCACGACCGCAGTGATGATGCGGTTCACCCAGACGACCCTGATCCCCAATATGGCGGCTGCATTGACGTCGAACCTGGACGGTTTCGATCTGACCCGCGAGATCATCCGGGTCTACGTCGACACCGTGGCCGACGAACCCGAGCCGTACCGATTCGTGATGGCCAACAGCTCGGCCAGCAAGAGCAAGGTCATCGCCGACTCCGAGCGAATCATCGCCCGCATGATCGCGGTGTTGCTGCGCCGGCGTATGCAGCAAATCGGCATGGACACCGGCGGAGTCGAGCCGTGGGCCTACCTGATCGTCGGTGGCGTGCAATTGGCCACCCACTCGTGGATGTCGGATCCGCGGATGAGCCGCGATGAGCTCATCGACTACCTGACCATGCTCAGCTGGAACGCGCTGTGCGGGATCGTCGAGGTCGGCGGATCGCTGGACGAGTTCCGCGCGCGGCCACACCCGTCGCCGATCGTGTCACGACGCGACCCTGCCAGCCCGGACCAGGGCCTTACCCTGCAGTCCTGACCGGGACAGCGCGCCGGTGCTGTGACCTTGGCCATGATGGCCGGCTGCTGCGTACTGGTCGCCGTTGCCGTGGCGTCGGCAGCGATGCCGCGCCTCGCGCTGTTGGTCGTCTGGGCGCTGCCGCGGCTGGCCAAAGCCTGACCGCAATTTCCTAACAGCGCCCTGACCAGCCGCCGGACGGACTTTCGCCGTGGCCCCAGTGGCACGGCGCGCTCGCTCGGCCACCCCGGTGCCAAGCCGGTGCCCTGTTGGTCGCGGCCCGGCCATCAGCTCCCCGCTGCCAACGTCATGGCTTCGCAGGTTGGGCTGATTCGTAAGCGGAATGCGGCTTTAACCGTTTTCAACGGCTAGCATGCATGGGATGCATTCGGGGGCAGCCCAGGTTGCGTATTTGGCATTTATCGGATCAGCTGCCTGAACGCCTCCGAGATACAGAAAGGCTCACATCGTAATGGCCGTGCAGCTCAAGCCGCATTTCGAGAACGTGCAAGCTCATTATGACCTCTCCGACGACTTCTTCCGGCTGTTCCTAGACCCGACGCAGACCTACAGCTGCGCCTACTTCGAGCGCGACGACATGACGCTGGAGGAGGCACAGCTGGCCAAGGTCGACTTGGCGCTAGGAAAGCTGAAGCTCGAGCCCGGAATGACGCTGCTGGACATCGGTTGTGGCTGGGGCGGCACCATGCGGCGTGCCATCGAGAAGTACGACGTGAACGTGATCGGTTTGACGTTGTCGGAGAACCAGGCCGCCCACGTGCAGAAGATGTTCGACGAGATGGAGACCAGCCGCAGCCGGCAGGTCTTGCTGGAAGGCTGGGAGAAGTTCCACGACCCCGTCGACCGTATCGTGTCGATCGGTGCGTTCGAGCACTTCGGCCGCCAGCGTTACCCGCGCTTCTTCAAGATGGCCTACGAGGCGTTGCCGAGCGACGGCATCATGCTGCTGCACACCATCGCCCGCCCCACCTTTAAAGAGGCCAGGGCCAAGGGGCTGCCACTGACCCACGAGGTCGTTCACTTCAGCCAGTTCATCCTCGCTGAGATTTTCCCGGGCGGTTGGCTGCCGACCATCCCATCTGTCGAAGAGCACGCGACAGCAGCAGGTTTCAAGGTGACTCGGATCCAGTCGCTGCAGCTGCACTACGCGCGGACCCTGGAGACCTGGGCGGACGCGCTGGAAGCCAACCGGGAACAGGCGATCGCAATCCAGTCGGAGAAGGTTTACAACCGCTACATGAAGTACCTGACCGGCTGCGCCAAGCTGTTCCGCGAGGGCTACACCGACATTGACCAGTTCACGTTGGAAAAGTAGCCAGCCGGCTCAGTACTGGTAGAAACCCCGGCCGGACTTCTTGCCCAGCTGGCCGGCCTCGACCATCCGCAACAACAGTGGCGGCGGTCCGAAGTGCGGTTCCTTGAACTCTTCGTAGAGCTTGTCCGCGATCAGCTTGAGCGTGTCCAGACCGACGAGATCCGATAGCCGCAGCGGGCCCATCGGATGCGACAGACCGGCGACGACGGCCTTGTCGACGTCTTCGACGGTGGCAAAGCCGGCCTCGACCATCCGGATCGCCGACAGCAAATACGGCACCAGCAGCGCGTTCACCACGAAACCCGAGCGGTCCGAACAACGCACGACCTGTTTGCCTAGCACTGCGCTGGCAAACTCCTCGGTACGAGCCGCAGCGGCCGGGTCGGTGACCAGCGTGCTGACCAGTTCGACCAACGGAAGCACCGGGACGGGGTTGAAGAAGTGCAGCCCCAGCACCCGCTGCGGGTTCTTGGTGGCAGCGGCGATCTTCATGATCGGGATGCTGGAGGTGTTGGACGCCAGCACCGCTTCAGGGTCGGTGACTACCTGATCGAGCTTCGCGAAGATCTCGGCCTTGACGGACTCGTCCTCAACGATGGCTTCGATGACCAGCTGCCGGTCGGCCAAGTCGTTGAGGTCGGTGGTGAAGGTCAATTGGCTAAGCGCACGGTCGCGTTCGCGTTCGGTCACTTTGCCCGCGCTGACGCCGCGCTCGAGCGACTTCACTATCCGGTTGCGTCCCGCGGTGATCAGCGCCTCGGTGGTCTCGAATACCGTCACCTCGACGCCGGCACGCACAGAGACTTCGGCGATTCCCGAGCCCATCTGCCCGGCTCCGATGACCCCTACCCGCTGGATGGCTGCATCGCTCACTGTTCGTTCTCTTTCTGGCGAGTCGTATTGTCTTGCACCGCAATAGGCCCCGCCCAGGTTGGCTGGGCGGGGCCTACGCTGTCAACTTCTACTCGGTGCGCCGAGCGTGTAGTCAGCGCGAAAATTCGGACGAATATTCGCAGTAGATGCACGCTCGGCGTGACCGCAGCTCAGTGGAACTGACCCTCTTCGGTGGAGCCGGCCAGCGCGGTGGTCGACGAGGTGGGGTCAACCGTGGTGGCGATCCGGTCGAAGTAACCGGCACCGACCTCGCGCTGGTGCTTAGTCGCGGTGTAGCCGCGCTCCTCCGCGTCGAACTCGCGCTCCTGCAGCTCGACGTAGGCGCTCATCTGGTTGCGGGCGTAGCCGTAGGCCAAATCGAACATCGAGTAGTTGAGCGCGTGGAAGCCAGCCAGCGTGATGAACTGGAACTTGAATCCCATTGCGCCAAGCTCCTTTTGGAACTTCGCGATGGTGGCGTCGTCGAGGTGCTTCTTCCAGTTGAACGACGGCGAGCAGTTGTAGGCCAGCATCTGGTCGGGGAACTCGGCCTTGACACCCTCGGCGAACTTGGCAGCCAGCTCGAGGTCCGGCGTACCGGTCTCCATCCAGATCAGGTCCGAGTAGGGCGCGTAGGCCTTGGCCCGGGCGATGCAGGGCTCGAGGCCGTTCTTGACCCGGTAGAAGCCCTCCTTGGTCCGCTCACCGGTGATGAACGGCTGGTCGCGCTCGTCGACGTCAGAGGTGATCAGGGTGGCTGCCTCGGCGTCGGTGCGCGCGATCACGACGGTCGGGACGTCGGCGACGTCGGCCGCCAGGCGTGCCGAGGTCAGCGTGCGGATGTGCTGCTGGGTCGGGATCAGCACCTTGCCACCGAGGTGGCCGCACTTCTTCTCCGACGCGAGCTGGTCCTCCCAGTGCGACCCCGCAACACCCGCGGCGATCATCGCCTTCTGCAGCTCGTAGACGTTCAGCGCACCGCCGAAGCCGGCCTCACCGTCGGCGACGATCGGGGCAAGCCAGTTCTCCACGGAGGTGTCGCCCTCGACCTTGGCGATCTGGTCGGCACGCAACAACGCGTTGTTGATCCGCCGGACCACCTGCGGCACCGAGTTGGCCGGGTACAGGCTCTGGTCGGGGTAGGTGTGGCCGGACAGGTTCGCGTCACCGGCGACCTGCCAACCGGACAGGTAGATGGCCTTGAGGCCGGCACGCACCTGCTGGACGGCCATGTTGCCGGTCAGGGCGCCCAGCGCGTTGACGAATTCGAGCTCGTGCAGCTGCTTCCACAGCACCTCGGCGCCACGACGGGCCAGCGTGCTCTCCTCGACGACGCTGCCCTGCAGGGCGACGACGTCGGCAGGGGTGTAGGTGCGAGTGATGCCCTTCCACCGCGGGTTAGTGTCCCAGTCCTGCTGGATCTGCTCGGGGCTCTTGGGCGTGCCAACGACAGACATCGATACTCCTTAACGATCATGGCTAGGTTCGAAAAGCCGCACCAACCAGCAGCGCTGCGACTCAACTTCACTGGTGTGCTAACCCGACAATGGCATACCCAATTCCCGCTGGTCCACCCATTTCACTTGCGAATCTCCGCTATGACTTGCGGTCATTTTGCGAAGCTTGCGAAGCCTCGCATTTACTGAACCGTTTCAGAAAATACCGGCCGGTGGCCCGAATCCGCAGGTCAGCAGCTAATTTACCGGGACGCTTGTCCGGTTAAAGTTTGAACAGCGCAGCGACGGCTTTCGTTTCGTCTCCGACCGCATATGTGAGCGTTGTAACAGTGCGGTCGGCCAGGCCGGGACCGAATTGTTCAGTCGAACCAGCCGGATGCACGTGGGAGATGATCTCCAGCTTGTTGCCCAGCGCCACCGGCGCCTCGTGCTCGATGGTCACCCGCAGCGGTCCCGCGAGCAGTTCGCCGTGGGAGGCCAGGTAGTCCTCGATCACGCTCCAATACACGGAGTTGTTCATGTGGTCGAACAGGTCGATGTCGGTGACGCGGACCGGGAACTCGTGGATCTCCGTCGCGTCGTCCCGGCTGCCCGGCTTCAGGTAGCCCTTCCACCGCAGCCGCTCCACCGAGGTGGTCTTGTGCAGGCCGGCCAGGAAGTCGTCGGCGATGCGGGCCGGCATCTCGGTTTCCTTGTTCACGTGGATCCAGAACGCCTCGGACTCGATAAGGCCACCCTTGCGGCCGTCGACCCGCACCCGCATCTCACACCACCGGTTCGAGGTGCCCGAACACCACCGCCGGCAGCGCAGCATGTCCTGGAATTCGATCGGCCGGATCAGGTCGACCATGGTGCGCCGGACAATCCACAGCGGATGGGTCTCCTCGAAACCCATTTCACGCAGCTGGTCCTGCCCGATGTCCTGGATGTGCCGGCAAGCCGCATCCAACCGCAGCCGCCCGGTGCGGTCGATGTCGCCGACTCGAAGTGGCCATTCGCGGTCGAATACGTCGGGGTGACCGTCGGGCACCGGCATCAATATTTTGTCCAGGCTCACGGCGCTACTCCCCATTTCCTCCTCTGAACCTCAGGTCTAACCTGAGCACGTCGATGCGAATCATGCCAACGACGTCGCCGAAATTCCAACCGGACACCCGCCAGACAGTCCATGCGAAGTCTGCTAACCATCCCTTCGCAACTCCGGGTACGCTGAACCGAGTGTCCAAGACGTTCGTGGGCTCACGGGTTCGCCAGCTGCGCAATGAGCGCGGGTTCAGCCAGGCTGCGCTGGCCCAGATGCTGGATATCTCACCGAGCTATCTGAACCAGATCGAACATGACGTCCGGCCGCTGACCGTGGCCGTGCTGCTCCGGATCACCGAGGTATTCGGTGTGGACGCTACGTTCTTCGCCTCCCAGGACGACACCCGGCTGGTTGCCGAGCTGCGAGAGGTGACCCTGGACCGCGACCTGGATATCGACATCGACGCGCCCGAGGTCGCCGAATTGGTCGGTGCTCATCCGGCGTTCGCGCGCGCCGTGGTCAATCTGCACCGCCGCTACCGGATAACGACCGCTCAACTGGCCGCCGCCACCGAGGAGCGCTATTCCGACGGCAGCGGCAGCGGCTCGATCACGATGCCGCACGAAGAGGTGCGCGACTACTTCTACCAACGCCAGAACTACCTGCACGAGCTGGACACCGCCGCCGAAGACCTGACGATCCAGATGCGGATGCATCACGGAGACCTGATCCGCGAGTTGACCCGCCGGCTCACCGAGATGCACGGGGTGCGCATCAACAGGAGGATCGATCTCGGCGATACCGTCCTGCACCGCTTCGACCCCAAGACCAAGACGCTGGAAATCAGCAACCACCTCTCGTCGGGCCAGCAGGTGTTCAAGATGGCGGCCGAATTGGCCTACCTCGAGTTCGGCGACCTGATCGACAGCATGGTCGAAGAAGGCAAGTTCACCAGCGACGAGTCCCACACCCTGGCCCGGCTGGGGCTGGCCAATTACTTCGCCGCGGCAGCCGTGTTGCCCTACCGCCAGTTTCACGACGTCGCCGAGAACTTCCGCTACGACGTCGAGCGGCTGTCCGCGTTCTACTCGGTGAGTTACGAGACCATCGCGCACCGCCTTTCCACGCTGCAGCGGCCATCGATGCGCGGCGTACCGTTCTCCTTCGTCCGGGTCGACCGTGCCGGGAACATGTCAAAGCGGCAGTCCGCCACCGGTTTTCACTTCTCCTCCAGCGGAGGCACCTGCCCGCTGTGGAACGTCTACGAGACGTTCGCCAACCCGGGCAAGATGCTGGTGCAGATCGCTCAGATGCCAGATGGCCGCAACTACATGTGGGTAGCCCGCACCGTGGAACGGCGCGCCGCCCGGTATGGTCAGCCCGGTAAAACCTTCGCGATCGGGCTCGGCTGCGAACTTCGGCATGCGCACCGGCTCGTCTACTCGGAAGGACTCGACTTGTCGGGGGACCCGAACATCACTGCGACGCCGATCGGCGCGGGCTGCCGTGTCTGTGAACGGGACAACTGCCCGCAACGGGCCTTTCCCGCGCTGGGGCGCGCCCTGGATATCGACGAACATCGCAGCACCGTGTCCCCGTACCTGGTGAAGCAACCATGAGCGGCCCTTCGGACGGCCAGGTCACGCGCATCCCATCGGGCAGATTGCGCCAGCTGGGGCCGGTCAACTGGGTGCTGGCGAAATTGGGTGCCCGCGCTGTTCGGGCCCCGGAGATGCATCTGTTCACCACGCTGGGGCATCGCCAGTCGTTGTTTTGGGCCTGGCTCGTCTACGGCGGCCGGGTACTGCGCGGGCGGCTGCCCCGGATCGATACCGAATTGGTGATTCTGCGCGTCGGGCATTTGCGGTCCTGTGAGTACGAACTGCAGCACCACCGCCGCATGGCGCGTGCCGCCGGGCTCGACGCGCAGACGCAGGCCACGATTTTCGCGTGGCCCGACGTTCCCGAAACCGGTGGTCCCCGAAGGGTTCTCAGTGCGCGCCAGCAAGCGCTGCTGAATGCGACGGATGAGTTGATCACGCAGCGGTCGATCACCACGGACACCTGGCAACAGCTGGCCACTCACCTCAACCGGCATCGGTTGATCGAATTCTGCATGCTGGCAACACATTACGACGGGCTGGCGGCAACTATTACCGCACTCGAGATCCCCCTGGACCACCCGCGGTAACGCTAGAAGTAGATATCAGCCAGCACGGCGAGCGTCAGCACCAACGGCAAAACCGGCAGACCGAACGCAAAGGCCGCCCATACTTGCTTGCGGCGCAGCCGCATCAGCATGCCCCCGATGACCGCGCCGACCGCCAGCGCACCGGAAAGTAGCAAGACCGCCAGGCTCCACTTACTCACGGTAGTGAGGTCGTCGCCGACCGAAATCGCCACCAGCCACAGAATGTAGCCGGCGAACAATCCGGCGAGGCCACCCAGCACAGTCTCCTTGCGCATGACTCAGAAGTTGATCATGTGGCCGACCAAGCCGTGGAAGCACTCCTGCAGCGCCTCGGACATCGTCGGATGGGTGTGCACGTTGCGCGCCAACTCGGTTGCCGTCAGATCCCATTTCTGCGCCAGCGTGAGCTCGGGCAGCAGCTCGGAAACATCGTGACCGATCAGGTGCCCGCCCAGCAGCTCGCCGTACTTGCCGTCGGCCACCAGTTTCACGAAGCCACTGGGGTCGCCGACGCCGTGCGCCTTGGCATTGGCCGTGAACGGGAACTTGGCTACCACGACGTCGTAACCCTCGTCGCGGGCCTGCTGCTCGGTTAGCCCGAAGCTGGCGACGTTGGGCTGGCAGAACGTTGCGCGCGGCAGCATGCGGTAGTCGCCGAGCGCCAAAGTCTCTGCGCCGGCGATGGTTTCGGCCGCAACCACACCCATCGCCTCCGCGACGTGGGCCAGCATCAGCTTACCGGTGACGTCGCCGATCGCGTAGATGTGGCTGACATTGGTGCGCATGTAGTCGTTGATGCCGATCGCCTTGCGGTCGGTCAGTGCGACGCCGGCGACATCGAGTCCATAGCCCTCGACGTTGGGCGCAAACCCGATGGCCTGCAACACTTTATCGGCCTTGAGTTCTTGCGCCTGGCCGTCTTTGCTGATGGCCACGGTGACTTCGGAACCGTTGTCGGAGATGGAGTCGACCTTGGTGCTGGTGAGAATTTTGACACCCAGCTTCTTGAACTGCTTCTCGATCTCCTTGGATACCTCGGCGTCCTCGTTGGGCAGCGCGCGCGGCAGGAATTCCACGATGGTCACGTCGACGCCGTAGTTCTTCAGCACGTAGCCGAACTCCATGCCGATCGCACCCGCGCCGGCGATGACGATCGATTTCGGCAGTTCCCGGGTCAGTATCTGTTCTTCGTAGGTCACCACGTTGTCCGACAGTGACGTGCCGGGCACCAACCTCGTGCTGCTGCCGGTGGCGATGATGACGTTGTCGAACGTGACAGTTTCCGTGCCACCTTCGTTGAGGTCGACCGACAGCGTGTTGGCGTCGGTGAATTTGCCGTAGCCGTGAATCTCGGTGATCTTGTTTTTCTTCATCAGGTAGTGCACACCGGCGACGCGACCCTCGGCCACCTTGCGGCTGCGGTCGAATGCGATTCCGTAATCGAAGGTGGCCTCGCCACTGATACCAAAGGCCTTGGCTTCCTTGGTGAAGATGTAGGCGAGTTCGGCGTTGCGCAAGAGGGCCTTGGACGGGATGCAGCCGACGTTGAGGCAGACGCCGCCCCAGTATTTCGGCTCGATGATTGCGGTGTTGAGGCCGAGCTGTGCGGCACGAATGGCCGCGACATATCCACCAGGGCCAGCCCCGAGAACGACGACGTCATAGTGAGTCACGGCCCCTACCCTAACGGCAGCGACGTCGAAAAGGACTGGCGACTTCACTGATTCGACAGCGGGCGCGCGGCAGCACTCTGAATCACTGCAAGTGAAGGAGTGCACCCAGTGATCGCCATGGCCAACGAGTCCGCCGTCGACGCATCGCCGCCCCGGTCATTCACGGCGGTCGAACGACTTATCAAGACGCTTCCGCCGATCGAAAGCATTTGGGCGGCGCTGCCCAATATGGCTGCCGTAGCTGAGCTGAAGCAACGCGAAAGATTACTCGGTGTCGCTAGCCTTTCCGGCTGCGCATTCGAATCACTGCATCAAATCATCAGCGACCTGAACGTTTATCACGTCATTATCCGGCATCCACCATCGGTCAAAGCCGGCGCAAAGCAAGACCTGATCGCTGGACGCCTCAACGGTGCAACGTTGCTAGTCAACAAGACAGTGACGGTACGGCTCGACAGGGCGCATTTCCTACTCACCGGCGCCGGCGATTTCACCGTCAGCCGTCAGCTCTTGCGTCAAATAGCCGATCGCTGGCACCTCCCCCGGCGAACTGTGAAGGCCTGCCGAATCAATCCGGTCGACTATTCGCCGGAATCCGAGCTGGGACTGCTGACGGGTATGGTCTCGCCATTCGTTGCGCCCTCTTTGTCGCTTGAGAAATTGCGCGGTGTGGTTCTCTTGGCGACCCCGCACATCGACGCGGCAGCAGATCAAATGGTGGCGATATCGCTCTCGCCTTTCGAAAGTCTGGTGGTGCGCCTTGTCGACTTCGAGGCGCTCGCATTCCTGTATGCGCGGCGCACATACCCCCACCTGCCCTGGACCAAGATGCGCGGCTATCAGCCGCGGGCACGCAGCCCATCCACCACCACGTCGACGGCCAGTCGCGCCAGCTCCACGCGCGAATACCCGGGCTCGCCGGTTCCCCGCAGCTCGTCTGAAGCACTGGCCAGCCCGCCGATTCCCCACGTGGTCAGGAAGAAGTAGACCGCCTCGACCGCACCCTCGCGGACCACGCCGTCGGCTTGCAGTCGCTGCAGAATGGCGGCGGTGGCCTGGCGGGTGGGCCCGATGTAGTTCTTGAACATGTAAGCAAACCGCGGACCAGATATCGCCGCTTCATGCTGGATGATCCGCGCCAGGGCCGGCCGCCGCAGCGTCGCTTCGGAGTACTTGATCATCACCAGCCGCAGTGCCGCGAAAAGGTCGCGCGGCACGTCCTCGGGGGCCACGTGCAGCGCCGCAGACAAATCCGCGAATCCGTGGTCGACCGCGGCGTGCCAGGCGGCGTCCTTGGATTGGTAGCGCCGATGGATCAGGTTATGGCTCATCCCCAGGTGGCGGCACAGCTCACGCAGGCTCGTGCCCTCATAACCCAGGTCGGCGAAAGCATCGAGCAGGCGGTCCAAAAGCTCCACCTCCTCGATGAGCTTTGGGCGGGCCACCTGTCTAGGTTATTCGCGCCGTGGGCGAGCCCGTGAAGGTGCCGTATTGACATCGATGGAAATAGTTGACACATGCCACCCATCCATTATGATGACAACTGTCAACTAATCAAGAGCGTCGTGATCACGGCGACTCCACCCAAGCTGACCGACACCGCCGTCGAGCCTCATTTACCAGCATCAGGAGGGTACTCATGGCCGCCCCAATCACCCCCTTTCCCGAGCCGTCGATCAATGCCAGCGAGGTGACGATCCGAAGGCTGCTCGACGAAGTGCTGATGGCCGGTGCCCGTGTCGTGAGCGGTGCTGACCAGCTCGACCGCGAGGTGACCTCGATCCTGCCGCTGACCGAAGCGCCGTCGTTGCCGAATCGACTGGACGCCGTGGCTGTGTATGCCCGCGTCGAGGCGTTGGCCGACAGCGGCATCCTGCTTGCCGCGCTGGTGTCCCGAGGATTGGGCGTGGTGCTGGTGGACGGACCGATACCGGCAGAACTTCTGCACTCGGGGCTACCCGCCGGGTTAGTCGTCGTCGAGTTGCCCTCGCGTGTCGGGTTTGCCGCGCTGAGCCGCCTTTTCGCGAAGCTGACCCTCGACGAGGAACTGCAGCAGATGCGGTACTCGATGCACGTGCAGGCCATGCTGGCCAAGCTGTTCCACCGCGGGGCCGGCCTGGAGATCCTCATTCGTGAGGTGTGCAATCTGGGCCGCAACCCGGCGATGGTCCTCGACGACCGTGGTCGGGTCCTTGCCCATGTCGGACTGAACGCCAACGAACTCGACGCGATCACCAACTCGGTTCGCCGCGTGCTGGCAACCGGTGGCAGGACTGCACGACGTTCGACGACACAGAGCAGCCGGGTAGACCGGGTCGCTGGCGCCAATGGTGGAGCCTGGACGTCGATTGCCCACGAGATCAAACTCGGCAAGGCCTCTGGGGGCTGGGTGATAGTCCTTGCCCCATTCGCCATCTTGAACGTCCAGGACCTCGACCGGCACCGCGTCCTCACCGAGCAGGCGGCTGCCGTTGTCGGGTTGGAGCTGCTGCGCCAGCGCAGTGTCGAGGAGGCCGAAGAGCGGGCCCGCGATGACTTCATCCAGGCGCTGCTCCATGGCGCCTTCTTCAGTGACCACGAACTGCGGGCCCGCGCCGAGCACCACGAAATCGACCCGGATTCACCCTTCGGCGTGTTCGTTGCCCGCGGCCTATCAGGGCAGGCAGGAGGAAATCGGGCGACCAGAATGCTCCGCTTGGCCCGCTACGCCGCCGGCGTCGCCACCGACCAGGCGGTACCGGCCGATGCGACCGTCATCGGCGATCTCCTGGTGGTGATACGCCCGCTGCATGCTGCCGACGAGCCGACGCTGAGCCGGGAAATGGCGGTGTTTGCCCAAACGATGTCCAATGCGCTCGAGCTGCGCTGCGGAACGGCGGTGGCCGTTGCCTACGGACACCCGGCGCAGGACGCTACGGAAGTCTCCGACCGGTACCACGAAGCCAAAATCGCTTTGGACGTCGCCAATCAGCTCGGCCGTACCTGCGCCACCTCTTATCAGGAGATGCGCAGCTTCACGATGCTCGCCGGAATCTCCGACACCGAGAGCAGCCGCCAGCTGATTGAGCAGTTCGTCGAGCCGTTGCGGTCCGGCCCCAATCTCCTTGGGACACTGACCAGTTACCTGGCTCAGGGCGGCAATGTCACCGAGGCCGCGCGCGCCCTCAACGTCCACCGCAACACGCTGTTGACCAAACTCGACCGGATCTCGCGCGCGATCGGTCTGGACATCCGGGAACCGGAGAACCAGTTCACGGCTTGCCTGGCGATCAGGCTCGACACGCTGGCGACGGGAAACCGGCAACGGGTCGGGTGCCCGGCTTGAACCGCTAGCCGGCTAGTAGGGAAGTACGCCGATGAGGCAGCGGGTCGCCCGCTCGCAATAGAAGTAACCGTAGAGCGGAGCCGCAGCCGCGACGGAGGCGAACGGTCCGGTCATTACGGCAATCGACATTGCCGTGATGGTCGGCCTGCCCTGCACCATCGAAATCAGTAAGCCGCCCACGGTGCATGCGACGACGTAGACCAGCACCACGAACACCGGCGCTGTCTTGTCGATCGTGTGGTACCACCAGTAGTACAAGCTGAGCCCGATCTGCCCCGCAAAGAACCACACGCCGAGCAGCACCAGAACGAACTTCCACCACTTGAGGTATTGGTACCGGCCGGGTACCTGTACCGGCGCCGCAGCTGTCTCGGTCTCGGAAGCAGGTTCGTCGTCCGGCTTTTGCGCTGGCCCCGCGAGCCCCGGGAGCCCCTGGAGCGCCGCCGACGCTATGGGCTGTGAACCCGTGTCGTCCCAATTCGGCACGAACGGCACCGACTGCTCGCCCGTGTCTTCAATATCCGCAAAGTCGGGCACGAACGGCTCGGTCCCTGGGTTGGACTCTCGATCTTTGTCCGCATCCGCGTCAGCCACCGGACATCACCTGCTGCGCGACGAGTACGAACAGCCAGCCCGGCGCCAACGCCAGAATGAACGCCCCAAGCATGGTCACCCACCGGCGACCGGAGAACAGGATCACCAGCAGCCCGATAACGCTCGGAATCCCGACGACCAGCGCGATGACGACGTCCGGGCGAATGCGTTCGTGCACCAGCACGTTGGACGCGACCCCGACGAGTTGTCCGACTGCGCTACCAACGAGCATGGCGCCGGTCAGCAGCCACGCACGTGGAAGGGGAATCACGGTGTACGACCTTACTTCGGTTACGGCCGGGTTGGCTGGCATGCTCCCGGCGCGTTGTCGGCCACCACTTCACCGCGCACCGACGGCCGCTCGCCGCGCTCATACGCAGCGCCGGTAATCACCGGAACCTGTTGCAACAGCGCCTTCTCGGCGTCGGTGAATACCCGCCCGCGGCTGAGAAATCGCACGCCTTCCGGGGCTTCCAGACTGAAGCCGCCACCCCTCCCCGGCACCACGTCGATGACCAGCTGGGTATGTCGCCAG
Organism: Mycobacterium szulgai; assembly: GCF_002116635.1. Classification (GTDB taxonomy): domain Bacteria; phylum Actinomycetota; class Actinomycetes; order Mycobacteriales; family Mycobacteriaceae; genus Mycobacterium; species Mycobacterium szulgai. Next base: position 37,597 of record NZ_LQPW01000031.1, on the reverse strand, counting down.
GTCTGGTACTGCGGACCCGAGATCCACACCGGCACGCCCTCGCGCCCCACGTCCAGCACACCCAGCAGGACGTCGCGATCGCCGACGAGAAAATCCGCCCGCGGGTAGCACATCGGCGAGGAGCCATCACAGCAGCCGCCGGACTGATGGAACATGACCGGACCGTGGCGCTCCTGCAGCCGGCCCAGCAGCTCGGCGGCCGAGGCGGTGATGAGCGCCCCGGGCGGCGAGTTCATCAGAAGAATCCCAGCGCCTTGTCGGAGTAAGACACCATCAGGTTCTTGGTCTGCTGGTAGTGGTCGAGGGCCATCTTGTGGCCTTCCCTGCCGAACCCGGACTGCTTGTAGCCACCGAAGGCCGCATGCGGCGGGTACACGTGGTAGCAGTTGACCCACACGCGTCCGGCCTTGATGTCACGTCCAGCGCGGTAGGCGGTGTTGCCGTCGCGGCTCCACACCCCGGCGCCCAACCCGTAGAGGGTGTCGTTGGCGATGCCCATCGCGTCGTCGTAGTCGGTGAAGGGCGTGACGGCCACCACGGGCCCGAAGATTTCCTCCTGGAAGATCCGCATCTTGTTGTTGCCGGCGAAGATCGTCGGCTGGACGTAGTAGCCGCCGGACAGGTCGCCGCCGAGCTCGGCGCGTTCGCCGCCGGTGATGATCTTGGCCCCCTCCTCCTTCCCGATTTCGATGTAGGACAACACCTTTTCCAGTTGGTCGTTGGAGGCTTGAGATCCCAGCATCGTCTCGGTGTCCAGGGGGTCGCCCTGCCGGACCGCCTTGGTGCGGATCGCGGCCAGTTCCAGGAACTCGTCATGGATGCCCGACTGGATAAGGCTGCGCGACGGGCAGGTGCACACCTCGCCCTGGTTGAGGGCGAACATGGTGAAGCCCTCCAGCGCCTTGTCCTGGAAGTCGTCGTTCGCCGCCATTACGTCTGAGAAGAAGATGTTGGGGCTCTTGCCGCCGAGTTCCAGGGTGACCGGAATCAGGTTCTGCGACGCGTACTGCATGATCAGCCGCCCGGTGGTGGTCTCCCCGGTGAATGCGACTTTGGCGATCCGGTCGCTGGATGCCAGCGGCTTGCCGGCCTCGACACCGAACCCGCTGACGATGTTGACCACCCCGGGCGGCAACAGGTCACCGATCAGCGACATGAGATAGAGCACAGACGCGGGCGTCTGCTCGGCGGGCTTGAGCACGACGGTGTTCCCGGCCGCCAGGGCAGGCGCCAGTTTCCAGGCCCCCATCAAAATCGGGAAATTCCACGGGATGATCTGCCCCACCACTCCGAGTGGCTCGTGGAAGTGATAGGCGACAGTGTGCTCGTCGATCTGCGACAGCGAACCCTCCTGGGCGCGAATCGCGGCGGCGAAGTACCGGAAATGGTCGGCCGCCAGCGGGATATCGGCCGAAATCGCCTCCCGGATCGGTTTGCCGTTGTCCCACACCTCGGCCACCGCCAGCGCGGCGGTGTTCGCATCGATCCGGTCGGCGATCTTGTTCAGAATCGCCGCCCGTTCGGCCGGGGGAGTCTTGCCCCACGCCGGTGCCGCCGCGTGTGCGGCGTCGAGCGCCTTCTCGACATCGGCCGCCTCAGAGCGCGCCACCTCACAGAACGGCTGCCCGGTAACCGGGGTCGGGTTCTCGAAGTAACGGCCCGCCGCCGGCGCGACCCACTCACCCCCGATGAAGTTGTCGTATCGGCTTTCATACGACATCAGCGCCCCGGTAGCACCCGGACGTGCAAAGACAGGCATTTGCTCGGCTCCTCGTTAGGTCATGTAATACAGCTCACACTACCGCTGGGACCACAATGGGATTCCATGGCTTCCATGACTCCCGAGGCGGCCGAGGCTTCCGAAGACCCGTACTTATGGCTCGAAGACGTGACCGGCGAGGAGGCTCTCGACTGGGTCCGCGCGCGCAACGAACCGACCAAGGCGCAGTTCTGCGCGGGCGATTTCGAGCAGCTGCGCACCGAGGCGCTCGAAGTGCTCGACACCGACACCCGAATCCCCTACGTGGTCCGGCGCGGCGAGTACCTCTACAACTTCTGGCGCGACGCGGCCAACCCGCGCGGCCTGTGGCGGCGCACCACGCTGGACAGCTATCGCACCGACTCCCCCGCCTGGGATGTGCTGCTCGACATCGACGAGCTGGGGCGGATCGACGACGAGAAGTGGGTGTGGGCCGGCGCCGGCGTCATCGAACCCGGCTACACCCGCGCGCTGGTCGCCCTGTCCCCGGGCGGCTCGGATGCCTCCGTCATCCGCGAATTCGACATGCTGACGCGCGAATTCGTAGCCGACGGGTTTCAGCTGCCGGAAGCGAAATCGCAGATGGCCTGGGAAGACCTCGACACCGTGCTGGTGGGCACCGACTTCGGCACCGATTCACTGACCGAATCCGGTTACCCGCGCATCATCAAGCGTTGGCGGCGGGGCACAGCGCTGTCGGAAGCGGAGACGGTGTTCGAGGGCACCCGCGCCGATGTGCGCGTCGCGGCTTCGGTGGACCGCACGCCCGGCTACGAGCGCACCCTGCTGCTGCGTGCCCTGGACTTCTGGAACGACGAGGTGTACGAGCTGCGCGGCTCGGAACTAATCCGGATCGATGTGCCAACCGACGCGACCGTGTCGATTCACCGCGACTGGCTGCTGATCGAACTACGCACCGATTGGACCCGCGCCGCCACCACCTACTGCGCGGGCTCGCTACTGGCCTCCGACTACAACGAATTCCTCTCCGGCACAGCAGAACTGAGGGTGATATTCGAGCCCGATGCGCACACCGCCCTGCACCAATACTCGTGGACTTACGATCGCTTACTGCTCGTCACGCTGGCCGATGTGGCCAGCCGGGTGGAAACCGTCACACCGGGCTCCTGGCGGCGCGACCCATTGTCCGGCATCGCCCCCGCAACCAGCACCGTGGTGGTGGCCGCCGACGACAAGGGCGACGAGTACTTCCTGGATTCCAGTGGATTCACCGCACCGTCGCGCCTGATGCGCGGGACCACTACCGGAGAACTAGCCCCCATCAAGTCCGCCCCCGCCTTCTTTGACGCCGAAAACATCAGCGTGGCACAGCATTTCGCTACGTCAGCCGACGGCACGTCGATCCCGTACTTCGTGGTACGGCCAATCGGCGCCGATGCCCCCGCCGGTCCGGGACCCACCTTGCTCTACGGCTATGGCGGATTCGAAACGTCGAACACGCCCAGTTACAGCGGCGTATTGGGCAGGCTCTGGCTGGCCCGCGGCGGTACCTATGTGCTGGCCAACATCCGCGGTGGCGGCGAGTACGGACCCCGCTGGCATACCCAGGCGATGCGCGAAGGCCGGCACAAAGTGGCTGAAGACTTCGTCGCCGTAGCAGACGATTTGGTGAACCGCGGCATCACCACGGTCGCCCAGCTCGGCGCGCAGGGCGGCAGCAACGGCGGGCTGCTGATGGGCATCATGCTGACCAAGTACCCGCAGAAATTCGGCGCGCTGGTCTGCAGCGTGCCGCTGCTGGACATGAAGCGATACCACCTGCTGCTGGCCGGTGCCTCATGGGTCGCCGAATACGGCGATCCCGATAATCCGGACGACTGGGCGTTCATCTCCGAATACTCGCCGTACCAGAACATTTCGGTGGACGCGCAATACCCGCCGATCCTGATGACTACATCTACCCGCGACGACCGGGTACATCCCGGCCACGCCCGCAAGATGACGGCCGCCTTAGCGGCTGCGGGCCACCCGGTGTGGTACTACGAAAACATCGAAGGCGGACACGGCGGTGCGGCCGACAACGAGCAGCTCGCGTTCAAGTCAGCATTGAGCTTCAGCTTCTTGTGGCAGATCCTGGGCGGCCGACGGTAGCCGTTGTTCTGCGGCGGTCGCTGGGCGCAGTCGCGAATCGACTGTGCGGCTAGAGCTTTGATTGTGTAGCCGGGGTGGGAAAATCGCGATTCCACGACCCTGAAGGCACGCTGGATGTAACCGGACGCGCACTCTCCTTCGGCCGCCACGAAGGCATGCATGTTTATGAAAAGCGCTCTTGGCTACAAGGTTCTATATGTCCTCGCAGCTGCCGGGGGTCCTGCAATCGCTTGCGCCCGTGCTGGACCACTACGGCTACGCGGCGGTGATGGGCATCATCGCGGTCGAGGGCTTCGGAATTCCCGCTCCCGGCCAAATCATCCTGATCGCGGCCGGGGTCTACGCAGGAACCGGCCAGCTCAATCTCGCGGCGCTGCTGGTGCTGGGCTTTGTAGCGGCGGTCGGGGGCGACAATATCGGCTATGCCATCGGCCGGCGCGGCGGCCGGCCACTGCTTCGGCGCTTCGGCCGCTATGTATTGCTCACCGAGCAGCGGGTCGCCTCGACCGAGCGCTTCTTCGCCAGACACGGCAGCATCGTCGTGCCGGTCGCGCGTTTCATCGACGGGTTACGCCAGGCCAACGGGATCGTCGCCGGGATGGCCCAGCTGGGCTGGTGGCGTTTTCTGACCTACAACGCACTGGGAGCCGCGGTATGGGTGGGCCTGTGGGTATTGCTGGGATACCTGGCCGGTGATCACATCGGTGCGATCTACGACAAACTTCGCGACTACCAGAAGTACGTGCTGATGGCGTTGGGCGCGGCACTGCTCGCGGTGATCGTTGGCGGGGCACTCAAACGAGGCTCCAACCAGGACGACCAGGACGACCAGGACGACGAGGAGCTGGCGTGCGGCACGCCGGAAAACACCGGTGCTTGACACCTGAGTGCGCCGGCGACTTCGCTGCGGCTATGCCGTTTTCCAAGTCGTTTTCCAAGTCGGTTCCCGAATTCGAGACGCTGCTGTACCGCACCGCCGGACCGGTGGCCACCATCACGCTGAACCGCCCGGAAGAGCTCAACACGATCGTGCCGCCCATGCCCGACGAGATCGAGGCCGCCGTCGGACTGGCCGAACGGGATTCCGAAATCAAGGTGATCGTGTTGCGGGGGGCCGGCCGCGCATTTTCCGGCGGCTACAACTTCGGCGGCGGCTTCCAACAGTGGGGTGAAGCCATGATGACCGACGGAAAGTGGGACCCCGGTAAAGACTTCGCCATGGTTACCGCGCACGAGACCGGCCCCACCCAGAAATTCATGGCCATCTGGCGAGCCTCCAAGCCGGTGATCGCGCAGGTGCACGGCTGGTGCGTCGGCGGGGCCAGCGACTACGCACTGTGCGCCGACATCGTCATCGCCAGCAACGATGCCGTAATCGGCACACCGTACAGCCGCATGTGGGGGGCGTATCTGACCGGAATGTGGCTCTACCGGCTGAGCCTGTCCAAGGTGAAATGGCACTCGCTGACCGGCCGGCCGCTAACCGGCGTGCAGGCCGCCGAGGTCGAGCTGATCAACGAGGCAGTGCCCTTCGAACGGCTCGAAGCACGCGTCGCCGAGATCGCCGCCGAACTCTGCCAGATCCCGCTGTCGCAGTTGCGGGCGCAGAAGCTGATCGTGAATCAGGCCTACGAGAACATGGGCCTGGCGTCCACTCAGATGCTGGGCGGCATTCTGGACGGCCTGATGCGCAACACCCCCGATGCGCTGGAATTCATCCGCACCGCCGAAGCGCAGGGGGTGCGAGCGGCCGTCGAGCGCCGCGACGGTCCGTTCGGTGATTACAGCCAGGCCCCCGCGGAGCTGCGGCCGGACCCCAATCATGTGATTGTGCCTGGTGACGACGGCTAGTAAGGTGTGCTAGGGATTTCATTCCCGACAGTTCGCCACATCGTTGAAAGTGCTACGGTAATCAATATGTCTCGGCCGAATCTCAGCCTGCGCTCAGTCGCCGCCTTTTTCGCTTTCCTGATCGCTTTCGTCGTCCTGTTTGACGTCGCCGTCATCCAGCTGCCGACGACCGCCGCGGCCGATTCCACGGAAGACTTCCCGGTCCCCCGGCGGCAGATCGCGACCACCTGCGACGCTGAGCAGTACTTGGCGGCCGTCCGGGACACCAGCCCGGTGTATTACGAGCGGTACATGATCGACTTCAACAACCACGCCAACCTGCAGCAGGCGACGATCGACAAGGCGCACTGGTTCTACTCGCTGTCGCCAGCTCAGCGCCGGGATTACTCCGAACACTTCTACAACGGCGATCCGCTGACCTTCGCCTGGGTCAATCACATGAAGATCTTCTTCAACAACAAGGGCGTCGTCGCGAAGGCCACCGACGTGTGCAACAACTATCCGCCCGGCGACATGTCGGTGTGGAACTGGGGCTAACCTTCTTCACCACCTCCGATGACCGCCCGCTACTTGTCCACCGATCGGCGGACAAGGCGGTTCCCCTACTTTTGGGCTGCTTGGAGGATTGATTCCCGCACCCGCGCGCGGAATAGTGAGCGTTATCGATACCAACGCGACTCTTGCCACGGCAGGCCAAAGGTAACCATAATGAAGCCCCGGCCAGCTGATCATCTTGCAGTGGGCATGCGTGTGTCGGGTGCGGCTGCGGTCCGGAAGTCGGAGGTCCTGGCATGAGCCAAACAACTGGCAACGAGATCCCTGACACGCTCGCGGCCCTCGACTGGCGTGATATCACCTGTCAATCCGGAGCCGGTTGCACCAATCGGGCGGATTTCATCGTTCATCTGCACGCGGTTGACGAATGCAACCATCCGCAACTGGATCCGTTCGGGAATACCGTCGAGATTCTCTGCATCGCCTGCCTGTGGCGCGCCGAGGCTGAAGTCCTGCTGCAAGTGGGCCGGCTACGTCGCCATTCCGGTGCGTCCTGTTTGACGTGCGGTGCACCGGTCTCCGAGCTCAGCGACATCATGCGCGACGTCGTCGCTCTATAGCCTCGCATCGACCAGTACCCGCGCCGGACGGTCATCGACCCGTTCCGGATCGACCATCGCGACCGGCCTGTCGCGCGCCGGCCGCGTCGCCAGGAACACCCCCAGCGCAACCGGAATGGCCGCCAACACCTCCAGCGCCGTCACCGTCTCGTGCAGCACGATCGCCCCGAGGGCAAGGCCGAACACCGGCGGCAAGAAGTGGGCTACCGAGGCCCGTTGCGGTCCGACTTCTTTGATCAGGGTCAGCCACAGCGTCATCCCGACGATGGCGGCACCCACCACCAGGTAGGCCAGGCCGGCGATGAAAGTCCCGGTGATGGCCGGATGTGACGGCCGCACCAGCGCGATGAGGGTGACCGGCAGGCTGCCGACGGCGGCTTGCCAGCCGGTCAGGAAATAGGGATTGCCGGCCGGCAATAGGCGCGGGGTGAGGTAGGTCGCCGCGGTGAGGAAGGCGACCGCGCACAGCGCCAGGCTGATCGCAAACCCACTCAACTGCCCGGAATGCAGGCGGCCCAGCGCGGAAAGAACAATGCCGGCCAGTCCGATCAGAACGCCGGTCGCTTGCACCAGCCCTATCCGCCGATCGGCCAGCGCGCTCAGGCTCAGCACTGCCAACGGCGTCAACGACGACAAGATGGCCGCCATACCGGCCGAGATGTGTGGCAGGGCAACGGCGATGACGCCTAGATAGCCGGCGTTGTTGAGTAATCCGATGACCGTCGTGCGACACAGTTCGCCGGCTGTGTGCCGGCGGACCTGTCGCCAGGTGAAGGCCAGAATCACCACGCCGGCGAGCTCACAGCGCAGGGCGACGACCACGGCGGCGTTGGCGTAATCCAGCGCGATCTTGTTCGCGACGAAGGCGCCGGCCCACAGCGCAGCCCACAGCACCGCCAATGCGATCGCCCGAAGTCCTCGCGCGGACAGCGTCACCGTGCTCACGCGCTGGCGGGTGTTTGGGTGAGCCGTTCGGCTTTCGCTGCGACGCGTCGCAAGAACCGCTCAGTTTGAATGATGTTGCGCCCGTGCCGACCCGAGGCCGCGACGTCGCCGTCGCCGTCGATCGCCGTGACATCCCATTCGTAATACGGCGGTTCGACCTTGGTGCACACCGCCGTCACGGTCAGTTCCGCTCCGGGCGGGGTGGGTGCACTGTGTTTGATGTCCACCAGCGTCCCCAGACTGCCTTCGCCTTCGTCGAGGACCCGGCGCAGCGCGATGATCGCCGTCCACTCCAGCAGACCCACCATGAAGCCCGTCGCGAATACCCGGGGCATGATTTGGTAATCGTCGGACTCCGGATACAGATCCGGCACCGTCTTGTTGACCGCCACGACGTAGCGGAAGGTGGCAGCATCGCCGACCTTGATCGTGTCTTTCATCCAGAACGCCTCTCAATTAACCAGATTCAGCTGCGGGACCCGGCAGCGTTGCTGGTCCGCGGACTCGGAATGCATGCGCCGGGCATATTCGGCGATTCGCTTGCGATTGACGTCGTGAGTGCCCGAGGGCGCCGAGGTCATCAAGGCATCGGCCAGCAGGTCGAGCACTCCTATCGTCGAGTCGCAACCCCGCGCGCCCATCGCCTCGGCAACCGACAGGGCCGTGGCCGATGCCGATTGACTGGCCGACAGCTTCGCCACAGTGAACCCAATCTCGTTGGTGTGCCCCAGATCAGCGGCAGCGGCGGCTTCGTACATCGCGATCCTGCTCAAGTAGAGCTGTCGATACGCCTCGGCCACCCGCGACTCGATACTGCCCAGATCGGCGAGCGGGGCGTTGTACAACTGACGCTGTTCGGTATAGGTCAACAGCCGATCGATCGCGGCCGCCTGCAAGCCCAGTGCCAGTGATCCGATGTTGGGTTTGCCATGCCGAGCGATCACCGCATGAGCCAGGGCAACCCCCATGCCCACCGAACCGACGAGGTTTGCCCCGTCGACTCGACAGTTCTCGAAGACCAGCTCGCCGATGGAGAATTCGCCGAGCCCGCCGAAGCTGTGCCGGTCTCCGACGCGGCAGCCCGCGCTGTCGGTAGGTACGACGAAGGCCGATAGCGCCCCGTGATGCTGCCCCCGACTGGTGCGGGCGATCACCCCGTGCGCCGTGGCGATGTGCGAGTTGCCGATGAAACACTTGCGGCCGTTGAGGATCCATCCGTCGCCGTCACGCTCGGCGGTTGTCTGCATGCCCAACAGGTGCGAGCCGGAGTCCGGCTCGGTCATGCAGATCGTCATTATCTCGCGGCTGGCCGCCAACTCGGGAAGCCAGCGGTCCTGCTGTGCCCGATTCCCGCCGAGCAGAATCAGCCCAGTGCCCAGCGTCGCCGCGGACAAGGTGGCGCCCGCGGCGGGGCTGCGCCGCGACAGCTCTTCGATGGCGATCGCACGGCGCAGGGTCCCGTCGGGAACCCCGCCCCACCTGGCGGGCATGTGCAGTCCGGATATCCCTAACTCGCGCAGGAACTCCGGCCAATCACGGACGGATCCGACGGGGACACCGTCAAGCAGCGCTTGCATCTCCCGGCGGATCCGTTCCGCGTGGTGAGTTAACGACTTGGGTGTCAATCCCTACCGCCCATCGGTGTGTTCATGGCTTGATGACCCGTGAATGATGGCAGGATCCGAGAAATTGCGCAACTATGGTTGACATATTTCCCAGGGCGCTTTCCTGTGCAAAGTGCCCTGCCCCGACAGCTGCCGCTGTTGCCGCGGCGATTCTCGACGGGCAGGGTGGTGCGGTGACTGCCGTGACGATGGTGCGGGCCGGGGTCTTGAAGGTGGCGCTGGAGCAGTACGGCGACCCGGGCGGCTGGCCGGCAGTCCTGCTACACGGATTTCCTTACGACGTGCGCTGCTACGACCAGGTTGCACCCCGGTTGGTTGCGGTCGGCGCGTACGTGGTGGTGCCCTATTTGCGCGGCTACGGGGCGACGCGTTTCATCGATCCGGCGGTAATGCGCTCCGGACAGCAAGCCGCACTCGCCGCCGACCTTTACGAACTGATCGGCGCTTTGGGCCTGAGGGCACCGGTGGTGGCGGGATTCGACTGGGGCGGGCGGGCGGCCTGCGTTACTGCGGCGCTGTGGCCGCAGCTGGTGCGTGCCCTGGTGAGCGTGTCGGGCTATAACCTGCAAGACATTTCGGCCATGGCCAGTCCGGCGGCACCGGAGTCCGAACGGCGGCTGTGGTACCAGTACTACCTGCACGGTGAGCGCGGCCGAGCCGGGCTGCAAGTCCGCCGCCGTGAGTTCGCCCGGCTGTTGTGGCAGGAATGGTCGCCGCGCTGGTCATTCACCGACGACGAATTCGCCACCACCGCCACGTCTTTCGACAACCCCGACTTCGTCGACGTAGTGGTGCACTCCTACCGGCACCGCTACGGGCTTGCCGCCGGGGATCCGGCCTACCAGCACTTAGAAGACACGATCAGCACGCAACCGCCCATCGCAGTACCGACCGTGGTGATCGACCCGCAGGATGATCCGCTCGTCGGCTCCGCACCGCCTCGAAGCGAGCGCGAACGGCGGTTTCCGGCACTGCTCGACGTCGTCTCCGTGGCATCCGGGCACAACGTCCCCCAGGAAAACCCCGAAGCCTTCGCCGCCGCCATTCTGCACGCGCACCGGCGCAGTTGACTCCGCTAGTAATGCGGCGTGCTCACCGGGAACCGGTCGGTGTTCGCCGCGTCCACCGAGTCGCCGGACTTGCCGTCCCGTGGCAGCAATAGAGCACGGACCAACGGGCGCGGCCCGTAGGGCCGCAGTAGCTGGCTGGCCGGCCGGGTCTTCACCTGCTGCGGCCACCAGAACCACCGGCCCATCAGGGCGGCGATGGACGGCATCATGAACGACCGCACGATCAAGGTGTCGAACAACAGACCCAGGCCGATGGTGGTCCCGACCTGTCCTATGACCTTCAGATCGCTGAAGATGAACGACGCCATGGTGGCGGCGAAGACGAGGCCCGCGTTGGTCACCACCGCTCCGGTTCCGGCCATCGACCGGATGATTCCGGTCTTCAAGCCGGCATGGATTTCCTCTTTGAATCGAGATACCAATAGCAGGTTGTAGTCAGATCCCACCGCCAAAAGCAGAATGACCGACATTGCGAGCACCATCCAGTGCAATTCAAAGCCGAGAATGTCCTGCCAAACCAGCACGGAAAGGCCGAACGAGGCACCCAATGACAACAGCACGGTGCCCACAATGGTGACCGCGGCAACCAGACTGCGGGTGATGATAAGCATGATGATCAAAATGAGGCTGGCCGCGGCAATGCCGGCGATCATCAGGTCGTATTTGGACCCGTCACGCATATCCTTGTACACCGCGGCCGTTCCACCGAGCCAGATGTGCGCACCCTCCAACGGGGTACCCTTGATGGCTTCCTTGGCGGCCTTCATGATCGGATCGACGTGCGAAATCCCTTCGGGCGTAGCCGGATCGCCCTCGTGGGAGATGATGAACCGAGCGGCGTGCCCGTCCGGCGACACGAACATCTTCAGGCCCCGCTTGAAGTCCGGATTGTCGAACACCTCCGGCGGAATGTAGAACGAGTCGTCATTCTTGGAGGCATCGAATGCCTGGCCCATCGCCGTCGAATTCTGACTCATCACGTCCATTTGGTCGTACAGCGAGGACATCGAGCTGTGCATCGACAGCATCATGGTCTTCATCGTCTTCATGGTCGCGATCTGCGGCGGCAGTTGCGCCAGCATCTGCGGCATCAAGACATCCAGCTTGTCCAATTGACCGGAGAGTTGCGTCAGCTTCTCCGTCAGCTGGTCCAGGCCGTCGAGAGCGTCGAAAATGGACCGCAGCGACCAGCAGACGGGAATGTCGTAGCAGTGCTTTTCCCAGTAGAAGAAACTGCGGATGGGACGCCAGAAGTCGTCGAAATCGGCGATGTGGTCCCGCAAAGTGCTGGTAATACCGACCATTTCCTGAGTCAGCTGGTCCATGTTGTGGGTCACGGCGACTGTTTGCGACATGATTTCGTACATATGCTGCATCGTGTCGATTGATTCCTGCATGGCATCGGCCTGTTTGAGCATGTCGTCCATGCGCTGGTGCATATATTGCTGATTTTCGACCTGCGTCGTGTTCTGCATGCTGATCTGGAACGGTATTGAAGTGTGCTCGATTGGCGTGCCCAACGGCCGCGTTATCGCCTGCACCCGCGCGACACCCGGGATATGAAAGACGCCCCGCGCAATTCGGTCCAAAACGAGCATGCCAGCCGGATTGCGCAGATCATGATCGGTCTCGACCAACAACAATTCGGGATTCATCCGCGCATTGGAGAAATGGCGGTCGGCGGCCGCATACCCGACATTCGCCGGCGTCCACGGCGGCAGATACTTGCGGCTGTCGTAATTGGTCTTGTACCCCGGCAGCGCGAGTAATCCGATGAGTGCGATCGCGATCGCCACCGCCAGAATCGGCCCCGGCCAGCGCACGATCGCGGTGCCCACCCGGCGCCAGCCCCTGGTCCGCATCTTGCGCTTGGGGTCGAACAATTTGAAGAAACTACCGATAGTGAGAACGGCCGGGCCCAACGTGATAGCGGCGAGCACGGCGACCAGCATTCCCACTGCGCACGGCACCCCCAGCGTCTGGAAATAGGGCAGCCGGGTAAAGCTGAGGCAATACATCGCGCCCGCAATGGTCAGGCCCGAACCAATCACCACATGCGCGGTTCCGTGGAACATGGTGTAAAACGCTTGTTCCCGGTCTTCGCCGAGCCCGCGGGCCTCCTGATATCGCCCGAGGACGAAAATCGCGTAGTCCGTGCCGGCCGCAATGGCCATCAGCACCAGTAGATTAACCGCGAACGTCGAGAGACCAATTATGTTGTTGTAGGCCAGAAAAGCCACAACACCCCGGGCCGCCATCAGCTCGATCATGACCATTACCAGGGTGAGAATCACCGTGACAATGGACCGGTAGACGAATAGCAACATCACGATGATCACCAGAAAAGTGATCGCGGTGACCTTTTTGACACCCTTCTCACCGGCGGCCGACTGATCCGCCGTCAGCGCTGCCGCCCCGGTTACATAGGCCTTGACCCCCGGCGGTGCCGGGGTGCTGTCAACGATCTTGCGTACCGCCGCGACCGAATCGTTGGCCAGGCTCTCGCCCTGGTTGCCGGCCAGATACAACTGGACGTAGGCGGCCTTGCCGTCAGAACTCTGCGAACCGGCCGCCGTCAGCGGATCCCCCCAGAAGTCCTGAATGTGCTGTACGTGCTTGGTGTCTTGTTCCAGCTTCTTGATCAGCTGGTCGTAGAAGTGGTGCGCGTCGTCGCCGAGCGGCTTATCGCTTTCCAGCACGATCATGATCGCGCTGTCGGTGTTGAACTCGTTGAACACCTTGCCGACGCGCTTCATCGCCTGCATCGACTCCGCGTCGTTGGGGCTCATCGACACGGTGTGTTCTTTTCCCACGACGTCCAGCGAGGGAACGAAGACGGTGAGGACGACGACCAGGCCCACCCAGGCCAGGACGATCGGGACCGCGAGCTTGTGCACCGCTCGGGCGAACCGCGGGCTGGTGGGAAGCTGGGCGGTCTGGTTGGCGGTCATGCGGATTTCACTATGCAGAAGGTTTGGGCTTTCACTCCGCTCGCCGACCTTTCATCCTTGACTACGTCGTTCACGATGATTCGGCAGCCGACCTGGTCGGCGTCGGCCTGCGCCACCACATTGACGCTCACCGAGGGCAGCGTCGTGGTGACCGAGAGCGTCCACGGCAAGGGCGCGTTGCTTACCCGCTGCGGCTGGGCGTTGATGTCGAGATAGTTGATGTTGGCAATGGCTCCGGCGGGGCCCCACACCTCATAGACCACGTGCTTGGGGTTGAACGGCTTGATCTCGTCGGCCATGCCGCTGGTGATGGGTCCCCTGTCGTGCACGCCGAAGAAAGTCCGCAGCCGCGAAACGCAGAACGCCGCTACCACGACGACGAGCGCGATGACCAGCACCATCCACATTCGCCGCACGACGCCGGCAACCGAGAACTTGGCCACCCAATCACCTTCCGTTTCGAAAAGGCCGGGCCCCGAAGCCATTCCGTTGGATGCTTTGTTGCGCTAAGTATCTTAGACCCATCGGCAAGATCCCCCTCTCCGGCTCATGGGGATTGCGAGATCAGGCCACTGCAGGTGGCGGTGAGCAGGCGGGTGAGTGCGGATGCGAAGTCCAGGTTCCACTCCGGGGGCAGCACCTCCGGCTCCTCGGCGTAGGCATCGGTGAGTTTCTCGGGAGGATTGGCGATCTGCCACAGCGTGGCCGCCAACGAATATGCGGCCAGCAAGATGTCGAAGGCTCCCGAGCGCCCGAGCTCGGGAAGCGCCTGCTCGATCGCGTCGGCGAGCGCGAGCGCGGCAGTGGTACTGGTCCGCTTCACCTCGACGACCCGCTCGACATCCACCTCGTGTTCGAGATGCAGATGGAGATTGGCCAGCAGGTCGCAGAACAAAGGGTCGGCGGCAAGGCCGTTGGCCAGCGCCTCGGCCACCCGCGATTGCGACATCGGACCGGGCTCGCTCAGGCTCGCACGCACCGTGTCCGACCAGCGCACCCAACCTTCGGCGGCAAGATGCAGCAGCACCTCTTTATGAGAGGTGAAGTAGCGGCGCACAGCGGAGTAGTGAATTCCGGCCCGGCCGGCGACCGCGGTCAACGTCACCGATGCGACACCGGTTTCCAGTGCCAGCGAGCGGGCGGCCTCCACGAGCGCCGCCGCACGTTGGCGCTTGTTTTCTTCGGTGCGGGCGCGCCGGAATGTGAGTTGCGCCACTGCCCGAGGATAACGCACATCACGTGATTTGTAAGAGTTTACTTAAGGTTACGCACGTGATATGCGTTACAATCTTGACCCGATGGAAACCCGATGGAAAGGAGTGCGCAGCCTCCCCAACCCCGTCCAGGGCGGCCCCGGTGGGGTGCGGCACCCGTGGCCGGGCGATCTGAAATTGAATTGTTTCCAACAAGCCCAGTAAGAGCGGGTATCGTCCGCCCGTAACGACCACGTCAACCGGTAAGGAGGGGTCCAAGATTTTCAGGGTGCTTTCGCGGACTTGGATTCCACTGGTCATCGTGGTGGTGGTGACCATCGGCGGCTTCACCGTATACCGCGTCCGCGGCTTCTTCGCCTCTGATAAGCGCGAGTCCTATGCCGACAGCAACCTGGAAAGCACTAAGCCTTTCAATCCCAAGCGGCTGGTTTATGAGGTCTTCGGGCCGCCCGGAACGGTCGCAGATATCAGCTATTTCGATGTCAATGGCGACCCGAAACGAGTCGATAATGCACAGCTGCCATGGTCGATCCACATCACGACCAATTTGGCGGCGGTGATGGGAAACCTTGTCGCGCAAGGCGATACGAATAGCATCGGCTGCCGGATCTTGGTGGACGATGTCGTCAAAGCAGAAAGAATCAGCAACGAGGTAAACGCCTATACGTTCTGCTTGGTGAAATCCGCGTGAGTACCAAATTCGCGAACGACGTGGAAACCAACGGCCACCCGGAGAGGCCCCGCGTCGCGCGATTGATCCACGCGTTTTCGATACCCATCATCCTTTTCTGGCTGCTGGTTTGCGTTGCCCTCAGCGTGTTCGTCCCATCGCTGGAACAGGTGGGGCAAACACGTTCGGTGTCGCTGAGCCCCAAGGAGGCTCCCTCGTTCGAGGCCATGAAGCGCATCGGCAAGGTGTTCAAGGAAGGCACCAGCGACAGCATCGGGATGCTCATCCTCGAGGGCAAGGAACCTCTCGGGGAGGAGGCCCACAGGTACTACGACACCCTGATCCGCAAATTGCGGGCCGACCCCAAACACGTACAGAGTGTCCAGGATTTCTGGGGCGATCCCCTCACCGCCGCGGGCGCGCAGAGCAACGACGGCAAGGCCGCCTACGTTCAATTGGCTCTCGGCGGCAACCAGGGTGAAGCGCTAGCCGGTGAATCCGTCGATGCGGTGCGCAAGATCGTCGCCGATACGCCGGCGCCGCCCGGAATCACCGTTTATGTCACCGGGCCGGCAGCACTGGCCGCCGACATGCACACCGCCGGCGACAAATCCATGATCAGGATCACCGCGGTGACAGTGGCCGTGATCTTCGTGATGTTGCTGCTGGTCTACCGGTCGATCATCACGGTGATTCTGCTGCTGCTAACCGTTGGGGTTGAACTGACCGCAGCTCGGGGGGTGGTCGCGCTATTGGGCCAAACCGGGCTGATCGGGTTGTCCACCTTTGCGGTCAGCCTGCTCACTTCGCTCGCCATCGCAGCGGGAACTGACTACGGGATATTTTTCATCGGCCGCTACCAGGAGGCCCGCCAGGCAGGCGAGGAAAAAGAAGCGGCCTTCTACACCATGTACCGCGGGACCGCGCACGTCATCGTCGGTTCTGGCTTGACCATCGCCGGGGCCACCTTCTGCCTCAGATTCGCCCGGATGCCCTACTTCGAGACCCTGGGCATTCCTTGCGCGGCTGGGATGCTGGTCGCGGTGGCCGTCGCGATGACGCTGGGACCCGCGGTTTTGCATCTGGGCAGCCGGATCGGGCTCTTCGATCCCAAGCGACAGCTCAAGACTCGGGGCTGGCGCAGCGTCGGCACCGTGGTGGTTCGCTGGCCGCTGCCGATTCTGGCCGCCACCCTCGCGGTCGCCCTGATCGGCCTGCTCGCACTGCCCGGATACAAGGTCAGCTACAACGACCGGGCGTACCTCCCGGGGTTCATCCCCTCCAACGAGGGATACGCGGCCGCAGATCGCCATTTCTCGCAGGCCCGCATGAAACCCGAGATATTGATGATCGAATCCGATCACGATATGCGAAATCCCGCGGATTTCCTGGTCCTGGACAGGCTGGCCAAAGGAATCTTCCGCGTCCCCGGCATTTCACGGGTGCAGGCGATCACCAGGCCGGACGGAACGACGATGGACCACACGTCGATTCCCTTCCAGATGAGCATGCAGAACGCGGGTCAACTGCAGACCATGCGCTACCAGCGCGACCGCATGGACGACATGCTCAAACAGGCCGACTTGATGAGTCAAACCATCGCGATCCTGCAGCACATGCAGGAGCTGATGCAGCAGATGGCCGACACCACCCACCGCATGGTCGGCGACACCGAACAGATGAAGGAAATCACCGATGAATTACGCGACCACATAGCGGATTTCGAGGATTTCTGGCGCCCGATCCGTAGCTACTTCTACTGGGAAAAGCACTGCTACGACATTCCGATCTGCTGGTCGTTGCGGTCGATATTCGATGCGCTCGACGGAGTGGACCAGATCGCGGAGAAGATAACCGCGCTGTTGGGCGACCTGCGGGTGATGGATGCGCTGGTGCCGCAGATGGTCGCGCAGCTCCCCCCGCAGATCGCAGTCATGACGGAAATGCGGACCCAGATACTGACGATGCACAGCACCATGATGGGCATCTACGACCAAATGGACGAGATGAGCGACAACGCGACCGCCATGGGACACGCGTTCGACGCCGCCAAGAACGACGATTCGTTCTACCTGCCGCCGGAGGTCTTCAAGAACAAGGACTTCCAGCGCGCTATGAATTCGTTCTTGTCATCCGACGGACATGCGGCCCGCTTCATCATCCTGCACCGCGGCGATCCGCAATCGACCGAGGGCATCAACAGCATCGACCAGATACGCACGGCCGCCGAGGAGGCGCTCAAGGGAACTCCGCTGGAAGACTCCAAGATTTATCTGGCCGGCACGGCCGCGGTCTTCCATGACATTTCACAGGGCGCGCAGTGGGACCTGCTGATCGCGGGCATCTCGTCGCTCTGCCTCATTTTCGTCATCATGCTGATCATCACGCGAGCCTTTATCGCCGCCGCGGTGATCGTGGGCACGGTAGCGCTTTCGCTCGGTGCGTCGTTCGGGCTCTCGGTGCTGCTGTGGCAACACATCCTGGAATTCCGGCTGCACTGGCTGGTGCTGGCGATGTCGGTGATCGTGTTGCTGGCCGTGGGATCTGACTACAACCTGCTGTTGGTCTCCCGGTTCAAACAGGAGATAGGCGCGGGATTGAATACCGGCATCATCCGGTCGATGGGCGGGACGGGCAAGGTGGTGACGAACGCGGGCCTCGTATTCGCCTTCACCATGGCGTCCATGGCGGTCAGCGACCTGCGGGTTATCGGTCAGGTCGGTACCACGATCGGGCTGGGCCTGCTGTTCGACACGTTGATCGTGCGCTCCTTCATGACGCCGTCCATCGCCGCGTTGCTGGGCCGCTGGTTCTGGTGGCCGATGCGGGTGCGCAGCCGGCCGCTTAGAACTCCGGCAGCCCCGAAGGAACCCCAACCCGAGGATCGCACGCTGGCCTACAGCGACTGACGTGGGCTGAACCGGACCCCATCCGCCTGGCCGTCGGCTTCGAATACCGGATGTGCAGCAGATACATCCATCGGGCCGGCCGCAGCGCTCAGTAGCGGTAATCGGCAGCGGCGTGGCCGGCCTTACCGCCGCCTACCTGCTGGCCGGACAGGACCGGGTCACCCTGTATGAGGCGGACCATCGGCTGGGCGGGCATGCCCACACGCACCAGGTGGACAACGGTGACGGCGACGTCGTAGCCGTCGACTCGGCGTTCTTGGTGCACAACGACCGGACCTACCCCACGTTGTGCCGATTGTTCGCCGAACTCGGTGTGCCAACCCAGGACTCGGATATGTCGATGTCGGTGCGGGCCGACGACATCGGCCTGGAATACGCCGGCGCGCTGGGCGCCCGTGGGCTGTTCGCCTGCCGGCAGTCGCTGCGGCCGCGCTACCTGCTGATGCTCGGTGAGATCCTGCGGTTCCATCGTGCCGCGTCGGCGCTGCTGCGCGCGGCCGATGGGGGCGCCGACAGCGATCAGGAGACGCTGGAAAGCTTCCTCAACCGGCACCGCTTCTCGTCGTATTTCGTCGACTACTTCATGACGCCGTTGGTGGCCGCGGTGTGGTCGTGTGCGAGTGCGGACGCGCTGCGGTATCCGGCCCGGTACCTGTTCGTGTTCCTCGAACACCACGGCATGCTCACGGTTTTCGGCTCACCGACGTGGCGCACGGTGACGTCGGGCTCGGTCACCTACGTGCGGGCCATCGCAGATCGGCTCGACGAGGTATTGGTTGGGACACCGGTGCATTCGCTGCGACGGGTGCCCGACGGGGTGCTGGTGGGAGCCGGGAACAACCCGCCGCGGTTGTTCGACGCCGCCGTTGTCGCCGTCCACCCCGACCAGGCGCTGCTGCTACTGGACGAGCCGACAACGCGGGAGCGTGCCGTTCTGGGCGCGATCTCCTACTCGACCAATCGCGCCCAGCTGCACACCGACGAGTCGGTGCTGCCCCGCCACCGCGGCGCACGCGCATCGTGGAACTACCTGGTGACACCCGAGCAGGACCACGTGGTGGTCAGCTATGACGTCAGCAGGCTGATGCGCATCGGTGGCAGCCGCCGGTTTCTGGTGACCCTGGGCGGCCATGACCTGGTGGACCCTGACTCGGTGCTGGCCGAGATGACCTACAGCCACCCCTTGTACACACCGGAATCCGTTGCGGCTCAACAGATGCTGCCGTCACTCGACGACGACCGGGTGGTGTTCGCCGGCGCTTACCACGGCTGGGGCTTTCACGAGGACGGCGCGGCGTCCGGACTGCGCGCGGCCCGCCGCCTCGGCGCGGACTGGCCTGTTGCGAGCCGGCAAAAGGTGGTGGTCCCGTGCTGACCCAAGCTCGCACTCCGGCGATCTATCGCACCACCATCAGCCATGCCCGTCAGGTCCCGGTGCACCACGCGTTCGAGTACCGCGGCTACAGCTGGTATGTCGACGTCGACGAGCTGCCGCGGCTGCCCTGGTGGCTGCGAGCGTTCGCGCGGTTCCACGCCGACGACCACTTCGCGCCGGGCTCACACGGCTCGCTGCGCGACCGGCTGGAAGCGTTCTTCGCCGATCGCGATGTGGCCGTGCCCAACGGGCGCATCACCGCGCTGTTGCAGGCCCGCGTCTTGGGCTACGTGTTCAACCCGATCAGCGTGTTCTGGTGCCACGACCGCGACGGCAGCGTGCGCCACGTGATAGCCGAGGTGCACAACACCTACGGCGAGCGCCATGCTTACCTGCTGCCGCCGGCCGATGCGCCCGTATCGGTCAACAAAGAGTTCTACGTCTCGCCCTTCAATCCGGTGGACGGCCATTACCTGGTGTTGGCACCGCAACCCGACCACGACGTCGACATTGCGGTGTCGCTGCACCGCGAGCAGCGACTGGCCTTCACAGCGACCCTGCGCGGGACGCGGCGACCGGCGAGCGTGAAACACGTTGTGCTGATGCAGATCATTGCGCCGCTGGAGCCGTTGCTGGTGGCCACTCGCATTCGGATACAGGGGATCAGATTATGGCTGCGTGGAGTTCCGGTGGTACCGCGATGAGTGTCCAAACTACTTGCACCGCAATTGATTACCAGCGCTGGCCGGCGGTCGCGCAGGTGCCCTCCGGGCCTGTGGCGACGCTGTCGGCGGGCATTGTCGACCGGCTGCTGCGCCGCGCGGCCGCCCGCCTGCCGCTGCGGCTGGTCTACCCCGATGGCATGGTGGTCGGTGCCGCCGACCCGACCCTGCCCACCCTGAGGATTCATCAGCCCGACGCGATGGCCCGGCGGATCGGACGCCACGGCCTGATCGGCTTCGGCGAGTCCTACATGGCCGGCGAATGGTCGTCGACCGAACTCACCGCGGTGCTGACCGTGCTGGCCGAATCGGTGGCCGACCTGGTTCCGCGCGGGCTGCACTGGCTGCGCCCGCTCGCGCCGGCCTTTCAGCCGACGTGGCGAGACCCCAGCCGGGATCAGGCCCGCCGCAACGTCGCCGAGCACTACGACCTGTCGAATGAGTTATTCGCCGAGTTCCTCGACGAGACCATGACCTATTCCAGTGCGCTGTTCACCCAACTGCCGGCATCGTGGTCCGACCTCGCGGCGGCCCAGCATCGCAAGATCGACCGGCTGCTGGACATGGCCGGGGTGCAACGCGGCAGCCGGGTCCTCGAGATCGGCACCGGCTGGGGCGAGTTGTGCATCCGGGCGGCCGCCCGTGGGGCCCACATCCGCTCGGTGACCTTGTCGGTCGAACAGCAGCGGCTGGCGCAGCAGCGGGTCGCTCTTGCGGACCTGTCTCACCTGGTTGAGATCGAGCTGTGCGACTACCGCGATGTGCGGGGCAGCTACGACTGCGTGGTCTCGGTCGAAATGGTGGAGGCGGTCGGATACCGTTCGTGGCCCACGTATTTCGCCGCCTTGGAACAACTCGTGCGGCCCGGTGGACGGGTCGCGATCCAGGCGATCACCATGCCGCACGAGCGGATGCTGGCCACCCGCAACACCCACACCTGGATACAGAAGTACATCTTCCCCGGCGGACTGCTACCGTCCACCGAGGCCATCGTCGGTATCACCGAGCGCCACACCGGGTTGCGCACGGTCGACACGGCCTCGCTGCGACCGCATTACGCCGAAACCCTGCGGCTGTGGCGGCAGCGATTCTTGCAGCGGCGAGATCGATTGGCGCAGTTGGGTTTCGACGAGGTGTTCGGACGCATGTGGGAGCTGTATCTGGCGTACTCGGAGGCCGGATTCCGGTCGGGTTATCTGGACGTCTACCAGTGGACGTTCGAACGGGACGGCACGCCATGACCGAGACCGGCATCTTGGCGGTAACCGGCGCCTCGGCTCTGGCGCTGACGGTGGTGCATTCGGTCACCTTCCTGATCGGCCGAAGGATCGGCCGCTACAACGTCGTCGACACCGCTTGGGGCATCGGGTTTATCGCGGTGGCCGCCGTCGCCGCCGTGATCGGGCATGGGGATCCGGCGCGCCGATGGCTGTTGCTGGCGCTGGTGACCATTTGGGGTTGCCGGCTGAGCTGGCACATGTACCGCAAGAGTGCGGGCAAGGGTGAAGATCCGCGTTACGTCGACCTGCTGCGCGGCGCCTCGGTGGGCCAGGTGGTGCGCAAGGTGTTCGTGTTGCAGGGCTTCTTGACGCTGTTCATCTCCTTCCCGCTGCAGCTGTCCGCGGTCGGCGGGCCGACGCCCAAGCCGTTGTGGCCGGTACTGGGCGTGGGGGTGTGCGTGTGGCTGATCGGCGTCGTCTTCGAAGCGGTAGGCGACCGGCAGCTGCGGAAATTCAAGGCCGACCCCGCCAATCGCGGCGTGATCATGGACCGCGGGCTGTGGGCCTGGACGCGCCATCCCAACTACTTCGGCGACGCCTGTGTCTGGTGGGGGCTCTGGCTGATCACCATCAACGGCTGGGTACCGCTGATTACGGTCGTCTCGCCGTTGTTGATGACGTATTTCCTGGTGGATGTGAGCGGGGCGCGGCTCACCGAGAAGTACATGAAGGGCCGCCCCGGATTTTCCGAATACCAAAATCGGACAGCATATTTCATACCGCGCCCACCCCGATCGGCACGACGGTGAATACCGGCTTATCGGTTTTGGCCCCGGCTGGCGCTAGGCTACCGATCGATGACCGGACCGCCGCAGCTGAGCAGCGACCTGGACGCCTTGCTGCGCCGGGTCGCCCGGGGCGACGCTGCCGCATTCGCGGTGTTCTACGACCAGACGAAAACCCGGGTGTACGGACTGGTGACCAGGGTGTTACGTGATACCGGCTACAGCGAAGAGACCACCCAGGAG
Organism: Mycobacterium szulgai; assembly: GCF_002116635.1. GTDB lineage: Bacteria > Actinomycetota > Actinomycetes > Mycobacteriales > Mycobacteriaceae > Mycobacterium > Mycobacterium szulgai. Next base: position 15,031 of record NZ_LQPW01000031.1, on the reverse strand, counting down.
ATCTACCTCGAGGTGTGGCGAGGCGCGTCGCAATTCGACTCCACCAAGGGCTCGGCGCTGGCCTGGCTGCTGACCATGGCCCACCGGCGCGCCGTCGACCGGGTCCGCAGCGAGCAAGCCGGCAGTCAGCGGGAATCGCGCTATGGCGTGGCCAATGTCGTACCCGACAGTGATGTCGTCGCCGAGTCGGCGATCGCCGGTGACGAGCGGCGCCGGGTGGCTGACTGCCTGCAGGGCCTGACCGATGCCCAACGGGAGTGCGTCGAGCTGGCCTACTACGGCGGACTGACGTATGTCGAGGTGTCGCAGCGGTTGGCCACCAACCTCTCGACCATCAAGTCACGCATCCGCGATGGCCTGCGTGGCCTGCGCAACTGTCTGGACGTGTCATGACCGACCCGACCGACTTCGAACTGCTCGAGCTGGCGGCCCCGTATGCGCTGGACGCCGTATCGGATGAAGAACGAGCCGAGATAGGCCGGCGGGTGGCGGCCGCCTCGCCGCCGATCGCGGCTGCGTTCAACGACGAAGTTCGCGCCGTCCGCGAGACCATGGCCGTGCTCTCGGCCGCAACGCTCGCGGAACCACCAGAACATCTGCGGGCCGAAATCCTGGCCGCCACAGCGGCCGACAAGTCGGCCGCTCAAGGCCAAGCACGTTGGCGCACCGCATTTTTCGCGGCAGCGGCGGCGATCGTGGTGGGTCTGGCCGCCTTCGGTGTCGGGGTCTTCACCCGGCCGGCGCCAACGCCGACGGTCGCCGAGCAGATCCTTGCGGCACCGGATGTGCAAACGGTCTCCCGTCCGCTGGGCGGCGGCACGGCCACGGTGATGTTCTCCCGTGACCGCAATGCCGGAATGCTGGTGATGAACAATGTGCCCCCACCCTCACCCGGCACCGTCTATCAGATGTGGTTGATCGGAGCCGACGGCGCGACGTCGGCCGGCACGATGGGCACCGCGGCGGTGACGCCGTCGACCAAGGCGATGCTGGACAACCTCGGCGGCTCAACGGCATTGGCGTTCACCGTCGAACCCGGCACCGGATCGGTGCAGCCGACCAGTCCGATACTGGCCGAGTTGCCGCTCAAATAACCGGCCTCGCTAGGACCGCTTGAACAAGCCGCCCAGTACGGCGAGCAGCACACCCAGTGCGACCAGCGCCACCCCGGCGAGCAGCGTCACGTTCAGCCACAGATGCAAGCTGCCCTCGGCATGGCCGAACATCGCGTCGGCGATCCGGCGGATGTCACCGGTGGTCCGATTCAGCGCCTCGTTTACATAGCCCCCGCCGGCCTCGATCACGGCCCATCCGGCCGCACCGACCAGTAGCGCGCCGACCCCGAGGCTGGTCATCGCCTTGCCGCGGCGGCGTGCGGCGAGCAGGGTCAGCAGCCCGAAGACGCCGCTGAGTGCGGCCGCCCCGAAACTCACCCAGGGCCCCCACACCGCGAGCCGGTGCAGCTGTCCTTGCCGAATCGATTGCGGCCCGGACGCCCCGGAGACCGCGGTGACCGTCAGAGGGACCTTCAGCGTGTCCGGCACCTTCACGTTGTGGCTGCTCAAGATTTGCCGAAACGAGCTGTCCTTGAGCATCGGGGCGACGTCGACCGCCCATTGCTCACCGTTGGGCAGCGGATCGCTGAACAGCCACCGGTGCGCCGCCCGGTTCACTTGGGCGAACAGCGGCGGGAACGACGAGCTGGCGGTGAAGGCAGTCGCGGCGGCGTGCACCACCGAACCGTCCACGGCATAGCGCCCGCCGCCGTGCTCGGCGATGAGTGCCATGGCCCGGGTGGTGAGTTCTGAGGCCATCGCCGACTGCAGCGCGGTGTCGCCGGCCGCACGCTGGGCCAGCGCGGCGTAGCCGTCCTCGTCGACGATGTTGCGCTGCGCCCACAGCGCAGGAATCGCGATCGCCAGCGCAGCCGTGGCGAGCAGCCAGCACACCGCCGCAAGCAGGAATCGCACGCTTAGAACTTACTGGGCTATCCCCCGCAGGTAGGCCGCCTGGCCGAGGTGTTGCGCACAGTCGTCGATGATGCTGACCAGTCGCGCGCTGGCGGTGACCGGCGGATCCCAGTTGGTGTCCACGACGCGCGCCAGTTCGTCGGCGGTCACGGTGCCCACGTATTCCAGGGTGAGCCCGTGCACGGCGTGGTAGTAGCCGGACAGCAGATCGGCGGGGGCTCGCACCTTAGCCACCTCTTCGGCACCGTGGCCGTAGCCGGTGTCGTTGCGTGGCAGGTCCAGACCGAAGCGATCGACCCAGCCGTCGCGGGTCCACAGCTCCTCGACTCCGGCCAGATGGGCCACCTGGATGTCCTGGACCCGGGCACTGTGCCAGAGCAACCACGCGATGCTGTTGGCGCTCGGAGTCGGCCGGTAGTCGGCGATGTCGTCGGTAAGACCGTCGGTCAGTTCTTCGGCGTGTTCGATCAATCGGGTGAACGCGTCCCGGAGCAGTTCCTGCGCGGCGCGGTCGGTGCTAGCCATACCAGCGACACTACGGACCGCCGTGCCAGACCGCTTCGACGTTGTTGCCATCGGGGTCGCGCACAAATGCGCCGAAGTAGCCCGGGTGGTATTCCGGCCACAGCCGTGGTGCATGCAGCGACTCGGCACCCACGCGCACTGCCGCTTCGTGGAACGCGCGCACCGCGGCCTCGTCGGCGGCTTGAAATGCGATATGGGTCTCTCGATTTGGGCCCATGGTCGAGCCCTCGGCGATCCAGAATGACGGCTTGCCGTCGTGGCCGTAACCGATCGCGACTCCGAAATCCATTTGCCGCGAATAGCCCAGCACGGCCAGCACTGAGTCGTAGAACTCTTGCGATTTCGGATAGTCGGCGCAGTTGATTCCTAGGTGATCGATCACGGTCGTAGATTAGTTGGATGAGCTACGACCTCCTCATCCGCAACGGCACCATCGTGGACGGGCTGGGAGGTGAGCCGTATGTGGGTGACGTTGCGGTACAGGATGGCGTCATAGTCGCAGTGGGGACGGTGAACGGTGCCACCGCCTCGCGTGAGATCGATGCCAGCGGCCTGCTGGTCACCCCGGGCTTCGTCGACCTGCACACCCACTACGACGGCCAGGCCATCTGGTCGGACCGGCTGACGCCGTCGTCGGCGCACGGCGTGACGACAGTGGTGATGGGCAACTGCGGGGTGGGCTTCGCGCCGTGCCGCTCCGAGGACCACGACGTGCTCGTCGACGTGATGGCCGGCGTGGAGGACATTCCCGGTGTCGTCATGACCGATGGCCTGCCGTGGACGTGGGAGACGTTTCCGGAGTATCTGGACGCCCTGGAAGCCGGCCGGCGCGATATCGATGTGGCGGCCTATCTGCCGCACTCTCCGTTGCGGGTGTACGTGATGGGTCAGCGCGGCGCCGACCGCGAGCCGGCCACCGCCGAGGACCTGGCGAAGATGCGGGCGCTGGCCAAGGAAGCGATGGAGATCGGGGCGCTGGGCTTCGCATCGTCGCGACTGACGATCCACAAGACCGAAAGCGGTTCACCGATCCCCAGCTACGACGCGGCGCGGGAAGAGATCGAGGAGATCGCCCGCGGTGTCGTCGACGGCGGCGGCGGGCTACTGCAGTTCGTACCCGACATTCCGGCCGGCGGCTACCAGCCGGTGCTGCAGACGGTGTTCGACGTCGCCGAGGACGTCGGGCTGCCCGTCACCTTCACGTTGGTGGTCGCCAACGCCGGAGACCCGACGTGGCCGGATGCCATCACCATGATCGAAAAGGCGAACGCCGCAGGCGGCGACGTCAGCGCACAGCTGCTGCCGCGTCCGATCGGTCTGATCATCGGGCTGCAGCTCACCGCCAACCCGTTCGTGCTGTATCCGAGCTACCGCGAGATCGCGCACCTGCCGCTGTCCGAACGCGTCGCCGAAATGCGCAAGCCCGAAGTCCGTGCCCGCATTCTGGCCGACAAGCCCGGGCAGGGCCACCCGATCTTGTACGTGGCGCAGATGTGGGACTGGATTTTCCCGCTGGGCGACAACCCCGACTACGAACCCAATCCCTCCGACAGCATCGGAGCACGGGCTCGCGCGCGCGGGGTGAACCCGATGGAGGAGGCCTACGACCGGCTACTCGACGACGACGGCCGCGCGATGCTGTTGGTGGCGACGAGCAACCTGGAGAACAACTCGCTGGACACCGTCGGCAAATTGCTGCATCGCGACGATGTGGTGCTCGGGCTCGGCGACGGCGGCGCCCACTACGGCATGATCTGCGACGCCAGCTACTCCACGTACTTCCTGGCGCACTGGGCCCGCGATCGTGCATCGGGACGGTTCACCGTCAGCGAGGCGGTCCGCGAACTGACGTCGGTGCCGGCGCGCGTCGCCGGCCTGGGCGACCGGGGACGCATCGCCGTCGGCTATAAGGCCGACCTCAACGTCATCGACCACGCCGCGCTGCGCCTGCACAAGCCGGTGATCACCTACGACCTGCCCGCCGGCGGGCGCCGGCTGGACCAGACAGCCGAGGGTTACGTCGCGACCGTGGTGTCGGGTGAAGTGATAGCTGAGAACGGTGTTCCTACTGAGGCTCGCCCTGGCAAACTGGTACGCGGTCGCCAGTCTGCCCCCGTTTGCACCTGATACTGGGGAGTTGCTGAACGCCCTCTCGCGATTATCCCGATATGCCCACGGCAATGATCGCTGCCAGGTAGTTTGAGTAGGTGACAAACCCGCATTTCGCGTGGTTGCCGCCAGAGATCAATTCGGCACTGATGTTCGCCGGTCCCGGGTCGGGACCGCTGCTTGCCGCGGCCGAGGCTTGGAACGGCCTCGCCGCGGATTTGCTGTCGTCAGTGGAGTCGTTCGGCTCCGTGACGGCAGACATGACCAGCGGGTCGTGGCTGGGTCCTGCGTCGCAGGCAATGATGGCCGTCGCGACGCAGTACATGACGTGGCTGAGTGCGGCGGCAGCACAAGCGGAACAAGCGGCTGCACAGGCGACGGCCATCGCCTCCGCGTTCGAAGCGGCGCTGATGGCCACCGTGCAGCCGGCGGTTGTCGCGGCCAACCGCGGGTTGATGCAGGTGTTGGCGGCCACGAACTGGCTGGGCTTCAACACTCCCGCAATCATGGACATCGAGGCCGCATACGAGCAGATGTGGGCGCTGGATGTCGCGGCGATGGCGGCTTATCACTTCGATGCATCGTCGGCGGCGGCACAACTGGCGCCCTGGCAGCAGGTGCTGCGCAACCTCGGCATCGACATCAGCAAAAACGGCTTCAACTTGGGCTTCAACAACACCGGCAGCGGAAACATCGGCAACAACAACATCGGTAACAACAACTGGGGCAGCGGCAACACCGGTAACCGCAATATGGGCAGCGGCAACACCGGCAACTTCAACCTGGGCATGGGCAACCTGGGTAGCGGCAACGTCGGCTTCGGCAATACCGGCAGCTGGGCCCTTGGGTTCGGGCTCACCGGCGACCACGCGGTCGGCTTCGGCGGCTTCAACTCAGGCAGCGGCAATGTCGGCTTCGGAAATTCCGGTACGGGCAATACCGGCCTATTCAATTCCGGCAGCGGCAACACCGGTATCGGCAATTCCGGCTCGCTCAACAATGGTCTGGGAAACTCGGGATCCATCGGCGCGAGCCTGGGCACTGGCAGCGGCATGACCACCGGCTCACTGCATTCCGGAGTGGACGGCAGCAGTGTCAGCCCGGATGCGGGCCTGGCCAACGCCACGGGCGGCCTGGGGACGGCGGCACTGGGCTCAGGTCTACTCAACTCGGCGCTGGCGAATACGGGCAGCCTGCACCCCGGCGTGGCTACCGCCTTGAACTCCGGCATGACCAGCGCTGCCGCGGCCCCGGCCGCGGCACCTGCGGCGGCTGGGCCGGTGAGCGGTCTCGAGTCCTCTCACGCCAACGGCGCTGCTGCTCCCGCCAGTGCAACCGGCGGCTCGGCTGCCAACTCGGGCCTGCGCTCCAGCGCCAGCGGCTACAGCGGTTTCTACAACTCGGGTAGCGGCGACTCGGGTCTACGCAACACCGCCGCACCGCGTGAGGCGGGAATCGCGCCGGGCGGCACCGGCGGCACTACGGGGACCGGCGCCAGCATCCCGAAGTCGAACTTCTTCCCGCCGAGCGAACGTGAGCTCAGCGAGACCGAGGACGGCATCCCATTGCCGATCCGGTCGGACTGACTCGTCCACCTATCCTCGAACCATGGGTGCCAAAAGGGCCAAAAAGGTAGACCTCGAACGCTTGTCCGCGGCAATGCCAAGCTTCCCGTTCGCCTACCTGATCACTGTCGATGACAGCTACCACGCCCACACTGTGACCGTCGAACCTGTGATGCGGGCAGCGATGGTCGACGTGGGCCTTATCGGCGGGCGCACCCGCAACAATCTCGCCCAGCGCAGCGACGTGACACTGGTGTGGCCCCCGCGCGAGCCGGGCGGTTACTCGCTGATCGTCGACGGCACGGCGGAGCTGGTTGATGCCGGCGCTGAGACGGCCCGGCTGGTTGTGGCGCCCACCCGCGCGCTGTTGCACCGCGAGGCCGACTCCCCCGCGGCTGCCAAGGGCTGTCTGCATGACTGCGTGGTGTTTTCGCTACCGGCCTAGCTGCTGCCGCGCCGAGACTGCGGTGGTGCCGCCGAGGCTGCGCTGAGCGCGTGCTCCAGGGTCGTTCGGTGGCAGTTGGGCGCAGTCTCGGCGCAACGAGAAAGCCCGGCCTGCTCAGGGCAGGCCGGGCTTTTTCGTGGTTGGGACCTAGAAGTCCATACCGCCCATGCCGCCGGTGGGGTCGCCCGCAGGAGCGGCCGCCTTCTCCGGCTTGTCGGCAACGACGGCCTCGGTCGTGAGGAACAGGCCCGCGATGGACGCCGCGTTCTGCAGCGCCGAACGAGTCACCTTGACCGGGTCGGCAACGCCGGCCTTGAGCAGGTCCTCGTACTCACCGGTGGCGGCGTTCAGGCCGGTACCGGCGGGCGAGTTGCGGACCTTCTCGGCCACCACACCGGGCTCCAGCCCGGAGTTGAAGGCGATCTGCTTCAGCGGAGCCTCGAGCGCCACCTTGACGATGTTGGCGCCGGTAGCCTCGTCACCGGTGAGGTTCAGCTCGGCCAGCGTCGGAGCCGACTGCAGCAGGGCCACGCCGCCGCCGGCGACGATGCCCTCCTCGACGGCCGCCTTGGCGTTGCGGACTGCGTCCTCGATACGGTGCTTGCGCTCCTTGAGCTCCACCTCGGTGGCAGCTCCGGCCTTGATCACCGCAACACCGCCGGCCAGCTTGGCCAGGCGCTCCTGCAGCTTCTCCCGGTCGTAGTCGGAGTCGCTGTTCTCGATCTCGGCGCGGATCTGGCTCACCCGACCGGCGATGGCGTCGGAGTCACCGGCACCCTCGACGATGGTGGTCTCGTCCTTGGTGATGACCACCTTGCGGGCCTTGCCCAGCAGGGAGATGTCGGCGGTCTCCAGGGACAGGCCGACCTCTTCGCTGATGACCTGACCACCGGTGAGGATGGCCATGTCCTGCAGCATCGCCTTACGGCGGTCACCGAAGCCGGGAGCCTTGACGGCGACCGACTTGAAGGTGCCGCGGATCTTGTTGACGACCAGGGTGCTCAAAGCCTCGCCCTCGACGTCCTCGGCGATGATCAGCAGCGGCTTGCCGCCCTGGATGACCTTCTCCAGCAGCGGCAACAGGTCCTTGACCGTCGACACCTTGGAGGCGACCAACAGGATGTAAGGGTCCTCGAGGACGGCCTCCTGACGCTCGGCGTCGGTGACGAAGTAGCCCGAGATGTAGCCCTTGTCGAACCGCATGCCCTCGGTGAGCTCGAGCTGCAGGCCGAAGGTGTTGGACTCCTCGACGGTGATGACGCCCTCATTGCCGACCTTGTCCATCGCCTCGGCGATCAAGTCGCCGATCGACTGGTCGCCCGCGGAGATGGCCGCGGTGGCCGCGATCTGCTCCTTGGTCTCGACGTCCTTAGCCGACTTGAGCAGGGTCTCGGTGATCTTCTCGACGGCCTTCTCGATGCCGCGCTTGAGACCCAGCGGGTTGGCGCCGGCCGCTACGTTGCGCAGGCCCTCCTTGACCAGCGCCTGGGCCAACACGGTGGCCGTCGTCGTGCCGTCACCGGCGACGTCGTCGGTCTTCTTGGCAACTTCCTTGACCAGCTCGGCGCCGATCTTCTCGTACGGGTCCTCCAGCTCGATCTCCTTGGCGATGGACACACCATCGTTGGTGATCGTGGGAGCGCCCCACTTCTTCTCCAGGACGACGTTGCGGCCCTTGGGGCCCAACGTCACCTTTACCGCGTCGGCGAGGGCATTCAGGCCCCGCTCGAGGCCGCGACGGGCCTCTTCGTCGTACGCAATTGTCTTGGCCATTGCGAAGTGATTCCTCCGGATTGGGAATGAAACGGGTCACCGGGTGAGGGCCACCCCGTTACTTACGCTGGCCGGGCGCAGTGCCCGCGACGGACGGCACAGCTTCTTGGAGCTGGGCCTCACCGTCCCGACCTAGCACTCGCCTGTCACGAGTGCCAACGTCATTCTTAGCACTCGCCTATGCCGAGTGCAAGGTCGCTTCGTGGCTATCTGAACGCGGGCAGACTTGAGGCATGTCCCTCGTCGTACCGCCCTATCCGAAAGCTCGCTACACCAAAGCCGAACCCGAAGTCAGCGCCTGGCTCAAGCGCGCGGACGAACCGCCGGATTACCAGACCTCTGCCAACAAGTACCACTACCTTGCCACCCAGCAGGCCACCGACGGTGACTACGGCCTGTACCAGGTCGACATCGCACCTGCCGGGGGCGGTCCGGGACCCCACTTTCACCGCGCCATGTCGGAGGCGTTTTTCGTGTTGTCGGGGAGGATGCAGCTGTACAACGGCGCAGATTGGGTCGACGGTCGTCAGGGCGACTTCCTCTATGTCCCGCCTGGCGGGATCCACGGTTTCCGCAACGAGGCGGACGAGCCGGCGTCGATTCTGATGCTGTTCGCCCCCGGCGCACCGCGCGAGGCCTATTTCGAGGGATTCACCGAGTTGGCGGACATGACCGACGACGAACGACGCGAGTGGTTCGTCCGTCACGACAACCACTGGGTGACCTAAATCTGCCGTGCGCCCGAAACCGCAGTCATGGATGCTCTATGACCGTGACGATGCCGCCCCGCACGTTCTGGGTCAGGCGTATCCGTACGTCACCCACCGCCGGCGCGTGAGCCGCCACGCCGTCGTGCAGCTCGATGGCCAAGTGCTCGGCGAAGATCCGCCGATCCCGAAATGCCACCAACCACAGCTTGAGCGATTTCGACTCGATGGCGTGGGTTAAAGCGGTATAGGAAATCTCGGCCTGGTAGACATCGGGCTGAATGCCGGCCACCGCCGGGCACAATGCCTGCAACTCGGCCGTGTGAAAAGTAACCCGCACAGGCTTATGCACCGGGAAGAATTCCAGGCGCACCGGGGCGTCGGGGTCGACGGCCTGCCCGAGGCTCGTTACAGGTGGCGGCCCGTCGCTCACCCCACCCATCTGGTCCATCGGTCCACCATAAGCGCCGCGGCTGGCGACTTCACTGATTCGAAGAACCGCCTGTTCGGCAACCCTGAAAACATGGAAAAGCCGGCGGTCATCCTGCTCAGCGGGGGTCTGGACTCAACAACGCTGCTGGCCATCGCCAAGCACGAGGGATACACGCCGTACGCGCTTTCGTTTCGCTATGGCCAGCGCCATGCGGTCGAGCTAGACGCCGCGCGGCGCGTCGCACAAGCCCAGGGCGTCGCACGCCACGTCGTTGCCGACATAGATCTGCGTGTCTTCGGCGGATCGGCCCTGACCGCCGACCTCGATGTACCCAAGCACGCCAGTGTCGAGGAATTGACCGCGGACATCCCGTCGACCTACGTGCCGGCCCGCAACACGATCTTTTTGTCATTCGCGCTTGCCTACGCCGAGACCGTCGGTGCGCAGGACGTCTTCATCGGCGTGAACGCGCTGGACTATTCGGGATATCCAGATTGCCGTCCCGAGTACATCGCCGCATTCCAGGAACTGGCGCGGCTGGCCACCAAAGCCGCGATAACCGACGCTGCCCTGACAATTCACACACCGCTGATCCATATGACGAAGGCCCAGATCATCAGCACCGGGCTGAAGTTGGCTGTCGACTACGGCTGCACGTCGTCGTGCTACGACCCCGACGACGCCGGAAAACCCTGCAGACACTGCGATTCCTGCCTGTTGCGGGCCAAGGGCTTCGCCGACGCCGGCGCCGTGGATCCGCTGCTGGATCGCGTGGCATGACATGGGCTACACGGTCAAGGAAATCTTCTACACGCTGCAGGGCGAGGGTTTTCACACCGGCCGTCCCGCAGTCTTCTGCAGGTTCGCCAGCTGCAACCTGTGGACCGGCCGTGAAGCGGACCGCAAGCGCGCGATCTGCAAGTTCTGCGACACCGACTTCGTCGGGATCGACGGGCCCGGCGGCGGACGTTTCGCAAGTGCTGAAAACCTCGCGTCGGCCATTGCCCAGGCCTGGTCGGAGACGGGCCGCGAGCACCGGATGGTGGTGTGCACGGGCGGCGAACCGCTACTGCAAGTCGATACGGCCTTGGTGGCCGCGCTGCACGCTGAAGGCTTCTACATCGCCATCGAAACCAACGGGACACGGTTGCCACCGCCCGGCATCGACTGGATCTGCGTCAGCCCGAAGATCGGCGCGCCGCTATCCGTGACGTCAGGCGATGAGCTGAAATTGGTTTACCCCCAAGACGGCGGAGACCCCGAGCAGTTCGAGCAGCTGGATTTCGGATCGTTTCGCCTGTCGCCGATGGACGGGTCCGCATTGCGCGAAAACACCGCCGCCGCAGTCGAATTCTGTCTAAGGCGCCCGCGGTGGCGACTAAGCCTGCAAACCCACAAGTATCTGGAGATTCCGTGACCGCAGCAGTGGAGATCATCCGGGAGTTCACCTTCGAAGCCGCTCACCGGCTGCCGAACCTGCCCGGTACTCACAAATGTTCGCGGCTGCACGGTCACTCCTACCGCTTTTCGGTACACGTCAGTGGCCCGGTGGATGCGGCGAGCGGTTGGGTGATGGATTTCGCGGCGATCAAGGATGCCTGCAAACCCGTGCTTTCCCGCCTGGATCACTACTACCTCAACGACATCCCGGGACTGGAGAACCCCACCAGCGAGCGGCTCGCGGAATGGATTTGGCACGAACTGGAGCACTCGCTGCCGATGATTGCGGCGGTAACCGTCCGTGAGACGTGCACGAGCTGCTGCGTTTACCGTGGGCCACATGGCGGGGACTCGGGGGTTGAACTGGCGTGGCGATAATGACCAGGTGCAATCAGTCTTGCGGTCAGTCGACGAACATCAGCGTGCCGTCAGGGAGATGATCGGCGCCCGTGCGCCGGTCACGGTTTCGCTGACGGAGGCACAAGGGCTGGCCCTGGCCGATGACGTGGTGGCGCCACTGTCGCTGCCGGTTTTCGACAACTCGGCGATGGACGGGTATGCGGTACGCGCCGAAGACGTCGCAGGCGCCACCGCCGAACACCCGGTGGTGCTGCCGGTTGCCGAGGACATTCCGGCCGGCCGCACCGATGTGTTGGCACTGCAACCCGGCACCGTCCATCGGATCATGACCGGGGCGCCGGTGCCGTCCGGGGCGACGGCCGTGGTACCGGTCGAAGCCACCGACGGCGGCGCGGAGACCGTGACGATCCGGCAGCCCTCCAACCCCGGCCAGCACATCCGCCGCGCGGGTGAAGACGTCAACGCCGGGACCACCGTGCTGCGCAAGGGCCAGCTGGTGACGCCCGCGGTGCTCGGGCTCGCGTCGGCGCTGGGATTGGCGGAGCTGACGGCAATCCCGCGACAGCGGGTGCTGGTGATCTCTACCGGAACGGAGTTGGTGGCACCGGGCAGCCCACTACTGCCGGGGCAGATCTATGAATCCAACTCGATCATGCTGGCCGCCGCCGTGCGCGAGGCCGGAGCAGTGGTGGTCGCCACCCCGACCGCCGGCGACGACGTCGCACAGTTCAGCTCGGTTCTCGACCGGTATGCGGCCGAGGCCGACCTGATCATCACCAGCGGCGGAGTGAGCGCCGGCGCTTACGAGGTTGTCAAGGACGCCTTCGGGCGCAGTGGCGATCAAGGAGTGGAGTTCGTCAAGGTGGCGATGCAGCCCGGCATGCCGCAGGGCATCGGACGCGTGGCCGGCACGCCGATCATCACCCTGCCCGGAAATCCCGTCAGCGCGCTGGTCTCCTTCGAGGTCTTCATCCGGCCCGCGCTGCGCCTGGCGATGGGCCTGCCCGATCCGCAACGGCCGCACCAGACCGCGGTGCTCACCGAGGCGTTGACGTCGCCGCGGGGCAAGCGACAATTCCGGCGCGCGGTTCTGGATCATGACAGCGGCACGGTCATCAGTTTCGGCCCGCCGGCGTCGCATCATCTGCGTTGGCTGGCGTCGGCCAACGCGCTGCTGGACATCCCGGAGGACGTCGCAGAAGTGGCCGCCGGAACCGAGCTGCAGGTCTGGGACCTGACCTAACGGCTAGCAACCTCGCGGTGGAATTCGTCGGCCGCATCGAAAGCGGTGGTGCACAGGATGGCGATCCCGGCGATGGAGATGGTCACCGGAATGGTGACCAGCGCCGCCGGCAATCCGAAGTATCCCGAGAGCCGGCCGATCAGTGGCGGGCCCAGCAGATAGCCCACCCAACCCGTTGCGGCGACGATGGCAATCGCGGAGCCCGCGCTGCTGGCCGAATACGCCGCGCTGAACGCGGTAGGCACCAGCAGGGCCACCCCGGCTCCCAAGCAGGCGAATCCGATCACGCTGATCACCGGGTGGGCGGTCGCCAGCATCACGCTCATACCCACCACGGCCAGCAGGGCAAGAGCGGGCAGCAGCCGGCGGCTGGAAACCCGCGCATGAAGGCGTATCGCGCCCAACCGGGTGACGACCATCGTCAGGGTGTAGGCCGCATAGCTCAGCGCGGAGACGCCTGCACCGGCGCCGACGACGTTGTGCAGGTAGTTGGCCGACCAGTCGGTGGCAGCGCCCTCGCACAGGAAGGACGCGAACGAGACCGCCGCCAGGATCGCCACGGTTCTGGTCAGCCACGCCCGCTTGGGCTGGCCGGCGGCTGGCGCGGGCTCTGCCGCCTGGTCGGCAACCAGGTGTCGAGTGAGCACCTCCACGACAACCAGCACGACGACCCCCACGACCGCCAGTTGAGGGGTAAGGCCGATGCCCACACTCACGCACGCTGCACCGATCATGGCGCCCAGCAGCGCGCCGACGCTCCACATCCCGTGAAAGCGCGCCATGATCGGGGCACGCGCCAGCCGCTCGACCGTCGCGGCCTGGGTGTTCATCGCGACGTCCATTGCGCCCTGGAAAAAGCCCCACACCGCCAGCACCGCGAACAGCCACGCCCCAGAGGCCGCCAGCCCTACCGTCGAACCGGCCGCCGTGTAGCCGACGAGGGTGACCTGAACCAGCCGGTGGCTACCCCACCGCGGCAGCGCCCAGTGGCTGAGCACGGTGGCCAACACCGAGCCCAGCGGCGCGCCGAAGAGCGCAGTGCCCAACGCCGCGTCGGACAGGCCCAGCTCGGCCTTGACATGCGGGATGTGGGCGGCCCACGACGAAAACACCACAGCGTGGGCGATAAATGCAGCGGTTACGCCGATTTTTGCGCGGCGCAGCCGTGTCGCCGAACAGCTATCACCATGCCTGTGCGTCGAAATTCTTTACACCTCTCCAGCGAGTCCACACCTACGACAGTAGGCGCTTCCGCCCTGCACACGTGCGTTTTTGGCCGTAAGCAGGACAAAAAATTTTACATTTGACGAATTAATCTGCATTTCTTTGTCCACTGTAAAATGGCTTTATATTTAGCCTGCTGAATATCACCATTAGGTAACGTTCGGCATCAATTCGGGGCGAGTTATTACCACCTCAATATGATCCATTCAACTTCTGTGCGGTCCGAATCGAAATATGAGGAAAGCAAATGTCTTATGTGGTAGTGACGCCCCAACTATTGACCGTGGCGGCAACGGATTTGGCCGGCATCGGCTCCTCGCTCAGCCAGGCCGGCGCGGTGGCGGCGACCCCGACGAGCTCGGTTGTCGCCGCAGCCGCCGATGAGATCTCGGGGCAAATCGCCGCGCTGTTCGGCGCGCACGGTCAGGCGTTCCAGGCGGCCAGCGCGCAGGCGACGGCCTGGCATGACCACTTCGTGCGAACCCTGACCAGCGGCGCAGGCGCATATGCCAGCGCAGAGGCGGCAGCAGCGTCGCCATTGCAGCCCATCCTGGACCTGGTGAACGCACCCACCCAGGCCCTGCTGGGGCGCCCGTTGATCGGGAACGGGACCAGCGGCGCAGCGGGGACCGGCGCCAACGGCGGCGACGGCGGGATATTGATCGGCAACGGCGGCGCCGGTGGATCCGGTGCCGTCGGCCCCACCGGTGGAGCTGGTGGCCGAGGCGGGGCGGCCGGACTGTTGCTCGGTACGGCCGGCGCCGGTGGCGCCGGAGGCACCGGGGCCGCCGGGGCTGGTGGGGTCGGCGGTCAAGGCGGGGCCGGCGGGTTGTTCAGTGTCGGCGGGGCCGGCGGCACCGGCGGAATAAGCCTCACCGGCGCCGGTGGGAACGGTGGCGCCGGCGGCGTCGGCTTGTTCGGCGCCGGCGGCGCCGGCGGGACCGGCGGGCTCAGCGGCGCCACTTCCGGTGGCGCCGGAGGGGCCGGCGGATCCAGCCTCTTGTTCGGTAACGGCGGCGCCGGCGGGATCGGCGGTGGGGGACAAATCTTCGGCGGGGTCGGCGGACATGGCGGCAACGCGGGCGCTTTCTACGGCGACGGCGGCGTCGGCGGCGCCGGCGGCGCCGGCGGCGTTACCCCCGCCGCTGCCGGCGGGGCCGGGGGCACCGACGGCAACGGCGGTCTCTGCTACGGCAATGGCGGCGCCGGGGGCGCCGCCATTGCCGTAGCAGAGACC
>NZ_LQPW01000030.1 GCF_002116635.1 Mycobacterium szulgai | reverse complement strand
GTCACCGGTGCGCAGTTGGGCACTGAGGCTCTGGATGGCCGGTATTGGTATGCCAATTTGCGGCAGCCGGTGCAGTTTGAGCAGACCACGCGGGTGTTGATTGAGCAGGGGTGTCGGGCGTTGATCGAGATGGGTCCGCATCCGGTGTTAGCGGTGGCGATGACCGAAACCGCCGAGGCCAGTGGCGCAGATGCGGTGGCGGTGTTGGGGTCTTTGCGCCGCGAGGAAGGTGATTGGCGGCGCTTTGTCACCTGCCTCGCCGAGGCGCATGTGGCCGGGGTGGGGGTGGATTGGGCGGCGGTGTTTGCGCCGTGGCGCCCGCGGCGGGTGGAGTTGCCGACGTATGCGTTCCAGCGGCAACGGTACTGGCTGTCGGGCAGGTCGGTGGGGGATGTCGCGTCGGTGGGCCTGGACGGGGCCGGGCATGCGTTGCTGGGTGCGGTGGTCGCACAGCCGGAGTCTGGTGGGGTGGTGTTGACCGGCCGGTTATCGTTGGCAGCACAGCCGTGGCTGGCCGATCACGTGGTGGGCGGGGTGGTGCTGTTTCCCGGGACCGGGTTTGTGGAGTTGGCGATCCGTGCCGGCGATGAGGTGGGGTGCGGGGTCATCGAGGAGCTGACGTTGGGTGCCCCGCTGGTGGTGCCCGACAAGGACGAGGTGCGGATTCAGGTTGTAGTGGGTGGGGTCGGCGAGTTTGGTGGCCGGCCGGTGTCGGTGTATTCGCGTGGCGGCGCTGCGGATTCGGGGTGGGTGTTGCATGCCGAGGGGAGGCTTGGGGCCGGCGGCGTGACAGGGCCGGCGGCGGACTTGTCGGTGTGGCCGCCGGCGGGGGCGGTCAGTGTTGATGTTTCGGATGGTTATGAGCGGTTGGCGGGGCGGGGTTATCTGTATGGGCGTGCATTTCGTGGGTTGAGGTCGTTGTGGCGGCGTGGTGAGGAGTTGTTTGCCGAGGTTGATGTGCCTGAGGACGCTCGGGTTGGCTTGGGTGGGTTTGGGTTGCATCCGGTGGTATTCGATGCGGCGTTGCATGCGGTGGCGCTGGCGGTTGATGACTTGGAGATCTCGGTTCCGTTTGCGTGGGAGCAGGTGTCGTTGCATGCAGCGGGGGCTGGGGCGGTGCGGGCGCGGATCGCGCCGGTGAGGTCTGGGGCGATGTCGGTGGAGTTGGCCGATGGTGCGGGTGGGCCGGTGTTGTCGGTGGGTTCGTTGACAATGCGTCCGGTAACGGTGGGTCAGCTGGAGTCGGCGGCTGCTGGTGGTGGTGGTGGGGCGAGTCGATTGTTTGAGGTGAAGTGGGTGGCGGCGCCGGTCGTGGACGAGCGGCCGGCGGCGGTTTCGGTGCTGTCCTGGGAGGGTTTCCGACAGTCGGTGATTGCCCCGGATGCCTCGGATGTCCCCGATGCGGTGGTTTTTGAGGTATTGGAGGTGCCGGGTGGGGTGGTGGCGGGGGTGTATACGGCGATTCATCAGGTGTTAGCGGTGGTGCAATCGTGGCTGGCTCAGCCGGTGGGTGGTGTGTTGGTGGTGGTGACGTGTGGTGCGGTGAGTCTGGCGGGTGAGGCGGTTGCTGATTTGGCGGGGGCGGCGGTGTGGGGGTTGGTGCGGTCGGCGCAGCGGGAAAGTCCCGGCCGGATTGTGTTGGTGGACAGCGATACCGATTGTGGCGTCGGGGTGGATGTGGCTCGGGTGCTGGCGGTGGGGGAGCCGCAGGTGTTGCTGCGTTGCGGCGCGGTGTATGTCGCACGGTTGGCGCAGGCTGTGGTGGCGGGGGTGTTGAGGCCGCCGGCGGGGCGGGCGTGGCGGTTGGGGATCACCGGTGAAGGCACGGTGGACAACCTGGTGTTAGAGGGCTGGCCGGTGGCAGAGGCGCCGTTGGCGGCGGGGCAGGTGCGGGTGGCGTTGCGGGCGGTTGGGGTCAACTTCCGGGATGTGCTGATCGCGTTGGGGATGTATCCGGAGGCTGGTGCTTCGTTGGGTCAAGAGGGTGCGGGGGTGGTCGTCGAGGTCGGTCCGGAGGTGGCCGGTGTGGCGGTGGGGGATGCGGTGATGGGGCTGTTTCCTGGGG
>NZ_LQPW01000029.1 GCF_002116635.1 Mycobacterium szulgai | reverse complement strand
GGTACCGGCGGAACGCTGTTCGGCAACGGCGGCGCGGGCGGCGTGGGTGGCGCGGGCGGGGCCGGCGGCACGGGAGCAGTCGGTGGTGGCGGCGGTATCGGTGGTAACGCGGGCAGCGCGACGGTCAACGGCCTCAGCAGTTCGCCCTCTATCCAAGCCGTCGGCGGAACGGGCGGTGATGGAGGCGCCGGTAGTACCGGCGGCACCGGCGGAACTGGCGGGGCCGGCGGAGCGGGCGGTAACGGCGGCGCGGCCGTCGGATTGTTCGGCAACGGCGGTAACGGTGGCAGCGCCGGGGCCGGTGGAGTCGGCGGCTTCGGTGGAGTCGGCGGGGCGGGCGGCCACGCCGGCACGGGTGGCAACGCAAACGGCGTGAATGGGGTGACGTCTGTCGCCGGTGCTGGTGGGACCGGCGGTGACGCCGGCGACGGAGGCACTGGCGGAACCGGCGGTGTCGCTGGCGCTCCCGGTGGAACAGGCGGGCGCGGCGGCCTGCTGGGCGGTGTCACGGGAACCGGTGGCGCGGCGGGTGCTGGTGGTGCGGGTGGCACGGGCGGCGATGCCGGCACCGTTGGTGCCGGCGGCAAGGGAGGCAGCGCTAACGGCGGACCGCCTCTCCCGCCAGGCCCCAACGGCAACCCAGGTACCCAAGGCGCGAACGGCGCACCCGGCTAATCGCCACTGGGCCCTCCAGGCGTGGAGTCCGGGGCTTGAGGTAGCGGTGAATTAGGTACTGCGACACGGTTGGTTGGTTCCCTGAACGGCACGGACTACCAAATTCGATTGTGGGGCACTATCCGGACGCTAGGCGCCTGGTCACAATCCGGCTCATGAACCAACGACAATTAACGAGCCTTCGCCGGTGATGTCCATCCCGGAGCCCGAATTGGTCAGACGGGGCCAGTGGGGCGGATGCGGTATATGACACGGGAGTGACTCAGAGCGTGGCTACATCGGCGGACGGGAAAATCCCGCAGTTTCAGACCTTCGGACTGCTCCTGACGGCAAACGAATGGCGCCTGGTTTGCTCCCCTTCCCGCCCAGGTGGCTTTGGCGCGACCGGACGTAACGGCAAAGCCATAAGGTCGACTAATTAAGGCTCTGAACAGGCAAAAAGCGTTTGTGCCCCCGGCACGACTCGAACGTGCGACCTAGGGATTAGAAGGCCCTTGCTCTATCCACCTGAGCTACGGAGGCAATGCGCAGGTCAGTCTATCGAACCGCATTTCAAGATCAGTTGGCGCGACACAGCGGGCACGAAAAGTCTTCCCCTGCGCCAAATATCGGTTATGGTGTGAGCCTCGACACACGTACAACACCGGCCGGTAATCGGCCGTTAACCGCAACGACGCGTGTGCCTGACGTCGAGGGGTGGGCTTTGTTATGTGCATGGCCAGTGTGACTTCGCGGTGTTCGCGGGCTGGTGCCCACGCGCTGCGGCAAGGCGCCCAGTTGGCGGCCGACGCCAGAGATACGGCCCGGGCCGGCGCCCTGCTGCTACGCGGTTCGCCGTTCGCCCTGGGTTGGGTTGCCGGTTGGTTGGCGACGGAATTTCCCCCGCACGTCGTGACCGGCCATGCGTTGTCCCGGGTATCCCCGCCGTCGCTGCACCGGGTTGCCACCAATTGGGCCGCCCAGCGCGCCGATCACGCTCTCACTGCCGCGCTCGAGGAGTCGTTCGGGTCCGATTTCCGCGACGCCGTGTGTCACCCGACCGGCGACCCGGCGGCCGTCATGCGTCGGGGGAGCCTGTTGCCGTCCGGGCCACACCGCCGCTACGCCGCGCACACTTCCGACATCTCCTACGGCCCGCGTGGTCAGGCCAACCTGCTCGACATCTGGCGGCGTCCCGATCTGGCTCCCGGCTGCCGTGCGCCGGTGCTGATCCAGGTCCCAGGCGGCGCATGGTCGGTCAACGGAAAGCGTCCCCAGGCCTACACGCTGATGAGCCGGATGGTGGAACTCGGCTGGATCTGCGTGTCGATCAACTACAGCAAGAGCCCGCGCTGTGCCTTCCCGGCCCACATCATCGACGTCAAGAGGGCCATCGCGTGGGTCCGCGAGAACATCGGCGACTACGGCGGCGACTCCGACTTCATCGCGATCACCGGCGGATCAGCGGGGGCACACCTGGCGTCCCTGGCAGCACTGACGCCCAACGATCCACAGTTTCAGCCCGGCTTCGAACGAGCCGACACCACCGTGCAGGCTGTCGCGCCCTACTACGGTGTCTATGACTTCACCGACTTCGAGAACATGCACGAGATGATGCTGCCGTTCCTCGAGCAGTTCGTGATGAAGGCCCGCTACACCGACGACCCGGAGCGCTTCACCGCGGCGTCGCCGATTTCGTACGCGCACAGCGAAGCCCCGCCGTTCTTCGTGCTGCACGGCGAAAAGGACCAGTTGGTTCCCAGCGGCCAGGCGCGAGCGTTCTGTGCGGCGCTGCGAGGCGCCGGTGCGGCCACCGTGGCCTACGCCGAGCTGGCCAACGCCCACCACGCTTTCGACATCACTCCCACCGTGCGCTCACGGCTGGCCGCCAACGCCGTTGCCGACTTCCTCGGTGTGGTCTACGGGCGGCGCGCGCTGATGGGATCGTTGGCCCTGTCGGCGACTCCGGCCAGCTAAAACGTTTCCGCGTCAGCCCAACTGGACTGACCGGCAACATCTTTGGTCAGCAGGCCCGCGGCCGTCGCCACACTGAGTCGATCCTCACTCATGCTCGGCTTTCACCGCCGCGCTAACCGGACTAGCGTTGGGTGGGCATTGTCTATGAGCGTTTGCGTTGTCAGGGCTGAGTCAGGAGGCTTGATCGGCGGTGAGAGGGTTCGCGCGTCGTGCTCGGGGTGATGACCATGGCTGAGTCTGCCGAGGGCGTTGGATTGTCCGACGAACTTGGCCCGGTCGATTATTTGATGCATCGCGGCGAGGCGAATCCGCGGACACGTTCGGGGATCATGGCGCTCGAACTCCTCGACTCCACGCCGGACTGGGACCGCTTCCGGACACGGTTCGAAAACGCCTCCCGCAAGGTGTTGCGGCTGCGCCAGAAGGTCGTCGTGCCGACGCTGCCGACCGCGGCGCCGCGCTGGGTGGTGGACCCGGACTTCAACCTCGATTTTCACGTTCGCCGGGTACGCGTGTCCGAACCCGGCACGCTGCGCGAAGTATTCGACCTAGCCGAGGTGATCCTGCAGTCGCCGTTGGACATATCCCGACCGCTCTGGACGGCCACCTTGGTCGAGGGGCTGCCGGACGGCAAAGCTGCCACCCTTCTGCACGTGAGCCACGCCGTCACCGACGGTGTCGGCGGTGTGGAGATGTTCGCCGAGATCTACGACCTGGAGCGTGATCCACCCCCGCGACCGACGCCGCCGCAACCCATTCCGCAGGATCTGTCGCCCAATGACCTTATGCGCCAAGGCATTAATCACCTGCCGATCGCCATCGTCGGTGGGGTCCTGGGGGCGGTGTCCGGGGCGGTTTCAGCAGCCGGACGCGCGGTTTTCGATCCGGCGGCGACGGTGTCGGGAATCGTGGGCTACGCCCTGTCGAGCATGCGAGTGATGAATCGGGCGGCCGAGCCCTCACCGCTGTTGCGCCGGCGCAGCCTGACCACCCGTACCGAGGCCATCGACATCAAGCTCTCCGAGCTGCACAAAGCGGCCAAGGCCGGCGGTGGATCGATCAACGACGCTTACCTCGCGGGCCTGTGCGGCGCACTGCGTCGTTACCACGTGGCCCTCGGCGTGCCGATCAGCACGCTGCCGATGGCGGTGCCGGTGAACCTGCGCGCTGACGCGGACGGCGCCGGCGGGAATCGGTTCACCGGCGTGAACCTGGCTGCACCGGTTGGCACCGTCGATCCGGTGGCCCGGATGAAGAAGATCCGGGCCCAGATGACGCAGCGGCGTGACGAGCCCGCCATGAACGTCATCGGTTCCATCGCGCCGGTTTTGAGCGTCTTGCCCACGGCGGTGCTCGAAGGTATCAGCGGTTCGGTGATCGGCTCGGACGTGCAGGCCAGCAACGTCCCGGTCTATCCGGGAGACACGTTTATCGCGGGTGCAAAGATATTGCGCCAGTATGGAATTGGACCACTTCCCGGGGTGGCGATGATGGTAGTGCTGATTTCGCGCGGCGGCTACTGCACCGTCACCGTCCGTTACGACCGGGCCTCGGTGCGCAACGATGAATTGTTCGCCCGGTGTCTGCTGGAGGGTTTCGACGAAATCCTGGCACTGGCCGGTGACCCGGCACCGCGCGCGGTCCCGGCTTCGTTCACGTCGGATGATTCTGCGTCTCGATCGGTATCGGGCTCATGACCTCCTCCGACGAGCCGCGCGCTAAGCCCTCGGTGGATCTGCGGTTACCCGGCTCGGTGGCCGAGATCATGGCCAGCCCCCCCGGGCCCAAGGTCGGTGCGTTTTTCGACCTGGACGGGACCTTGGTCGCGGGGTTCACGGCGGTCATCCTCACCCAGGAGCGGCTGCGGCGCCGGGACATGGGGGTGGGGGAGCTGCTCAGCATGGTTCAGGCCGGTCTGAACCACACGCTTGGGCGCATCGAGTTCGAGGACCTGATCGGCAAGGCTTCCTCGGCGCTGCGCGGACGGCTGTTGACGGACTTGGAGGAGATCGGCGAGCGGCTGTTCGCCCAGCGGATCGAGTCCCGGATCTACCCGGAAATGCGAGAGTTGGTGCGGGCACACGTCGCTCGCGGCCACACCGTCGTGCTCAGCTCGTCGGCGCTGACCATTCAGGTCGGCCCGGTGGCGCGCTTCTTGGGTATCACCAACATGCTTACCAATAAGTTCGAGACCAACGACGACGGCTTGCTCACCGGCGGTGTCGTCAAGCCGATCTTGTGGGGGCCGGGCAAAGCCGCTGCGGTACAACGCTTTGCGGCCGAACACGAGATCGACCTGAAAGACAGTTACTTCTATGCCGACGGCGACGAGGACGTCGCGCTGATGTATCTGGTCGGCAATCCGCGCCCGACCAACCCCGAAGGCAAAATGGCCGCGGTCGCCAAGCGCCGTGGCTGGCCGATCCTGAAATTCAACAGCCGCGGCGGCGTGGGCCTGCGGCGGCAGTTGCGCACACTTGCCGGCTTCAGCACCATGTTTCCCGTCGCGGCCGGTGCGGTGGGGATCGGTGTGCTGACCGGCAGCCGCCGGCGTGGCGTGAATTTCTTCACCTCCACGTTCTCTCAGCTGTTACTGGCGACCAGCGGAGTGCACCTGAACGTCATCGGCAGCGAGAATCTGACCGCGCAGCGCCCGGCCGTCTTCCTTTTCAACCACCGCAACCAGGTCGACCCGGTCATCGCCGGAGCGTTGGTGCGCGACAACTGGGTCGGCGTGGGCAAGAAGGAACTGCAGAACGACCCGATTATGGGCACGCTCGGCAAGGTGCTCGACGGCGTGTTCGTCGACCGCGACGATCCGGTTGCCGCGGTGGAGACGCTGCACACCGTCGAAGAACGCGCCAAGAATGGATTGTCGATCGTGATCGCCCCCGAAGGTACTCGGTTGGACACCACCCAAGTCGGCCAATTCAAGAAGGGGCCCTTCCGCATTGCGATGGCGGTGGGGATTCCGATCGTCCCCATAGTGATTCGTAACGCCGAAATCGTCGCCTCTCGAAACTCGACCACGATCAACCCCGGCACCGTGGATGTGGCTGTATTTCCGCCGATTTCGGTCGACGACTGGACCCTCGAGACGTTGCCGGACCGCATCGCCGAAGTGCGCCAATTGTATTTGGACACGCTGCGCGATTGGCCGGTCGATGAGCTGCCGGAAGTCGACCTCTACGCAGAGAGGAAAGCGGCGCGTAGAGCGCGGGCAGCGAAGGCACCTGCGAAAAAGGCGCAGCCGAAGACGGCGTCGAAAGCGACCGCGAAAAAAGCTGCGGCCCCGGCAAAGAAGGCCGTCAAGAAGACTGCGGCCAAAGCCCCCGTGAAGAAAGTCGCGAAGAAGGCCGCGAAAAAGGCGGCGCCGGTGGCGAATCCGAACGAATCGCAGGTCGCGCTCAAAGATGGTGAGGCGCAACGGCCCGTCGTCAACAGCGCCGATGCCACCGAAGCTGCTAGGCCCCAAGGACGGTCGTGACCAAACCGGCCGCCGACACCAGCGCGGTCCTGTCCGCCGAAGACTCGCTGGTGCTTGCGTCGATGGAAACTCCCGTCGAGATGCAGTTGATCATGGATTGGCTGGGCCACCAGCGCGCCCGCAATCCGGAGTCGAAATTCGACATATTGAAGCTGCCGCTGAGCACTGCGCCGCCGACGGCGTTCACCGCGTTGGTCGAGCAGCTCGAGTCGGGCGAGGATCGCTCGATTGTGCCGGTGCGGGTGTTCTGGTTACCGCCGGCGGACCGCAGCAGGGCAGAAAAGGTCGCCGCGCTGCTACCTGGGCGAGATCCCTACCACCCCAACCAACGTCAGCAGCGTCGCATCCTGCGCACCGACCCGCGTCGTGCCCGGGTGGTGGCCGGCGAGTCGGCCAAGGTGTCCGAACTTCGCCAACAGTGGCACGACACCACTGTCGCGGAGAACACGCGCGATTTCGCCCAGTTCGTCACCCGCCGGGCGTTGCTTGCGCTGGCACGCGCCGAATACCGGATACTTGGGCCGCAATACAAGTCGCCCCGGCTTGTGAAACCGGAGATGTTGGCATCAACGCGATTTCGTAACGGCCTCAAACAGATTCCCAACGCCAGCATTGAGCAAGCCGGCAAGATGCTCGACGAGCTGGCGACCGGATGGAGCCAGGTCTCCGTCGACGTGATCTCGGTCCTGGGACGGATGCTCAGCCGCGGATTCGATCCGGAGATCGACTACGACGAGTACCAGGTTGCGGCCATGCGGGCTGCGCTGGAAACACATCCGGCGGTATTGCTGTTCTCGCACCGGTCCTACATCGACGGCGCGGTGGTGCCGGTCGCGATGCAGGAGAACAGGCTTCCGCCGGTACACATGTTCGGCGGCATCAACTTGTCATTCGGCATCATGGGACCCCTGATGCGGCGATCGGGGACTATCTTCATCAGGCGCAACATCGGCGACGACCCGCTGTACAAATACGTACTCAAGGAGTACGTCGGCTATATCGTCGAGAAGCGGTTCAACCTGAGTTGGTCCATCGAAGGCACCCGCTCACGCACCGGAAAGATGTTGCCGCCCAAGCTCGGATTGATGAGCTACGTCGCCGATGCGTACTTGGACGGCCGCGCCGACGACATCTTGCTGCAAGGTGTTTCGATCTGCTTTGACCAACTGCATGAGATCGCCGAGTACGCCGCATACGCGCAGGGTGCCGAGAAAACCCCCGAAGGGTTCAGCTGGCTGTACAACTTCATCAAGGCGCAGGGCGAACGCAACTACGGCAAGATCTATGTCCGCTTCCCCGAAGCGGTTTCGATGCGCGAGTACCTTGGCCCGCCGCAGGGGCCGTTGGCGCAGGATCGAGACGCCAAACGTCTTGCGCTGCAGAAGATGTCGTTCCAAGTCGCGTGGCGAATTCTGCAGGCCACACCCGTGACGGCAACGGGCTTGGTTTCTGCGTTGCTGCTCACCACGGGTGGGTTGGCGTTGACCCTCGGCCAGTTGCACCACACCTTGCAGGATTCGCTTGACTATCTCGACCGCAAGCAAACCCCGGTGTCCACCAGTGCATTACGGCTGCGCTCCCGCGAAGGTGTACGTGCGGCGGTGGATGCGTTGTCCAATGCTCACCCGGTCACTCGTGTCGACGGCGGGCGCGAACCGGTGTGGTACATCGCACCCGACGACGAGCATGCCGCGGCGTTCTATCGGAACTCGGTGATTCATGCGTTCCTGGAGACCTCCATCGTCGAGCTGGCGCTGGCGCACGCCCGCCACACCGACGGCGATCATGTCGCGGCCTTTTGGGATCAGGCGATGCGGCTGCGCGATCTGCTCAAGTTCGATTTCTATTTCGCCGATTCGGCGGCATTCCGGGCGAACATCGCCGAAGAGATGGCTTGGCAAAATAATTGGGAGACAAGCCTTGCCGCCGGTGGCGACGAGATCGACGCGATGCTGTACGCCAAGCGGCCGTTGATGTCTGGGGCGATGTTGCGGGTGTTCTTCGAAGCCTATGAGATCGTGGCCGACGTATTGCGCGACGCCCCGGCAGATATCGGTCAAAAGGAACTGACGGATCTTGCGCTCGGGGTGGGCCGCCAGTACGTGGCGCAGGGCCGGGTCCGCAGTAGCGAGTCAGTATCGACACTGCTGTTCGCCACCGCGCGCCAGGTCGTCGTCGATCAGGATCTGATAGCGCCGGCGGCAGATCTGGCCGAACGTCGCGTCGCCTTCCGCAACGAATTGCGCGACATCCTGCGAGATTTCGACTACGTCGGGAAAGTCGCTCGCAATCAGTTCGTCGCTCGTGAATTCAGAGCGCGTCATGGGCGGGAAGTAAGCCAACCCCAGTAGTGCCTCCGGCAGTACGGCGCTTATCCAAAGTCGCGCTTTCATCCACAGCGTGGCCGTGCCAGCGTCCACCGCAGGGGGGTTCGTCGGTGGCCCGGGGCTGAATGGCAGCAAGCCAGAGGGCCACTTCACCGAAGGGATGTTGAGCAAATGTTTGAAACGCCGTTGACCGTCATCGGTCACATCGTCAATGACCCCCAGCGCCGCACGGTCGGCAACCAGGATCTGATCAAGTTTCGCGTCGCCAGCAATTCGCGGCGCCGGACCGCTGATGGCGGGTGGGAACCGGGCAACTCGCTGTTCATCACCGTCAACTGCTGGGGACGGCTGGTCGGTGGCGTGGGTGCGGCGTTGAGCAAGGGCGCGCCGGTGATCGTCACGGGCCACGTGTACACCAGCGAGTACGAAGACCGCGACGGCAATCGCCGTTCTTCGCTGGAGATGCGTGCGATCTCTGTCGGACCGGATCTGTCGCGGGTGTTCGTGCGCATCGAGAAGCCGAGCTACACCGGTCCCCACCCGTCGGACGCCCCGTCGCCGGTAGCAACCGAGGTGTCCGAAGAGGACACTTCGGGCCAGGATCGCGCCGCCGGGGCGGACCCAGGGCCGGATTCCACGGCGGGCGAGCCCGCTGCCGGATACTGCGCGCTGCCACTGTCGGCCTAACGTTGCCGGCCGGTGCCTAGGATGGTCGGCGGAATATTTCCGATAGACCAGAAAGGCAATACCGCGCAATGGCTGAGTTCATCTACACGATGAAGAAGGTCCGCAAGGCGCACGGCGACAAGGTGATCCTCGACGATGTCACGTTGAGCTTCTACCCCGGAGCCAAGATCGGCGTCGTAGGCCCGAATGGGGCCGGTAAGTCGAGCGTCTTGCGGATCATGGCCGGTCTGGACAAGCCGAACAACGGCGACGCCTTCCTGGCCACCGGAGCGAGCGTCGGCATCCTGCAGCAGGAGCCGCCGCTCAACGAGGAGAAGACCGTTCGAGGCAATGTCGAAGAGGGCATGGGTGACATCAAGGTCAAGCTCGACCGCTTCAATGAGGTCGCCGAGTTGATGGCTACCGACTACTCCGACGAGTTGATGGAGGAGATGGGCCGGCTGCAGGAGGATCTGGACCACGCCGACGCGTGGGACCTGGATTCGCAGCTGGAACAGGCCATGGACGCGCTGCGCTGCCCGCCACCCGATGAGCCGGTGACCAACTTGTCCGGGGGTGAGCGGCGCAGGGTTGCCTTGTGCAAGCTTCTGCTGTCCAAGCCCGACTTGCTGCTACTTGACGAGCCGACCAACCACCTGGACGCCGAAAGCGTGCAGTGGCTCGAACAGCATCTTGCCAGTTACGCCGGTGCGATATTGGCGGTCACCCACGACCGCTATTTCCTGGACAACGTCGCGCAATGGATTCTGGAACTCGACCGTGGCCGCGCCTACCCGTACGAGGGCAACTACTCGACCTACCTGGAGAAAAAGGCCGAGCGGATCGCGGTGCAGGGCCGCAAGGACGCCAAGCTGCAGAAGCGGTTGCAGGACGAACTGGCCTGGGTTCGGTCGGGTGCCAAAGCGCGCCAGGCCAAGAGCAAGGCGAGGCTGCAGCGGTATGAGGAGATGGCCGCCGAGGCGGAGAAGTCGCGCAAGCTCGACTTCGAGGAAATTCAGATTCCGGTTGGGCCGCGCTTGGGCTCGGTGGTTGTGGAGGTTGAACACCTGGACAAGGGCTTCGAAGGCCGCACCCTGATCAAGGACCTGTCCTTCACGCTGCCCCGCAACGGCATCGTCGGCGTCATCGGCCCCAACGGCGTCGGCAAGACGACGCTGTTCAAAACCATCGTCGGGCTCGAAGCGCCGGACAGCGGCACGGTCAAGGTCGGCGAGACGGTAAAGCTGAGTTATGTAGACCAGACCCGCGCCGGGATCGATCCGAAGAAGACGGTGTGGGAAGTCGTCTCGGACGGACTGGACTACATCCAGGTCGGACAGACCGAAGTGCCGTCGCGAGCATATGTGTCGGCGTTCGGGTTCAAGGGGCCCGACCAGCAGAAGCCGGCCGGTGTGCTGTCCGGCGGCGAACGCAACCGGCTGAACCTCGCGCTGACGCTCAAGCAGGGTGGCAACCTGATCCTGCTGGACGAGCCGACCAACGACCTGGACGTCGAGACCCTGAGTTCGCTGGAGAATGCCTTGGTCAACTTCCCCGGTTGTGCGGTGGTCATTTCGCACGACCGCTGGTTCCTGGACCGGACCTGCACGCACATCCTGGCGTGGGAGGGCGACGACGACAACGAGGCGAAGTGGTTCTGGTTCGAGGGCAACTTCGGTGCATATGAGGAGAACAAAGTAGAACGGCTTGGTATCGAAGCCGCGCGTCCGCACCGAGTGACCCATCGCAGGCTGACACGGGACTAATGTCAGGTTCGGCACGCGCCGCGACAATGCGGCCGGACGGCCGTTGAGGAGCGGGGCAATTGGGACCACAGCGATCATGAGCACCCTGCTGGTGTCCGTCGTGAGTTGGGAGCAGTCGGCATGACGATCGATCCCGGAGCCAAGCAGGACGTCGAGGCGTGGTCCACGCTGACCGACGGTTCCGACATTCCCTCTTGGGTCTCGCAGGCATACCTGGACAGTTGTAGCGGCCCGGACTGCGACGGCGCCCGGCCGGCGAAGGCCGAATCGCTGGTAACGCCTGCCAAGCTCAGTGCGCATTATCAGCTGGCCAGCTGCCGTCCGGCCGGTGACAGCTGTGTGTGCATCTACCGGCCCGACGACGCGACGGGGTGTGGGCCCTCGCTACAGGTGGTCACCGACCACGGCAGCATGCTGCTGGATTCGGTCACGGTGCTGCTGCACCGGCTCGGCGTGGACTACACGGCGATCATGACTCCGGTGTTCGAGGTCCAGCGCGACCCGGGTGGCGCGCTGCTGCGCGTCGAACGCAAAGCCGACAAATCATCGCCCTACGCCGGCGAGGCCTGGATAGATGTCCAGCTCTCACCGTCCGTCGACAGCAAGGCCCTTGCCGAGGTCGAACGGTTGCTGCCCAAGGTGTTGGCTGACGTCCAACGGGTCGCCACCGACGCGGGAACGATGATCGACACCCTGGCCGATTTGGCCGCAGAAATCGACAGCGATCCCGACGGCCACTACTCGGCGCCCGACCGGGAGGAAGTCGCCGCGCTGCTGCGCTGGCTGGGCAACGGCAACTTCCTGCTGCTGGGCTACCAGCCCTGCAGGGTCCAAAACGGTCTGGTGCTCGGCGACGGCTCCAGCGGCCTGGGTGTATTGCGCGCGCGCTCCGGCACCCGTCCCCGGCTGACTGATGATGGCAAGTTGTTGGTGTTGGCCCAGGCCGCGGTGGGCAGTTACCTGCGCTACGGCGCCTACCCTTATGCCATCGCCGTCCGCGAATACGTCGACGGCGGCAACAGCGTCATCGAGCATCGCTTCGTCGGGCTGTTCACCGTTTCCGCGATGAACGCCGACGTCCTGGAGATCCCGGCAATCTCGCGCCGGGTTCGGGAAGCACTCGAATTGGCCGGCAGTGATCCCAGCCACCCCGGTCAGCTACTGCTTGACGTCATTCAAACCGTTCCGCGCCCAGAGCTCTTCACGTTGAGTGCCGAACGCTTGTTGTCGATGGCCAAAGCCGTGGTAGATCTGGGCTCCCAACGCCGCGCATTGCTGTTCCTGCGCGCCGACCGGCTGCAATTCTTCGTTTCCTGCCTGGTCTATGTTCCGCGCGATCGCTACACGACCGCCGTGCGCTTGCAGATCGAGGACATCCTGGTCCGCGAATTCGGCGGGACGCGACTGGAATTCACCGCCCGGGTCAGTGAATCCCCTTGGGCTCTCATGCATTTCATGGTGCGCCTGCCCACCGAGGATACGACGTTGGCGCCGGTCGACATCTCCGAAGACAATCGGATACGGATCCAGGCGCTACTGAGCGAAGCCGCGCGGACCTGGGCCGACCGGCTGATCGGCGCCGCTGCCAGCGGCAGGGTCAGCCGCGCCGATGCCGAGCACTACGCGGTCGCGTTCACCGAGGCCTACAAGCAGGCCGTCACCCCGGACGATGCCGTCGGCGACATCGCGATCATCAACGAGCTGACCGATGACTCGGTCAAGCTGGTGTTCTCCGAACGCGACGAGCAAGGAGTCGCGCAACTCACCTGGTTCCTGGGTGGCCGTAGCGCATCGTTGAGCCAACTGTTGCCCATGCTGCAAAGCATGGGCGTCGTGGTGCTCGAAGAGCGTCCCTTCACAGTCGACCGCCCTGACGGCTTGCCGGTGTGGATCTATCAGTTCAGGATTTCCCCACACCCCACCATCCCGCTTGCCCAGACCGACGCCGAGCGCGAAGCCGGCGCGCAACGATTCGCCGACGCGGTCACCGCGATCTGGCAGGGCCGCGTCGAGGTGGACCGGTTCAACGAGTTGGTCATGCGCGCCGGCCTGAACTGGCAGCAGGTCGTGCTGCTGCGCGCCTACGCCAAGTACTTACGACAGGCGGGGTTTCCATACAGCCAGTCCTACATCGAATCGGTGCTCAACGAGCATGCCTCCACTGCACGGTCACTGGTCACGCTGTTCGAAGCACTCTTCGACCCCCGGCCGGCGGGTTCACCGGTCAGCCGCGACGCCCAAGCGGCCGCAGCGGCCGTCGCCGCCGACATCGACGCCCTGGTGAGCCTGGACACCGACCGCATCCTGCGTTCCTTCGCTTCCCTGGTACAGGCCACACTGCGCACCAATTACTTTGTGACACGCAAAGATTCGGCGCGGCGCCGCGATGCGTTAGTGGTCAAACTCAATGCGCAGCTGATCGACGAGCTGCCGCTGCCACGACCCAAGTTCGAAATCTTCGTGTACTCGCCGCGTGTCGAAGGCGTCCACCTGAGATTCGGCCCGGTGGCGCGCGGCGGCTTGCGCTGGTCGGACCGCCGCGACGATTTCCGCACCGAGATCCTGGGTCTGGTTAAGGCGCAAGCGGTCAAGAACGCCGTCATCGTGCCGGTCGGGGCCAAGGGCGGATTCGTCGTCAAGCGACCACCGTTGCCCACCGGCGACCCCGGTGCCGACCGTGAGGCCACCCGCGCCGAAGGCGTCGCCTGCTATCAGCTGTTCATCTCCGGTTTGCTCGATGTCACCGACAACGTCGACAAGGCAACCGGAAAGGTCACCCCCCCACCGGAAGTGCTGCGTCGTGACGGCGACGACGCCTATCTGGTGGTTGCCGCGGACAAGGGCACCGCCACGTTCTCCGACATCGCCAATGACGTCGCCAAGTCCTACGGGTTCTGGCTGGGCGACGCGTTCGCCTCCGGCGGATCGGTGGGCTACGACCACAAGGCCATGGGCATCACCGCCAAGGGCGCCTGGGAGGCCGTCA
The DNA here is from genome assembly GCF_002116635.1 of Mycobacterium szulgai. Classification (GTDB taxonomy): domain Bacteria; phylum Actinomycetota; class Actinomycetes; order Mycobacteriales; family Mycobacteriaceae; genus Mycobacterium; species Mycobacterium szulgai. The sequence goes on along the minus strand of NZ_LQPW01000029.1, from coordinate 46,955 downwards.
AGCGTCACTTCCGCGAGATCGGAGTTGACACCCAGACCGAGGATTTCACCGTCGTCGGTGTCGGCGACATGAGCGGCGACGTGTTCGGCAACGGCATGTTGCTGAGCAAACACATCAGGCTGATCGCCGCGTTCGATCATCGGCACATCTTCCTCGACCCGAATCCCGACGCCGCGGTTTCCTGGGACGAGCGCCGGCGGATGTTCGACTTGCCCCGGTCCAGTTGGGACGACTACGACAAATCGCTGATCAGTGAGGGCGGCGGCGTCTACAGCCGGGAGCACAAGGCCATTCCCATCAGCGAGCAGGTGCGGACCGCGCTGGGGATCGACGGCGGGGCCGAAGAAATGTCGCCGCCCAACCTGATTCGCGCGATTCTGCAGGCGCCGGTGGATCTGCTGTTCAACGGTGGCATCGGCACCTACATCAAGGCCGAATCCGAGTCGGACGCCGATGTGGGCGACCGGGCCAACGATCCGGTACGGGTCAACGCAAACCAGGTGCGCGCCAAGGTCATCGGCGAAGGCGGCAATCTGGGAGTCACCGCACGGGGCCGGGTGGAGTTCGACCTGTCGGGCGGCCGAATCAACACCGACGCCATGGACAACTCCGCCGGCGTGGATTGTTCTGACCACGAGGTCAACATCAAGATTCTGATCGACTCGCTGGTAACCGCCGGCAAGGTCAAGGTCGAGGAGCGCAGTCAGCTGCTGGAGTCGATGACCGACGAGGTCGCGCAGCTGGTGCTCACCGACAACGAAGACCAGAACGACCTGATGGGCACCAGCCGCGCCAACGCGGCCAGCCTGCTGCCGGTGCACGCCGACCAGATCAAATACCTGGTGGCCGAGCGCGGGGTCAACCGCGAACTGGAGGCCCTGCCGTCGGAAAAAGAGATCCTGCGGCGCTCAGAGATCGGCATCGGGCTCACCTCGCCGGAGTTGGCGACTTTGATGGCACACGTGAAGCTGGCCCTCAAAGAAGAAGTGTTGAAAACCGAGCTGCCCGATCAGGACGTGTTCGCGTCCAGGCTGCCGCAATACTTCCCCAAGCCGCTACGCGATCGGTTCACTCCGGAAATTCGTACCCACCAGCTGCGCCGCGAGATCGTCACCACCATGCTGATCAATGATCTGGTGGACACTGGCGGCATCAGCTACGCCTTCCGGATAGCCGAGGATGTCGGTGTCCGGCCGATTGACGCGGTGCGCACCTATGCCGCGACCGACGCCATCTTCGGCGTGGGTCATATCTGGCGGCGGATCCGCGCGGAGAATCTACCGGTAGCGCTATCGGACCGGTTGATCCTGGACAACCGTCGGCTGATTGACCGCGCCGGACGCTGGCTGCTCAACTATCGTCCCCAGCCGCTGGCCGTCGGCGCTGAGATCAACCGATTCGGCGCGAAAGTCAAGGCGCTGACGCCGCGCATGTCGGAGTGGTTGCGCGGTGACGACAAGGCAATCGTGGAAAAGGAAGCCGGAGAATTCATTTCCCAAGGCGCGCCCGAGGACTTGGCCTACCGGGTTGCGGCCGGCCTCTACCGCTACAGCCTGCTCGACATCATCGACGTCGCCGACATCACCGAGATCGACACCGCCGAAGTCGCCGACACCTATTTCGCGTTGATGGATCGACTCGGCACCGACGCCTTATTGACCGCGGTGTCCGGGCTGGCCCGCACCGACCGCTGGCATTCGTTGGCGCGCCTGGCGATTCGAGACGACATCTACGCATCTTTGCGGTCGCTGTGTTTCGACGTGCTGGCCGTCGGCGAGCCCGACGAGAGTGGCGAGCAGAAGATCGCCGAATGGGAACACATCAGCGCATCCCGGGTGGAGCGGGCGCGACGAACCCTGAACGAGATCCGGGAAAGCGGCACAATGGATCTCGCGACGTTGTCGGTGGCCGCACGCCAGATCCGCCGGATGACGCGGACCAGCGGACGGGGATCGTCAGGGTGAGCCACGGGTTCGTCGCGGCAGTGCCGGTGCGCTGGTCCGACATCGACATGTACCAGCACATCAACCACGCCACCATGGTCACCATCCTCGAAGAGGCGCGTGTCCCGTTCCTCAAAGAGCCGTTCGGAGCTGACATCACCACCATCGGCCTGCTGATCGCCGACGTCCGGGTCACCTATAAGGACCAGTTGCGGCTGGCCGATTCTCCGCTGCAGGTGACGATGTGGACCAAGCGGCTGCGGGCGGTGGACTTCACCCTCGGCTATGAAGTGCGTTCGGTAAACGCCGATCCGGACTCCAAACCGGCCGTCATCGCCGAATCGCAGTTGGCCACCGTACATATCGAGGAGCAGCGACTGGTGCGGCTGTCGCCACACCATCGGGAGTACTTGCAGCGGTGGATTCGGTAGCCGAGCGCGGTTTGTGGCTGGGGGATCCGGCCCACCGCAAAGATCTGGTCACATTCGTGGATCATGCTATGCGGCTGGATGATTCGGCGATCATCCGCCTCCGCCAGCGTTCGGACGGATTGCTGACGGCTTGGGTGGCAACGGGTTTCGATGTGCTGGCCAGCCGAGTGGTGGCAGGCAGTGTGCGTCCCGGCGACATGTCGGTCGGGGCGGACGCGTTGGCGCGGGGGCTGGCCGCAATGGACAGTTCGGGTTTCATCGACCCGGGCTACTCGATGGACTCGGCGTGGCGGGGCGCGTTGCCGCCGGAATCAGGCTTCACCCACCTCGACGATGTGCCGGCCGGCGTGGTCGTCGACCTGGCGCAGCGCGGCGCTCAACTGGCCAAGGAACACAGCGGTTCGCATGGTCCGCCCGTTTCATTGCTCGACCAGGAGGTCATCGAGGTCAGTTCGGCCGACATTACCGTAGGGCTGCCCATGCGTTGCGTATTCGCCTTGACGGCAATGGGTTTCGTGCCTCAGTCGGCGGAGGCGATCGCCACCGACGAAATGATCCGCATTCGCATTCTGCCGGCGTGGTTACGGGTCGACGCGCGCTACGGCTCGGTGTACCGCCGACGCGGTCAGCCGGGCCTGGTGTTGCGCTGAGTCAACAGCCAGGCCGCGCTGTCTGGCGCCAACTTGCCGTTGGTCAATGGCTCGCTGGCCAGGAGCAGCTCTCCTGCCGGCAGCGCCATAGGACGCTGGCCCGCGTTGAGCGCACAAACCAACCCGCCACCGCCGCGCCGAAAGATCAATGCGTCGCCGTTCGCCGACAGCCAGTCGATCTCGCTGCCATCGAACTCCGCACGCTCCCTGCGCAATCGGAGTGCACGTCGGAAGAAGGTCAGCATTGAGCTGGGGTCGCCGAGCTGCTTTTCGACGGTCAGCGCAGACCAGTCGGCGGGCATAGGTAACCAGGTCTGAGCGCAGCTGGAGAACCCGAACGGGGGAGTATCGCCCGACCACGGGAGCGGCACCCGGCACCGGTCACGGCCGCGTTCGGTGTGCCCGGAGCGTTCCCAGGTAGGGTCCTGCAGTACCTCGTCGGGCAGGTCTACGTCGGGCAATCCCAGCTCCTGGCCGTTGTAGATGAACACCGCACCGGGCAGGGCCAGCATCAGCATCGCCATCGCCCGCGCCCGGCGTAGGCCGATTTCGCCGTCGCCGTAGCGGGTCACTTCCCGGCCGACGTCGTGGTTGGCCAGCGTCCAGGTCGGAGTGGCGTCTTCCAGCGCCGCGGCTTCCACGGAGTTCTGCACGGCGTCGTGAATTTCGGCGGCGTCGAAATCGGTGCGCGCCAACCGGAAGTTGAAGCCCAGATGCAGTTCGTCGGGCCGCACGTATTCGGCCCATCGCGCGTTGTCGGTCACCCATACTTCGCCGACGGTCACCGCCCCGGGATAGTCGTCGATCACCGCTCGGATGTCGCGGTGTATCGCGTGCACATGCGGACGGTTGAAGCGTGGGTCATCGTCGGTGTGGCGCAAGACCTCGCTCATGTCCTGGCTGTCCGGTAGCCCCGGCGGCTTGGCCATTCCGTGCGCCACGTCGATGCGGAAACCGTCGACGCCGCGTTCGAGCCAGAACCGCAGTGTCTTCTCGAAGTCGTCGAAGACTTCCGTGTTGTCCCAGTTCAAGTCGGGCTGTTCGGCATCGAAGAGGTGCAGATACCACTGACCGGGGCTGCCGTCGGGTTCGAACACCCGCGTCCAGGCCGGCCCGCCGAACACCGATTCCCAGTTGTTCGGCGGAAGCAGCCCGCCGGGGCCGCGGCCGTCGCGAAAGAAATAACGGTCCCTTGCCTCGGTGCCTGGCCCGGCCGCCAGCGCCGCCCGAAACCAGGGGTGCGCCGAACTGGTGTGGTTGGGCACCACATCCATGGTGACTTTGATGCCCCGCTGGTGTGCGGCCGCGATGAGCCGCTCGAAGGCGGCCATTCCGCCGAACAGTGGGTCGATGTCGCGAGGATCGGAGACGTCGTAGCCGTGATCGGCCATCGGCGAGACGGTGACCGGATTGATCCAGATCGCGTCGACGCCGAGACGGACCAGGTGGTCCAGCCGCCCCGCCAGCCCGTCCAGGTCACCCACACCATCACCGTTGCTGTCGGCGAACGACCGCGGATAAACCTGGTAGAAGACCGCGGACTGCCACCACGAGCCGGGCTGCGCCCCTTGACCGACCATCAAAACGCGGAGTTCACGAGGGAGTGGGCGGCCATTTCGAGATAGTTGAGCAGCGTGCGGCGGTGTTCGTCGTCAAGGGTCTGGGAGTCGATCGAGGCGACCGCGGTATGCATGCACCGCAACCAGGCGTCGCGCTCGATGGGGGTGATCCGAAAGGGGACGTGGCGCATCCGCAGCCGGGGATGACCGCGCTGGTCTGAATAGGTTCGCGGACCGCCCCAGTACTGCTCCAAGAACATGCGTAACCGCTGTTCGGCGCCCGTCAGGTCCTCTTCGGGGTACAGGGGACGCAGTACCTCGTCGTCGGCGACTTGCTCGTAAAAACGCGAGACTATGGCGTGGAAGGTTTCGGCGCCGCCGATCGCGTCATAGAACGATTCCGTTGTTTGATCCATCGTCTTCCATTGTGGGCCACCGCTGAGCGTTCCAGGTGTTCACCGGATCGACACGGCGCGCGCGAGGCAATTGGCGTGCAGTCAGCAGCAAATCATGGTGGACTGTCCGCGGAGGATTTATGGCGCAGCGCAAGAAACGCCGCAGCCACCGCAGTTCCGGTGCCGCGGCAGGCGTAACCGGGCCCTCAGCCGCGTCATGCCTGCATAGTGTCGAGATTCACCCGCCCGCCCGCCTTGAGAGCGCATCGATCTGGAATCGCCGGCGGGTGCTGCTGCTGAACTCCACCTACGAGCCGCTCACCGCGTTGCCGCTGCGCCGCGCGATCGTCATGTTGATCTGCGGTAAGGCCGACGTGGTGCACGACGATCCGGCCGGACCCCTGATCCACTCGGCGACCAGGTCGATCGTGGTGCCGTCGGTGATCCAGCTACGCACCTATGTGCGAGTTCCCTACCGGGCCCGGGTCCCTATGACCCGGGCCGCATTAATGCACCGCGACCGGTTCTGCTGCGCCTACTGCGGAGCGAAGGCCGACACCGTCGACCACGTGGTGCCGCGCAGCCGCGGTGGCGACCACTCGTGGGAGAACTGCGTCGCCTGCTGCTCGACGTGCAACCACCGCAAGGGCGACCGCCTGCTCGCCGAGCTCGGCTGGGTGTTGCGCCGCGCGCCGCTGCCACCGACGGGCCAGCACTGGCGATTGCTGTCGACGGTCAAGGAGCTGGACCCCTCCTGGGCACGGTATCTGGGCGAAGGCGCGGCCTAGCTGACGTTCGCTGCCCCGGTGGGATACGGTTTGCGTCGTGAGCGTTATGCAGATCCATCTGCTTTTCATTGGCATCCCGTTGTTGCTGGTCATCGTGCTGGTGGGATTGATCTGGTCGCGCAAGGGCCCGCACCCGGCGACCTACAAACTCTCCGAGCCGTGGACCCACCCGCCGATCCTGTGGGCAGCCACCGACGAAGACGTCGGGCACTCGCACGGGCATGGCGGGCACAACGCACCGGAGTTCACAGTTGGAGGAGGCGCAAGTGGCACGTGGTGAAGTCGCGACGATCGAACCCACTGAGCTGCCCTATGGCTGGGCAATCACCACCAGCGGACGCGTCTCCGGGGTCACTGAGCCCGGCGAACTGTCGGTGCACTACCCCTTCCCGATCAACGACCTTGTCGCCGTCGACGACGCGCTGAAATATGGCTCGCGGGCGTCTCGGGCGCGGTTCGCCGTCTATATCGGTGACCTGGGCAGCGACACCGCCGCGCGCGCCCGCGAACTGTTGGCCAAGGTGCCGACGCCCGACAATGCGGTGCTGCTCGCCGTCTCGCCCGACCAGTCCGCCATCGAGGTGGTGTACGGCTCAGCGGTTCGCGGCCGCGGCGCCGAGTCGGCGGCTCCGCTCGGGGTTGCCGCCGCTTCCTCGGCTTTCGAGCAGGGCCACTTGATCGATGGGCTGGTCAGCGCGATCCGGGTACTCAGCGCGGGAATCTCGCCCGCCTGACCTCCCCGCGGGTGCGGTGGTCGATAGGAGTCGTGGCCTTAGGGCGCGACCGCGAGTGCAGGAATTGCGTGCCACGTACTCGGCAACAGCGGCATGCGCATCCCGCCCCCGAGTTCGCCGCTACCTAAGATCGACAACCCACCAGGTTGTCGCATCGCCGCCTCATGCGTGGTCCCGGCAAATCCCCACAACGTGCCGGCACCCCGCTCGGAGGCGGCTACTGTCCCCGACCCCGCCGCGGAGCTGCCGGCGGGGGCGATATCAGCTGGCAACGTGACAGGTGCCGCCGCGATCCCGCCGGTGGGTAACGAGCCGACACCGCCTTGAGGCGACGCGGATACATATCCCACCGATTGCGCCGCCGCCGCCACACCTCCGAGCAGCTCGCGTATTGCCTCGGCCACCGCTGTGGCCGCCTGGTCGAGCGCCCAGGACAGCGTTCCCAACACCTTGCCCAGGAACTCAGCCACCAACGCGACTACTGCGTCCATTGCGCGCACGGTGATGTAGAGAAAGAGGATCACTAGTTGGGCGTCCAACAAGAACAACGCGAGCAGGTCGGTAATGAGCACGTTCAGCACGTGCAGTAGCTGAAGTAGATAGCCGCCTATCAGGACTGCATACGCCACCAGCCACTGACCTAGGTAGAAGATCAGTTCGACACTGAAGGAAAATATCTCGCTGGCCAGCGCGGATACCGCCTGGCTTACGACCTGGGCAAGGGTCTCGATCAGTTGCCAGATCACGTCCCACCAAGGCGGCTGGGAAAGTGTTGGCAATAGCGCACTTTCGGCAAGGTGACCGACGCCCGGCTTGACCAGCACCGGCGCCGGCGGGGTGTGGGCCACCGCCGCTAATGCTGCAATCGAGGCCACTTCGTAAGCACCCATCACCGCGGCGGCCTGAATCCACATGCGCACGTAGTCTGCCTCGTTGAGCGTGATCGGAATCGTATTGATTCCAAAGAAATTCGTCGCTATCAATACCCCGTGAATGACATGATTGGCAGCCAATTCCGCCAATGTCGGCATTTCTGCCAGCGCGGCACCGTAGGCCACGGCTGCCGACTCGTGCTGCGCGGCCGCCGCGGCGCAGTCTGCGCTCGCCTCAGTTAGCCACGCCGCATACACCATGTGCACGGCCACAAAACTTTCCGCGCTTGGGCCCTGCCATGCGCTGCCTTGCACCTCAACCAACACTGCGGTGAGTTCGTCTGCCGCTAAGGCATATTCACCGCTCAGCGATCTCCACGCCGCCGCGGCGGACAGCAACGGGCCGGGCCCGGGGCCCAGTAGTGACGCCGAATGTACCTCCGGCGGTATGGCTCCCCAGTCACACCCGATCATCATGAGCCCGCCGTCTGCGCATCCCACCTAAATTCCTCCTCGTGTCGAGAGGCGGGCAGTCTTGGCACGCTGGTCATGTCTGGAAGCGACTGAAAAGGGTTGCGCAGTCACACCATTCGCGACTCAACCCATGTTTGCCCGCGCTGATCCGAACTAAGTAGTTACTTGCGGGCGTGCCTTATCCGCTAGGGTTAAATCGTCCACTGAGGGCGGCTCGATGAGGCGAAGTGCCTCAGTATCAAGTGTCCGGTGACGTTCGGTGTGCATACCCGCTACGTTGGCCAAATTGATTGCAGCAGTTGATCAGCACTCAACTGCGAGCCGTGCCCGGGATTAGCCGTCTGCGGCCTGAAGCGCCGGCTCCGCCGCGTCGAAAAGCCGGGCTCGCAACGACCGCTTCACCGCCGCTTGGCCCTCGAGCACCAACCTGCGTAACGCCGGGGGCACCTCGGGGTCGCTGAGGAACTCGTCGGCGGCCGCGATGCCCTCTTCACTGATGTCCGAATACGGGTAGAGGCCGACGACGACGGACTGGGCGACTTCGCTGGATCGCCGAGCCCAGACTCCCGGGATGGCATCGAAATAACGTGCGGTGAACGGCTTGAGCAACTCACTCTGCCCCGGCGCGGCTATGCCCGCGATAATCGCGCGCCCGAAGGCATTGGCCAAGGTGTCATCCTCGACCACCGTTAGGAAGGCCTGTTCCTTGACCTCGAGCTGAGGTCGTGCGGCGGAGGCTTGGGCGGCATGCCGTTTGCCGGCGGCCGTGGGGTCACGCTCAGCTTCGGAGTCGATCCGCGGCGAGTCGGGCCCGTCGGCGTCGATGGCACCTGCGGTCGCCAGCGCGATAACGATGCGCCAGCGCAGGTCGGTGTCGACGTCGACGCCCGCCAATCCCAGCGCGGTGGGGTCCGAAAGACTTGGGTCGACCAGACCCGCCAACGTTTCCACGTGCCGGGACGACAGCACCGACGAGCACAAGGCGTTGATGTAGGCGAGCTGATGATCCGATCCGGGCTGGGCCTCACGTGCCAATTCCAGCAGCCGGTCGGCGTATTGCGGCCAGCCGTGGTCGCGCGCCCACCCCGGCTCGGCATAGGAACCCAGCGCCGTCTGCGCCTGCAGCAGCAGTCGCTGCAATACCCCGACTTCGGTTTCGGCGTGCACGCCGCCGGTCACCAGTGACACGAAGTCGCGGGCACGCAGTTCGGCTTCGCGGGTCATCTCCCAGGCCGCCGACCACACCAGCGAGCGTGGCAGCGGCTCGGCGATGTCGGCGATGCGCTGCAATGCGGCCTGCAGCGATTCGGCGTCGAGCCGCAGCGAGCAATACGTCAGGTCGTCATCGTTGACCAAAACCAGCTTTCCGCGCGAAACCCCAACCAGCGCAGTAACTTCGGTCGTCGAACCAGCGACGTCCAGCTCTTCGCGGTGGACCCGGACCAGCTTGCCGGATCCATCTTCGTCGTAAATGCCGATCGCCACCCGGTGCACGCGGGTCTCGCCCGCACCCGGCGCGGCACCGCTCTGCGCCACCACGAACCGGGTGAATTTTCCGTCGGCGTCGACGTCGAACTCGGGCCGCAACGTGTTGAGCCCGGTGGTGCGCAGCCATTGCTGACCCCAATTCGACAGGTCGCGGCCCGACGCCTGCTCCAGCGCGGCCAGCAGATCGTCGAACGTGGCATTGCCGAATGCGTGCGTGCGGAAGTAGTCGCGCAACCCCGCCAGGAAATGCTCCAGGCCGACATAGGCGACGAGCTGCTTGAGTACCGAAGCGCCTTTGGCGTAGGTGATTCCGTCGAAATTCACCTCGACTGCGGCCAGGTCGGGGATGTCGGCGGCGATCGGATGCGTCGACGGCAGCTGGTCCTGGCGGTACGCCCACGACTTCTCGACGGTGGCAAACGTCGTCCAGGCCTCCGTGTATTCGGTTGCCTCACTTTGACACAGCACCGAGGCGAAGGTGGCGAAGGACTCGTTGAGCCACAAGTCGTCCCACCAGCTCATGGTCACCAGGTCGCCGAACCACATGTGGGCCATTTCGTGCAGCACCGTCTCGGCGCGCCGTTCGTAGGATGCCCTGGTGACCTTGCTGCGGAATACGTAGTCCTCGAGGAACGTCACCGCACCGGCGTTTTCCATTGCCCCGGCGTTGAATTCGGGCACGAACAGCTGGTCGTACTTGCCGAATGCATAGGGCAGCCCAAAGTGCTTGTGGTAGAAGCCGAATCCCTGCTTGGTTTCGGTGAACAACCGCTCCGCGTCCATGTGTTGCGCCAGCGAGGCACGGCAATAGATGCCCAGCGGGATAGTGCCGTGCTCGTCGCTGTAGGAGTCCTCCCAGACGGCGTACGGGCCGGCGATCAGCGCAACCAGGTAGGTGCTCATCCGCGGCGTGGTCGCGAAAGTGTGCACTCTGCCGTTGCGGTTCTTGTGGGGGTCCGACACGGACGCGGTCGCGCCGTTGGAGACCACCTTCCAGTGCTGGGGCGCGGTGACCCGGATGTCGAACGTGGCCTTGAGATCGGGTTGGTCGAAGCAGGCGAACATCTGCTTGGCATCGGCGGTCTCGAACTGCGAATACAGGTAGGTTTCGCCATCCACCGGGTCGACGAAGCGATGCAGGCCCTCGCCGGTGTTGGAGTAGCGGCAGTCCGCGTCGACGACAAGGACATTGCGGTCGGCAAGTCCGCGTAGCGCAATCCCGGTCGATTCGTCGTAGCCCGAGATGTCGAGTTCCCGGCCGTTGAGGGTGGCGCTGCGGACGGTGTCAGCGGCGAGGTCGATCACGGTGTCGGCGCCGGCGAGCGCGTCGAACGTCACGGTGGTGATGGACCGGAACGTGCGCTCGCCCGGCGCGCCCGAACCGTCGGTCACGTCGAGATCGATCCGGTAGTTGTCCACGGTGACGGCCGCGGCGCGTTCGACAGCCTGGTCACGAGTGAGATTAGGAAGGGCCACGGGCTACAACATATCGGCTGGCCAACCGAAGGGTCAGAGCGCGTCGCCGGCGGACATCCAAAGTCGTGTCGGCAGTGTGGCATTCAAGAATCCACCGAAACGACCGCTCCGCCTAGTCCAACCGGTATGCCTTTCTATCGAACGTCTCGGGCCGTTCCACCGTGTATATCAATGCACTTTTACGGTAGGAGGCTGTGCATGTCATTTGCGATTGTGACGCCGGAGATGCTGGCGACGGCGACGGCGGATCTGACGGATATCGGTTCGGCGATCAGCGCTGCCAACGCCGCGGCGGCTCACTCGACCACCGGGCTGGTCGCCGCGGCTACCGATGAGATCTCGACTGGAATTGCCACCATCTTCGGTGCCCACGGCCAGGCCTATCAGGCCCTCAGTGCTCAAGTAGCCAGCTTCCATGACCAGTTCGTCCGCGCGTTGAGCGGCGCGAGCGTCGCCTATGCAGGCGCCGAGGCAACGAACGCCTCGCCACTGCAGCAGGCGCTCGATGCGGTGAATGCCCCCGCCGAGGCCCTGCTGGGCCGCCCGCTGATCGGCAATGGCGCGAACGGCGCACCCGGTCAGCGTGGCGGCGACGGCGGCTTGCTGTGGGGTAACGGCGGCAACGGCGGAGCCGGCGGCATCGGTCAGAACGGTGGTGCGGGCGGCGCCGCGGGACTGATCGGTAACGGCGGCAACGGGGGAGCCGGCGCGCCCGGTCAGCGCGGCGGCGCCGGCGGGGCCGGCGGCATGTGGTTCGGCAACGGCGGCAACGGCGGCGCGGGCGGATTCGGTGTCGGCGGCGGCGTGGGCGGCAACGGTGGTGCGGGTGGCGACGCCGGGCTGTGGGGGACTGGCGGCGACGGTGGGGTCGGCGGTGCCGGTGGGACCGGCGCCAATGGCGTTAACCCAGGTCCGGCCGGCTCGCCCTACACCTACGCCCAAAACGGCAGCGCAGGACAGGACAAGATCAACGGCGTCGCGGCAAACGGCGGCAATGGCAGTGACGGCACCGCCACGGGGCAGATCGGGGGCGTCGGCGGCCACGGCGGCGCGGCGGCGAACTCAGGTGCCGCCGGGATCGTGGGGGGCGATGGTGGCAAGGGTGGCGATGGCGGCCCAGGAGCAATGGGCGGGGCCGGTGGCACCGGGGGCACCGCAAGCGGCGCCGGTTCCGTTTCGTCGGTGAGTGCGGTGGGCGGCAACGGCGGCAACGGCGGCGACGGTGGCGCTGGCGCGATGGGAGGGGCCGGCGGTGCCGGCGGCGCCGCCACTACGCAGGCCGTCAACGGCAGGACCGTCACCGTCGGGGGTGACGGCGGCGACGGCGGAGCGGGCGGGACCGGAGCGATGGGTGGTGCTGGCGGCACCGGAGGCAGCGCCGACGGCAACGGGGATCTGGTCCCGCTCACCGGCGGCAACGGTGGTCTGGGCGGACGAGGTGGTGATGGCGTTGGCGGTGGTCTTGGCGGCCACGGCGGTACCGGTGGCGCCGGAGGTCGCGGCGGCTGGCTGATCGGTGACGGCGGCACCGGCGGTGCCGGGGGAGCTGGTGGTCTGGGTGGCGCTGGCTCCACCGGCGGCTTCGGTGGTCTAGGCGGCGACGGGGGCACCGGCGGCGCCAACAGAAACGTGACCGCAACCATGGGCCAGGGCGGAGCAGGCGGCGACGGCGGCACCGGTGGTGGCGGCGGTGACGGCGGCGACGGCGGCAATGGTGGCGCCGGTGGTGCGGCCGGATTCATCGGCCACTCGGGCGGATCGGGTCTTGGTGGCGCCGCGGGCGGCGGTGGCGCGGGTGGCTCCGGCGGCCTGGGCGGCGCCGGCGGAATCGGCGCCAACGGCCCCGCCGCGGCCGGCAATACCGGCGCGACGGGTACCTCCGGCGCCGACGGCAATGCCGGTCAAGCGGGCTGAGCGAGTCCGGCAGGTCAAAGCACGCTCGCGGGGAACAGTTTCCACGCGACTACGGTTGTGCTGAGCGGTGTTCTGACCGTCTTGATGCTCAGCGAGACGGCAGCGAAATGACAGGGAGATGACTACCTAATGGCCGAAAAGTCTGTTGCCGATTTCTGGTTCGATCCGTTGTGCCCGTGGTGCTGGATCACCTCGCGCTGGATTCTCGAGGTTGAGAAGGTGCGCGACATCGAGGTGAACTTCCACGTCATGAGCCTGGCGGTGCTCAACGAAAACCGGGAAGGGCTGCCCGAGCAATACCGGGAGAACATGGCCAGGGCCTGGGGTCCGGTGCGGGTCGCGATCGCCGCCGAGCAGGCGCATGGGGCCAAAGTCCTTGAGCCGCTGTACACAGCCATGGGCACCCGAATCCATAACGAAGGCAACAAAGAGCTCGACGAGGTCATCAAACTGTCTCTGGCCGATGCGGGCCTGCCCGCCGAACTGGCCCAGGCCGCAACCAGCGACGCCTACGACGAAGCGCTGCGCAAGAGCCACCACGCAGGCATGGATCCGGTCGGCGACGACGTAGGCACACCAACCATCCACGTCAACGGTGTGGCGTTCTTCGGGCCCGTGCTTTCCAAGATTCCGCGCGGCGAGCAGGCCGGAGAACTCTGGGACGCATCGGTGACTTTCGCGGCGTATCCACATTTCTTCGAGCTCAAGCGAACTCGTACCGAGCGCCCCGACTTCGACTAACGGCGCGCCGCGTCAGGCCCGCAAGGGCCCCGGCACGCATGGTGCAGAATGTCGGGCATGCGCGTCTACCTGGGTGCCGACCACGCCGGATATGAGCTCAAACAGCAGATCATCGAGCACTTGAAGAAATCCGGCCACGAGCCGATCGATTGCGGCGCTTTCGGCTACGACGCCGACGACGACTACCCGGCATTCTGCATCGCCGCTGCAACGCGCACGGTGGCCGATCCCGGCAGCCTGGGCCTCGTGCTGGGTGGATCCGGCAACGGCGAACAGATTGCCGCTAACAAGGTGCCGGGCGCTCGCTGCGCGCTGGCCTGGAGTGTGGAAACCGCAACACTGGCGCGCGAACACAACAACGCGCAGCTGATCGGCATCGGCGGCCGTATGCACACGGTGGAGCAGGCTCTGGCCATCGTCGACGCGTTCATCGCCACCCCGTGGTCGAAAGCCGAACGCCACCAACGGCGTATCGACATTCTCACCGAATACGAACGTACCCACGAAGCGCCGCCCGTGCCCGGCGCTTCGGCCTGAGGCCGTGCCCGAAGGGCATACGCTGCACCGGCTGGCCCGGCTGCATCAGCGCCGCTTCGCCGGTGGGCCCGTAGCGGTCACCAGTCCGCAGGGCCGATTCGCCGACTCAGCTGCCGCGGTGAACGGTCGCGTCTTGCGGCGCACCAGCGTCTGGGGAAAGCACCTCTTCCACCACTACGACGGTGGCTCGATCGTGCATGTACACCTCGGGCTGTACGGCACGTTCACCGAGTGGGCACGCCCCGCCGATGCACCCCTGCCCGACGCGGTCGGTCAGGTGCGGATGCGGATGGTCGGCGCGGAGTATGGCACCGATTTGCGCGGTCCGACTGTGTGCGAGTTGATCGACGAAGGCCACGTCTCGGAGGTGGTGGCCCGCCTCGGACCCGATCCGTTGCGCGGAGACGCCGACCCCTCTTGGGCTTGGAAGCGAATTGCCAAGTCGCGCAGGCCTATCGGCGCACTGTTGATGGATCAGACGGTGATCGCCGGAGTGGGCAACGTCTATCGCAGCGAGTTGCTGTACCGGCACGGTATCGATCCGTACCGGATCGGCCAGCAGGTGTCGGAAGCGGAGTTCGACGCGGCTTGGACGGATCTGGTGGCGCTGATGAAGGTCGGATTGCGGCGCGGCAAGATTGTCGTCGTACATCCCGAGCACGACCACGGAGCGCCTTCATATGGGCCGGGACGCCCCCGCACCTATGTGTACCGGCGCGCCGGCGATCCGTGCCGGGTGTGCGGGGAAACAATCAGCACTGCGGTACTGGAAGGCCGCAACGTGTTCTGGTGTCCGACCTGCCAAACGTGATCGGGCCGCCGAAGCTACAGTTTCACTTCAGGTTCGGTGGGTACCTGTAACTGCTATGCGAACCTCATTACGTTTAGCTGCAACAACTTTCGCTCTGACTGCCGGCTTAGGACTCGGTGGTCTGGGTGTCGCCGCTGACGCGCACGCTCAGCCGGGACCGTTGCCCCAGTGGTGCCCAGGTGACTTCTGGGACCCCGGGTGGGGCGACAACTGGGATTGGGGCGCCTGTCACGACAACTGGCGTGGGCCTGGCCCCAACCCTCACCCCGGCGGCGTCGGTCACGGACCGGGCGGACCGGGCGGACCAGGCGGACCCGGCGGGCCTGGTGGTCCGGGATCCGGCGGGCCAGGCGGCCCTGGCGGTTCCGGGGGCCCACGGTAGGCCCCGACAAATTCTGTCGGGTCAGTCGGGCTTGACGCCGAGCACCGCGTAGACCTCGTTGCTGAGCGCAACGCTGCGCGGGTCGGCGTTGGCCTTACTGGCGTCGAAGCGGTTCATCACATACCCGTAACCGATCCGGTGTTCGAGGTCGACGAACCCAAAGGAGCCGCCCAGCCCACCGTGGCCGAAGATCCAGCGGTTGGGCCCGTTGATGCGACGCTGGTTAAGCATGTAGCCCAGCCCCCACCCGTGGTCGGCGACCCGGGGACCGAGCACCAGATCGGTGTCGAAGCCACCCTGCGACACCCGGACCAGGTCCATGTGTTCGCGGCTGAGCAGTTTCTCGCACGCCAGGGCGTTATAGAACGTCGCCAAGCCCAGTGCCGACACCTGCGCGTTGGTGCCGGGGAACTCAAGCTGACGCCACAGCCGCAGATCGTGTGAGGCCAGTTCGTCGTCGGGTGCGAACCCCATCGAAATCGAGAGCGCCGCTTTGGGATGTTCGTCCAGGCTGGTCGGGTAGCCCGGGGCTCCGACGTCGGCCAGCAGGTCTCTGGCGTGCGGTTTGTTCACCCGATCGGCGCAGCGGCGCTGTTCGAACGGGTTCAGGCCGATGTGGACGTCGGCGCCGATGGCGTCGGCGATCTCGGTGCGCAGGTATTGCCCGACCGTGCGTCCGGTGACCCTTCGAAACACCTCGCCGAGGATGAAACCGAAGGTGGTCATGTGGTAACCCTGTGCGCTGCCTGGTTCCCACCACGGTTCGGCGATGGCCAGTTGCCCGCAGACGAAGTCCCAGTCGGTGACGTCCTGCCAGTTCATCCGCCGGTTTGGTCCGATCACTCCGGAGCGGTGGCTGAGCACCATGGCCAGTGTGATGGCTTCCTTGCCGGCCTGGCCGAATTCCGGCCAGTACCTGGCCACCGGTGAATTGAGATCCAGCTCCCCACGATCGGCGAGTTGGTGGACGCAGGTTGCGGTTAGCGCCTTGCTGCCGGACAACACGGTGGCCAGGGTGTTCTCTCGCCAGGGCCGGGTGCCTGCGGCGTCAGCCGAACCGCCCCACAAGTTGACGACGAGATCGCCGTCCACCCACACCGCGACGGCCGCGCCGATCTCGCTGCGCTGCGCAAAATTGCGCTCGAACGACTCACGAACCCTGACGAAGTCGGACGCGCATGAGCCGTGGATTTCGAGGTCGCGCATGGCGCCTTTCTGCTGAGCAAGAAGCTCATCGGAGCGGGCGACGGGAATCGAACCCGCGTCGCTAGTTTGGAAGACTAGGGCTCTACCATTGAGCTACGCCCGCGTGTATTAGTCGAGCGAGACTGTACGTGGTGGCGCGAATCAAATCTAATCGACGCACTTGTGTGACCGCTCTGTGAGGACTGAGAGGTCGTTGCGGGCCTGGTACCGCCGGGCCGTAGGATCGCGAGGTCAGTGCGGGGTGTAGCGCAGCTTGGTAGCGCATCCGCTTTGGGAGCGGAAGGCCGCAGGTTCAAATCCTGTCACCCCGACAAGCACTCACGCCGGAACAACTCAAGGAGCACACCCGTGAAGAGCACGGTCGAGCAGTTGAGCCCCACTCGGGTTCGCATCAATGTCGAGGTGCCTTTCGCCGAGCTGGAACCTGATTTCCAGCGGGCCTACAAGGAGCTGGCCAAGCAGGTGCGGCTACCTGGCTTTCGGCCGGGAAAGGCGCCCGTCAAGCTGCTCGAGGCGCGCTTCGGACGCGAGGCGATGCTGGACCAGATCGTCAACGACGCGCTGCCCAGCCGGTACGGACAGGCGCTGGCCGAATCCGAGATCCAGCCGCTCGGCCGGCCCGACATCGAGGTGACCAAAAAGGAGTATGGCCAGGATCTGGCCTTCACCGCCGAGGTCGACGTCCGGCCCAAGATCTCCCTTCCGGACCTGAGCGAGCTGAAGGTCTCGGTTGATCCGATCGACGTCAGTGATGACGACGTCGACGCCGAACTGCAGTCGCTGCGTGCCCGGTTCGGCACCCTGACCGGGGTGGAGCGGCCGGTGGAGACCGGCGACTTCGTTTCCATCGACCTGTCCGCCACAGTTGACGGCGAGGAGGTGCCCGGCGCCGCCGCCGAGGGCCTGTCCCATGAGGTCGGCTCCGGCCGGCTCATCGCGGGCCTCGACGACGCACTCGTCGGCCTCTCGGTCGATGAGTCCCGGGTCTTCACCGCCAAATTGGCGACCGGCGAGCACGCCGGAGAGGAAGCGCAGGTCACTGTCACGGTCAAGTCCGTCAAGGAACGTGAACTGCCCGAACCCGACGACGAATTCGCGCAGCTGGCCAGCGAGTTCGACACCATCGAAGAGCTGCGTACCAGCCTCGGCGAACAGGTGCGCGCGGCCAAGCGTGCGCAACAGGCCGAGCAGATTCGCAACGCCACGATCGACGCTCTGCTCGAGCAGGTTGACGTTCCGCTTCCGGAGTCCTATGTCCAGGCCCAGTACGACAGCGTCATGCACAGCGCGCTGAGCGGCCTCAACCACGACGAAGCGCGGTTCAACGAGTTGCTCGCCGAGCAGGGTTCCTCACGCGAGGCGTTCGACGAGGAGGCGCGCAGCGCCTCGGAGAAGGACGTCAAGCGACAGCTGCTGCTGGACGCTTTGGCCGATGACCTGAAGGTTCAGGTCGGCCAGGAAGACCTCACCGAAAGACTGGTGATGACGTCTCGGCAATACGGCATCGAGCCGCAGCAACTGTTCGGCTATCTGCAGGAGAACAACCAGCTGCCGTCCATGTTCGCCGATGTGCGGCGCGAGTTGGCGGTCAGAGCGGTGGCCCAGGCGGCGACCGTCACCGATACCGATGGCAACACGATCGATATCAGTGAGTTCTTCGGCACGCCCCCGGAGAACGACGTCGCCGACCTATTGGACGCCGAAGCCACCGAAGCCACCGAAGCCACCGAAATCGACGAAACCGACAAGGCCGACGAAACCGACGAGGCCGCCGCAGATAAGGCCGATTAGAGCGGCCAACTTGACGCTGTGAGCGAACGCGCCCATTTCAGGGGGGTGCGTGGCCGCAAACAGCGGGCGAGGTTGGTTAGGGTCGGTGCATAAGAAACTTCAGAAAGCAGGTATCCCCACAGTGAGCAATGTGCCTGACATGCGTTCGACCTCACCCGGTCTCAACCTCACGGACTCGGTCTATGAGCGCTTGCTCGCAGAGCGCATCATCTTCCTGGGTTCAGAGGTGAACGACGACGTCGCCAACCGGTTGTGCGCGCAGATTCTGTTGCTCGCCGCCGAGGACGCGGACAAGGACATCCACCTTTACATCAACTCCCCGGGCGGCTCGATCAGTGCGGGCATGGCGATCTACGACACCATGGTCCTGGCGCCCTGCGACATCGCCACCTACGCGATGGGGATGGCCGCCTCGATGGGTGAGTTCCTGTTGGCGGCGGGCACCAAGGGCAAGCGCTACGCGCTCCCGCACGCGCGCATCCTGATGCACCAGCCGTTGGGCGGCGTGACCGGTAGCGCCGCCGACATCGCCATCCAGGCCGAGCAGTTCGCCGTCATCAAGAAAGAGATGTTCCGGCTCAACGCCGAGTTCACCGGGCAGCCGATCGAGCGCATCGAGGCCGACTCGGACCGCGACCGCTGGTTCACCGCCCCAGAAGCGCTCGAATACGGCTTCGTCGACCACATCATCACTCGCGCCGCCCACGTCAACGGAGAAGCAGAATGAACCCTCAGACCCAGCCCCAGGCGCGCTATATCCTGCCGTCGTTCATCGAGCACTCCAGCTTCGGCGTCAAGGAATCCAACCCCTACAACAAGCTGTTCGAGGAACGCATCATCTTCCTGGGCGTCCAGGTGGATGACGCGTCGGCGAACGACATCATGGCCCAGCTGCTGGTGCTCGAGTCGCTGGATCCCGACCGCGACATCACCATGTACATCAACTCGCCCGGTGGCGGCTTCACCTCGCTGATGGCGATCTACGACACCATGCAGTACGTCCGCGCCGACATCCAGACGGTGTGCCTAGGCCAGGCCGCTTCGGCCGCGGCGGTGTTGCTGGCCGCCGGAACCCCGGGTAAGCGCATGGCGCTGCCGAATGCCCGGGTGCTGATCCACCAGCCGTCGTTGTCAGGCGTGATCCAGGGGCAGTTCTCCGACCTGGAGATCCAGGCTGCCGAGATCGAGCGGATGCGCACGCTGATGGAGACCACCTTGGCCCGTCACACCGGCAAGGACGCTGACGTCATCCGCAAGGACACCGATCGGGACAAGATCCTGACCGCCGAGGACGCCAAGGAATACGGCATCATCGACACGGTCCTCGAGTACCGGAAGCTTTCCGCCCAGACCGCTTAACGGCCGAGGCTGGCCGCCAGGTCGGCGATGTCAGCCGGTCCGACGCGGCAGCAGCCGCCGATGATGCGTGCGCCCGCCGCCGCCCACTGTCGCGCCAGTTCCGTGGTGAACGTACGCGGGCCGAGCCAGTTCCGGCCGTTCCATCGCTCACCGCTGTTCGGATAGACGATCACCGGCTTGCCGATGGCCGTCGCGACAGCAATTGCCGGCAGCACGTCCTCGGGGGCGCAGCAATTGACTCCGACCGCGGCGATCTCGGGTACGTCTGCGACCACTGCGAACGCGTCGACAAGTGGTTGTCCGGCACGGGTACGCATTCCATCGATCGTGTAACTGAGCCAGGCCGGAATGCCGAGGCGCTGTACCAAACCGACTAGCGCTGCGGCTTCATCGATATCTGGGATGGTTTCCATGGCCAGCACATCCGCGCCGGCCTCGGCCAGGACCTCCAGCCGCGGCTGATGCCAGCGGGCTAACGCCTCGACGGACAAGCCGTAGCGACCCCGATACTCGGATCCGTCGGCCAGCGCGGCGCCATAGGGCCCGACCGCGGCGGCAACTCGCAGCCCGTCGGACCCGACCTCGCTTTGGGTGATGTCTCGGGCGGTCTTGGCGAGGCCGACGCTGCGGCGCAGTAATGCGATCGCGTCGTCGTGTCCGAGTCCGCGTGCCGCGAATCCCTCGAACGAGGCCTGATAGCTCGCGCAGGTGGCGATCCGGGCGCCGGCACGGAAGTAGGCGGCATGCACAGCGATGATTTCGTCCGGCGCGTCCAGCAGGAGCCGTGCCGACCACAACGGATCGGACAGATCATTTCCGCGCGCCTCGAGCTCGGTGGCCAGGCCGCCGTCGCTGATCAGCACGGAATCAGCGGCCAATCCCATTGCGTCACTGTAGGGTGATGTGCGGGGGTCTGCTCAAGGTGGCGTAACGACCGCGACACGCCAGAGACACGTATTGCGCGTCTCGACGAGTGACAAGACCCGTCGGGCTATATGTTTCATTTGGAGAGGCACGAATACCCAGGAAATCCCAATGACGCTATTCGCCGCTAACGGTCGCGTGGGGCCGCAATAAGCGGGTACCGTCGGGGATTACACGCGGCACAGCAAGACGAACAGGCGACGAGGAACCAACCAGGAAGTAGGCCCTGAAGCATCATGGCGCGCATCGGAGACGGCGGTGACCTGCTTAAGTGCTCGTTCTGCGGAAAGAGCCAGAAACAGGTCAAGAAACTTATTGCGGGTCCCGGTGTGTACATCTGCGATGAATGCATCGACCTGTGTAACGAAATCATCGAAGAGGAACTCGCCGACGCCGACGATGTGAAACTCGATGAGCTGCCCAAGCCCGTCGAGATCCGAGATTTCCTCGAGGGTTATGTCATCGGGCAGGACACCGCAAAGCGGACGTTGGCCGTCGCGGTTTACAACCACTACAAGCGGATCCAGGCCGGCGAGAAGGGCCGCGACTCCCGGTATGAGCCGGTCGAGTTGACCAAGTCCAACATCCTCATGCTCGGGCCCACCGGCTGCGGCAAGACCTATTTGGCCCAGACCCTGGCCAAGATGCTCAATGTCCCGTTCGCTATAGCGGATGCGACGGCACTTACCGAAGCCGGCTATGTCGGTGAGGACGTCGAGAACATTCTGCTCAAGCTGATCCAGGCCGCCGACTACGACGTGAAGCGCGCGGAGACGGGCATCATCTACATCGATGAGGTGGACAAGATCGCCCGCAAGAGCGAGAACCCGTCGATCACCCGCGACGTCTCCGGCGAGGGCGTTCAGCAGGCTCTGCTGAAAATTCTGGAGGGCACCCAGGCTTCGGTTCCCCCGCAGGGCGGCCGCAAGCACCCCCACCAGGAGTTCATCCAGATCGACACCACCAACGTGCTGTTCATCGTCGCGGGTGCGTTCGCCGGGCTGGAGAAGATCATCTACGAGCGCGTCGGCAAGCGCGGACTGGGCTTCGGCGCTGAGGTTCGGTCCAAGGCCGAGATCGACACCACCGACCACTTCGCCGAAGTGATGCCCGAGGATCTGATCAAGTTCGGCTTGATCCCCGAATTCATCGGCCGGCTCCCGGTTGTCGCGTCGGTCACCAACCTGGACAAGGAGTCGTTGGTCAAGATCCTGTCCGAGCCCAAGAATGCCCTGGTCAAGCAATACATCCGGCTTTTCGAGATGGATGGCGTGGAGCTGGAGTTCACCGACGACGCACTGGAGGCCATTGCCGACCAGGCGATTCACCGCGGAACCGGCGCCCGCGGTCTGCGCGCGATCATGGAAGAAGTTTTGCTGCCGGTGATGTACGACATCCCGAGCCGCGACGATGTCGCCAAAGTGGTCGTCACCAAGGAGACCGTGCAGGACAACGTGCTGCCCACGATCGTGCCCCGCAAGCCGTCGCGAAGCGAACGCCGCGACAAGACCGCATAGCTAAAGGGGCCTTCGTGCGTCGCGTGATAACGGCGACGCAATTCCTCGTCGGCTGACTCATTGGCTGAGCTTGGGCGCGGTTACCGCGGCGACCGGAATCGGCGCGTCAGTGTCCAACCTCGCCGCCGGCTCGATCGTCGTCGAGGCGGGGTACAACGCCGCATTCATGGCACTGGGCGCGATCGCCGGCGCGGGTTTCGTTCTGTACTTGGTCGCGGTGCCCGAAAGCAGCGCCCGTGACGCGTCAGATAGTCCATAACTAGAACGTGTTCCTACCCGTTTGCATGTAGCTGCGCCGATCGGCCGCAACCCGCCGAACTAACGTGACCAAAACCACAGTTTGCTTCCGCATCTCTCTTCGGTAAGTCGCTGACATCGGCTTTTAGTCGCGAGAAAGGCGCACGGGGTGTGCCCGACGCGATAACGCGGTCCTTAAAGTAATGCCATAATTGATACCGCCAGTGACATAAACGTGAGGACCGGGGGAAGTCACTCCGACGGCGCGTAACCTGAAGCTGCGACGGAGTGCCTGTCCGGATAACAGATGGAAGGCGGAGACGTGGATCCGAACGGCAGCGGGGCCGGGTCAGAATCTGATACCGCAGCTCCCCATTCCGGATCCGGCCGGAAGCGCCTGGAGAATGTCGTTATTCGATTCGCTGGCGATTCCGGCGACGGTATGCAGCTGACCGGCGACCGTTTCACCTCCGAGGCAGCACTTTTCGGCAATGACCTGGCGACTCAGCCGAACTATCCCGCCGAGATCCGGGCCCCTGCAGGCACCTTGCCCGGCGTTTCCTCTTTCCAGATTCAAATAGCCGACTACGACATTCTGACCGCCGGTGACCGGCCCGACGTGCTCGTCGCCATGAACCCCGCGGCCTTGAAGGCCAACATCGGCGACCTCCCGCGCGGCGGAATGATAATCGCCAATTCCGACGAGTTCACCAAGCGCAATCTGACCAAAGTCGGTTATGTAACCAACCCGCTGGAGTCCGATGAGCTCGAGGAATACGTGGTGCACTCGGTCGCGATGACCACACTGACGCTGGGCGCCGTGGAGGCGATCGGTGCGTCGAAAAAGGACGGTCAGCGCGCCAAAAACATGTTCGCGCTGGGGTTGTTGTCCTGGATGTACGGACGGCCGATGAAGACGAGTGAGAGCTTCATCAGGGAGAAGTTCGCCCGCAAGCCCGACATCGCGGAGGCCAACGTCCTGGCGCTGAAGGCGGGCTGGAACTACGGCGAGACCACTGAGGCCTTCGGCACCACCTACGAGGTGTCCAAGGCGTCATTGCCGGCGGGGGAATACCGGCAGATCTCCGGCAACACGGCGCTGGCCTACGGCATCGTTGCGGCCGGCCAGCTCGCCGACAAGCAGGTGGTACTCGGCAGTTATCCGATCACCCCGGCGTCGGACATTTTGCACGAGCTCTCCAAGCACAAGAACTTCAACGTCATCACCTTCCAGGCCGAAGACGAGATCGGCGGCATCTGCGCCGCCATCGGCGCCTCTTACGGCGGCGCGCTTGGTGTGACCAGCACATCGGGTCCTGGTATTTCGCTCAAGTCCGAGGCGCTCGGCCTCAGTGTGATGACCGAGTTGCCGCTGATCGTCATCGACGTCCAGCGCGGCGGACCCTCGACCGGTCTGCCCACCAAGACCGAGCAGGCCGACTTGCTGCAGGCGCTGTTCGGTCGCAACGGCGAGTCGCCAGTGGCAGTGGTGGCGCCGCGGTCGCCCTCGGACTGTTTTGAAACCGCCATCGAGGCCGTGCGGATCGCCGTGTCCTACCACACACCGGTGATCGTGCTGTCCGACGGCGCCATCGCCAATGGCTCTGAGCCGTGGCGTATCCCGGACATCAATTCGTTCCAGCCGATCAAGCACAAGTTCGCCCAGCCGGACGAGCCGTTCCAGCCTTACAACCGCGATCCCGAGACCCTCGCCCGCCAATTCGCGGTTCCGGGGACTCCCGGATTGGAGCACCGCATCGGCGGGCTGGAAGCTGCCAACGGCTCGGGCGCCATCTCCTACGAGCCCATCAATCACGACCTCATGGTCCGGATACGCCAGGCCAAGATCGACGGCATCAGCATCCCGGATCTAGAAGTCGACGACCCAACCGGCGACGCTGAGCTGCTGCTGATCGGGTGGGGCAGTTCTTACGGCCCGATCGGTGAAGCGTGCCGGCGTGCGCGACGCAAAGGCGTCAAGGTCGCGCATGCCCACTTGCGCTATCTGAACCCGTTCCCGGCCAATCTGGGCGACGTGCTGCGGCGATACCCGCAGGTGGTATGCCCGGAAATGAACCTGGGTCAGCTGGCGATGCTGCTGCGGGCAAAGTACTTGGTGGATGTGCAATCCGTCAGCAAGGTTCAGGGGCTCTCCTTCCTGGCCGACGAGGTGGGCCGCGTCATCCGCGCGGCGCTGGGCGGAACATTGGCTGAGATTGAGCAAGACAAAATGATGGTCGCCAAACTCGGGGCGGCCACAATCGGAGCGGGAGCGATCGAATGACCGGCAATCTGGCGGGCACCGACCTCGGTTTGACACCGGGGTTGACCAAAAACACCGGGGTGCCCACTCTGCCTGTTGGGGTACCGCCGCTGAAGGGCAAGGACTTCACCAGCGACCAGGAGGTGCGCTGGTGCCCGGGCTGTGGCGACTACGTCATCCTCAACACCATCCGCAACTTCCTGCCCGAACTCGGGCTACGGCGCGAGAACATCGTGTTCATCAGCGGCATCGGCTGTTCCAGCCGCTTCCCGTACTACCTGGAGACCTACGGATTCCACTCGATCCACGGCCGCGCACCGGCGATCGCCACGGGGTTGGCGCTGGCCCGCGAGGACCTTTCGGTATGGGTGGTCACTGGTGACGGTGACGCCCTGTCGATCGGCGGCAACCACCTGATCCACGCGATGCGGCGCAACGTCAACATCACGGTGCTGCTGTTCAACAACCGGATTTACGGCCTGACTAAAGGGCAATACTCGCCGACGTCCGAGATCGGCAAGATCACCAAGTCGACCCCGATGGGTTCGCTGGATCAACCCTTCAACCCGGTGTCCTTGGCCCTGGGTGCCGAGGCGACGTTTGTCGGCCGTGCTCTGGACTCCGATCGCGCGGGCCTGTCGGAGGTGCTGCGCGCGGCGGCCGAGCATCGCGGCGCGGCATTGGTTGAAATCCTGCAGGACTGCCCAATTTTCAACGACGGTTCGTTCGACGCCCTGCGCAAGGAGGGCGCCGAAGAGCGGGTGATCAACGTCCGCCACGGCGAGCCGATCGTGTTCGGCGCCAACGGCGAATACTGCGTGGTGAAGTCCGGCTTCAGCCTCGAGGTCGCCAAGACCGCCGACGTCGCCGTCGAGGAGATCGTGGTCCACGATGCGCACGCCGACGATGCGGCGTACGCCTTCGCCCTGTCCCGCTTGTCCGACCAGAACCTCGAGCACACCGTGCTCGGGATATTCCGGCACATCAGCCGGCCCACCTACGATGATGCGGCGCGCTCTCAGGTCCACGCCGCTCAGAGTTCGAAGCCGTCTGACACCGCCGCGCTGCAATCGCTGCTGCGCGGTCGTGACACCTGGACAGTCGACTGAGGTGGCCGAATCCATGCCCGACACAGTGTCTCTGGCCGGGGTCGTCTTGGCCGGCGGCGAGTCCCGCCGGATGGGCCGAGACAAAGCCACCATGCCGATCCCTGGCGGAACGACCACGCTGGTGGAACAAGTGGTCGGCATCCTTGGACAGCGCTGCGAGCAGGTGTTCGTGATCGCTGCCCAGGGGCAACCGCTGCCGGCGTTGCAGGTTCCGATTCTGCGTGACGAGTTGCGCGGGTTGGGGCCGTTGCCGGCAACCGGTCGTGGATTGCGCGCAGCCGCTGAGGCCGGCGCGCGGTTTGCGTTTGTCTCCGCCGTCGACATGCCTTATCTCACAGTCGAATTGATCGACGAGCTGGCCCGCCTGGCCGCCGAGACCAACGCCGAAGTGGTGTTGCCGTGGGACGGGCGCACCCACTATCTGGCCGCGGTATACCGGACGGATCTGGCCGACCGGGTGGACGCCCTGTTCGCTGCGGGCAAGCGCAAAATGAGCGACCTGATCAACGCTTCCGACGCTCAGCAGATCGTGGTATCGGATTCGCGGCCACTCACCAATGTGAATTCGGCTGCCGATCTGCGGGTGGCCGTGGCGCCCGGTCGCTGAACGCACCGCCGAATTTTTCGCCGTAAGTCATTGCGATATTTTTAGCCAATTCCGCGGAGCTCTTACTGCTATTGCGCTGCGGTTCTCGTTGTTTAATTCGGATGTGAATTTATGCCGCCTCTTTGTCGATAGCCCTCGCGAAAGATGGGTCAGGCCAGACTCCTGGCGTGCGTTATCTCCTGTGTAATGCGTTGGGGCGGAAGAATTTTCGGGTTGTCCGCGCCGATATAGCAGCGCTCATCGATAGTGCCGTGAATTCGCGGCCAAAGTGGGAAAAGTAACGGCTTACAGCAAAGGCGTGAGTGGCAAAATTCGGCCGGTTGGACGAGCCCATGGAGGCGCTCGGGCAGCGCTCAAACCTGGTCGACCTCATGTCAGGTCGATCGAGATGTACCGAAATACGTTGGAAAAAGGGAACATTCGCCCGCAGGGTGATCCACTGTGCAGTGTTGCGCTATTGCGGCAGCCTTACCGTAAGGTCGACGAATAACGTTGCATCCCTGCGTGATTAGGTAACCGGATACAGTGTCGAATCGGTTATATGTGATGTGGACGGTGAGATTCGGGTAGCTATGACATAGGTCACTGAGGAGTGCTCGGCCCCGGGTCGTCGCGGCACCACCCGATTGCGTCTGGCAAATGCGTGGCCCAGTTCACAATATGTGCGTGATTCGGCTCACGACAGCGCTGTTGACGCCAAACTTGACTGCCGTCGAGAATCGCCAAGCTGACCTGCATGAACAATTCCGCAGCGCGAGCGTGATCGGCTTGTAATAGAACTGATATACCCGCCGGACCGGGATGACGAATCCAAATCGTTATCGTACGGTCCTCTTAGCCCGAAAATGGGCCGCAGTAATAACACCAAAATTGAATCCACGGACCCGCGTGCGAGCGGAGTCGGGGCTGGCGCAACGATCAGCCGCCCCGCAGGCGTGGCAAAGCCGCGCCGGGCGATCCAAGCCCTCCGCTGTCGTGCCGAAACCAGACGGCACGTCTCAGAGCAGCAATCACGAACCGCATGACTCCAACCCACAGCTGTGGGCTGGCTTTGGCGCGCGCGCACCGCGAAAGGAACAAGATTGAAGAACGTCCGTAAGACGCTCGTTGTCGCCGCGATCACAGGGACGCTCGTGACTCTGCCCTCCGGTATCGCCTATGCCGATCCCGCGGACCCGAACGCGGCTCCCGGTCCCGACGCTGTGGGCTTCGACCCCAACGCGGCCCCGCCGGCTCCGGACGCCCCGGCTCCCGACGCGTCGGCTCCCGACGCGCCGCCGGCTCCGGAACTGGTCGGTTTTGACCCCAACGTCCCACCGGCGCCCGACGCCGAGATCGCCCCGGTCGACCTGCCGCCGGCGCCGGCTCCCGAGCCGGTGGACTTCGACCCGAACGTGCCGCCACCGCCGGCACCGGTCGACGAGCCGCCCGCGCCCGCCCCTATCAAGGCGTACAGCGTGAACTGGGACGCGATCGCCCAGTGCGAGTCGGGTGGAAACTGGGCCATCAACACCGGTAACGGCTTCTCCGGCGGCCTGCAGTTCACCTCCGGTACCTGGCACGCCAATGGTGGCTCGGGTTCTGCGGCTAGCGCCAGCCGTGAGGAGCAGATCCGGGTGGCCGAGAATGTGCTGCACTCGCAGGGCATCGGCGCCTGGCCCGTCTGCGGCCGGCGTGGCTGACCGATAAGCAAGACGGCTGAAGTGCCGGGCCCGAAGGCCTGGCACTTCGTCGTCCTTATACCGGCAACGTGAACGCCGCGCGCCCCGCAACCGAGGCCAGATGCCGGGTGAACCGTGCCTCGGGGACCAGCCCGGCGGCGCGGCAGACGACGGTGCTGAGAATCGCCGGGCGCAGGTTGATCGCGCGGCCGATTAACGCAGACTCGCGCACCAGCGACGCCACCCGCGGCCGGCGGAATGTGGCGAATCGGGCGAACGCAGTCGCCAGGTCGGCCGTCCGGTCGATGAAAGCCCCCAGGATCGCGGCGTCTTCAATTCCCTGACAGCCGCCCTGGCCCAAATGCGGACGCATCGGATGGGCCGCATCACCAACTAGCACTACGCGCCCTTGCGCCCACTGCCTGGCCGGGGTCCGGTCATAGAGGTCATTGCGCAGTACCTCGGCGGGTTCCGTCGCCGCCAGCACGCTCGGGATCGGTTCGGGCCAGTCGGCCAGCTTCGCCCGCAAGTACGGCAACTCTCCTTCGGGCGCGAACCCGCCCGGTGGGGTGAGTTCGGTCGCGTACCAATATGTGTGGCCTGCGCCGGCCGGAACATGGCCGGTTTCCACCCCCGGCCCAACGGTTCCGCCCGCCAGCTCCGGATCAATGGCACAAGACGCGATCCCGCGCCACGCCGTATAGCCCGCATAGCGGTGGTTCAGCGGGCCATTGAGATGACGGGCAACCATCGAGCCGATGCCGTCGGCGCCGATCGCTGCGTCGGCATCGCGGACCGTCTCGTCCGACAACCTCACCCGCACCCCGCTGGCGGTCTCAACGAGCGCTTTGACCTCCAGTCCGTATTCGATGGTGTCCCCGCCCAGCGCGGAGGTAAGCACGTCGCGCAGTTTCGAGCGCCGCACCACGACCAATGGCTCACCGAGCGCGGCGATCAGCTTTTCATTCTCGGGGTGGCGCAGCCACGAACCGTCACGCCAGCGCAGCGCCCCGGCCGCGACCCGACCACCGGCTTCGCGGATCGCCGCACCCAGGCCGAGCTCGTCGAGCGCGGCGAGCGCGTTGGGCCAGATGCTGATGGCGGCACCGGTCGATGTGTCGGTGCGCGCTTCGATGACGCGGACTTCGTAACCCCGCTGCTGCAGCGCTACCGCGGTCGCCAAACCGGCGATGCCCGCTCCGATGACAGCGATCCGTTGGGCCATGGGCTAAAGCTAGCCCGACATGGTCTCTGAGATGGGCCGTCGATGGCAGTAGTAGCGTCGGGTCAGTGACTGCACCGGATCGTGAATTCGACATCGTCCTCTACGGCGCAACCGGCTTCGTCGGGAAGCTGACCGCTGAATATCTGGCCCGAGCCGCCAACGGCGCGCGCATCGCGCTGGCCGGCCGCTCTGCTGACCGTTTACAGGCGGTGCGCAACAGCCTGGGGAATCCGGCGCAGTCGTGGGGGCTGGTGACCGCCGATGCGTCGTCGCCATCGACGCTCAACGAGATGGCCGCCCGCACCAAGGTCGTCGTCACTACGGTTGGTCCCTACGCCCGCTACGGACCGCCGCTGGTGGCCGCCTGCGCGGCCGCGGGCACCGATTACGCAGACCTCACCGGCGAAGCGATGTTCGTCCGCGAAAGCATCGACCACTACCACAAGCAAGCCGCCGACACCGGCGCCCGCATCGTGCACGCCTGCGGATTCGACTCTGTCCCATCGGATATGACCGTGTACGCGCTATACCGGGCGGCACGCGACGACGGCGCAGGAGAGCTTACGGACACCAACTTCGTGGTGCGCGCTTTCCGCGGCGGCGCATCCGGCGGAACCATTGCCTCGATGCTGGAAATATTCAGCACCGCCTCCAGCGATCCTGAGGCTCGGCGTCAACTCGCCGATCCTTACACGCTGTCCACCGACCGTGGCGCGGAACCCGAAGTCGGCCCGCAGCCCGATATGCCGTTGCGGCGGGGTCGTCAGCTTGCTCCGGAACTGAAAGGCTTGTGGACCGCGGGATTCGCGATGGCGCCCTACAACACCCGGATCGTGCGGCGCAGTAACGCGTTGCTGGACTGGGCGTACGGCCGGCAATTTCGCTACACCGAAACTGTGAGCCTGGGGTCGTCGCCGCTGGCGCCCGTGGCATCAGCGGTCGTGACGGGTGCTACCAACGCGATGTTCGGTTTGGGTAGCCGCTATTTCAACCTGCTGCCGCGCCGAGCGGTGGAGCGCGTCGTCCCCAAACCCGGCAGCGGCCCCAGCGCGAAGGCCCGCGAGCGCGGCTTCTACCGCATCGAGACCTACACCACCACGACCAGCGGTGCTCGCTACGTCGCGCGGATGGAACAGCGCGGCGATCCGGGTTACAAGGCGACATCGGTGCTGTTGGGGGAGTGCGGTCTGGCGCTGGCGTTCGACCGTGACAAGCTGTCCGATCTGCATGGGGTGCTGACGCCGGCGGCCGCGATGGGTGACGCGTTGCTCGAGCGATTCCCGGCGGCGGGGGTATCGCTGCAGACCGAGCGGCTAACGAAGTAGGAAGGACTGGCCATGGCAGACACACTGAACGAGGGACAACAACTCGGCCGTGGGGAGTCGCTCACTTCCAGTAACGGGGCGTTCACCGTCACCCTGCAGGACGATGGGAACCTGGTGCTGGCCGCCCGAGGCGAACCCCGCTGGGCCACGGCGACCAACGGTCAGGACGTCGTGCGGGCCGAAGTGCAGGGCGACGGCAACTTCGTCCTCTACACGCCGGATAAACCGGTCTGGCACACCGACACCAAGGGCAAGAAGAACGTAAGACTGGTGCTGCAGGACGACGGCAACCTGGTGCTTTACGCCGCGGACGGGACGGCGGCATGGGCCTCGCACACCCAGGGTGACGTTCCGCCCCCGCCGCCGGCGGACCAGCCCGCCAACCAGGACGTGACCACCAACGTCGCGCCCGAACCCGTGGCCGAGCCGGCCGCCGAACCGCTCTCGGGGCCGGCCGGGGACGGTAGCGCGGAGATGGCCTCCGAGCCTGCTCCGCAGGGCACTGCCCGCACGTACACCGTCGAGCCCGGCGATACCCTGTGGGGCATCGCCGAACGCTTCTACGGCGACGGCAGCAAATACCAGATGATCGCCGACGCCAGCGGTATCGCCAACCCGGACCTGATTCATCCCGGACAGCTGCTCACGATCCCCTGAAGACCCGGTTTGGGCGCTTACATGCCCGTAAGTAGCGGTTCCTAGAATTGACCGGTGACCGCCAGCCCCAGCCCCGCCGACGACCAGCTGCCCAAGTCCTGGGATCCGGCTGCGATGGAGGACGCGATCTACCAGAAGTGGCTGGAAGCCGGCTACTTCACCGCGGACCCGACGAGCACCAAGCCCGGATATTCGATCGTGCTTCCGCCGCCGAACGTGACCGGCAGCCTGCATATGGGGCACGCGCTGGAACACACCATGATGGACGCCTTGACCCGCCGCAAGCGGATGCGGGGTTACGAGGTGTTGTGGCAGCCGGGCATGGACCATGCGGGTATCGCCACCCAGAGCGTGGTGGAAAAGCAGCTCGCGGTCGACGGCAAGACCAAAGAGGACTTCGGCCGCGAGCTGTTCGTCGAGAAGGTGTGGGACTGGAAGCGTGAGTCAGGCGGCGCCATCGGCGGCCAGATGCGCCGGCTGGGCGACGGAGTGGACTGGAGCCGCGACCGGTTCACCATGGACGAGGGCCTGTCGCGCGCGGTGCGCACCATCTTCAAGAGGCTCTACGACGCCGGGCTGGTGTATCGGGCCGAGCGCCTGGTCAACTGGTCCCCGGTGCTTCAGACGGCGATCTCCGACCTGGAGGTCAACTACCTCGATATCGAGGGCGAGCTGGTGTCGTTCCGGTACGGCTCTCTCGACGACTCCCGACCCCACATCGTGGTCGCCACCACCCGGGTGGAGACCATGCTGGGCGACACCGCGATTGCGGTGCATCCCGACGACGAGCGTTACCGCCATCTGGTCGGCACCAGCTTGCCGCATCCGTTTGTGGAACGGGACCTTATCGTCGTCGCCGACGATCACGTGGATCCCGAATTCGGCACCGGCGCAGTCAAAGTCACGCCCGCACACGACCCCAACGACTTCGAGATCGGGATGCGCCATCAGCTGCCCATGCCCTCGATCCTGGACACCAGGGGCCGAATCGTGGACACCGGAACACAATTCGACGGCCTGGACCGCTTCGAGGCTCGGGTCGCGGTGCGCGAGGCACTTGCGGCCCAGGGCAGGGTAGTGGCCGAAAAGCGGCCTTATCTGCACAGTGTCGGGCACTCCGAGCGCAGCGGTGAGCCGATCGAGCCACGGCTGTCGCTGCAATGGTGGGTACGTGTCGAATCGCTGGCCAAGGCCGCCGGCGACGCGGTGCGTAACGGGGACACGGTGATTCATCCCGCGAGCCTGGAACCGCGCTGGTTCTCCTGGGTCGACGACATGCACGACTGGTGCATATCGCGGCAGCTGTGGTGGGGCCACCGCATTCCGATCTGGTACGGACCCGACGGCGAGCAGGTCTGCGTGGGCCCGGACGAAGCGCCGCCCGAGGGCTGGGAACAGGACGCCGACGTGCTGGACACCTGGTTCTCCTCGGCGCTGTGGCCGTTCTCCACACTTGGCTGGCCATCGCAGACGCCGGAGCTGGAAAAATTCTATCCGACAAGCGTTTTGGTCACCGGCTACGACATCCTGTTTTTCTGGGTGGCGCGGATGATGATGTTCGGCACCTTCGTCGGCGGTGACGACGCCATCACCCTGGGCGGTCGGCGGGGCCCACAGGTGCCGTTCACCGACGTCTTCCTGCATGGCCTGATCCGCGACGAGTTCGGTCGCAAGATGAGCAAGTCCAAGGGCAACGTCATCGACCCACTGGACTGGGTGGAGAAGTTCGGGGCCGACGCGTTGCGGTTCACACTGGCTCGCGGCGCCAGTCCCGGTGGGGATCTGGCGGTCAGCGAGGATGCCGTGCGGGCGTCGCGCAATTTCGGCACCAAGTTGTTCAACGCTACCCGTTACGCGCTGATGAACGGCGCGAGCACGGCTTCCGGGACGCCGCTACCGCCGATGGACGAGCTGACCGACGCCGATCGCTGGATTCTGGGACGGCTGGAAGAAGTCAGGGCCGAAGTCGATTCGGCCTTCGACGGCTACGAATTCAGCCGCGCCTGCGAGTCGCTCTACCACTTCGCGTGGGACGAATTCTGCGACTGGTACGTCGAACTGGCCAAGACGCAGCTTGCCGACGGGCTCGCCCACACCACCGCCGTGCTGGCCACTGGTCTGGATACCCTGCTACGACTACTACACCCGGTGATCCCGTTCATCACCGAAGCGCTGTGGCAAGCGTTGACGAGTCAGGAATCGGTGGTGATCGCCGACTGGCCCAAGTCGTCCGGAATCTCTTTGGATCCAGTTGCCGCACAGCGGGTCACCGATATGCAGCGGCTGGTTACCGAGGTGCGGCGGTTCCGCAGCGACCAGGGTCTGGCCGATCGGCAGAAGGTGCCGGCGCAATTGAGCGGCGTAGACGAGGCGGACCTGACTAGCCAGGTGCCCGCGGTGACGTCGCTGGCCTGGCTCACCGCACCGGGGGAGGACTTTCGCGCGTCGGTGTCACTGGAAGTGCGGCTCAGCCGCGCTACGGTCGTTGTCGAGCTGGACACCTCCGGCACCATCGATGTCGGTGCCGAACGGCGTCGTCTCGAAAAGGACTTAGCCGCAGCGCAAAAGGAACTGGCATCGACCGCCGCGAAACTGGGCAACGCGGACTTCCTGGCCAAGGCGCCCGAAGCCGTCGTCGGCAAGATCCGCGATCGCCAGCGGCTGGCGCAGGAGGAAACCGAGCGAATCACGGCTAGGCTGGCTGCGCTGCAATGAGTTTCGCTGTGACTCCCACTCCGGACGAGATCGCATCTCTGTTGCAGGTCGAGCATCTGTTGGACCAACGCTGGCCCGAGACGCGCATCGAACCGAGCCTGAGCAGGATAAGCGCGCTGCTAGACCTGCTTGGGTCTCCCCAACACAGCTACCCGTCCATCCACATCGCGGGTACCAACGGCAAGACTTCGGTAGCCCGGATGGTCGACGCGCTGATCACTGCGCTCAATCAGCGCACCGGCCGTAACACCAGCCCGCATCTGCAGTCGGCGGTGGAACGCATCTCGATCGACGGAAAGCCAATCAGCCCAGCACAATACGTGGCGACTTACCGGGAGATCGAGCCGTTCGTGCAGATGATCGACGAGCAGTCGCAGGCCGGTGCGTTCGGGGCGGCTGGGCCGGCGATGAGCAAGTTCGAGGTGCTCACCGCGATGGCCTTCGCCGCTTTCGCGGATGCGCCGATCGACGTCGCGGTGGTCGAGGTGGGCATGGGTGGACGTTGGGACGCCACCAACGTGATCAACGCGCCGGTGGCGGTCATCACCCCGATCAGCATTGACCACGTCGAGTACCTCGGCGGCGACATCGCCGGGATCGCCGGCGAGAAGGCGGGCATCATCACCAGGGCCGCCGACGCCGCACCGGACACCGTGGCGGTCATCGCGCGTCAGCCCCCCGAGGCGATGGAAGTTCTGCTGGCCCAAGCGGTGAAGGCTGATGCCTTCGTCGCCCGCGAGGATTCCGAGTTCGCGGTGCTTGGCAGGCAGGTCGCGGTCGGCGGGCAGGTGCTCCAATTGCAGGGCCTCGGTGGGGTCTACTCCGACATATACCTGCCGCTGCACGGTGAACATCAGGCGCACAACGCGGCGTTGGCACTGGCGGCGGTCGAGGCGTTCTTCGGTGCGGGCGCCCAGCGGCAGCTCGACGTCGATGCGGTCCGGGCCGGCTTTGCCACCGTCGCCAGTCCCGGCCGGCTCGAGCGCATGCGCAGCGCCCCAACGGTTTTGATCGACGCCGCGCACAATCCGGCCGGTGCTGCCGCGCTGGCTCAAACCCTGACCGCCGAGTTCGACTTCCGCTACCTGGTCGGTGTAATCAGCGTGCTGGCCGAAAAGGACGTGGACGGCATCCTCGCCGCGCTGCAGCCAGTCTTCGATGCCGTTGTGGTGACTCACAATGGGTCGCCGCGCGCCCTGGATGTCGAGTCGCTGGCGCTGGCGGCGCAGGAGCGGTTCGGTCCGGACCGGGTGACCACGGCGGCGAACCTGCGCGACGCTATCGATGTGGCAACGGCTTTGGTCGACGACGCGGCCGCTGACGAAGGCGAGGACTTCGCCGGCGCGGGAATCGTCATCACCGGTTCGGTTGTCACAGCCGGCGCTGCCCGCACTCTGTTTGGTCGTGACCCGCAATGACCGACCAACGACCGGCCGATCCCTGGAAGAGCTTTGGCGCCGTCATGGCCGCGACACTGATCCTCGAGGCAATCGTGGTGCTGCTGGCGATACCGGTAGTCGGAGCGGTCGGCGGTGGGCTGACCGCGGTGTCGCTGGGGTACCTGATCGGGCTGGCCGTAGTGCTGATCCTGCTCACCGGGGTGCAACGCAAACCCTGGGCAATTTGGGTGAACCTCGCCGTGCAACTGGTGCTTCTGGCGGGCTTCGCGGTCTATCCGGGGGTGGGCTTCATCGGCTTACTGTTCGCCGGTGTGTGGGCCCTGATCGCTTATTTTCGTGCCGAGGTCCGGCGGCGCCAGGAGTCCGCATTGCGCCGCCCGCCGCCGGACTGAAGCTGCGAAATCAGAGTTTGCCAGACGTTCGCTTTCACCGCCGCCCGAACGGCTTTTGAATCATGACCCGCGACGAGCCCGCTAATGGGGTAGCGACGCAGGTCAAGCCAGTAGAGCGTAGGTTCCACCGCGCGGCGTCGCGGCCGGCGCCGGGTGCTCGCTTCAGCGGTTATGTCGCCATATTTATTTTCGCTGGAAAGGCATAGCATCCGATACTTGTGGCCGTAGCGCAACGACCATGTTTCCAACAAAGGAAAGGCACATCGATGAGCAAGAAGAACACCCTGCGGTTGCTCGGAGCAACGCTGGCGGCGGCATCGGCGCTCCTGCTGGCAGGCTGCGCTAGCGGTGGAATGGGTAACCCGACGGCGATGCCGGCCGATGCCGCGGTGGTGGCGCCCGCCACTGGCGTCTAAATCAATCTGATCGACGATCTGCCCGGGACATCGTCCCGGGCAGATCCATGTAGACCGGTGATCGAGCACCAAGTTTTGGGGCAAGTTTTGGGGCATGTGCCCTCGGCCATCTACTGTTGGGCACCGTGACCGAACGGACCCTTGTACTGATCAAGCCGGACGGCGTCGAACGCCAGTTGATCGGCGAGATCATCAGCCGCATCGAGCGAAAAGGCCTCACCATCGCCGCGCTCGAGCTCAGGAAGGTCAGCGACGAGCTGGCCAGCAGCCACTACGCAGAACACGAAGGCAAGGCCTTTTTCGGGTCGTTGCTGGAGTTCATCACTTCGGGATCGGTTGTCGCGGCGATAGTGGAGGGACCACGAGCCATCGCGGCATTCCGCCAACTCGCCGGGGGCACCGACCCGGTGGAAAAGGCCACGCCAGGCACCATCCGCGGTGATTTCGGACTGGAAACGCAGTTCAACCTGGTGCACGGTTCTGATTCGCCCGAATCGGCCAAGCGTGAGATCGCGCTCTGGTTTCCCGGCAGCTAGTTGCGCGGGGCGCTAAGAGCTGTTTGCGGAGCACCCAGGTCAGGGCATCGTGAACCGGCCCAGTGATGTGGGATACTGACTCCGGGTGAACGTCGCCAGACCGGCGGCAGACACCCGAATGAAGACTTAGACAAGCGCGACCATCGCCATCTCATGATGCGGCGCGGCATGTCAGGCCGTCATTCAGCACGGCGCCGAGTGGGTTCTCCCTGAGCCGCTCGGGGCGAGACCATTACAAGCTCGGGAGAAGCAGCCCGGGCCCATAGCGAAGCCCTCGCGTGGCCGCGTCGCCAAGACGCGCCCGGGGGCTTGAGGAGAATACGTGGTAGACGGCGCGCCATCTGCAAACCCAGCAAACGAGCCGACCCAGGACGACGAACTGCCGGACCGCCGCATGCGAGTCCACCAGCTCGCACGAGCGCTCGGTAACACCACCACCGAGGTGCTCGAAGCCCTTGCCGAGCTCAACGTGCAGGTGCGCAATGTGCAGTCCGGCGTGGACCCGGAGGATGCGCTACGGGTACGGGATCTGTTGTTCCGCAAGCCTTTAGCGCACATCCCGGGCTTCAGCAGCCCGGTCAGCACCCCGGTGCGCGAACCCCAGCCACCGTCGGCGGAGGCTGCCGAGGAGCGGCCGCACTACATGCCGCTGTTCGTTTCTCCGCAACCGGTGGCAGCCGACGAGGACCCCGGTGACGACTCCGCCGCCGACGACGGCGACGACCTCGAAGCAGACGACGACGATGAACAGACCGACCGGCCGGCGAATCGGCGGCGGCGCCGCGGTCGTCGCGGGCGCGGTCGCGGACGGGGCGAACAGGGCGGCGCTGACGGCCAAGGCCAGGCGGGCGAGGACGGCGAGACCGACGATTCCGGCGAGGACCAGGACGCAGAAGACGCCGAGGACAGCGACAACGGCGAGGACGACAACGGATCCGCGGAGGCGGGCAACCGTCGCCGCCGGCGGCGGAGACGGCGCAAGTCGGGTGCCGGCGATGACAACGACGAGGGACCCGCACCCGACGATCCACCCAACACCGTGGTGCACGAACGGGCGCCCCGCTCCGGCAAGTCCGGCAGCTCGGGCAATGGTGAAGACGCGGGCAGCGAGATCAAGGGCATCGACGGCTCTACCCGGCTGGAAGCCAAGCGGCAGCGCCGCCGCGATGGCCGCGACGCAGGACGGCGCCGGCCGCCGGTATTGAGCGAGGCCGAGTTCCTGGCGCGCCGCGAGGCCGTCGAGCGAGTCATGGTGGTGCGCGACAGGGTCCGCACCGAGGCGCCGCATCCGGGAGCGCGCTACACCCAGATCGCCGTCCTCGAAGACGGCATCGTCGTGGAGCATTTCGTGACTTCTGCTGCCTCTGCATCGTTGGTGGGCAACATCTACCTCGGCATCGTGCAGAACGTGCTGCCGTCGATGGAGGCAGCATTCGTCGACATCGGCCGCGGCCGCAACGGCGTGCTGTATGCCGGTGAGGTGAATTGGGAGGCCGCCGGATTAGGTGGGGCCGACCGCAAGATCGAACAGGCGCTCAAACCCGGCGACTACGTTGTGGTGCAGGTCAGCAAGGACCCGGTAGGGCACAAGGGCGCGCGGCTGACCACGCAGGTGTCGCTGGCGGGTCGCTACCTGGTCTATGTGCCGGGCGCCTCGTCGACCGGGATCAGTCGCAAGCTGCCCGACACCGAACGTCAGCGGCTCAAGGAGATCTTGCGCGAGGTGGTGCCGTCGGACGCGGGCGTCATCATCCGCACCGCGTCCGAAGGGGTTAAAGAGGACGACATCCGCGCCGACGTCTCGCGGCTGCAGGAGCGCTGGAACCAGATCGATGCCAAGGCGACCGAGACCAAGCAGAAGGCCTCCGGTGCCGCAATAGCGCTGTACGAAGAGCCCGACGTGCTGGTCAAAGTCATTCGCGATTTGTTCAACGAGGACTTCTCCGGGCTCGTCGTCTCCGGCGACGATGCCTGGAACACGATTAACGACTACGTGAATTCCGTTGCGCCCGACCTGGTTTCGAAGGTGACGAAATACGAGCCGGCTGGACAGGAGGGGCAGCCCGGTCCGGATGTGTTCGCGGTGCACCGCATCGACGAACAATTGGCCAAGGCGATGGACCGCAAGGTGTGGCTGCCCTCGGGCGGCACGCTGGTGATCGACCGGACCGAAGCGATGACGGTCATCGACGTCAACACCGGCAAGTTCACCGGGTCCGGGGGCAACCTCGAGCAGACGGTCACCAAGAACAACCTCGAGGCGGCCGAGGAAATCGTGCGGCAGCTGCGGTTGCGCGACATCGGCGGCATCGTGGTGATCGACTTCATCGACATGGTGCTCGAATCCAACCGCGACCTGGTCTTGCGTCGGCTGACCGAGTCGCTGGCCCGCGACCGCACTCGCCACCAGGTCTCCGAGGTGACCTCGCTGGGCCTGGTGCAGCTGACCCGCAAGCGGTTGGGAACCGGCCTGATCGAGGCCTTCTCGACGTCGTGCCCGAACTGCAGCGGCCGCGGCATCGTGTTGCATGCCGATCCTGTTGATTCGGCCCCGGCGACGGGGCGCAAATCCGAGTCGGGGGGGCGGCGCAGCCGGCGTTCGAAAAAGAGCCGTGCCGAGGAGCCGAGTGACAAGGGTGTCGTGGCCAAGGTCCCGGCGCACGCTCCGGGTGAGCACCCGATGTTCAAGGCGATGGCGGCGGGCTCAATGGCCGAACGCGGCGACGAGGAATCCGATGTCTCCGATGAGGAGATCACCGAATCGATCGATGAACTGGCCGACGAGCAAGTTGCGGGCGAGCTCCAAGACGCTGAAGACAGCGAAGACTTCGAGGACACCGAAGACGCTGACGAAGACGAGGACGAACTCGACGACCTCGATGATGACGACGAGCTCGACGACGAAGACCTCGACGAGGACGATGACGACGATGACGACGACCTCGATGAGGATCTCGCGGAATCGGAAGATGACGACGACGCCGATGAGGATGCTGATTCAGACGAATCCGAGCCCATGGACTTAGCCGCGGCCGCCGAACGTCCGCGCCGGCGGCGGGCGGCGGGCCGGCCCGCCGGCCCACCGATGCACGTGGACTGAATCCGCAGCCCGGGGCCGGTTTGACCCTGTAGCTGCTGGTCAAGTACCCTTGGACAGTTGTCGTCAGGCCCGGGTGACAAGACTTCGGCCGGCGGCAGCGGGATTTATGAACCCGCACCCAAGACCAACCCAAGCGCCCCGCCGCTAGTACGCGCGCGGAGTGCAGAGTACGAACGAGACACGGACCAGAAGAGGCAGGAGCAACGATGGCGACGTACGCAATCGTCAAGACCGGCGGCAAGCAGTACAAAGTCGCCGTCGGAGACGTCGTCAAGGTCGAGAAGCTGGAATCCGAGCCCGGCTCCAACGTGTCGCTACCGGTCGCTCTGCTCGTCGACGGCGCCAAGGTCACCACCGACGCCGGCGCGCTGGCCAAGGTCGCGGTGACCGGTGAGGTGCTCGAGCACACCAAGGGCCCGAAGATCCGGATCCACAAGTTCAAGAACAAGACCGGCTACCACAAGCGGCAGGGACACCGTCAGCGGCTGACGGTCCTCAAGGTCACCGGCATCAAGTAGCAGAGGCGGCAGAAATGGCACACAAGAAGGGCGCTTCCAGCTCGCGCAATGGTCGCGATTCGGCCGCTCAGCGGCTTGGCGTCAAGCGGTTCGGCGGCCAGATCGTCAAGGCCGGCGAGATCCTGGTCCGCCAGCGCGGGACCAAGTTCCACCCCGGCGTCAACGTCGGGCGCGGTGGTGACGACACGTTGTTCGCCAAGGCGGCCGGCGCGGTCCAATTCGGCGTCAAGGGCGGACGCAAGACCGTCAGCATCGTCGGGCAAAGCACCGACTGATACCCGTCGTGGGCGAGGGGAAGCCCGATGCCTCGTTTTGTCGATCGGGTCGTCATCCACACGCGAGCCGGTTCCGGCGGTAACGGCTGCGCTTCGGTTCATCGCGAGAAATTCAAGCCGCTGGGCGGCCCCGACGGCGGTAACGGCGGTCGCGGCGGCAGCATCTTCTTTGTCGTCGATCCGCAGGTGCACACCCTGCTCGACTTCCATTTCCGTCCGCACATCACCGCGCCGTCCGGCAAGCAAGGCATGGGCAGCAACCGCGACG
The DNA here is from genome assembly GCF_002116635.1 of Mycobacterium szulgai. GTDB lineage: Bacteria > Actinomycetota > Actinomycetes > Mycobacteriales > Mycobacteriaceae > Mycobacterium > Mycobacterium szulgai. Next base: position 6,259 of record NZ_LQPW01000029.1, on the reverse strand, counting down.
GCGCCGCCGGAGCCGATCTGGAAGTCAAGGTTCCCGACGGCACCGTCGTCCTCGACGAGAACGGCCGGCTGCTCGCCGACCTGGTAGGCGCGGGCACCCGCTTCGAAGCCGCCGCCGGTGGACGCGGCGGGCTGGGCAATGCGGCGCTGGCGTCACGCGCCCGCAAGGCACCCGGCTTCGCGCTGCTCGGCGAACAGGGCCAAGCGCGCGACCTCACACTCGAACTCAAGACCGTCGCCGACGTCGGCCTGGTCGGATTTCCATCGGCCGGGAAATCGTCATTGGTATCGGTCATTTCGGCGGCCAAGCCCAAGATCGCCGACTATCCGTTCACCACCCTGGTGCCCAACCTTGGTGTGGTCTCGGCCGGGGAGCACGCCTTCACCGTCGCTGATGTGCCCGGATTGATCCCGGGTGCGTCCCAGGGTCGCGGCCTGGGCCTGGATTTTCTGCGGCACATCGAACGTTGCGCGGTGCTGGTGCATGTCGTGGACTGCGCCACCGCCGATCCGGGCCGTGACCCGATCTCCGATATCGACGCGCTGGAGGCCGAACTGGCCGCCTACACACCGACTTTGCAGGGCGACGCGACGCTGGGTGACCTGGCCGAGCGGCCCCGGGCGGTGGTGCTCAACAAGATCGACGTCCCCGAAGCCCGCGAGCTCGCCGAATTCGTCCGCGACGACATCGCACAGCGCGGCTGGCCGGTGTTCTGCGTGTCGACAGCAACCGGAGAAAACTTGCAGCCCTTGATCTTTGGGCTCTGGCGAATGATTTCGGAGTACAACGCCGCCCGGCCACAGGCCGTGCCGCGGCGCCCGGTCATTCGTCCGGTGGCGGTCGACGACAGCGGCTTCGCCGTTCGCCCGGACGGGGAGGGCGGATTCGTAGTGACCGGCGCGCGGCCCGAGCGCTGGATCGGCCAGACCAACTTCGACAACGACGAGGCCGTCGGCTATCTCGCCGATCGCTTAGCGCGCTTGGGTGTCGAGGAGGAACTGCTGCGACTGGGCGCCCGACCCGGCTGCGCGGTGACGATCGGCGAGATGACGTTCGACTGGGAACCGCAAACACCCACGGGCGACCACGTCGTGCGGACCGGCCGGGGCACCGATGTGCGGCTGGAACGCAACGAGCGGGTCGGCGCCGCCGAGCGCAAGGCCGCTCGCAAGCAGCGCCGCGAGCGTGACGTGAAAGACGGTGACGGTTGATGGCCAGCCCGCATCGGGAAGCCGTGCGGACCGCGCGAAGACTGGTCGTAAAGGTCGGGACCACGGCGCTGACCACGCCCTCGGGGATGTTCGACGCCGGCCGTCTGGCCCAACTCGCCGACGCGATCGAGGCGCGGATGAAGGCCGGCTCCGACGTCGTCATCGTGTCCTCGGGTGCCATCGCGGCAGGTATCGAACCTCTCGGATTATCCCGTCGCCCAAACGATTTGGCGACCAAGCAGGCCGCGGCCAGCGTCGGCCAGGTAGCGCTGGTGAACTCGTGGAGTGCGGCGTTTGCCCGGTATGGCCGCACGGTAGGGCAGGTGCTGCTGACCGCGCACGATATTTCGATGCGGGTGCAGCACACCAACGCACAGCGCACCCTGGACCGGTTGCGAGCGCTGCATGCGGTGGCGATCGTCAATGAGAACGACACGGTGGCCACCAATGAGATCCGGTTCGGCGACAACGATCGGCTCTCGGCGCTGGTGTCGCACTTGGTGGGGGCAGAGGCCCTGGTTCTGCTTTCCGACATCGATGGGCTCTACGATTCGGATCCGCGCAAGACGCCCGGAGCCAGATTCATTCCGGAGGTCTCCGGGCCGGCGGACCTGCAGGGTGTGATCGCCGGCCGCAGTAGCCATCTGGGTACCGGTGGGATGGCGTCGAAGATGTCGTCGGCGCTGTTGGCGGCCGACGCCGGGGTGCCGGTACTGCTGGCGCCGGCGGCCGATGCCGCGACCGCGCTCACGGACGCCTCGGTGGGCACCGTCTTCGCCGCGCGCTCCGAGCGGATGTCGGCACGCCGGTTTTGGGTGCGCTATGCCGCCGAGTCGGCCGGTTCGCTGATGCTGGACGCGGGCGCCGTGCGAGCCGTCGTGCGGCAACGGCGGTCGCTGTTGCCCGCGGGCATCACCGCGGTATCGGGTCGCTTTTTCGGTGGCGACGTGGTTGAGCTGTGTGGACCCGACACCACGATGGTGGCCCGGGGTGTGGTCGCCTATGACGCGGCAGAGCTCGCCACGATGATGGGGCGGTCCACCTCCGACTTGCCCGGCGAGCTGCGCCGCCCGGCCGTGCACGCCGACGATCTGGTTGCCGTCTGAGCCTACCGAGACGCCTTGAGATACAGTGCGCCCCAAACTATTTCGGCTAGCGTTGCGGCCAGCTCGGTGTCGTACTCGGGCGGCTTGACCGGCAGGTTCTGCTGGCAGGCCCGCTCGACCATCCACACCAGCGCACTGGCGGTGGTGGGCGCGGTCAGTTCACGGCGGATTGAGCCGTCGTCCTGGCCTTCCTCGATGACCCGGGTCATCCGCTCGGTGACGGCGCCCAGCAGATCGTGATAGGTCTGCGCGGTCGCAGGCTCATAGGCGGCCACTTCGTTGAGCGCGACGAGCACCGGTTGGTGACGGCGATAGCTGGCGATGATGTCGGCCATCGCGGCTTGGACATCGCCGGGGTTGTGCCGCCAGGACACGTTCCACCAGCGTTGCCCCGCCGTGGACAGGTCGCCGAATACCTGACCGGCGAGGCGGCGCAGCAGGTCGCCCTTGTCTTCGAAGTAGATATAGAAGCTGGCCCGCGAAATGCCGGCCTCGGTGGCCAGCCGATCCACGCTGAGCTCGGTGAAGCTGGTGCCGTCACCCATCAGGCGTTCGGTGGCCTCGAGCAACTGCAGTTCGATCTGCTCGCGCCGCTGCTGGCGTGTCGCTTGGGTTTTGCGCGTCACGGGCGGCATGTGCCGAGCTTAACGGATCACTTAACATATTGACTAGACAATATGTCTAGGCATATCGTCGGGTCTCATGGCCACCTCTTCCGGGACGGTCGCAGCCGCCCGTCCCTATGACGCGATCGACTTGTCGGCGCAGGCGTTTTGGTCGACGACCGCCGCGGAACGCGAACGCTCGTTTGCCGTGTTGCGGGCCGAACGGCCGGTCAGCTGGCAGCCTCCAATCGAGGGCGATCTGATGCAGGATCCAGACGACCCCGGCTATTGGGCGGTCACCCGGCGCGCCGACATCGTCACCGTCAGCCGCACCAACGAGGTATTCCTGTCCGGCAAGGGTGTGATGTTCGCAAACATCCCCGAGGAGCTGTTGGAGGCCTCGCAATCCTTCCTCGCGATGGATCCGCCGCGGCACACCAAGCTGCGCAAGCTGGCCAGCGCCGCCTTCACCCCGCGGCAGGTCCGCCGCATCGAGGAGTCCATTCAGCGCAACGCCAAGGCCATCGTCGATGAGTTGCGCGCCGCCGGCAGCGGTGCCGATTTCGTCGAGCACTGCGCCAAAGAGCTGCCCATGCGCACGCTGTCGGACATGATGGGGATCCCGGAGTCCGAGCGGGAGCGCGTGGCGCGTGCCGCCGACGCACTGGTTTCCTGGGCGGACCCGGAGTACCTCGACGGACGCAACCCGCTCGAGGTGCTGTTTGAGAATCAGGTCTATCTGCATCAAGTGGCAGGGTCGCTCGCCGCGCAGCGCCGTGAACATCCCGGCGACGATCTGTTCAGCAGCCTGGTAACGGCCGAAGTGGACGGCGACCGGTTGACCGATGCGGAGGTAGCCGCGTTCTTCGTGTTGCTTGCCGTGGCCGGCAACGACACCACTCGCCAAACCGCCAGCCACGCTTTAAAGGCGCTGACCGACTTTCCCGACCAAAAGGCTTGGCTGCGCGCGGCTTTCGAGGAGCGGGTTGGCGCGGCGGTAGAGGAGCTCATCCGTTGGGCGACGCCGGTGATGACCTTCCGCCGCACCGCAGCAACCGATTTCGAGTTGGGCGGTCAGACGATAAGGGCGGGGGAGAAGGTGGTGATGTTCTACGCGTCGGGCAATTGGGACCGCGACGTGTTCGACTGTCCCGAACGCCTGGACCTGGGCCGCAGTCCTAACCCGCACGTTGGCTTCGGGGGCGGCGGAGTTCACTTCTGCCTGGGAGCCCATGTGGCGCGGGCGCAATTGCGTGCCCTGTTCAGCGAATTGCTCCGACAGGTTCCCGATATCCGGGCCGGCGAACCGTCCTACGTGGTCGGCAATTTCATTCACGCCATTCGCCGCATGCCGTGCACGTTTTGATCCGGCAGCTCGGCGGCCAATAGGCACAGCAACTCCGAGCAGCCGCCGTCGACCTTGACGGTGGCCAAGTCGTCGCCGCGGGTGCGGCCTTTGTTGACGACTGCGATAGGGATGCCGAGCGCCGCGGCGTGCCGTACGAACCGGTAGCCGGAGAATACCGTCAGCGACGAGCCTGCGACCAACAGCGCGTCAGCTCTATCGATAAGTGAATAGGCGTGTGCCACACGGCTTTTAGGGACATTTTCGCCAAAGTAGACGATGTCGGGCTTGAGCATACCGGCGCAGCGCGGACAGTCGAGATAGCGGAACGCGGCCGTATCGGCGACGACGGCGTCGGCGTCCGGAGCGACGGCCAGGCCGCCGACGGCCTCGGCGCGCTCGATGAATCCGGGGTTGAGGGCTTCGAGCTGTTCGGCGAGTGCGGCGCGGGAAATGGTGTAGCCGCAACTCAAGCACAGCACCCGCGCGTAGCTGCCGTGCAAGTTGACCACGTCGGTGCTGCCGGCCTTGGTGTGCAGCAGATCGACGTTCTGGGTGATGACACCCACCACCACGCCGGCGTCCTGCAGCGCGGCCAGCGCCCGATGCCCGGCGTTGGGCTGGGTGTCGTCCATGTGCCGCCAGCCGACGTGGTTGCGTGCCCAGTACCGCTGCCGGAACGCCGGGTCCGAGGTGAACTGGCGAATGGTCATCGGGTTGCTGGGCGGCGAGTCGGGGCCGCGGTAGTCGGGAATGCCCGAGTCGGTCGAGATGCCGGCCCCGGTCAGCACCGCGGTGCGCCGACCGGCAAGCAGCGAAACGAGTTCTGGCGCCTCCACATGGTCCACCCTAGCTAGCGGCCTGGCCAGGAGATTCAGGCTTTGCTCAAGGCTCATTCCGCACAATCGGCGGCAACGGCGTTGGTTGGAGGTAGTCGGTGTCCTACATGGCGGTAACTCCAGAGATATTGGCGGACGCGGCGGCCGATGTGGCCGGGATTGGGGTCGCCGTTCGCGCGGCCAGCGCAGCCGCGTCGATTCCGACTACCGGCCTGCTGGCCGCCGGGGCCGACGAGGTTTCGGCCGCGCTGGCGGCGCTGTTCGGCGCTCACGCGCAGGGTTATCAGGCGGTCAGTGTCCAGGTTGCGACGTTCCATCAGCAGTTCGTGCGGGCGTTGACGGCCGCGGCGACCTCCTACGCTGGCGCCGAGGCCGCCGCGGTGTCACCACTGCAGGTATTGCTCAATGTGATCAACGCTCCCACCGAACTGTTGCTGAGACGGCCGCTGATTGCCGACGGCGCCCCCGGCGGCGTCGTGAACGGGATTGGGCAGCCCGGCGGGGCCGGTGGGCTGATCTTCGGCAATGGCGGCGCGGGCGGCAGCACCACAGTCGCCGGAGGAACGGGCGGGGCGGGCGGTGCGGCCGGGCTTTTCGGCAACGGCGGAGCCGGTGGCCAGGGCGGGCCCGCCACGGCCACTCTCATCGGAGGCACCGGCGGCAGCGGCGGCGCGGGGGGCATGATCTTCGGCGCCGGTGGCGCCGGTGGGCCAGGTGGAATCGGCACCCTCAGCGCAGCCGGGGGCACGGGCGGCATCGGCGGCAATGCCGGCTTGTTCGGCACGGGCGGGACAGGTGGGATGGGCGGTCAGGGCGCGACCGGCACCACCGGAACCAATCCCGACCAGCTGCCCGGACCCTACCTCCACGCGCACGACGGCGCGAACGGCACGAATGGGTCCGACGGTAAACCGGGCGACGCCGGCGTCGGGCCCAACCAGCAGGGTGGCATCGGCGGCGCCGGCGCAGATAGAACCTCCGGAGTCTCGACCAGCACCATCACCGCGGGCGCAGGTGGAAACGGCGGCGATAGCAGCCCGGGCGTGCCGGGCGGGACCGGTGGCCAAGGCGGGACCGCGGCCAACCCGCTCGGCCCCGCTCAGGGAGGCCACGGCGGTAATGGCGGGATGGGCGGGGCGGGGGGGACGGGGGG
>NZ_LQPW01000028.1 GCF_002116635.1 Mycobacterium szulgai | reverse complement strand
GCCCCCGGCCGCACCATTGCCGCCGTCCCCACCGGCACCCCCGATCGCCACTCTGCCGAGCGCGTACCCGCCGGCTCCGCCGTCACCGCCTGCACCGCCGGGCACGCCCCCGTCCGCTCCGGCGCCTCCTGCGCCGCCGCTGGCCTTGTTCAGGGAGCTGGCCGCGAACCCGCCGGTGCCCCCGTCGCCGCCGGTTCCTCCTGGGCCGCCGTCGCCACCGTGGCCACCGATGGCATCGCCAGTGCCCGACGGGGTTGTCCCTCCGTTGCCTCCGTTGCCTCCGGTGCCACCCGTGCCGGTAGGTCCACCGTTGGCGCCCGGGGAGCCGTTTTGCCCGACGCCGTCGGCCGCACCAGTGCTTTGTTGCGGGTTGCCGTCGGCGCCGGTGGCGGCTACCTGACCGGGTGTCGGGTTGACGGCGTCGGCACCGCTGCGACCGGCGCCGCCGTGGCCGCCGGAGCCACCGTCGCCGACGAGTCCGACTGCACTGCCACCGTTTCCGCCCACTCCGGCCAGGCCGCCGTTGATCCCGGCTATCGCACCACCACCGGTGCCGCCTGCACCGCCGTTGCCGTACAGCCAGCCGCCCGATCCGCCGTTGCCGCCCGCCGAGCCGGCGCCGCCCATTCCGCCTGCGCCGCCATTACCCCAGAAGCCGGCTGCGCCGCCGGCTCCGCCGGCCACCCCGGGCGCGGTGCTGTCGCCGCCGCGGCCGCCGTCGCCGAACAGGATGCCGCCGGCCCCGCCTGGCTGGCCCACGCCGTTGATGGTTTGTCCATTGGCGCCGCTACCGATCAGCGGGCGCTCCAGTAGCAGTTGGGTGGGTGCGTTGATCACACCGAACAGTTGCTGCTCAAGGATCTGCAGCGCTGCGGCGTTGGCGGATTCAGCCGCGGCGTATGCGCCGCCGCCAGCCGTCAGTGCCTGTACGAATCGGTTGTGAAAGGCCACGGCCTCGACGCTGAGCGATTGATACGCCTGGGAATGCGCGCTGAACAAGGCCGCGATGTGCTCGGAGACTTCGTCGGCTGCGGCGGTGGTCAGTTCGATTGTCGGTGCCACCGCCGCGGCGTTGGCCGCATTGATCATCGAACCGATCCTGGTCAGATCCGAAACGGTTCTCGTCAATGATTCCGCCGACACAATAACGAAGGACATCGCCGTACCTCGCACTCCCGGTGGTGAGCATTCAGCAGGAATCTACCGCACACGCTGTGAACTCTTGCGCTTAAACAACTGCACGGCCGATCTTGAATGAATTCGAAATACGTTGTTTCCCGTCCCGGTCGCTGCGAAGATCTGCGGCTGAGTTGGCGTAACTATGGCAGGCGCCCTGATCCCAAAACCCTTCGCCCAGAGGTGGTATCACCCTGATTCTCGCGGGCCTTCGACGCCGAGCCGCAGGGCAAGATTCGAACGCCATTCGAAAATCTAGCGTGTGTGCTGCTTTCGTGACTTGCGCCTCCGGCATCCGCCCCTGGTAAAAGCGACGGCAATATAGATCCGAGTCAACAGCAGAAATCCGAGGTAATGCAGTTAAGGCAAGGGATTGGCAAAGTGCGGGGTCAAATTGCTTATCGGCGCAGTGAACCATCTGGTCCGGTGCGCGAATGCCCGCCGCGGCGGTGGCTGGTTGCGCGCGGCCTGCTAACAGAGACGCGTTTCCTGCCTCGACGCCGACGACTGCAAGGCTGCAACGTCGTTGAGCGAAACCCGACGACGTCAAGCAAAGGCATGGTCTGCCCACCCTACGACTAACTAGCCATCAGCTATTACGGCGCAGCTGTCCTACGCGCCATCACCCCAGGGACGCCCATTTGTCGGACACGCCATATCGCGGGCTACCGGTCGCGGGCGTAATGCCCAGCTGTAGCGTGGCGGTCGTGAAATTCTCCTGGCTGCATTCCTCTGTCGTGCTCGCGGCTTGTGTCGCGGCGACCGTTCTGACGCTCGATGGATCGGGCAAGGCAGACGCGGCCGCGTCGTGCCCGACCGCAGCCCCGCAGAACGGCGGAACGCCTGACTGGACGTTATCCGGCACCACCGGCAGCATCGCGGTCACCGGATCCACCGACGCGACGGCTCCGGTCGTGAAGGTGACGACACCATTCAGCGTGGCCCAGACCCAGGTGCATACGTTGCACGCCGGAGATGGACCGGTGGTCGCCGCCACGGCTAAAGTTTCCGTCTGCTACATGGGAGTCAACGGGCGTGACGGGTCGGTGTTCGACAGCAGCTACGAGCGGGGCGCACCGGTCGACTTCCCTCTTGGTGGCGTAGTCCCGGGCTTCCAAAAGGCCATCGCGGGACAAGCGGTGGGGTCCACCGTTGCCGTCGCGATGACCTCCGCGGACGGCTACCCCAACGGGCAGCCACGCGCTGGAATCCAGCCGGGTGACACCCTCGTCTTCGCGATCAAGATTCTTAGCGCCTCGAGCTGAGCGACGACCCGTTCGGCGGATGAAGCAGCAATAGCAGGGCGCGAAGAGACGCTCGCGCTGAGCACTAACGCCTCCCCGCTGCCAGGCAGCTCACCAACTCACTCTGTGATGCTGCTTACACTGAAGAACGGATACGAGTACACGGCCTCGTCCTCGCGAAACAGAACTTCAAAGGTCATCTGGGACACCTCCTTCCTGACCAAACCGTCATGCACCTACCGCGAAGGCCAAAAGCATTGCTATGCAACGGGCCTGCGTGCGACGCGGTCGTCGGGTCTTCACCGAAGTGCGCAACGAAACGGCGCGGCCGAGATTAACGCCCAGAAGCGGGCGAATACAACCTACGCAGCCGTAGCTTCAGCAAACAGGGCAACCTACGGATTCGTACCTTGAGACATAGTTGACAAGTGTTATAGTCAATGAGATTTGTACTTCGGCGGCGCCGCCAAACTCCCGATGGGCACTGGGAGTAGACGGCGCCTACGCTTTGCGGCGTATCAATTGTTGCCAGTCGCCTGAGGAATGTCGTTGGCATCGCTGTGTCCAAACTCGTTGTATGACAGTCTATTACGACAATCACGTACGGCCTCTGACCCATGTCGCTGCCGTGGCCGCGGATACTTGACGCGGTTCTCGGGTGTGTCCACCGAATGGTGGACAGAAGGCTAAACCGACTGGTGGAGAAGGGGTTTGGCTGATTGCCGGATGTACTGAACCGTGGCAAGACTGCAGTATTGATGTAAGCAGACGATCTAAATCGGCAGGGGGACAACGTATTCATGCTTACATGTCATCCATGGCGATTCATCCGGAGAGGGGCTGAGGCGCCGCGCCGGCCCGACGGACGTCGTGTACAAGCTGTTCGTCAAGCCCGGTTGGAAAGTTGACTCTCATGCAAACGACGCAAACGATATCCGTCCAGCAAACTTGCGAAGCTGTGGTTTGGCGGCGCCGAGGCGCTGACCCCGTCGCCGATCAATTGGCGCTAGTCAGCGATCGGCTGCGCGAAATCCTGCTCCGCGATGGCAGCTTCAGCTCTATCTATCGGCACATCCTCGCGGCCCCCGGTAAACGCGTGCGGGCCGGTCTGGGTCTAGCCTGCAGCCGTCTACAGCCTTCGGCCGCCACCGTGTCGTTCGCCGACACGATCGACTTAGCCTGCGCAATCGAGATGTTCCACGAATCGTCGCTGATCCACGACGACATCTGCGATGGCTCGTCGTTGCGGCGCGGCGCCGCATCCGTACCCGCCGCCTTCGGCGTCCGCACCGCCGCCCGGGCCGGATTCCACCTGGCGGGCATCGCTTTACAAACCATGTCACGGGTGCTATCCGACAACGCGGCCATGTGCACACGCCTGGGCCAAGCTCACGGCGTGACCTACTTTGATCAGCTCTCGGACCTCTCGTTCGGCCAGCTCATCGAGACATTGCCGCCTTCGGTCAACCAGGCCGCGCTGCGTCGGCACTACCAGCGCGTCGCGGTGGCCAAGACCGGTACCCTCTTCCGGCTGGCCTGCTCGTACGGAGGTACGGCCGGTGGAGTCGACCCGGACGGACTGCGCGCACTGATGCGGTATGCCGACCAGCTCGCCCTTGCATTTCAGGTCATGGACGACGTGCGCGATGTCGAGGGCGACCCTGCGCTCGGTAAGAACGCCTGTAGTGATCTCGACCGCCGGGTGCCGACGTGGCCGGTGATCGAATGGCTGGCCATCCGGCCTGACGCTCACGAGCTGTGGCTCTCGGGTCTGACTGCCAGCGCCACGATGCAGGCCAGCCTGGTGAACAGCGGAGCCACCGAGGCGGCCCGCGCCTTCGCCGTCCGTGCCGCCGAGGACGCGTGGCGTGCGTTGGAGATATTCCCGCCATCGCTTGCCCGTGAACACCTGCGTGAGCTCACGGTGCAGGTGGTTGCACGATGAGCGGTGGTCGTGTCGGCGAGCTGGCATACGGACTGCGGTGCCTGCGGCGCCCACCGAACCTGGCGGCAATGCGGGCGGCCCGCTCACCCGCTGAGCTGGCCCGGCATGCGCTGGTCCCAGCGGCCCGAAACCTCGGTGTTGCAATCGGTTTCCTGCCTGCCCACCTGCGCGCCGAAGCTACCGCTGCCCTGTTCGCCTGCCGGGTGCTCGACGCCTACGAAGACCTCATGGAGCCTGGGCTGGCCGGCGCCGCGGTGCGAACCGCCGCGAGCTACCTCACCGGGGCCACCCCTACCCCACCGCCCCCGTTGCATGCAGTCGTCGTCCGCGACAGCGAAGCTGTCGACCAGGTGCTGGCCGCGCGGATTCTTGACGTACGTGCCATGGTGTCGGCGCTGCCTGATGACGGGCGGCAGCGAGTCGGGCGGATGCTCGTCGACGTCGCGGGAGTGATGGCCCGCAACCTTGAAGCGGTCTTGCCGCGGTCGACATACAGTGAGGGCGTGCTCGGGCGAGTGGCACGCTACGCCTGCTCGCTTATCGCAGAAGGCGCCTTCGCCGAAGCCGATCTGGCCGAACTTGCCGGATGCATCGGCATCACAACGCAACTGGCCAACGACCTGCGGGACGGGGAGCTGGCGCTTTACGGCGCCGGTGACCGCGGCGAGCTTACCCGTGCGGTCCTGTTGCGCCTGCTGGTCCCGGCACTGGGCAGCCTCGCCCTCCTGGCCCGGCTCGGGCCTCGTGTGCCCAGCCGCGGTGCGCGTATCGCCATGGCGTACATGGCCATTACGACAACTGCCTTCTTATCCGGAGCGGTCGGAGCCCCGGCACCCTACCGGCGGCGCCTACGCCTCGGTGCGGCTGTGCTGGCCTCACGTTCCCCCGTGCACTGGGCCATGATGATGAAACGGGTGCGGTGCTGCGCTGACGCGGCGATCCACCGGCTGCTCGACGCCTCCCTCGAGCTCAGCGTCGGGCCAGGGCCGGCTCCTGAGGTGCTGGGCCTGGGCGGCGGGTCGACGTCACCCTCGTTGGGTCCGTTGACAATTGACCTCACCTTCGCGTTGGTAGAAGCCCTGCCGGAAGAGCCGATGTCCGGTGAGCTGTCCGGCCAGCACAAGCGCCGCATGATGATCGCCGATCACCTCGCCTTCGGTGCGCTAGAGCGGGTACCGCCCGGCGACACCGATGCTATGCAAGCACTCGCCACCCAATTCCAGCTCGCTGCCCTCGAGATGACTAGCCAGAAAGGCCGCCAGTGACCATTGCTTCACCCGTCCCCGACAACGGAAAACTCGACGTGTCAAGCGGCACAAAGCCGTTCAGCCGACGGGTCCTCAAGCTGGAGCACCCGGCGAACGTCGGCCCGCTGCTGCATATCGTGTGCTGGATCGGGTTACTGGCTTTCGGCCTTTCAATGCCCGTCGCCACCAGGTGGTATCTGGCCGTGCCGCTGATTGCAGTCCTCTCGCTATTGAACTTTTCCATCACCATCGGCATCCTGCACATGCACACACATCGGCCGCTGTTCGTCTCGCGGCGGGTAAACAGGATGCTCGACCTGCTGTGCTGTATGCCGGCCGCGCTAACGGCCGCCGACATGTACGAGGTGCATGTCATCAACCACCACCGCTACGACGACGGGCCCGGGGACATCACCACCACCGCGGGACGTGAGCATGGGCTACGCGCTGTCTGGTACTGGATGCGCTATAGCTCGATCGTCAAGAACCACACTGCGCGAACGCTTTTCGCGGCCAATCTGTCGTCCGCCCGGCGCACCCGGCGTCGCCAGTTCGTCTTCGACTTCACCTTGATCTCGGTACTGATCTGGACGACCTTCTTCACCACCGACCCGGTCCGGTTCGCGCTCTTTTACTGGATCCCTTTCCTCGTCACGCAGGCGACCTCGGGCTACTTCGCTTGGCTCACGCACGGCCCGGCCAGAGTCTTCGACGACGACCCGAGCAAATCGATGAACACCGTGGGCAATTGGCTCAATTTCTTCATCTTCAACCAGGGCTACCACAGCGTGCACCATCGTTACCCGGGCATCCACTGGTCCCAGATCCCCGACAAGCTGGACTACATGCGCCAAGTCGAGCCCAGCGTCATCGTGCCGTACTGGATGACGCTGACCTCGAGCTGGCGGCTGCTGATACCCGGAGGCTTCCTGGACGCGCCGCACGGCGAGCGGTGGAAGTCCAAGCTAGAGAAGCGGATTGAGCAGGGTGCTGTCCGCTCTCGCTACCTGCCGTGGTTCGCATGGGTTTGATCGCACCACAACAGATGCGGGAAGCGCTTCTTGATCCGCGTCGGTTGGTCCCGTTCATGCTGGCCTTCGCCGGCTATGCCTTCGCCGGGGTGACGGTACCGCTGCTGTTGCTCTTCGCGGGCCGCTGGTGGCTGCCCAAGACGATCGATGTCGGCCCCCACCTGGCGACTGGACCGTCTCTTGTCATCGATCTTGTGTTGCTCGCACTATTCGGCTTGCAGCACTCGGGGATGGCCCGGACGTCGGTCAAGGCGTTCATTACCCGCAGGGTGCCTCGAGCCCTCGAGCGCACCGTCTACGTCGTGATGACCAGTCTTGTTGTCTGGTTACTGATGTTGGGCTGGCAGCCCCTGCCGATGCGGATCTGGTCAGCCAACGGCATTGTCGGAGGGGCTTTGGACGCCGGATATTGGCTCGGTTTCGCGCTGGTCTATGCCGCTGCACTGCTGCTGAACCACTTCCACCTACTCGGTGTAAGTCAGGCCTACCGCCGCTATGTGATGCGGGCATCAGATGCCGCAGTCGACCAGCTGCGGGTGCAGGGGCCGTATCGTTTGGTGCGCCATCCGCTGATGACGGGACTGTTGCTCTGCTTCTGGTGTGCCAGGGACTGCACGGTCGGACATCTGCTCTTTGCCGCCGGGATGACGAGCTACATCCTGTTGGGCACCGTCTTGGAGGAACGCGACCTCGTCGCTCGGTTCGGTGCGGCCTATCGCAGCTACGCGGCCCGCGTCCCAGCTTTCTTCCCTTTGTTTCCGGTAGGCCTTCGTGTCGTTACGCGCCGTGCGGCCGGGCGGATTTGAGGCATCGGCAATATGCTTCGGATCAAGCAGAAGAGCTACGCCGCGAGGCTGCGGACGCGAGTGTCCGGCATAGTCGACATCCGGCCCAACTGGTGGGACGCCCTCGCCAGCTTCGCGAGCCGTTACGCGATATTCGTCATCGGCTTCTGGGTCCTCGCCGCCGGCGTCGGCACTCTTGTGGTGCCACAAGTGGAAAGCACCGCTCGTACCCACGCTCAAGGGTTCCTGCCCCCTGGCGCACCGGTCAACATCGCGGGCGCTCGCATGGGTGCGCAGTTCCACGACGGCAATGGCGGCAACCTGAACTATCTGGTGCTGGAAGGTGATCATCCGCTCGGAGCGGCCGACCGCACTTTTCACGATCAGGTGCTGGCAAAGCTGCGCGCCGACCATGCCGACCTGGAATCGGTCATGGACCTGTGGTCGGATCCGATTACCGCCAAGGGCGCGCTGAGCGCGGACGGCAAAGCGGCGTACACGATGCTGCGGTTGACCGGTGATCTCGGTGCCGCACATGCGAATAAAGCGTTGAACGCGGTGCGGCGGATCGTCGCGAGCGTGCCTGCCCCGCCGGGCGTACACGCATATGTCACCGGGCCAGGTGCCACGATTGCCGACGAACTCAGCGCAATCGACGAACAGATGCTGCTGATGACTTGTGTGACGGTAATTCTCATAGCACTGCTGCTTTTCGTGGTATATCGGTCGGTGATCACCGCGGCGATTCCGCTCATGACGGTGGGTCTTGCCCTTGGGGTTGCCCGATCGATCGTTTCCCTGCTTGGTGAACACGATGTCTTCGAAGTGTCCATCTTCTCAGTGGCGCTGTTGAGTGCGATGGTGCTCGGCGGCGCGACCGATTACGCGATATTCGTGATCGGGCGCTATCACGAGGCGCGACGCGACGGCCAGCACGATTCCGGACACGAACTCGCGCTACGCTGCGCCTGCCGCAAGGTAGGACCGGTGATCGTCGGATCGGCCCTCACGGTGGCCGCCGCTCTGTCCTGCTTGACGTTTGCCGACGTCGGGATGTTGCGCAGCGCCGGACTACCCTGTGCCATAGGCATTCTCACCGGTATGTTTGCCTCTCTTACCTTGCTGCCCGCGCTGGTCGCTCTCGCCGGGCGCTACGGGCTCGCGCAACCTCGCAAGCTGAATCGGCAGACCGGCCGTCGCTGGCGGCGGGTGGGCACAATCGTCGCGAGGTGGCCGGGCCCAATGCTGGTGGCGTCGGCTCTGGTGCTGGCGATCTGTGCATTGCCCGTCGCCGGTTTGCAACTTGGGTTCGACGAGATTGCCGCGCAACCGGATTCGACCCAGGCCAACCGCGGATACCAAGCCATGAACCGCCACTTTCCGCCGAATCGATTGTTGCCCGAGATTGTGGCTATCAAGGCGGAGCACGATCTACGAAACCCAGCCGGACTCATCGCCATTGAACGCGTGACCCGCAAGCTGATGGAAATTCCGGGTGTCACCATGGTCCAATCCGCCTCGCGCCCAGAAGGTTCCATTCCCGAAGAGGCCACCTTCACCAGCCAGGCCGGCACGATTGGCGACCAGCTTGACGATGGAATCGCCAAACTCGACCAGCGTCTGGCCGCTGTTAACCGACTTACCCCGACGCTCGCCCAGTTCTCCACGGCACTATCGCGGCTGCAGGCAGGGCTATCGAGCGGCGTAGCTGGAATTGGTGATCTCAATTCCGACACCGGCGGCATGGGCGCAGGGATGCGGCAGATCAAAGACGTGTTGGCGCAGGTGTCCACAGACCTCGACCCGCTACGCAGTTTCACCGACGGCAACCCCAATTGCCAGAACGATCCCATCTGCTCGCTGGTGCTCAAGGTCGTCGCACCGATGGATTCGCTTGTCGAGGCGACGAATTCGCTCGATCATGGCGCAGCACGACTGAACGCCGGCACTGCTCGTACCGCCAAGGCCCTCACCAGCGCAGAGCAGTCGGTAGGCACCATGCGGTCCTTGGTGGCACAGCTAAGTTCGATGACCGCCCAAATCACCGATGCCGTTGGGGATACGCGCACCACATTCGGCGACCTCACCGGGTACCTGCGCGACATCCGCCGAGACTTCCAGAACAGCGGCGAGGGCGGGTACTACCTACCGCAACGGGCTTGGGCTGACCCGAGCTTCCGGCGCGCAGCCGATCTCTACTTCGCCCCGAGTGGCCAGATGACTCGGCTGCTGGTCTATGGCGATGGCAGAGTATTCGGCGCCGACGGTGCGCGCAGATCACCACAGATCGTCGCCGCGGTGAAGGAGTCGACAAAGGAAGGCACCCTGGCCGGAAGCACCACGGAAATCGCCGGTTTCGGCACCGGAACCGCTGAATTGCGCGGCTACGTGCACAACGACTTCCGGTTACTTGCGGCAGTGGCGCTTGGGTTGGTGTTCCTCATCGTGCTGGTGATGCTGCGCAGTCCGGTCGCCGCGGCGGCAGTGATCGGGACGGTCGTCGTGTCCTACGTGTCGGCGCTGGGCATCAGCACCTTCATCTGGCATGACCTACTGGGTAGGGATTTGCATTGGGCGGTGCAGTCCATGGCCTTCATCGCCTTGGTCGCGGTGGGCGCCGACTACAACCTCCTGTTGACCATGCGAATGCGCGAGGAGGCCGGCAATCGCGGCGCCAACCGGGCGGGACTGCGCACCGCGACGATCCGCGCCTTCGGCGGCACCGGCGGTGTCGTCACCACAGCGGGCATCGTCTTCGGAGTCACCATGTTCGCGATGCTGTCCAGCGATGTCCTCACCATCGAACAGGTCGGCTCCACCATCGGTGCCGGCCTCATCATTGACACCCTCGTTGTGCGCACCTTTGTGGTGCCGGGGATCGCGGGATTATTGGGCCGGTGGTTCTGGTGGTCGCCGCCGGCGTTCCTGCTGCGGCCACTGCGGACATTGCGCGCGGCCAGGAGATGAGGTCGGGCTGCGTAGCTACCGCTGATTCAATAGGCGCACGAACTCGACGGGCTCGGCGAAACCCTTGAGCGCGACTGTCTCTCGGCGTTGAGGCACGGCGGCCAATAGTTCCCGTACCGCAGGATCGGCGGCTACAACCTGCGAGAGAACGATGTCCTCGCCTGCGCTCTGGCCCTGCAGGCGTGCGGCCATGTTCACCGTCGAGCCGAAATAGTCAAGGCGATCGTTCAATGTGACGACCACACTGGGGCCGGCATGCACGCCCACTTTCAGCACCAGGTCACGGCCCACAGCTGCCGAAGAGGCGATGCCCGCCTGCATGGCCAGCGCGGCACGCACAGCTTGCGCCGGATCGGTGAACGACGCCATGACCGCGTCGCCGATCGTCTTGACCACTGCCCCGTCGTGCTCGCGCACAATCGCCGCGAGCAGCGTGAAGTGCTCGCGCACGAGGTTGTATGCCGTGGCATCGCCGACCCGTTCGTAGAGCGCCGTCGAGCCGCGGAGGTCGGTGAACAGGAGCGCAACCTGGCTGACGCCCGCATCGTCGCCTGGCCGCAGCGTCGCCTCGGCGAACAAATCGCGAAAGGCCTGCAGCGAAATCACTTCCGGAGCGGTCAGTGCTTGGCGCGTCCAGGTGCGCTCTTCGATCAAGGCTGCCAGCTCGAAGTCGGCGTCGTTCACGAAAATCGCGGTTCCCGCGTCGTTGCCTGGACACGTCTGCACACCCGACCCGGAGATACACAGGCCTGGAAACACACCGGACTCGTAGTCGACATTTACCGAACCGCTGGGATGCAACGTGCGCAGACGATATGAGCCTGGCGGCAGGTCGACGGCCACGGTGCGCCGCTCCCCCGGGCCGAGCAACACCTGCACGACGACATGTGGTGTCTCCATCGGGCCGGACAGACAGAACCGGTCGGTGGGCAGCGGGCGGACCGTGGGAGCCGGCGCAAATGTCAGCTCGACGTTGCGTTCGAAGTCGCGATCGTAGTCAATGTTGCACGACGAACAGTGCGCGCCGTGGGGCAGCTCGGCGAGCGTAGCGACGCTTAGCTTGGCGCCACGGCAGTTGGGACACAGCAAGTCCCACTTCATGCTGAGAAGCCCTGCCTTTACGCCGGCGAGGCAGGCCTCGGTCGCCGCGCGCGCGGACACGTCAAGTTTGCTTGCCAGTGTCTTGGGCCGCAGACGGGTGAGATCGGCCGCCATGCCTTGCAGCACGAGGTCGACGAGCGGTGCGCCGAGCCTGTTGCCGTAGGGGTTACGGTCTATTTCGTGTGCCATTGCGGTGGCCCGCTCGCGAGCGCCCGGTGGCAGCTCTGGCTGCGGCAACACGAACGGTGTCAGGCGCTGCGGTGCGTGATCTCCGCGGGCGAAGGCGACGGCCTCCAACACACGCCTTTCCACGTTCTCACCCGCCTGAGTCGCAAGCCGCGCGCCGAAGACCCGGCCAACCAGGCTCAGCGGCTCCCATTCGAGCGTGTAGGTGACGCGTGAGCCACCTTCGCCGTCCGGCTCGAGATCGAACACCGGGCCAAAGCGGCGGAATGGGCCCTTGGTAAACACCCGTGACTGGCGGAAGTGTCGGCCCGAGATCCATTCGTACGGCTTTTCATCCCACTCCAGTGCGAAGCCGGCCGCCCTGCCCCGGCCGCGGCGCCGCACCGTACCGTTGGCTTGCGGCATCTCGTCGAGCGCGTAAGGCGGCAGGCCCATTGCCTCGTTGAACCGGTTGGTATCGGCCAACAGCGGCCACAACTGATCCGGCGGCAGGTTGAATGTCCAGGCCCACGTGCGATGCATCGACTCCGAACTCTAAACCCGAGGTACGACGGGCGTATCTTGCATCAACCGAGAGCCGTAACAGAAATGTCATGAGGAAGACGGCCTGTTGCTTGATCGTGGAATCCGGGCAGGCTGCCCGACGCCCCCTGCGGGCTCGGCGGGCGTGATTCTGGCCGTACGCGAAAAGCGATAAATCCGAGACGTTCGGGGCTCAAGCTAGCACTTCCAGCCGTACTGGACGCTAATTGAATTGGGTGCGTCCAACAAACGGTATGGACTTCGGCGTGTACGGCTGCTCGCTTGTCCCCCAATCGGTGGACATGAGATTCAACCAAAATTATCGCCGGTCGGTTGATAAAGCAAAATTATGAGGAGGGAAGGATCTAGCCTAACCGCATCGGGCAATGTAGGTGACTCGTACCGCGGGAGTGAACGCGGACGTCCAAGATTAGAACCTCATTTCGTCCAGGGAGGGCAAACGTGACGATTCTTCTTGTCAATCCTCCCGGCGTCCGCGAATACGGGCGCTCCTACGTTGCCGAACAGAAGCTCGGCGATCCGCGGTTGTATGCGTCAATGCCTATGGAGCACCTCGGGTTGATGTCGATCAAGGCATATGCCGAGGCGCAAGGACTCGAAATCGCCAGTGTTAACGGATTGGTCGCCGGACATGGGTCCGTCGAGGAGACGTGGGCGGCGATGCAGAATGCCGTTCGCTACACCGGTACGCCCCGGCTTATCGGCTTTTCGTCCATCGATACTTTTCCTGAGGTGCTGTGGTTAGCGCAGCGTGCGCGACAGACCTGGGACGGCGTGCGAATCGCGCTCGGCAATGCGATCGCGACACTCAACTTCGAGCGCGTCCTGCGCGAGCACGATTGTTTCGACTTCATCGTCGTCGGAGACGGAGAGGTTGCTTTCACCCAGCTGGCTATGGCCATCGCAAATGACGCCGCGGTGGAGAACATCCCAGGGATAGCCCGCCGGAATGAGCAGGGACAGATCGTGTATCGCCCTGCTCCGCTGATCGACCTCGACGAGTTGCCTCGCCCGGCCCGCGACGAGTTGCCTACCGTTCTGGCGGATGGTTTTGCTGCCTCGGTGTTTTCCACCCGCGGATGCCCGTATCGATGCACGTTTTGTGGCACCGGAGCTATGTCGGGCATGTTCGGTCGCGATAGCTATCGGGCCAAGTCGGTTGACTCGGTAGTCGACGAGATCGAATATCTCGTGTCGGACTTCGACGTCAATTTCGTCCTGATCAGCGACGACCTGTTCGTGTCGAAGCACCCCAACTCACAGCAACGCGCCGCTGACTTCGCCGACGGCATCCTCGCTCGTGGGCTGGACATCAATTTCATGCTGGATATCCGGCTGGACTCCGTTGTCGATCTGGATCTGTACAAGCACTTGCACAGGGCAGGTTTGCGCCGGGTGTTCATCGGCTTGGAGACGGGTTCATACGATCAACTGCGCGCCTACCGCAAGCAGATTCTCAATCGCGGTCAAGATGCCACGGAAACGATCAACGCTCTCCAGCGCGTGGGCATCGAAGTCATCCCGGGCACCATTATGTTTCACCCGACTGTGCAGCCGGAGGAGTTGCGGGAGACGGCACGCCTGCTGCGGGCCACGAAGTATACGAATGCCTTTAAGTTCATCGGCCGGATCCTGCCGTATCCGGGAACGCAGTTATACCGGGAATACGCTGACGCGGGTTACCTCACCGACGAATGGCCGCTGGGCAAATGGGACTTCGTCGATCCGGAGGCCGCGCGGGTATACCACGACGTCGCGAACCTGATCGGACCCAACCCGGAAGTGACCTTCGATGAAGCCGAGACGTTCTTTCTCTCTCGGCTGGATGAGTGGGAGAACGCAATCTCCGGCCGAGTCGCCGAAATGGCGAGCTAGCGCTTTTCTCGGCCGCAATAGACCTACCCGATAGAACGGATTTTGCGCTTGTCGAAGTAGTCTGACCAGGAGACCACCTCGGGATTTTCCTTGAGCAGTGCCCTGCGCTGGCGCTCGGTCATACCACCCCAGACTCCGTATTCGACCTTGTTGTCGAGGGCATCGGATGCACACTGCTGCATTACCGGGCAATGCCGGCAGATAATCGCCGCCTTACGCTGCGCGGCCCCCCGCACGAACAGCTCGTCGGGATCTTTGTCCCTGCACAAGCCCTCCGAAACCCACGCACGGTCCTCTGCGTTTCCCGCGGGCAATGGACTGTTTGCAGTCACCAGATTGAGTCGCCGCGCGGCCGGTCGTGTTCCTGACACCGAGGTGTTCCCTTCTATCCGGCCGCACGGTGCGACCGCCTCCCCTTGGTGAAGAGCGACGCCGCCCACCTTCCCCGCTCGGTGTGACTTGGCTCTCTTCGGCCCCCAAGGTAACCGGTTGGACACGGATTGCGCAAGAGTTTTTTGGTACTGACGTACCGTACTTCCCTGGCCCTGGGCTGCCGGGCAAGTTCTTGACGTCGCGCCGGTGCGTCCAAAACGCCTCATTCGACCTGCTCATCGCAGTGGCTTGCACTCGGAGGTTGCCGATCCGGCGCTCATCGACGAGGTGCTGGCTGCGTTGCTTCCTCGGCATCGGTCTGCCGAGATGGATGCGGGCGAGCCGTTGGCACCGGCGGCCCGAACCAGGTAGTGAGTGCCTCCGGCAGTCCTGCGCGCGATCCGTTACCAACCCAGGCCACATATCCGTCTGGCCGGACCAAGACGGCGGCCGGAGCGCTGACCGTACCGAGCACCGGAAGTTCCCAATCGCCCCCATACTTCGCGTCGACCAACCGGACTCGGTCCGCCCAACCTGGGATGTCGAAGTCGCCAGGCGTCCCGAGATTGAGTAAGACCGGGCGGGCATCGTGCAGGAACGCGAATACCCGCACCGGCCCATTGGCGGCGACCAGGTCGAGGTCGGGCATGCGGCGTCCGAGCAACGGATGTCCGGCACCCAGGTCGTATTGGATATCCAGGCCGGACATCATCCCGGCGAGACGCTCGCGCGGCTCATCCATGCTCAGCAACTCGGACATGGTGTCGCGCAGGGCCTTGGTCCGGTCGTCCAGGTGGCGAAGCAGCGCCCTCTGAGCCATCGTGTGGCGCAGCACGCGCGCGGCGACCGGATGCCGTTCGGCGTGGTAGGTATCCAGCAGGTCGTCCGCCGATTTCTGGCTAACCACCTGGGCCAGCTTCCAGCCCAGATTGACGGCATCCTGTACGCCGGTGTTGAGACCCTGACCCCCGATGGGGTGATGTATATGCGCGGCATCGCCGGCTAGTAAGACTCGTCCGTTCCGATAGGCCGCCGCCTGCCGCGTTACATCGGTGAACCTGGAAATCCAAGTGGGACTATGGATTCCGTAGTCGGTTCCGTATACCGCGATCAGCGCCTCGCTCAGGTCGCGCAACGTGATCTCGCCCGGCGACCCGAGGTGCCGCTCGGTCACCATAACCCGCACCGGCCCCGCGTCGGGCTTGCTGAGAGCATGGACGCCCAGCATGTCGTGGCGGATGCCCCATTCCGGCGATTGATCACTGGCACAGGCTATTTCGGCTTCCGCGATCAGGTAACTCGTGGTCGGATCCCATCCTGGAAAGTCAATGCCGGAGGCACGGCGAATCGCGCTGCGTCCGCCGTCGCATCCCACGAGATATGCCGCGCGCACGAACTGCCCGTCGGACAGTCGAACAACTACCCCGGTGCTGTCTTGGGCAATACCCGTCACCTCACGCCCGTTGTGTATCGGCACCGCCAGTTCCTCCACCCAGTCGGCCAGTATCCGCTCGATGTGGTTCTGCCACAGCGCCAGGCCATAGGGATGACGGGTGGGAAAATCGCTGAGGTCCAGCCGAATTTGGGAAAACCCCGCGATTTGTGCCACCTGTCCTTGGGCCAGGAAGCGATCGGCGATT
This sequence comes from Mycobacterium szulgai, assembly GCF_002116635.1. GTDB lineage: Bacteria > Actinomycetota > Actinomycetes > Mycobacteriales > Mycobacteriaceae > Mycobacterium > Mycobacterium szulgai. The sequence goes on along the minus strand of NZ_LQPW01000028.1, from coordinate 8,490 downwards.
CCGCGCTGTTCGAGGATCTCGATGGTGCGTGCGTGCAGGCCGCCGGCGCGTGAACCGCTGAATTCCCGGCTGGTGCGCCGCTCGAGAATCGCGACGTCGACCCCGGCCAGCGCCAACTCGCCCGCCAGCATCAATCCGGTTGGACCCGCGCCGACGATGATTACTGCATGTTCGAATAAGACACCCACTTCGCAACCCCCGATGCAGTGAATTATGGTTCCGGCCAATGATTTTGCGCCATGACCCCGCCCTTGCCGCAAGCCCCCTGGCAGCCGGTAAAGTGAGAGTGGGAAAAGTTTTCGGATCCCCGGCCAGCTCAACTACGGTTCTGCACTGCGTCGATCGCCCGGTAAATGCGTTGCTCACTGACCGGACGAGGGGTGCCGAGTTGCTGGGCCCATAGGCTCACCCGCAACTCTTCGATCTGTCGGGCGATGTCGTGCACATCGGCAGCCGCCCTTCGGGCCGGGGACAGCGTCCGCACGAGTTCGTCGTAGGCCTGCTGCACCGCGGCCACCTGCCGCATCCGCTGCTGGTCGGCCTGGAGTGCCTGGGGCAGCCTGTCCAGGCGGCGCCGGATTGCGGTCAGGTAGCGGGCAAGGTCGCCGAGACGTGCGGGCCCGGTGGCGGTGACGAAACCCGCTGGCAGCAGCCGGTCGAGTTGTGCGCCGACGTCGGCGATCGCCTCGGCGAGTGCGGGCGACGGATGGGCCGGCATAGCCAGCTGTACATCTTGAGCCGCGGAGAGCACCTTCTCGACGCGACTCAGCACGTCGAGGGTCGTCGTAACCAGGTTCTGCGCGACCCGATCGCGCAGCGCCGCGAACTCGTCACGAGTCCACACCGGCCCGCGCGCCAGCGCGTCCACCGCTGCATCGGCGCAGTCGTCGAGCAGCGCGGACACCGAGCCGTCCGGGTTCGTGCCAAGTACCAGCCGGGTGCGCGGATTCAGCTGCCGTTCAACGGCTTTGACCGGAGATGGCACGCTCAAGCGGAGCAACCGTCGCACGCCGGGACCGATCGCCTCGTCCCGTTGGACTGACGTCGCGAACACGCGAAGGTCGACGGTGGTGCGCATGTCCACGAAGGCGGGAAAGCCGCGTACGGTGCGTCCGTCGACCGTGCGCTCGACGACCCGGGGCAACTCGTCCAGGTCGTCGGGCCAGCCGCGCAACCCGTTCCGTTCCAGCTGCCCGGCCACCGCGTCAGCGACGGCATCCCGAGCCGTCGTCGCCAGTCGCTCCTGCAGCGCTGCAAGGTCCTTGCCGCGGGCCACCTCGCTGCCGTCGGCGGACTGAACGGCGAACGTCATCCGAAAATGCGGCGGCAGCTTGTTCACATCGAATGCGTCGATAGGCACCAGAATGCCGGTGCGACGGCGCAATTCGCGCTGCAGGGCATCAAGCAGCGGCTCCCCCGCCGGGTCGATCCCGGTCAGTACCGCGCGCGCGGTGTCCGGGGCGGGAACGAAGTTGCGGCGCAGTTCTTTTGGCAGTGAGCGGATGAGCGCGGTAATCAGTTCTTCGCGCAAAGCTGGTACTTGCCAGGCGAACTCGTCACCACCCAAGCGGGCGAGTACATCGATCGGTACGTGTACCGTCACGCCGTCGTCGGCCGCTCCGGGCTCGAACCGATAGGTCAGCGGCAGCGCGATATCGCTGGTCTGCCAGGTATCCGGCCGATCGGTGTCTGCGGCGTCGGGGGTGTGCAGCAAATCCTCTCGGGTGAAGGTCAACAGATCCGGGGTGTGGTGGCGCTGCTTTTTCCACCACCCGTCGAAGTGTCGCGCCGAAATCACCTCGGCGGGGATGCGGGCGTCGTAGAGGGCATACACCTCGTCGTCGCTGATGAGCAGGTCGCGGCGCCGCGCGCGTTCCTCCAACTCCTCGAGTTCGCCGCGTAGTCGCGTGTTGTCGCGAAAAAAGTGGTGACGCGTTTGCCAGTCGCCCTCCACCAGAGCGTGCCGGATGAACAACTCCCGCGCCACCGCCGGGTCGACCCGGGCGTATCCGACCCGGCGGCTAGCAACCAGCGGCAGTCCGTACAGCGTCACCCGCTCGTAGGCCATCACCTCGCCGCGCTTGGCGTCCCAGTGCGGTTCGCTGTAACTGCGCTGCACCAGCTCTCCGGCGACCCGCTCCACTACCTCGGGCTGAATCCGGGCGGCGGTCCGCCCGTACAGTCGGCTGGTTTCGACCAGCTCGGCTACCACCACCCAGCGGGGTGGCCGCTTGGTGAGAACCGACCCGGGAGCCAGCACAAACCGCGAGTTGCGCGCGCCCAGATATTCGCGCGCGTCCTCCCGGCGCATACCCACGTGCGATAACAGCCCAGCCAGCAGCGCCGCGTGCACCGACCCCACATCGGCCTGCTCATCGGACTCGTTAACCCCTAATTCGCGGGCGATGCTGCGCAGCTGACCCACCAGATCCTGCCACTCCCGGATCCGGAGATAGTGCAAGTATTCATCTCGGCATAACCGGCGAAAACCGTTGCGCGACAATGTCCCACGTTGTTCACGCAGGTAGCGCCACAGGTTGAGATAGGACATGAAATCGGAGTTCTCGTCGCTGAACCGGGCATGCTTGTGCCGGGCGGCCTCCTCGCGGTCGGCCGGCCGTTCCCGCGGGTCCGGGATCGTCAGCGCTGCAGCCAACACCAGCACCTCGCGCACGCATCCCTCGGTGTCGGCCTGCAGGATCATCCGGCCCAGCCGCGGGTCGACGGGCAACCGAGCCAGCCGGCGGCCGAGGTCGGTGATCGCGCCGTCTCGATCGAACGCTCCGAGTTCCTGCAGCAGCTGCACGCCGTCGCGGACGCTGCGCCGGTCCGGCGGGTCCAGGAAAGGGAAGTTCTCCATCTCACCGAGTTGCAGCGCGGCCATCTGCAGGATGACTGCGGCCAAGTTGGTGCGCAGGATCTCCGGATCGGTATAGCGGCCACGGGCCGCGAAGTCCTCTTCGGAATAGAGGCGGATGCAAACGCCGGGCGCAATCCGCCCGCACCGCCCGGCTCGCTGCTCGGCGGATGCCTGCGAGATCGGCTCGATCGGCAGCCGCTGCACTTTGAGGCGGCGGCTGTAGCGCGAAATGCGGGCATTTCCCGGGTCGACGACATAGCGGATCCCGGGTACGGTCAGCGACGTCTCGGCCACGTTGGTCGCCAACACAACGCGCCGCCCGGTATGGGGCGCGAACACCTTCTGCTGTTCGGCGGTGGGTAGCCGGGCGTACAGCGGAAGCACCTCGGTGTGCCGCAACCCGGTCAATGCTTCTGCCGTATCGCGGATTTCGCGCTCGCCGGATAGGAACACCAGGATGTCGCCGGGCGGTTCGGCCTCGAGTTCACCGATCGCGTCGACGATGGCCTCGATCTCGTCCCGGGTCTCGGTGCGGACGATTTCGTGGTCGGGATCGTCGGGATCGTCGTCAGAGCACGAGGTAACCGGCACCTCTAACGGCCGGTACCGGATCTGCACCGGATACGTCCGCCCGGACACCTCGACGATCGGTGCGCCGCCGAAATGCGCCGCAAAGCGCTGCGGCTCGATGGTCGCCGAGGTGACGATCACCTTCAGGTCAGGGCGGCGTGGCAGCAGCTCACGCAGGTAGCCCAGCAGAAAGTCGATGTTCAGGCTGCGCTCGTGGGCCTCGTCGAGGATCAGTGTGTCGTAGCGCAGCAGGCGCCGGTCGCGCTGAATCTCGGCGAGCAGGATGCCGTCGGTCATCAGCTTGATCAGGGTGCGGTCACTGACGTGGTCGGTGAACCGCACGGTGTAGCCGACCGCCTCGCCGAGCGGGCTACTCAACTCGTCGGCGATGCGCTGGGCGACAGTGCGCGCCGCCAGCCGGCGCGGCTGGGTGTGTCCGATGGTTCCGCGGATGCCGCGGCCGATCTCGAGGCAGATCTTCGGCAACTGGGTCGTCTTTCCCGACCCCGTCTCGCCGGCGACTACGACCACCTGGTTGGCGCTTATCGCCTCGGCGATGTCGTGCCGCCGCTCGCTGACGGGCAGGTCGGGATAACCGATCCGCGGGACGGCGGCGCGCCGGCCGGCGACGAGAGCCTCAGCCCCGGCGATCTGGTCGGAAAGTTGCTGTAGCTTTGCCGGCGTCGCGCCGCGCAGATTCTTCAGCCGCCTGCCCAGGCGCGCGGCGTCGCGGATGGTCAGCGAGTCAAGCCGGCTGCGCAATTGCTTGGCAGACGGTTCGGACACTCCGGCAAGGATATCGGGCCGCACCGGGCCCCTGTACCGAGCGTCGTCCGGCGGCATTACGTGAATCGGACATGAACTGAATGTGACTAATCTGTTCACGGTCACTTCGGGAGTCAGTGCCGTATCTGCTGCCGTCGCTTAAGCCGGACACCGTCGAGGCGCTCGGCTCACCTATCGGAGGATCGACATTGGACTTCGCATCGTTGCCACCGGAGGTCAACTCCGTGCGGATGTACACCGGCCCTGGCTCGGGCCCGATGCTGGCCGGTGCCGCAGCGTGGGAAACGCTGGCGGCAGAACTGCAAGTCGCGGCGAGCCTGTATGAGTCGGCAATCGCTGGTCTGACCGTCGGCACCTGGCTGGGTCCGGCCGCCGCGCTGATGGCGGCCGCGGTCGCGCCGTACGTGGCGTGGTTGCGCGTCACCGCGACACTGGCCGAGCAGACCGCCGCCCAAGCCACCGCGGCGGCCGCCGCCTATGACGCGGCGTTTGCCGCCACCGTGCCACCGCCGGTGGTCGCGGCCAACCGTTTGCTGCTGGTGGCCCTGGTGGCAACGAACTTCTTCGGCCAGAACACGCCCGCGATAGCCGCCACCGAGACGCAGTACGCGGAGATGTGGGCCCAGGACAGCGCGGCCATGCTCGGCTACGCGTCGGCGTCGGCGTCGGCGACGTCGTTGACACCGTTCAGCTCCCCGTCGTCGGCCACCGACTCGGGCGGCCCGGCGGGCCAAGCCGCCGCGGTCGCCCAGGCCACTGGCACCTCCGCCGGCAATGTGCAAAGCACGATGTCGAACGTCACCCGGGCGCTGTCCGCAGTGCCCAGCACCCTGACCGGTCTGGCGTCCCCGGCGGCAGCCGGGGACGCCTTGTCGTGGTTGCAGATACTTGACCTGCTGGGCGACTTGAGTGGCATCTTCGTTGACCCAGAACTGGGTGCAGCGGGACTTACCCTCGATGGAACGCTGACCACAGTGGCTCTGCCCTACGACCTCAACGGTTACTACGTCGGTATCCACACCGATGACATCGTCAGTGGCTGGGCGGGAATCGAAAAGTGGCCGGGCGTCGACGCGGCGCCACCGACCTCGTTTCCAGTTGTCACCGGCCCCGCCTCAGCCGTCTCGGCCGGCCTGGGCGAGGCGCGAGCGGTCGGCGCGTTGTCGGTGCCGACGGGCTGGGCCACGGCGGCCCCGGAAATGCGCCTCGCCGCTATGGCATTGCCCGCGACCACCATCGAGGCCGCCGCCGAATCGTCCGGCGCCGGCACCCTGTTCAGCCAGATGGCGCTGGCCGGGATGGCCGGGCGGGCAATGGCCGGGACGACTGTCGGTGGCGGCGGGGGCGCGGGCCGGCGCGAGCGTGAGCGGGTTGGCGTCCCGACCCGTAAACCGGCGGAACCGGGGCAACGTGAGCCGGCTGAACCGCCGCCCGGCCCGCCACCCGGTGGCCCGATCACCAGCATCGCGGCCGAGCTACGGGAACTGGCTGCACTGCGCGACTCGGGAATCCTCACCGATGAGGAATTCACCGCGCAGAAGCAGCGGCTACTCGCCTACTGACGGGGTGTGAATTCGCCGGTCAGCGGGCAATCGATGACGTATGGCACCAGCCGCCGACGACGCGCTTACCGAGAAGAAAAAGCGTGCCCCAGATCCTGATGATCCGAGCAAGCCCGAATCTCCGCAGGAGCTGACCAGAGCATCGTGGTCATTCGTATTGCGAAAGACCATGCACGAGTTTCGCGACGATCAATGCACCGACCTCGCTGCGGCGCTGACCTACTACGCGGTGTTGTCGTTGTTTCCGGCGCTGCTGGTGCTGGTGTCGCTGCTCGGCGTGTTCGGCCAGGGGCAGCGCACGACCAGAGCTTTGCTCGACATGGCCGCCGACTTTGCCCCCGCCGCAGCGCTCGACATGCTGCGCCAGCCCATCGAGCAGGTCGTTGCGAATCCATCGGCCGGTTTGGCGCTGGTCGGCAGCGCGCTTGCGGCATTGTGGTCGGCGTCGGGATACGTGGGCGCATTCGGCCGGGCGATGAACCGCATTTACGAGATCGCGGAGGGGCGTCCGGTGTGGAAGCTGAGGCCGCTGCAGTTGATGCTCACCTTGGCCGGGCTGGTGCTGGCCGGCGCGGTGGGTGTGATGCTGGTTGTCAGTGGCCCGCTCGCCGATGCCGTCGGTAACGCGATGGGGCTGGGTTACGCCGCTCGGATGGTGTGGGCGGTCGCCAAGTGGCCGCTGATCGTGGTGTTGGTGACGGTAGCGGTGGCGATTCTCTACTACACAACTCCCAACGTGCGGCAGCCGAGGTTTCGCTGGCTCAGCGTCGGCGCGGCGGTCGCCATCGCGGTGTGGGCGCTGGCTTCGTTTGGGTTCGGTTGCTATGTAACCAATTTCGGCACCTATAACAAGACCTACGGCGCGTTGGGTGGCGTCATCGTCTTCCTGTTATGGCTGTGGATCACGAACTTAGCGCTGTTGTTCGGCGCCGAGCTTGACGCCGAGCTCGAACGCGGACGGCAACTGCAGGCCGGGATTGTCGCCGAACGAGAATTGCAGTTGCCGCCGAAGGACACGCGACTGGTCGACAAGACTGGAGTCGCCGAAGCGAAGTACATCAAACGCGGAAGGTGGTTGCGACGCACCCGGGGCCGTCGCCGGTAACGGTCAATTAGCTTGTCTACCTTGATGGTTGGCAAACGCGTCGACCGTATCGAGGTCATAGGATCCGGCGTCGGTCCCGATTCCGCCGGCGACGTGTGCTGCGGTGGCGCATCCGAGGCGGGCGGCTCCGCAAAGGTCGCGTCCCAGCGCGCGGCCCAGGATGAACCCGGCCGAAAACGCGTCACCGCAGCCGGTGGTATCGACCACATCTATTGCGAATGCCGGCATTTCGAAGCTTTCCTCGCCCGACAGGATCACCGCGCCTTTGCTGCCCTGGGTGACCGCCACGCAGGTGGGACCGGCGGCCAGTAGCTGGCGCGCCCCGCTCAGCAGGTCGGGCGCGCCGGTGAAACCCAGCACCTGTTCGTCGTTGGGCAACAGATAGTCGGTGTGGGGCAGGGCATCGGCGATCCAGCCAAGTAATCCGGGATCGCCGGCGGCGAGAATGTCGACGGATGTGCTGAGCCCGTTGGTCTTTGCGTACCGAAGCAGATCGGCGGCCGCTTGGCCGCCGAGGAATTCCGGACCGCCCAGATGCAGATGCGCAGACGTGACGACCCGGTCAAGATCGAGGTCTTGGAGGGTGAACGCGGCGTTGGCGCCGACGCAGTGCCAGGCGGGACGATCACCGTTGGGTTGCACCGGGATCACCGACGCCGAAGTCTGGCTCGCTGATTTCCGAACCACACCACCGACATCGACGCCTTCCCGGCCGAGCATGGCAAGCAGGGCGTCGCCCATCGCGTCGGTGCCGACCGCGCCGAATGAATGTACTTGTGCCCCAAGTCGACTCAGCACGACAGCAGTGCCGCCGGCTGTTCCGGCAGGGGAAAACTTGATCGTTTCGACGAGTTGGCCCTGGGAGTCCTCCGGGATGGATGCGATGCCAACGACGTGGGTATCGAGGACATGTACGCCCACGACGGCAATTTCAACCTGGGTCACGGTCTCATCCGGCTACGGCAGACCGTTGAGTCCGTTGTCGCCCAGCAACGCACCGCGGCGACCGCCGGTGCCGCCGGGTGCGGGGTTAGTGGTCGTCAGGGCGGCACCGCCGTTGCCGCCGTTGCCGCCGTTGCCGATCACCACGGCATTGCCGCCCGCCCCCCCGGTACCGGCAGTCGTCGACCCGTCTCCGCCGACGCCGCCTGAACCGCCGTCGCCAAACAACTGACCGGCCCTTCCGCCGTTCCCGCCGGCCCCGCCGTTGCCCACGAAGCCGTATGCGCTCCCGCCGGCGCCACCCGAGCCACCGAAGCCGAGCACCCCGCCGTTTCCGGCGTTGCCGCCGGTCCCGCCGTCGCCGCCGTAGCTGTATCCACCGGCCCCGCCGTCACCGCCCGGGCCGAACAGGTAGCCGGCGCTTCCGCCCTGGCCTCCGGCCCCGGCAGGGCCTTGGCTGCTGAATCCGCCCAGGCCGCCGGAGCCGCCAGGACCGCCGAGCGTGCCGGCGTTGCCGCCCGCACCTCCAGAGCCGGCTGCACTGACACCGAAAGCGCCGGCACCGCCGTCGCCGCCACCGGCGCCGACCAGCCCGCCCAACATGCCGCCAGCTCCCCCGGCCCCGCCCGCACCGCCGACTGCGTTGGCACTGGCAAAGCCGGCCC
>NZ_LQPW01000027.1 GCF_002116635.1 Mycobacterium szulgai | reverse complement strand
ACGGCAACGAAACTGCAGACGCCACGCCAACGCCCTGCGAACCTTCAAGAACTCACTTATTCAGCGGACTCATATCGCGGGCGATATCGCGCCTACTGCTTGTCGACCTTGGCTGCGATTTGATTGGCGATCTTGACCCCAGCGTCACCGGGATCCTTGCTGCATGCGGTGAGATCGATCGCGATGTTGTTGCGAACCGTCAGCACCCGCTGGCAGGTGCCCTTGAAGCTGACGGTGCCCTTGGTCATGGTCACCGAGACCGGGATGCTCAGGGTGTTGTTCGCGGTCGACAGTGCTCCCACCTGCCACACGGCTTCGGGGCTATCGGCATCGCCCGGCGTAGTGAAGGACCGGTTCGCGCAGGCCGGCCAGCGCTGCGAGGACGTGGTGAAGAACGCGTTCGCTTCGTTCGCGGACGGGAATAGCACCAGCGCCTGGGCTACGTCCGGGTCCATCTCGCCGCTGGGAGCGGTGCCCGTCGCGACGTCTTCGTGCCCACGAACCGCGGTGAATCCGCTGCCCGCGTACACCGGGGCCTCCGCGGAGCCGTAGGCGAAAAGACACTCCGCGGGCCACTTCCAGCCCTGCGGCCACTGCTTGTTGCTGTCGTCGGGCATCGTCTCGATCTTGTCCTTGGTCGACATTCCGGTGATACCCATCGCGCTGTCCACCTCGGCCGGGGTGAGCAGCAGGCCGTCCAGTGCCGCTTGCGCCACCGGGGGCTTGGACGAGGTGGTGGTCGTCGTGGTCGATGACGCGGGGCTGCCCTGGTCGTCACCGCCGCAGGCCGCGACGAGTACTCCGGCCGCGGCAACGGCGACGGCGGCTGCTAAGTGACGCATGGATCTCCCCTTTGACGTTGGTGTAAGGCGTTTCGCGGAGCATAGTTGGGCCCCGCGGACTATGCAGGGTAGAAGCGCGCGTGTCTGGAAGGGCGCATCGTGGCACTTTGCACATTGACGCCTATTGACGTCACCACGCCCCGCGGCGTGAAATGTGTGACGGGCGCCACTTATTGGTGCGGATACCAGTGGAAATGGGTGTGCGTTATCAAACGGATGCCTAATAGTTCGGTAGCGCAGCAAATCGAACGCAATGCTCACGGCCAGCATTACCGCAGTTCAAGAGCTAAAGCACAGCACTTCCGCCATTGATTCACAGTTTGCTGAACCCACAGTAATCACTTCTGTTTCGCTTTATAGATTTTCGCGTTACATTCCTTGTGTATATGCAGGTCAGGGCATTATTTGATTAACCGTGATAAGTGCCACAATTTTTGATTTCCTATGGATATTGTCTGTAGCGTTCCTGCTCATGATTGCTCTTGCAACGCTATTGACGCTCGTTAATCAGGTGTCTGGCACGCCCTATATCGTGGGTGGAGATTCTCCCGCCGGTACCGACTGTTCGGGTCTGGCTTCGTGGGTGGCAAATGCGGCCACCGACCGGCCGGCTTTCGGAAGCCGGTTCAACACCGGAAACGAGGAGGCCGCATTGTTGGCGCGCGGCTTCCAATACGGAACAGCTCCCAATGCCTTGGTCATCGGCTGGAACGGTGGCCACACGGCCGTCACCCTGCCCGACGGCACTCCGGTGTCCAGTGGCGAGGGCGGTGGTGTTCACATCGGCGGTGGTGGCGCCTACCAGCCACAATTCACTCATCACATGTTCCTCCCGATGGATCCCGAGCAGCTGGAGGGTGAACCTCCGGCCCCCGACGCCCCCGCGGTTCTCGTCGATGCCGTCGCTCCGGAATTGCCGGACCCGCCGGCCCCGGATGAAGCCCCAGTGGGCGATCCCGATAATCCGAATCCGTAACGAGAATCGACAATTGATGTGATCTATACCCGGAAATTCAATTTCCGGGTATAGATCACACTTATTCGATTCACGGTGAGCAAGAGGGTCGATTCGGCATCTCTTACTCCCTACCCTGGCGCGAGTGACAACTGCGCCTATCAGCAAGACCAGCCATTTGAGCGGCGTCATCGCCGCCAGCCAGGACGCCATCACCGCCGACCCGGCCACCGCCCGCGTCGTCTTCGAGGCCTCGGCGACCGCCCACGACGCGGTGGCCAGCACGGTCGGCCTCGGTCAGTATCGCGTCGAGGTGGACGAGCCGCCCGCGCTCGGCGGGGAGGGCAAAGCCCCCAACCCGGTCGAGTACTACCTGGCCTCGCTGTTGTCCTGCCAGATCGTGACGTGGCGGTTCTGGGCGCAGCAGCTCGGCATCGCGGTCGAGGAGATCACCGCGCGGGCCGAGGGCGATCTCGATGTGCAGGGCTTCTTCGGATTTGACGACGGCGTGCGCGCCGGATTTCAGCAGGTGCGGGTGGTGGTCACGGTGAGTGGGCCAGAGTCCCCGGACCGCTATCGCGAGCTACAAGCGGCCGTCGACGCGCATTGCCCCGTCCTGGACCTGACCAGAAACCCGACCCCGGTGACGACCAACCTGGAGATCGGCTAGCCGCGTATCGTCAGCGGCCATGATCTTCATCGTCGTCAAGTTCCAGACCAAACCCGAGTGGAGTGAGCGCTGGCCGGAATTCGTCGCCGCGTTCACCGCCGCCACCCGTGCCGAACCGGGCAACTTGTGGTTCGAGTGGTCGCGCAGCCTGGCCGATCCGGGGGAATATGTGCTGGTCGAAGCCTTCCGGGACGGCGAGGCGGGCGGCGCCCACGTCAACAGCGACCACTTCAAGCAGGCGATGCAGGAGCTGCCGCAGGCGCTGGCAGCCACCCCGAAGATCATCAGTCAGACCATCGACGCCACCGGCTGGTCGGAGATGGGCGAGATGTCGGTCGGCTAGCCGACCGAGTCCACGATCACCGCAATCTCGTCGCCCAGCCGGTAACCCGGCGCCAGCGGCAGCGTGTCACCGCTCCAGAACTTGCCCGGATCAAACCAGTGCGCGTCTTTGTCGGTAATCAAAAGGCCCATTTCCTCGTAAGTGATCGCGACGGTCTCCGCGCAGTATGCCGTCTCGACACCCACCGTCCGCCGGGTCGCCTTGCGCCGCTGCGTCTGTTCGCGAACCTTTTTGTCTACCAAGGGGATTCCGCGAGTCCAGTCGTTGATCGTGGGCAGCCGGCCGCGCAGCCACCGGCCGGTCAGCCGAACGGTGGTGGGAAATGCGGTGCCGTTCATCCGCGCGATGACCCGCAGCAGCTGATTCTCCTGCTGACGATTGGCATACGGCGTCAGCTGGCGCAGCCAGCACCGCTGGTGATAGCGCCCCGTCCATTGCTGCACCACTTGCCGGGCATCGTTGAGCTGTACACCGCGGTGGTTGGTGCCGGTCCATACGTCGACGAGCTTGTCGCCCAGTTCGGCATGCCAGATCAACGGCGGCAGGTCGTCGATGGCCACCGTCATGCCGACGTGGTTGACCGGTGCGTTGGTCAGCGTCTGGATGGCGCGGTCGGGTCGTGAACCGCCGCGAAACAGCCACAGGTCGCCGGTGCGGGTTTCGTTCAGCGCTTGATCCAGGGTCAGCGTGCTCGAGTTCACCACAGCACCATAGACACAGATAGCCTGTCCTGATGCGCAGCATATGGAAGTGGATCGGGCTGGCCGGTGTGGCCGGCGTGGTCGCCGGTGGCGCCCTGGTGGTGCGCGATCAACGGCGCCGTCGGGCCTACACGCCCGACGAGATCCGCGCCCGGTTGCACCAGCGGCTGGCCGAATCCGACGCCGAGGGGGGCACCGGCCCGGGCTAGGCGGCCGGTTCGACCGAAAACAAGCGATAGCTACCGGAAAAGCCCTTCAATTCGACCTCGCGGCCGTCGTCGAAACCTATGTCGTCGCAGTCGGAAACAGCACACACGGCGTCGCGCACCGGTTCGCTGACCAGGATCTCGCCGCCGGTGGCCTCGCCCGCTACCCGGGCGGCCATTGCGACGTTGCGGCCGAACAGGTCGTCGCCGCGGCGTACCGAGCGGCCCATGTGAATGCCGATCCGCACCCGAATTTCCTGGTGCCGCTTGCGTTTTGCGTCCCGGTGCAGTGCCCGCTGAACATCGATGCCGCACCGCACCGCCTGCTCGGCACGGGAAAACGCGATCATGAAGCCGTCGCCCTGGCTCTTGACCACATGCCCGGAGCGCCGCTGCACGTGTTGATGAATCAGCTTGGCGTGTGAGGCAATCAGCTTGACCCACGCGCGATCGCCGATCCGCTCGTTGAGCGCGGTGGACTCTTCGATATCGGAGAACAGGATCACCACCCGACCGTCGGGGGTGACCTTGGCCAAGTCGGGCCGCTCGACCTCGGCCCAGTCGGCGAGGTCCTCGATCGAGCTGCGCACGGCCGCGCCGAAGCCCTCCTTGCGCACCAGATTTGCGGTCTGCCACACCGTCTTTACGGCCTCACGACCACCCGACAGCAGCCAATTGCGGGCGTCGGCGCGCTGTCGCAACTCGTCGGCTTCCGCGCGGCTGCGCTTGAGCAGCACCCACAGCGCGACCAGCCCGCCGGCTTCGATGACTGCGACGCCGGCTAGGACATAGACCACGATATGCAGGGCATCGACCATGGCAGACATTATCTTGTCGCGACTATACGTAATGTCTAGGGTTGAGACCGGCCGCCGCGGGGAAGCAAGTCTCTGTAAGCCAATTGACGTCCTGGAGGTAGAGGAATTGGCCGACGGCGGCGACAACGCCTCAGACCTGTTGGTGATCTTCGGCATTACCGGCGATCTGGCCCACAAGATGACCTACCGTGCCCTGTACCGGCTGGAGCGCAAGGGGTTGCTGGACTGTCCGATCCTGGGTGTTGCCAGCGACGATCTCTCGGTGGACCAGCTCGTGGAGCGGATGCGTGAGTCCCTGCGCGACGTCGGCGAGAAGATGGACGACGAGGCGTTCGATCGGCTGTCGAAACGGTTGTCGTACATGCACGGCGACGTCACCGACAGCCAGCTCTACGAGTCGCTGGCCGAGCGAATCGGCTCCGAACGCCGGCCGCTGTTCTACCTGGAGATGCCGCCGGCCCTGTTTGCGCCGATCGTGGAGAACCTCGCGCAAGTCGGGTTGCTGCAGCGGGCCCGCGTCGCGGTCGAGAAGCCCTTCGGCCACGACCTGGAATCCGCTCGCGAACTCAACACCCGGTTGCGTGCGGTGCTGGAAGAAGACCAGATCATGCGGGTGGACCACTTCCTGGGCAAGCAGCCGGTGGTCGAGCTGGAGTACCTGCGGTTTGCCAATCGGGCGCTTGCCAAGCTGTGGGACCGCGACAGCGTCTCGGCGATCCAGATCACCATGGCCGAGGACTTCGGCGTGGAGACGCGCGGCAAGTTCTACGACGCCGTCGGCGCCTTGCGTGACGTCGTGCAGAACCACCTGCTGCAGGTGCTCGCGCTGGTCGCGATGGAGCCCCCCGTCGGGCCCACTGCCGACGACCTCAACGACAAGAAGGCTGAGGTGCTGAGGGCCATACCGGCGCTGGAACCCGAGCATTGCGTGCGCGGCCAGTACCGTGGCTATCACGACGTCCCGGAAGTGCCAGAGGATTCCGAGACCGAGACCTTCATCGCGCTTAAGACCGAGATCGACAACTGGCGCTGGGCCGGGGTACCGATATTTCTGCGGGCCGGAAAAGCCTTGCCGGAGAAGGTGACCGAGGTTCGGCTGCTGCTTCGCCGCACGCCCAGCCTATGCTTCCTGCCGATCAGCACACCGGCCGAGCACAACCAGATCGTGCTGCGCATCGACCCCGATCCGGGCATGCGGCTGCAGTTGTCCGGCCAAGTCGGCGACTCGTGGCACGACGTCCATCTGGACTCGTCGTTCGCCGAAGACCTCGGCGAACCCGAACGCCCTTACGAGCGCCTCTTTCAGGCCGCGCTGAGCGGCGATCACCAGCTCTTCGCCCGGATCGACAGCATCGAGCAGACGTGGCGAATCGTGCAGCCGCTGCTCGATAACCCCGGCGAAGTGCACCCGTACGACCGCGGTTCTTGGGGCCCCACCGCCGCCAACGAGCTGCTGCACGGCCACCACGGCTGGCAGGACCCGTGGATGCCCAAAGGTTCGGACTCAGGACAGTAAGGAGACGAAAGCAGATGCAGCTAGGGATGATCGGTCTGGGCCGGATGGGCGCCAACATCGTGCGCCGCGTGGTCAACGACGGGCACGAATGTGTTGTCTACGACCATAATCCAGATGCGGTCAAGGCGTTGGCGGGCGACGCGCGGATCACCGGTGTGTCGTCGCTGCGCGAGCTGCGCGACAACCTCGCCGCCCCGCGCGTCGTCTGGGTGATGGTTCCCGCCGGCGACATCACCACCGGCGTCATCGACGAACTGGCGACCACACTCGAGTCCGGCGACATCGTCATCGACGGCGGCAACTCGTACTACCGCGACGATATGCGGCATGCAAAAACCCTGTCGGACAAAGGGATTCACTTGCTCGACTGCGGCACCAGCGGTGGCGTATGGGGCCGGGACCGCGGTTACTGCCTGATGATCGGCGGCGACCAGGAAGCGTTCAAGCACGCGGAGCCGATCTTTGCCAGCGTCGCCCCGGGCGTGGCGGCCGCCCCGCGTACCCCGGGCCGAGACGGCGAGATCGCCCAGTCGGAGCAGGGCTATTTGCATTGCGGCCCTTGCGGAGCCGGTCACTTCGTCAAAATGGTGCACAACGGCATCGAGTACGGAATGATGGCGGCACTCGCCGAGGGGCTCAACATCCTGCGCAATGCCGACATCGGTACCCGTATCGAAAAGGGCGATGCCGAAACCGCGCCGCTGACCAATCCTGAGTACTACCAATACAATATCGATATCCCCGAGGTCACCGAGCTGTGGCGGCGCGGCAGCGTGATCGAGTCGTGGCTGTTGGACCTGACCGCGATCGCGCTGCACGAATCGCCCACCCTGACTGAATTCTCCGGCCGGGTCTCCGATTCCGGAGAGGGACGCTGGACCGCGATCGCCGCGATCGACGAGGGTGTGCCGGCGCCGGTGCTCACCTCGGCGCTGTATTCCCGGTTCGCCTCACGCCGCCTCGACGAGTTCGCCGACAAAGCGCTGTCGGCCATGCGCAAGCAGTTCGGCGGACACGATGAGAAGCCCGGCGCTTAGCGATTGGCTGTTCGTTTGACGAAGTCGACGACGACGTCGCTGAAGGCGTCGTTGTCGTCGCCCGCTGCGGTGTGCCCGGCGTTGGAGAGTTCGACGAACTCCGCGCGCGGCACCGTCTCCAGGAAGTGCTGTACGCCTTGCGGACTGACGACGTCGGAGAGTTTGCCGCGGATCAGCAGCACCGGCATCGTCAGCTTCATCGCGGCCTCTTCGAATGTTTCGGTGCGCAATTCGGGGTCGTCGCCGGGCGCGGTCATGAAGGCCGGATCCCAATGCCAGTACCAGCGTCCGTCACGCAGCCGCAGATTCTTTCTCAGCCCTTCGGGGCTGCGCGGCTTGCTGCGGTGCGGTAGGTAGGCGGCGACGGCGTCGGCGGCTTCCTCGAGCGAGGCGAACCCGTCGATGTTGCCGAGCATGAAGTCGCGGATGCGCGCACTGCCCGTCTTTTCGTAGCGCGGCACCACGTCGACCAGCACCAGGCCGGTCACCTTGTCCGGTCCGGCGCTCTCGGCGACCAGGATGCCGGTCAACCCGCCCATGCTGGCCCCGACGATCACCACGTGGCGGCCGATCGCGTCCAGCACGCCCAGGACGTCTTGGGTGAGGGTTTCCACGGCGTAGTCCGCGCCCGGCGCACGCTCGCTGTCGCCGTGTCCCCGACTATCCAGCGCGACGACGTGGTAGCCGTCGCCGGCCAGGATCTGGCCGGTGGCCTTCCAGGAGAACCGGTTCTGGCCGCCGCCGTGCAGCATCAGGATGGTCGGCCCGCTATCGGCGCCGCGGTTCCATTCGTCGGCAATCAGGGTGATGCCGTTTGCTCCGGAAAACTCGACCGTCTGGGGGCTGCTGCGCACGGTGCTCATGGGCTGACGTTACCTAGCTTGTTTAACGGAGTTGCACGCCCCCTTTCGATGCGGGGCGGCGATGAGTTCTTGTCACCGGCGTGGTCTATCCGTAAGACAACAACGTGTCGCACACCGCGGGTGTGTCGACCTGCCGACAGCGCAAGGAGCTGAGCATGCCCTCGATCACGCCCTCACTGTGGTTCGACGACAACCTGGAGGAGGCGGCCGAGTTTTACACCTCGGTGTTCCCGAATTCGCACATCGAGGGTTTCACCCGGTGTACCGATGCGGGGCCCAACGAACCCGGGTCGGTGCTGATCGGCACCTTCGTGCTGGACGGCACCCGGTTCATTGCGATCAACGGCGGACCGATCTTCCGGTTCACCGAGGCGGTGTCGTTCACGGTGCACTGCAAGGACCAGGACGAGGTGGACTACTACTGGGAGCGGCTGGCCGACGGTGGCGAGGAATCACAGTGTGGCTGGCTCAAGGACCGCTTCGGCCTGAGCTGGCAGATCGTGCCGGACCGGCTCTATGAATTGGTCAACGATCCGGATCCGGCCCGGGCCGCGGCGGCCACCCGGGCGATGCACGGTATGCGCAAGATCGTGGTAGCCGAGCTGGAACAAGCCATCTCAGTGTGACGCTCACTCGGTAAGCTGGCCGATCCATTCGATCGTCGCGTCGATGATCGGCGCGACGTCGTCGGGGTCTTCGCAGGCGGCAACCATCAGCGAAGACTCCGCCATGGTCGCCACCAGCACTCGGCTCAGTAGCCGACCGCGGGGTGAGGTGTCCAGTTCGAGCACCGCCAGCCAGCTGCGGAAGGCGGCCGTCATGCGGTTGCGGCGGATGTTGTCGAATCCCGGTGGCGTATCGCCGGACGACAGCACCCAGGCCTGGCGCCGGTTTTCCCACATCGCTTCCAGGTAGGCCCGGACGTGAATTTCGAAGACCCGTCGCCGGTCGACTCGCTGGGGCGCGGACTGGAAGGCTCGCCACATCGCCGCTCCGATGTGGCGATCGACGGCATCGGCCGTCTGCTCGAAGATCGCCAGAAATAGCTCACTCTTGCCGCCGAAGTGGTGGTAGATGCTGCCGATGCTGGCGCCGGAGCCCGCTACCACGTCAGCCATCGTGGCTGCGGTGAAGCCATTGGTGGCGAACACCTCGGTCGCCGCGTCCAGAATCCGCTGCTGAGTGGCGCCGGTCTTGGCCCACCGGCGGCTGTGTGTAGTGGTCGACATCTCTAGAGATCGCCTTTCGTGTAAATCAAGCGATGGCCTCGGGTAGCACCCGCAGCGCGGGCAGCTCGGCCCGGGACTCCGTCGTGGTCATGCCGCGCGCGGCCATGTGAGCCAGCGGTAAGCCGCCCAACAAACCGGGATTCGGGCTGGCCGCCGCGCCGGCGGTCGCGCTGGCGGCGGTGCTCGACAGCGGCGATGCGGCCGTGCTGAGCGCCGGCGCCGCGCTGGCCCACGCCTGCGGCACCGACAACACCCCGACCGACGCCGCCTTGCCCAGACCGGCCGTCATCGCGCCGGCCAGAGCCGCCGGAGCCCCCATCGCCCCGGTGACGGCCTGTCCTATCGAGGTCGCGATCTGGCTGCCGACCGCGGCCGCCGCTGGGAAGAGACCCTTGAGGGTCGACATCATCGACATCCCCAGCCCGGCCAGTGAGGTGGACGCAAAGAACGGCGTGCCGAAGATGCTCATGACGGTCTGCAGGTCCGACATCCATGCGGGGAGCACCGACGCGGTCGCCGGGGCGACGATTCCGGCCAATGCGGATGGCACCGTGGCAGTGAGCTGGGCCAGCGTGTTGACGATTTCGGTTGCCACCGAATTGCCGGTGACTGACGTGACCGCCAGGGCCTGGCTGGCCAGCCCGGCCGGGTTGGTCGCCTGCGGGGGTTCGGTGAACGGGGCCAGCGCGGTCGCGTCTGCCGAGCCCGCGGCGTAGCCATACATGGCCCCGGCGTCCTGGGCCCACATTTCGCCGTATTGAGCTTCGGTGGCGGCGATCGCCGGGCTGTTCTGGCCCAAAAAGTTGCTCGCTACCAAGCCTGTGAGCTGGACCCGGTTGGCCTCGATCAGCGCCGGCGGCACCGTCATCGCGTATGCCGCTTCGTAGGCGGCCACGGCCGCCATCGCCTGGCCGGAAGCCTGTGCGGCCTGCGTGGCGGTGGCGTTCAGCCACGTCACATAGGGTGCGGCTGCGGCCGCCATCGTGGTTGCCGCGGTGCCCAGCCAGGTGCTTCCCATGAGCCCGGAGATCATCGACGCGACGGAGACGGCGGTGGAATTCAGATCGGTGGCAAGGGTGTCCCAGGCGGTCGCCGCGGCGAGCAGCGAGCCCGCTCCGGGTCCGGTGTACATCCGGCCCGAGTTGATTTCCGGCGGCAAAGCGGCAAACAACATTGTTTTGCAGTCCTCCTAGAATCCCGTTCAATCCCTTGTGATCAGCGTGCCGGGGCGGCGCGACGACGTCTGTCGGTCGAGCGGCTACACCAGGGATGAACCCCTTGTCCACCGATTGACGGGCTTCTTGTCCCCCCGATCGACGGTTACGTTGGATCGTGCGGACTCGAGCTGGGAAACCGAACGGGAGTGAAGATGTCGCAACCGCGCTGGATTGACGTCAAGGGCGCCGACCCTGACCTCAAAGCGCTGAGCTGGGGCCCGCCCGAAGGACCGATCGCGCTTTGTCTGCATGGCTTTCCCGACACCGCGTACGGATGGCGCAAGGTCGCGCCGCGGCTGGTGGAGTCCGGCTGGCGGGTGGTGGCGCCCTTCATGCGCGGCTATGCGCCGTCATCGATCCCGTCCGACGGCGACTATCACGTCGGTGCGCTGATGGACGACGCCCTGCGGGTGCGGTCGGCTGCGGGTGGCTCCGAGCAAGACGTGGTGATCGGGCACGACTGGGGTGCCATGGCCGCTACCGGCCTGGCCGCCATGCCCGACAGTCCGTTCACCAAGGCGGTCATCATGTCGGTGCCCGTCTCGGCGGGATTCCGTCCCGGGGGCCGGGTGATCGACCGCGGCCGGCTGGCCCGTGAAGTTCCGTTTCAGCTGCTGCGCAGCTGGTACGTCGGCTACTTCCAATTGCCTTGGCTGCCGGAACGATCCGCCTCCTGGATACTGCCGCTGCTGTGGCGACGCTGGTCACCGGGCTATCACGCCGAGGAGGATCTGCGCCACGTCGACGCCGCGATCGGTACCCCGGAGAGCTGGCGGGCCGCGCTGGGGCCTTATCGAGCGTTGCGCAACCCCCGCCCATTGGAACGGTATGCCGAACTCAACCGGCTGTGGACGGAACCTCCCGTGGTGCCGAGCCTGTATCTGCACGGCCGCGAGGATGGTTGTTTCAGTGCGGCTTTCACGCACTGGACGGAGAAGGCGCTTCCCGCCGGCAGCGATGTGGCCATCGTCGAGCATGCCGGGCATTTTCTGCAGCTCGAACAACCCGATCGGGTCGCCGAGTTGGTGCTGGCCTTCATCGGTTCACCCGGCTGAGGCCGTGGCGGCTTACCGGATGGCCGCCGTCGACGCGCAGTTCTATTGGATGTCGGCGAAGGTTCCCAGCGACCAGTTTCTGCTCTATGCGTTCGACGGTGAACCCGACGGTGCGGCGCTGGGGCAGGTTTGCCGCCGGGCGCGGGCTTGTCCGGATCTGAACATGCGCGTTGAGGACGGCTGCGCGCTGAACTATCCGCGCTGGGTGCCGGCCGACGCCGGGGCCGAGCGCCTGGTGTGTCACGAGCCGGCGGATGCCAGCTGGCGGGGCTGCCTGGCGGCGGTGGTAGGGCTGGCCGACGAGCAGCTCGACATTCGAGTGATGCCCTGGCGGCTGCATTTGTTCACCCAGGTGTTGGGTATCCCGGGTGCTGTGCGGCCGGGCGCGGTGGCAGTCCTGCAGGTTGCACACGCACTAGGCGACGGTGCTCGTGCGTCGGCGATGGCCGCCTGGCTGTTCGGTCGCCCGCAGCCGGTGCCCGAGGTGACCAGGTCGCGGCCGGGATTTCCGCCCCGGCGCGCCTTGGAGGCGGCTCGCACCCATCGGCAGCTGGTTCGCGATACCCGGTCCGGGGCGCTGGCACCGGGAGCGGGATCGCGGCCGCTGCAGGCCACCAATGCCCGGCCCGCTGGCGTCCGCGCGGTGCGCACCCTGGTGCGGGCCCGGTCGCGATTGCCCGGTCCTACCGTCACGGTCGGGGTGCTGGGCGCGATCTCCACCGCGCTGAGCCAGTTCCTCGGCGGGGCCACCGATTCGCTGGGTGCTGAGGTGCCAATGGCCAAACCCGGCGCGCGGCAAGCACATAACCACTTCGGCAATGTAGTGGTCGGACTGTATCCGCGGCTCGCCGGTGCGCAGCGGCTGCAGCGGATCGCCGCGGATCTGGACAATGCTCGTCGCCGCATGGCGCATCCGGCGGCACTGGCCGGCGACCGAGCGTTCGCAATGGTGCCTGCGCCGTTATTGCGTTGGGGCGTAGATCAATTCGATGCCGACTTACGGCCGTCGCAAGTGGCCGGCAACACGGTGGTGTCCAGCGTTTACCGGGGACCAGCCGACCTGCGACTCGGTGCTGCGCCAGTGGTGTTGACCGCCGGGTATCCGGCGCTTTCGCCGGTGATGGGGCTGACCCACGGGGTGCATGGCATCGGCGACACCATCGCGATCAGTGTGCATGCCGCCGAGTCCGCGGTGCCCGACATCGACGCGTATCTGCGGCTGCTCGATGCCGCGTTGTAGCTCGGCTACTGCGCGTCACCGGATCTGGCCGCTTCTGCGCGGGTCAGACCGGCGGCCAGGATCAGCTCTTCGTGCAGTTCGAACCACACCGTGTGATAGGAGTCGATGAGCGGTCTGGTCAGCCAGGCGATATCGCCGGCATGCACTTTGCTCAGCGCGGCGTTGAGTTTGGCTTGATAGGTGTTGAGCCGCGGCAGTTGGTTTGCGGCCGCTTCGATGACCGGTATGACCCGCTGGTGCACATCATCGAGCCGGCCCACCACCGCGGCGTCATAGCCGGCGTCGTCGTGCGCGTTGGGCGCGCCGTCCTTGAGTTGCCAGTCGGTGACCAAAGACTTGAAATCGCTATTGATCGAACGGAATTCGTCATAAACGGCAGCCATCGCGGCCGGGTCGACGCTTTGGCGTTCCTGGGCCAGTAACTCGGCGAGCCGGGAGCGGCCGGTGGGACTGATCCGCAAGGTGGTGGCCTCGATGAGCAGGCCGGCCGCCGTCAACCGGGCGACTGTTTCGGTAACGTCCTGGTTGACGGTCTTGGCCAGTTCTGCCGGGGTGACCCGACCTTTCAGCCGAACCGCTTGCAGCACAGTCAGTTCGGTCATGTGCCGGCTCGCAGCCGCAGCGCGTTCAGCATGGTGATCAATGGGGTAGGGGACACCACGTCGGTATGGCCGGCGTTCATGGCTTGTTGCAGTGCGGCGTCGGAATGGTCATCCAGTGTGGGATAGTCGCCGCTGACATGCGCGCGCAGCGGGCTGATCTGCAATGCGATGTCGGCCAGCTCGCGCAGCTCCGGTGTATCGCTTTCCGACCATGCCGACAACGTCAGACTGCCTTCGCGGACTTCGCCTTCGTAGCCGTCGACGGTGATCGCCTTGCCGGCCAGCGCTGTCGCGACGCCGTGGCCGCAGCCCACCACCGCCACTCGGCCGAGTTCGCGGCTGACCACCGCCGCGTGACTGGCGGCCCCGCCCACTTCGGTGACAATGCCTTGTGCGGCAAGCATGCCCAGCACATCTTCGGGCCGGGTGTGGTCGCGCACCAAGATGACGTGCTCACCACGATCGGCGGCGTCCAGCGCCTCGTCGACGTCGGTGTATGCCGTCCCGGTTACCACGCCCGGGCAGGCCGGCAGCCCTTTGGCCAAAAGCTTTGCGGCCAAACGTGTTTCGGGCTGCAGGGCGGGCAGTAGCAGTGCTTCGACGTGCGCGGGGGTCACCCGGGCAAGTGTCTCGGTGTCGTCGATGAGACCTTCGTGTCGCAGCCGCAGCGCCAATCGCACCGCCGCTTGCGCGGAGCGCTCCGCCGCTCGGGTTTGCAGCAGCCACAGCTTGCCTTCTTCGACGGTGAACTCGATCTCCTGGACGTCACGGGCGTGGCGCTCCAAGTTTCTGGCGGCGTCCATCAGCTCGGCGTAGACCTCGGGTTGCTCGTCGCGCAGGGCGGTGATCGGTTCGACGTCGACCAGCCCCGAAACGACGTCGTCGCCCTGTCCGCCGGGCAGCCATTCGCCGAACGGTTCACCTGAGCCGGTGATCGGGTTGCGTGAGGACATCACTCCGGCACCGGAGTTGCTGGCCTGATTGCCGAACACCATCGCCTGCACGACCACCGCCGTGCCGCTCTTGGCGTCCAGGCCGTAGTGGTCGCGATAGGCGAGTGCGCGCGGTGAATTCCACGAGGCGAACACGGCTTGGATAGCGGCGCGCAATTGCGCGTAGGGGTCGTCGGGCACGGGACCCGCCACGATCCGCTGATACATCCGGGTGAACCGCGCCCTGGTGTCGCGGGCGAAGTCGGACGCGTTCGGTATGGCCAGGGCCTGCTCGACGGCGTCGTTCATGCCCAGATCCAGGATGGTGTCCATCATGCCGGGCATCGACTGGGTGGCGCCCGAGCGAACGCTGACCAGCAAAGGTCGCGGGCCGTGGCCGAAGGTGCGTGCGGTCTCGGTCTCCAGCCAGTTCATCCGGTCCACGACGTCGTCCCAGATCGCGTCCATCGTCTGTTCGGGTTCGGTCAGAAATCGCACGCCCACCTCGGTGGTAATGCAGAATGCCGGCGGAACCGGCAGATTGTGCCGGCGCATCGCATCGATCCCGTGGCCCTTGT
This sequence comes from Mycobacterium szulgai, assembly GCF_002116635.1. Lineage (GTDB taxonomy): Bacteria > Actinomycetota > Actinomycetes > Mycobacteriales > Mycobacteriaceae > Mycobacterium > Mycobacterium szulgai. The sequence goes on along the minus strand of NZ_LQPW01000027.1, from coordinate 10,602 downwards.
TGCCCAGGACCTCTCGGGGGTGGCTCGTGGTGCCGTCCAGCAACACCACGTTGCGTCCGGCGGGTGTGGCGCCATTGCCTCGTGTGCAACGAGTCGTGGTGCACCCCCTCGCTCTGGCCGGAACGCCCGCTATGTTCCCACACGGGCCACCGATCTCGGCCGATGATCTAGGTTTGCCTTTATGACTGCCTATGACGTCGCGCTACTGATCCTGCGGCTGGTGCTGGGGCTGACGCTGGCCGCGCATGGTTTGAACAAGTTCTTCGGCGGCGGCCGGATACCGGGGACGGCCGGTTGGTTCGAGAGCATCGGCATGAAGCCGGGCAGGTTCCACGCCACGGTCGCGGCCAGCACCGAGACCGCCGCGGGGCTGGGACTGGCGGTGGGGTTGCTCACGCCGATCCCGGCGGCGGGTTTCGTTTCGCTGATGCTGGTCGCGGCGTGGACCGTGCACCGCCGCAACGGCTTCTTCATCGTCAAAGAAGGCTGGGAGTACAACCTGGTGCTGGCGGCGAGCGCGGTCGTCGTGGCCACCCTGGGCGCCGGGAAGCTCAGCCTGGATTGGTTGATCTTCGGCAAGAACTGGTTCGACGGCTGGCACGGCTTGGTGCTGTCCCTGGGATTGGGCCTGGCCGGTGCCATCGGCCAGTTGCTGATCTTCTACCGGCCGCCGGCTCAGCAGACGGGATAGTCGGGGCCGCTACGGGTCGTCTTCATCGTCGGGTGCCAGCACCTTTTCGGGGTGATGGAAGCTGTTGGTCCTGGGCTGGCCGTGGTCGAGGTGGGGTGGGGGGATCCATTCGGCGTCGCCTCGGGCGTTTTTCCTAGTGGCCCAGCCCTTTTCGGCCAGTGGGTGATGTCCGCCGCAGGCAAAGGTGAGCTGGTCGATGTCGGTGCTGCGGCACTGGGCATACGGGGTGCAATGGTGCACTTCGCAGTAGTACCCGGGCATGTCGCAGCCCGGTGCCGAACAGCCGCGGTCCTTGGCGTACAACACAATCCGCTGTGCCGGGGAGGCCAGACGTTTCGTGTGATACAGCGCCAGGGGTGTGCCGTTGTCGAAGATGGCCAAGTAGTGGTTGGCCTGGCGGCCCAAACGGATGACGTCGGACATGGGCAGGATGGTGCCGCCGCCGGTAAGGCCGCACCCGGCCGCGACTTGGAGTTCCTGGAGCGTGGTGGTGACGATGATCGAGGCCGGTAAGCCGTTGTGCTGACCCAGCTCCCCGGACATCAATAGCGCCCGTAGCCCGGCGAGCAACCCGTCATGGAAACGCTGGGGTTTGGACCGCAGGTCGCGGCGCGCCGCTTCTGCGGAGGGCTGGTCATCGACCACTGGGGCTTCGTCGTCGCGGTTACACATCCCCGGTGCGGCCAGTTTGGCTTCGACGGCTTCCAGGGTGGCCCGCAGCTCGGGATCCACATAGCCGCTCAGGCGCGACATGCCGTCGTGTTCCTGCTTGCCCAGGGTAAGCCCGCGTTTGCGGGCGCGGTCCTCGTCGGTGTAGTTGCCGTCGGGGTTAAGCCAATCCATCAGCTGTTTGGCCAGTCCGGCCAGGTCGTCGGGGCGCCGGCTGGCGCCCAGCTGGGCCAGCTGAGTTTCGGCGGCCGTGCGGGTACCCAGGTCGATCGCGGCGGGCAGCGCGCGCAGGAAGTCGCGGATCACCTTGACATGCCCGTCGCCGATCAGCCCGTCGCGCTGGGCTTCGGCGGTCGCGGTCAACTGCGGCGACAGCGGCTCACCCGTCATAGCGCGGCGCTCACCCAGATCCGCGGCCTCGGCAATGCGCCGGGCGGCCTCAGCCCGGGTGATGTGCAACCGGTCAGCCAGGGCCACCCGCAACGTGCCGCCGAGCTCTTCCTCAGAAGATTGCTCGCCGATCTGATTGATCAAGGTATGCCCGGGCACCGGCAGCCGGCGCGCCACCCGTTCCAGGCGCTGCAGCGCCCGCAATCGCTCGGATGTGGTCAACACGTCAAACGTCAACCCGCACAAGCGATCCAGCTCATAGTCGAACGCGTCGAAGACCTCGATGATCTCCTCGCGCGTACTCGAACCCATGCCGCAAACAATACGAAGGCCTACCGACAAAAACGCCTACCCTGAGACCCATGAAACGAAAGTGGCGCAAGGGATTTCAGCTAACGAGCTCCGGATGTGCTTCGAGGGCTCTACGAGTCGCGATCCGCCCCGCCTCCAGCGCGGGATCGATCTTCTTGAAGTCCAATGGATTGATCGCCGTGACGTCTGGCTCGACAATGCATGCGATTCGGGGCAGCTGACGCAAATCCCCTTTGGATGCTGCGAGATCAACGGTCCGAAGCAAGGTCTCTTGCAACGGCGGAAGGGCGAGATCGGTACCCGTTACCAGACGCCGGATGATGGCGGGCGGCTGCAGGATTGACGGCAGCGGACCGAAATGCTTTGACGGCACATAGTAACTGCGCAAATCGACACAGATCACCTCGCCGTCGCGGTCTTCGCACATCACATCGGCGGGAAGGTTGTTCAACAGTCCGCCGTCGATGAGAAGCTGCTCGCCGTGCTGCACCGGTGGGATGAGCCCCGGAATCGAGATAGAGGCCCGCACGGCCAGCCCTAGCGGCCCACGTCGATGGACGATCTGTTCACCGCTGATCATGTCGGCGGAGACCGAGAAGAACTCTTTGGGCAGATGCTCAATCAGTGTGTCGCCGAAGAATTCGCCTAACAGCCGGCTGACCCGCCCACCCCGGGTGAGCGCCACCGCGGGGAGCGTGTAGTCGCCAAGCGGACTCGTCTTCGCCATGTATTCGCGCGCCGAGGCCGTCGCCTCCGAGGGGCTCATTCCCATCGCGAAGCTCGCGGCGGCGATAGCGCCGGCACTGGTTCCGCCAAACCGGTCGATCACCACGCCGGCGGGAGCCAGTTCTTCAAAGACCCCGAAGTGGGCCAGGCCCCGGGCGCCGCCACCGGCCAGCACCAGACCAAGCGAACGGCCGGCGATTCTGCGCGCAAGAGAGGCGAGGCCACCGTCGTTGGCGCCGTGGTGCGACACCGGGTCCAGCAGATCCCACCAGCTCGGGTCAGGCGTAGTGGTGGTTATCAGATGCAGTGGCACCTCAATGGTGGGTCGTTCCAACGCTTTTGGCGGGCGGCGCTGGTTGACCAGGACCACGAGCCGGTCGCTTTGGGCGAGCACATACTGTCGCCAAAGATCGCCGGACCCCCGGTCGGCGATCAGGAGCACCCAATCGCTGCTGCGCTCCGCGGCGTCCAGACTTTCGTTGAACGACTCCATGAGTTCGGCGTAATCGTCGACGGCCGCGGTTTTCTCGATAGGCGGCGCCAACACTGCCGTCTTCCCGTACGCCCCTAGCCGGGTTGCGATCGCGTCGACAATCCGGGCCGCGACGGCGTTTCCGGTCGAAACGATTCCCACCACCCTGCGGGCTTGAGAGACCTGAACAGATCGGGACTCGCGCAACATCCTTGCCATCGCTCGCAGCATCGCCGACTGCAGTTGCGGCGTCGTTTGCAGCACCGCGGTGAACGTCTCGGTGCCGATCCGCCACACCACGCCGTCGCGCAGCGCCCGCACTCCGGCCGAGCGTGGTTCCCCGGAGATCACGCCCAGGTCTCCGATGGAGTCGCCGGACGCCATCTCGCGAATCACCTGTCCATCGGCGCTGACGGCGGCGAATCGCCCGGTGTCGACCACGTAGATGGCGTCCGATGGATCGCCCAGGCGAAACAGCCAGTGATTGGCGCGGATCGGCTGGCGCTCGACCGCCATCGAGAGTCGATCGAGTTGGTGGTCGTCGATTTCGGCCAGCATCGGAACGCTCCGCAGGGCGCTTCGTGCGTCCGCCGCCGGCCCCTGGCGGTTAGCGCTCATCGTTCGCCGAACGCATACTGGCCCCTCCGCCGCGCTGCAAGGCTTTAAATGTCCGTCAGGAGCTTATCTGCTGGACCGGGCACCGGCCGAGAGGTTCGTCGACGAGTGCGATCGCCGCACCGCGAACGCCGCTCGGAGTCGTCACCTCAGCAACCCAGGTTCGGGGCTTTCGAGGACATCGGCGGTAAAGCGATTCCTGTTGCCATACAACGAAACTCGCTGGGCTAATCGCCCAGCCGGAAAGGCGGCGCCGCTAACCTCCATCACTTTCCAATAACCCGAGGATATTTTTTCAACAAGACTGTGGCCGCAGCGATGGGCAGCCGGTAATGTGCCCATCGTCACCAACAGCCGCTACAAAGGATCGCCGTGACCGCAATGGAGCAGCGCATTAGTCCGGCGCCAAGCGCCCGCTAGCAGCGCTGCGATCATGACTCCCTCCACCGAGGCTGCGGGCAGCCAGCACAGCAAGGCTCTGGGCTACCTCGTCATCGACGACGACGGCTCCGAACGGCAGGTGCCGATCTTCGATCAGCTATTCGTGGGCCGCGAATGCGGCGGGATCAGCAAGTCGCGCAGCCTGGTGATCCCCCATCCCGAAATTTCGCGCACCCATCTTGAGGTGCGTTTGGACGCCGTGAACGATCAGGCGTTCATCATCGACACCAGCACCAACGGCACGTTGCTCAACGGCATGCGAATAACCCGCGCGGTGCCGTGTCCAATCCAGCCTGGCGATGAAATCCAGATCGGTGACATAACACTGGAATTCCGCTCGCAGCGGTTCGCGGCTGCCCATCAAGCCGCCCCTATGCAGCCCACGCGGACGCGCATCAGCCAAGCCGCCCTGGTCATGGTGGTCGGCGACATCATCAATTACTCGACCATCTCCCAGGTGACCGAGGAAACCGTCATCGCGAAGAGCCTGCACACACTGTGGCGTGAGGTAGGCGAGGTTTTGCAGGCCTATCACGGCACGCTCAACCACTATGCCGGCGATGCGATCTTTGCGATCTGGGAGGCGCGCAGGTTTAAGGAAGCTTCGGAACGGGCGATCGATTTCGCGCTAGCCGCGAATCAGCGAGTTGAGGAGCTGGCGCCCCAATTGCCGCTGCGCAGCCCGGACGGATCGCCGATCCGGATGGGATGGGGTGTGGTGCAGGGCATGGCTGCGCTGGCCGCAATGACGAGATCGGTCGAGGCGGTGATCGGCGACTCGACCAACGTGGCGTTCCGTTTGGCAGGGCTTGCCGGCCGTCAAGGGCGGGCATCGGTGATGGTGACCAGTGGGGTGCGGCGCATCGTCGAGTCGCGCTTCCGTTGGGGCACTGGCGAACACGTCGAGCTCAAGGGCCGCAGTGGGACCGAGATGGTCTTCCCGGTGATCGGCCGCATGCCCTACGACTCGGAAGGAAATCACCATCCAACCGCTGAAAACCCCATCCCCGGCCCCCGCTGAGCCCAAACATCGCGCGAAGAGTCCGGCCGTCAGCCCCCGTCCGGCGGCGCCGCTCGCGGTGCGCCGGCAACCGTCTTCGACGGCCGTGCTACTGGTCGCCGCGTTCGGCGCGTTCCTCGCCTTTCTCGACTCCACGATTGTCAACGTCGCATTCCCCAACATCCAGAAGTCGTTCCCGACCTACAGCATCAGCAGCTTGTCCTGGGTGCTCAACGCCTACAACATCATCTTCGCGGCGTTCCTGGTAGCTGCGGGCAAACTCGCCGACCTGCTCGGCCGCAAGCGGATGTTCGTCTACGGCGTCGTGCTGTTCACCCTGGCGTCGGTGTTGTGCGCGGCCGCGGCCAGTGTCGAGCAGCTGGTCGCGTTCCGGGTGTTGCAGGGCATTGGCGCGGCGCTGCTGGTTCCGGCGTCGCTGGCGCTGGTCGTGGAGGGATTCGATCCAGCACACCGCGCGCACGGGGTCGGTTTGTGGGGTGCGGCGGCGGCAATCGCCTCGGGGCTGGGCCCACCGATCGGTGGGGCCATCGTGCAGGTGTCGGACTGGCGGTGGGCGTTTCTGGTGAATCTGCCGCTGGGCATCGTGGCGGTGATCGCGGCCCGGCGCGCATTGGTCGAGAGCCGCGCGCCCGGGCGGCGCCGCGTGCCCGACCTACGTGGAGCGTCGCTGCTGGCACTCGCACTCGGGCTGCTGACCCTCGGCCTGATCAAGGGTCCGGACTGGGGCTGGTCGAGCATCGGCACCCTGGCCTCGTTCGTGGGCTCCGCACTCACCCTGCTCGGGTTTGTGCTGAGCTCCCGATCCCACCCGGCGCCGCTGATCGAGCCCGCCTATCTACGCATCCGGTCATTCGTCGCCGGCAACGTGCTGACCATCATCGCGGGCGCGGGCTTCTACGGCTATCTGCTGACCCACGTGCTGTTCCTCAACTACGTGTGGCGCTACAACTTGCTCGAGACCGGTCTGGCCGTGGCACCGGCGGCGCTCGTCGCGGCCGTCGTCGCAGCCGTGCTCGGCAGGATCGCCGACCGGCGCGGCCACCGGCTCATCATCTTCGTCGGCGCACTGATCTGGGCCGGCAGCCTGGTTTGGTATCTCAAGCGCGTTCACATCGAACCGGACTTCCTCGGTGCCTGGCTGCCCGGCCAGCTGTTGCAGGGCCTGGGCGTCGGCGCCACGTTGCCGGTGCTGGGCAGCGCGGCCCTGGCCCGGATAGCCAAGGGCGGCAGCTACGCGACCGCGTCGGCGGTGGTGAGCAGTTGCCGCCAGCTGGGGGCCGTCATCGGAATCGCCTTGTTGGTCGTATTGATCGGGACCCCGCAGCGCAATGAGGCGGTGGATGCGCTACGCCGCGGCTGGGTGATGGCCGCAATCTGCTTCGTCGCCGTCGCCTTGGGCGCTGTGTTCCTGGGCCGCACCGGTCACGTCGCCAGCGCCGACGTCGAACCCGAAGCACCGCCGCAGTTCGAACCACGGCAGTCCAGGCCGATACCCGCCCACCTGCAAGCCGAACCGGCAGCCCGCGAGGGTGACCCGCTGAAGAACCTGCCGCTGTTCGCCGGGCTGGACGACGAAACCCTCGCCGACCTGCGGCGCAGCGCCGAGGAGGTCGAGCTCGAGGCCGGTTCGTACCTCTTCCGCGAAGGTGATCCGGCCGACTCCCTGTATGTCGTGCGGGAGGGCCGCGTGCAGGCGATCCAAAGCCTCGCGGGTGCCCAGGTGGTGGTCCGGGAGGTGGGACGCGGGGAGGTGATCGGCGAACTCGGGTTACTGATCAACGCGCCTCGCTCAGCCTCGATCCGCGCGGTTCGCGACACCACGCTGGTTCGGCTGACCAAGGATCAGTTCAACAAGATCGCTGACGTCCGCGTGCTCGGTGCGCTGCTCGCCGAGCTGGCCACCCGGTTGCACAACACCCCGCCGCCGCCGGTGTCGCGGTCCACATCGACAGAGGTGGTGGTTGCCGTTGTAGGTATCGACGCCGCCGCGCCGGTGTCAATGGTGGCCAGCGAATTGCTGTCCCAGCTGTCGACGTACGTCCGGGCGGTCGATCCCGGCCGGGTCGACCGCGACGGGCTGGAGCGCGCCGAGGGATCCGCCGACAAAGTCGTGCTGCATGCCTCGCAGAGCGCTGACGACGTGGACTGGCGGAAGTTCTGTCTGCGCGTCGCGGACCGAATCGTGCTCGTCGCAGGAGACCCGGCGCCACCCGAAAAGCTGCCGGAGCGGGCGTTCGGAGCGGACCTGGTGCTGGCCGGCGCACCGGCCACGCGGGAGCACCGCCGCGCCTGGGAGGAGCGGATCACGCCGCGGTCGGTGCACACCGTCAATGCGGCAACCTGCACCGACGATGTGCGACCGCTTGCCGCACGCCTGGCCGGCCGGTCCATCGGATTGGTGTTCGGCGGTGGCGGTGCGCGGGCATTCGCCCACCTCGGCGTGCTGGAAGAGCTGGAAGCGGCCGGGGTAGTGGTGGACCGATTCGCCGGCACAAGTATGGGCGCGATCATTGCCGCGCTGGCCGCCACCGGCCTGGACGCGGCGGGTGTGGACGCCTACGTCTATGAGTACTTCATCCGCAACAACCCGGTCGCCGACTACACCGTGCCGGTCAAGGGCCTGATCCGGGGACGTCGCGCCCCGGCGCTGCTGCGCCGGGCTTATGGCGACCTGTTGGTGGAGGAGCTGCCCAAGGAATTCCGTTGCGTCAGTGTGGATCTCCTGGGCCGGCAGGCCGTCGTGCACCGTCGCGGCCCGCTCTCCGATGCCGTGGGCTGTTCGCTGCGGCTGCCCGGAATCTTCCCGCCCTACGCCTATAACGGCACCCTGCATGTCGACGGCGGCGTGCTCGACAATCTTCCCGTCTCAGCGCTGTCGGGGGACGAGGGCCCGCTGGTGGCGGTAGCGATCGGCTTCGGCGGCGACACCGCGTCCGCGCCCGTGCAGGAGTCTTCGGGTCCGCCGCGCATTCCCGGGATCGCGGAAACGCTGATGCGCACGATGATGATGGGCAGCCGTTCTGCGGCTGCGTCGACGATGGCCGAAGCCGACGTCGTGATCCGGCCCGGCAGCCGTGGCGTCGGACTCCTGGAGTTTCATCAGATCGACCAAGCCCGGGAAGCGGGCCGCGTCGCGACGCGCGAGGCGTTGCCGCAAATTCTCGCTCTGCTGCATCGGTGAACGCGCGGGCGGAGTCTCGAAAAAGGAGTCAGCGATGAGTGCACCGCAGGGCTCGCGGGTGGACACCATGTTCGGGCCCTACTACTTGAAGCGGCTGCTGGGCCGCGGCGGCATGGGCGAGGTCTATGAAGCGGAGCACACCGTCAAGAAGTTCACGGTCGCTCTGAAACTGATGTCGCAGGCGTTCAGTCAGGACCCGGTCTTTCGCAAGCGCATGGAACGCGAAGCCCGCATCACCGGAACTTTGCTGGAACCCCACGTGGTTCCCATCCACGACTACGGCGAAATCGATGGCCAGCTGTTTGTGGAGATGCGCCTCATCGAGGGCAACGACCTGGAAACCGTGCTCAAGGAACAAGGGCGGCTGCCACCATCACGCGCGGTGGCCATCATCCACCAGATCGCCTCGGCGCTGGATGCGGCTCATGCCGCCGGGGTGACGCATCGCGACGTCAAACCACCCAACATCCTGATCACCCGCGACGACTTCGCGTACCTCGTCGACTTCGGTATCGCCAGCGCGCGCAGCGACGAGAAACTCACCCAGTTGGGGACCGCGGTGGGGACCTGGAAATACATGGCGCCCGAGCGGTTCACCAACGAGGAGGTAACCCCCCGCTCTGACGTCTACTCGTTGGCTTGCGTGCTTTACGAGTGCTTGACCGGGGCGCCGCCCTACCGCGCTGACAGCACCGGTGTGCTGATCGCCTCGCACATGATGGATCCGATTCCGCTGCCCAGTGTGGAGGATTCCGGTGTACCGCCGGCCTTCGACGCGGTAATCGAGTGCGGCATGGCCAAGCTTCCGGAGGAGCGCTACGCCAGTGCCGGTGCGCTGGCAGCGGCCGCTAACGAAGCCCTCAACAGCTCCGACCGCAAACAGGTCCAAACCATCGTGCGGCGCACCGACAGCTCGCCGACCGCTCAGCGGCCGGCCGACTTGCCGGCCGGCCCGCCGGCGGTGACGGCACCGGGTACCGGTGTGCAAGCCGTGCCGGCGGCCGATACCGGCGGCGACGGCGGCTCGGCACCCTCGAGTTCGGTCCCCTCGAGCTCGGCTCCGTCGAGTCCAGCCCGCAAACGCTGGCCGATCGTGGCTGCGGCCGCCGCGGTGGTCGTCGTCGCCGTCGCCGGCATCGGAATTTGGCTGGCCATGAAACCGTCGTCCACACCCGCCTCCAGCAAGCCGAAAGCGAGCTCGGGGAAGACGGCGCCACCAGCCACCCCGGCACCGTCGGATGCCGAAGCGCGGCTGCTCAGCCTGCTCCCGCCCGGCTACGTGGCCGGCACCTGTACGCCGGCCACACCCGATTCGGACAGCATCTGGACGCCGGCGGTGGCGTTGGTGACCTGCGGACCGAACACTCAACCGGGCGGCCCGAGCAAGGCGACCTACGGGTTGTTCCCCAACACGGCCACGCTGAAGAAGGCCTTCAAAGACGACATCGCCAACGTCAGCCTGGTGAACTGCCCGGGCGAGGGGACCTCACCGGTGAGCTGGCATTACGACCAAACCCCCAACGACATGGCCGGCATGATCGCGTGCGGAACCTACAACAACCACCCGAACGTGATCTGGACCAACGACGAAAAGCTGATGCTCAGCGACGTAGCCGGCGATCCGGCCAGTGTCGAGGAACTGCACACCTGGTGGGACAACTACGGCTGACCCGGCAACCCGTTAATTAGGGCAAGCCGTTCAGCCCGTCCGCGCCGAGCAGCAGCCCGCCGGTGCCGCGGGTGCCGGCCTTGCCCGGTGTCGTGCCGGTGCCGCCGTTTCCGCCGTTTCCGCCGTCGCCGATCAGCACGGTCCCGTTGTTCGAGCCCCCGTTGCCGCCGGCGCCACCCGTGCCGGTGCCGGCCCCGCCGGCTCCGCCGTTACCGCCGTTGCCGCTCACCCCCGCCTTCCCGCCGGCTCCGCCGGCGCCGCCGGTGGTGTTCGCGTTGGGTCCGCCGGCACCTCCGGCACCGCCGGCGCCACCGGAGCCGTTCAGCAGCCCGGCGTTGCCGCCCGCCCCGCCGGCGGGGCCGGCGGCACCGGCGGGCTGTTCGGTGGCGGCGGTAACGGCGGAGCCGGTGGATAC
>NZ_LQPW01000026.1 GCF_002116635.1 Mycobacterium szulgai | reverse complement strand
TTGGGTGGGGATTCGTTGTCGGCGATGCGGGCCATCGCCGCGATCAACGCTTCTCTGGACACCAGCCTGAACGTGCGGGTGTTGTTTGATGCGCCGACGGTGGGTCGGTTGGTGGGTTGTGTGGGGGGTGGTGGTGGTGCGCGGGCGCCGTTGAGGGCGGTGCAGCGGCGGCCGGCGGTGATTCCGTTGTCGTTTGCTCAGAGTCGGTTGTGGTTTGTTGATCAGCTGGAGGGGCCGAGCGCGGTTTACAACGTGCCGGTGGTGTTGCGGTTGGGTGGTGCGCTTGATGTTGGGGCGTTGGGTCAGGCGTTGGTGGATGTGGTGGGTCGTCATGAGAGTTTGCGCACGGTGTTTGTGGCGGTTGAGGGGGTGCCGCAGCAGGTGGTGGTGGGTGTTGAGCAGGTGCGGGTGGGGTGGAGTGTGGTCGATGCGCTCGGGTGGTCTGGGGCTCAACTGGATGAGGCGTTGGCTGCCTCGGCGCGTTATGTGTTTGATTTGGCTTCTGAAATCCCTTTTCGGGCGGAGCTTTTCGTTGTTGGTGAGCAGCAGTATGTGTTGGTGCTCGTGGTGCATCACATCGCTGCTGATGGTTGGTCGTTGGCTCCGCTGACCGCGGATTTGGGTGTGGCTTATGGGAGTCGGTGTGCTGGGCGTGCTCCGCAGTGGGCGGGGTTGGCGGTGCAGTATGTCGATTACACGTTGTGGCAGCGTGAGCATTTGGGTGATTTGGCCGATCCTGAGAGTGGTGTGGCGGCTCAGTTGCAGTATTGGCACGAGGCGTTGGCGGGGATGGCTGAGCGTCTGCCGTTGCCCACCGATCGGCCTTATCCGGCGGTGGCTGACTATCGGGGCGCCACTGTGGGCATCGATTGGCCGGTGGGTCTGCAGCAGCAAATAGCGCGGGTGGCTCGTGAGCATCATGCGACCAGCTTCATGGTGGTCCAGGCGGCCTTGAGTGTGTTGTTGTCGATGATGAGCGCGAGTTCTGATGTGGCAGTGGGGATCCCGGTTGCTGGTCGTGGGGATCCGGCACTGGATGAGGTGGTGGGCTTTTTCGTCAATACGTTGGTGTTGCGGATCGAGTTGGTGGGGGATCTGAGTTTTGCGGAGTTGTTGGCTCAGGTGCGGGCGCGCGCCGTGGCGGCTTTTGAGCATCAGGATGTGCCGTTTGAGGCGGTGGTGGATCGGCTCAACCCGGCCCGGTCGTTGGCGCATCACCCTTTGGTCCAGGTGGCGTTGGCGTGGCAGAACACCGGCATGGTGGAGCCGGTGCTGGGTGATTTGGACATCACCGCGGTGTCGATGCACACCCAGACCGCGCGTATGGACCTGACGTTTTCGTTGGCTGAAAGCTTCACCGAGACCGGTGAGCCCGCCGGCATCGGTGGGGCGGTGGAGTATCGCAGCGATGTCTTCGATGAGGCCACTATCCGCCGTTTGATCGACCGGCTCGAGCGGGTGTTGGGGGTGTTGGTTGGTGATCCGCAGCGGCGGTTGTCTGCGGTTGAGGTGGTGGATGGTGCTGAGGGTGCTGGG
>NZ_LQPW01000025.1 GCF_002116635.1 Mycobacterium szulgai | reverse complement strand
CCCAGCACCCTCAGCACCATCCACCACCTCAACCGCAGACAACCGCCGCTGCGGATCACCAACCAACACCCCCAACACCCGCTCGAGCGTGTCGATCAAACGGCAGATACTGGCCTCATCGAAGACATCTGTTGCGAACTCGACACGAAACCCGAGTTGTCGGCCCGGCAGCGCCTGCAGGACGAGGGGGTAGTGGGTTGATTCGCGGCTGACCATCTCAGTGATAGTCAGGTCATGGCCGTCGAACAGTTCAGCGGTGTCGATCGGAAAGTTCTCGTAAACGAACAAGGTGTCGAACAGCCTGTCGTGACCGGCGATGCGGTGGATGTCGGTCAGCGATAGGTGTTGGTGTTCCAGCGTGTCGTGGTAGTTCTGCTGCAGTTGAGCCAGCAGCTGCGCGGTAGTGGTGGTCGCGGTGAGGGTGGCACGCACCGGCACCGTGTTAATGAATAGGCCGATCATCGACTCGACGCCGGCCAACTCCGCTGGCCGCCCGGCAACCGTCATCCCGAACACCACATCGTGCTGGCCGGTCAACCGATTTAGCAGGCACGCCCAGCCCGCCTGCAGGACAGTGCTCACAGTGGTGTTGTGCTCACGCGCCACTCGGGTCAGCGCCTCGGTGGTCGCTTCGGACAGGACGAAGGATTTGACGTCTTTGCTGGTCAAATCTAACCGGTCAGGTGGGCAGACCAAGGAGGGCGCGGTCAAGCCCGACAGCAGCCCGCCCCACACCGCCCGCGCGCGTTCGTGGTCTCTAGCGGCAAGCCAGCACACAAAGCTGCGGTAGCCAGCCGGAGCGGGCAATGGCTGCATGTCGTAGCTCGCCAAGATCTCACGCAATAGGATCGGCAGCGACCAGCCATCCAGCACGATGTGGTGATTGGTCACCACTAGCCGATGCTTATTCGGCGCTGTGCGGATCAGAGCCGCCCGAAAAGGCGGCTCGTGGGCCAGATCCATCACGGCAGCGCGTTCATCGGCACATATTTGCTGGATGTGTTCGTCGTGTCGCTGTTTGCCGGCCAAGTCGATATAACGCCAACCCACCACGGGGTCAGCCAAGATGATCTGCACTGGCTGCTGGAACTGATCGAGGACGAACTGAGCCGCAACGTTGGGGTGGCGGTTGATCACCGCTCGTACGGCGTTACCCAAACGCTCGGGATCAACTGGCCCGGTCAGCCCGATGTTGATTTGCGGCAGGTACGGATCGGTATTGTCCTGCCCGGACTGCTCCCCGCGCTGGGCGTGGAACAGCAAACCTTGCTGCAGCGGGGTCAGCGGCAAGATGTCGGCGATTTGGTACTGCTGTCCAAGCTCATCGATCTGTTGTTGATTCAGCCCAGTCAGGGCGACGTCGCTGGGCGTCAAGCCGTGTCCACCGCGGTGCACATAAGCACAAATGCCGTCCAAGGCATCGAGCCAGAGTTGGTTAACCCGCGCGATCTCGACACGATCGAGCTTGCCGGACGCCCACGTCCAATTGGCTTGTAACTGCGGGCCGATATTCGTCTCGACCGTGACCGCGTTGAGGCTGACGGTGTGCGTCAGCGAGATAGGTATCGCCGCGCAAGCCGGATCGCTAAATACCGGCTCCCCACCAGCGATCTGCCACACTTCGTCCGGCTGCGTCGAATCGGTGGTAACGCCCAGGCGACCCAGGTAGTTGAAGCCGATCGACGGATCAGACCCGGGCAGCTCCACCTCCGTGTTCAGATAACGCAGCAAACCAAAAGTCAGGCCGTCAGGAACGGCTCGGAGCTGTTCTTTGAAATCTTTGATCACCGCGCCCAGCGCCGGCGTTCCGTTATGGACCTGCTGCCAATCCAGTTCATTCACCACAAACGAGACGGGGTATTTGCTGGTGAACCATCCCACCGTGGACGACAGATCAATACCGGGGCTCAGGTCCTCGTCGCGGCCATGACCTTCAACGTCAATTCCGATCGGAACACCAGCACAACCCAGAAATTCTGTCCACGCCAACCCGAAAGCGATCAACAAGATGTCGTGCACGCCGGCATGAAACGCCGCTGGCACCTGACCCAACAGTGACCGCGTCGTGTCGACGTCCAATGAAACCGACAGCTGCCCGGCACTAAGAAATGTATCCACCGTTGGCTCCACCGCCGCCAGCGCCGCTTCGGCGGCCACTATGCGTTGCCACGTCGCCAGCTGATCTACCACCGCCGCCGAGCGCGCGTACTCATTTAGCATCGCGGCCCAGGAGCGAAACGACGTCCCCGCCGTCGGCAACGTTATTACCTGTCCAGTACGGCGCTGTTCCCACGCCGTATTCAGGTCGTCCAGCAGAATGCGCCAAGACACCCCGTCCACGGCCAGATGATGAATAACCAAGACCAGCTCAGACGTCGATGACACCCACACCGCACTCAGCATTACCCCGGCGGCAGGATCCAACCGGTCACGGGCGGCCACCAGCACATCATCGGAAAGCGCCGCCACGCACTGCATACAGTCATTTGCGTGCACCGATCCCGGTTCAGGCACGGCCAGCGACCACCGCCCACCAGCGGCCCCATAGCCATCGGCCCGCAGGCGCAACATGGCGTGGCGATCCAACAACGCCTGGACCAACGCCACCGCATCTGCATGGCTCACACCCGCCGGAGCACGCAACAGCATTGTCTGGTTGAACTGCTCAACCAAGCCGTCCACGGTTGCCAGCCAGCGCATGATCGGTGTCGGCAAAACCTCACCAACACCCTCATCAATCACACCGTCGCCCCCTGCCATAACAGCAACGCGGGCCACCCCGGCTACGGACCGCTCAGCGAAAATGTCGCGTGGCCGGCAGATCACACCGGCAGCACGGGCCCGCGCCACCACCTGCATCGACGAAATGCTGTCTCCACCCAAATCGAAGAAGGAATCATCGATGCCCACCCGGTCAACGCCTAAGACCTGAGCATAAATGCCGGCCAGGAT
>NZ_LQPW01000024.1 GCF_002116635.1 Mycobacterium szulgai | reverse complement strand
GCGGTGCCGCCGGTGCCGCCGCTGCCGACCAGGCCGGCGCCGCCGGCGTCGCCGCCCTTGCCGCCGTCGCCGCCCTTGGTAGCTGCATCGGTGCCGCTGGTGGAGTCAAAGCCTTGTCCGCCGTTGCCGCCGATGCCGCCGTTGCCGCCGTTGCCGCCGGAGCCGTTGGTGCCGCCGTTGCCGGCTCCGCCCTGGCCGCCCTGGCCGCCGGCCGCCCCGTCGCCGCCTTTGCCGCCGTCGATGTTGGGGGCGCCGGGGGTGCCTTGGGCGCCGTTGCCGCCGAGGGCGCCGTCGCCACCCTTACCGCCGGTGCCAGCAGTCCCGGCGGTGCCGCCGGTGCCGCCGCTGCCGACCAGGCCGGCGCCGCCCGCCGCGCCGCCGGTGCCGCCGTCGCCGCCCTTTGTAGCGACCTCGGTGCTGCTGGTGGCGTTGAAGCCCTGGCCGCCGTTGCCGCCTTTGCCGCCGTTGCCGCCGTTGCCGCCGGAGCCGTTGGTGCCGCCGTTGCCGGCCCCGCCCTGGCCGCCCTGGCCGCCGGCCGCGCCGTCGGTGCCGGTGCCCCCGTCCTGACCAGCGGAGCCGGCGCTGCCTTGGAACCCATTGCCCCCGAGCGCGCCGTCGCCGCCCCTGCCGCCGACACCAGCCGTACCTGCCGTACCGCCTTGGCCGCCGCTGCCGACCAGGCCGGCGCCGCCGGCGTCGCCGCCCTTGCCGCCGTCGCCGCCCTTGGTAGCTGCATCGGTGCCGTTGGTGGAGTCAAAGCCTTGTCCGCCGTTGCCGCCGGTACCGCCATTGCCGCCGTTGCCGCCGGAGCCATTGGTGCCGCCATTGCCGGCCCCGCCCTGACCGCCGCTGCCGCCGGCCGCGCCGTCGCTGCCGGTGCCGCCGTCATTGCCGGCAGAGCCGGCGCTGCCTTGGAAGCCGTTGCCGCCGAGCGCGCCGTCGCCACCCCTGCCGCCGACGCCGGCGGTGCCCGCGACGCCACCAGTGCCGCCGCTGCCGACCAAGCCGCCCGCGCCGGCATTGCCACCCTGGCCGCCGTCACCGCCCTTGGTAGCGACGTCGCTGCTGGTGGCGTTGAAGCCCTGGCCACCGTTGCCGCCGCGGCCCCCGGTACCGCCGCGGCCCCCCGAGCCATTGGTGCCGCCATTGCCGGCCCCGCCCTGACCGCCGTCGCCGCCGGCCGCGCCGTCGCTGCCGGTGCCGCCGTCATTGCCCGCGGAGCCGGCGCTGCCTTGGAAGCCGTTACCGCCGTGGCCGCCGTCGCCGCCGTGCCCGCCGATGCCTGCGGTGCCCGCCTTGCCGCCGGTGCCCCCTGTACCGGCTAATCCAGCCCCGCCGGCGGCAAGGCGGGCACCGCAGGCAT
>NZ_LQPW01000023.1 GCF_002116635.1 Mycobacterium szulgai | reverse complement strand
CCGGCAAGCCCAACTGGCGGGTCCTCACATCCATCGTCGTCCGATGAACGCAGCACCCCGGCAAGATCCGAAGAGCCCCCAAAATGCAGGTTCAGAGCTATTCCGATGTCCTGACACATCACAGTGTCGGGCTGACAGGATTTGAACCTGCGACCACTTGACCCCCAGTCAAGTGCGCTACCAAACTGCGCCACAGCCCGGTGCCGCCGAAAACCACCGGCAGCAGGTCGACAGCCTACCGCAGCACCACCGCTGCCCCGTTACGCGACCTGCGAACCGGCCCCAGCAGCAGCCCGGGTCCACAGCAGCGACGAGTACACCGTCCGCCCGTCGGGCAGGGTCAGCTCGGACGACAACGTCAACCGATCACCATCGAGGTCGCTGTGCCGCAGATGGAACTGACCCAGATAGTTCGGCACCAGGGACAGCAGCGCCTCGTGCCGGATATCCCCGGAATCCTCGTCGACGAAGAATCGCCCGCTATAGGCCAGGTATCCCAGCGCCGCGGCCGCGGCCTGCTCGGTGGTGCCGCCGCTGGCCACCGGCTGGTCATAGTTCGGCCGGCCCGTCGATTGAATCTGCACTGACATGAACCCGTCGGGGGTGTACATGATCAATCCCTGCGCATCCGCACCGTGCGGATAACGTGCCGGACCGTCGGGGCTGTCACGCTCAACGTAGGAAACCAGCTTCCAAGCCCCAACCACTTTGTCGCGCAATGGTTCTGACATCGAATATCTCCTCACCCGGACTTAAACCACGCATTGACTCTCTCGGCCCAGGCCAGCAGGGCCTCGGCGAGCTCGGACTCGCGTCGATAGAACCGCTGGGCGGGAACGGGCACGCTCACCGCCACGAGTTCGTCGACCACCGCCGGCAGCGCCACGCCTACGGCGCAAATGCCTTCCGTCTGCTCTTCGCGGTCGTAGGCGACGCCCTCGGCCTGAACGCGGTCGAGCTCGTCCCGTAAGGCCGTCACGTTCGTGATCGTGTTCCCCGTCAGCGGCACCAGCCGGCTGGGCAGTGCCTGAGTCTGCATTACGTGAGGAAGGCAAGCCAGTAGCGCTTTGCCGTTGGCGCAGCAGTACAGCGGGAACGACTCCCCGACCGCACTTACGGCTTGTAATCGTCGGGGCGCAACCACCTGGTCGACGAAGCTGGCCCGATCCCACTCCAGGATCGACAGGTCGACGGTTTCGTCCAGTTCGCGCGAGAGTTCCGTTAAGAACGGGTGCAGATCCGTCACGACGCCGAGCCGTACCGCGCCCGCCATCCGCACGATCTCGGGACCAAGCCGATAGGGACCGCGAGCTTCGCGCCCAGCCACCAAGCCCTCGTCTTCGAGCGCATTGAGAATCCGGCTCACAGTGGAGCGGGCCATGCCCATCCGCTCGCCGATCTCGGCCTGGGTGAGGCCACCGGGATGTGACTGCAACACCCGCAGCATCTTGGCGGCACGGGCAATCACCTGGATGCCGCTGCCATTTCCGGTTTCGAGGTTCATGAGCGCCCCGGCAATTGCAGTAGCGCTTCGGCTTCCTCGACCGAGGCGACCGGCAGGTCCAACGCCTCGGCCAATCGGACCGTGCGCGCCACCAGCGCCAGATTGCTGGGCGCCAACTCGCCCTTGCGCAAGTACAAGGTGTCCTCCAGCCCCACGCGGGCATTGCCGCCCAGAGCAAGGCCCATCGCGGTCAGCTCCAAGTTGGCCCGTCCGACTGCGATCACTTGCCATACGGCTTCCGGAGGAAGCCTGCGCACCATCGTCAGCAGATTGTCGGCGGTGGCAGCCATGCCTCCCCTTACCCCGAGCACGATGCTGAATTGCAAGGGTGCGGCCAACAGACCCTCGTCCCACAACCGCAGGCATGCCTCCAAATGGCCGGTGTCATAGATTTCCAGTTCCGGCTTGATGTCCAGCTCACGCATCCGCGCCGCCAAGCGCCTTACGTCATCCGGCGGGTTGCGAAACTCGCCCGCGCCGAAGCTCATTGAGCAGGGATTGAGGGTCGCCATCCGCGGCCGCAGCTCTACCAGCTTCGCGCGTTCCTGGAACGGGACCGTGAGCCCCACCCCGGTCGACATCTGGATCAGAATCGGGCACCGCTCCTCGATCAGATCCATGGCGCGCCGGGCGGTATCCAGATCTGCTGTGGGCCTTTCATTTTCGTCGCGCAGATGGATGTGCGCCACTGATGCGCCCACCCGATAGGCCTGCTCGACCGCGGTCGCGATTTCCTCCGGACTGGTTGGCAACGCCGGATTGTCGGCCTTGGTCGCAATCGGCCCGGTAGGGGCGACGGTGATAACGACACTCACGATTCCTCCAAAAATGGGTGCGCGATGGTCACCAGCAGCAGCGCCTCGCGATCCGAGCGGTTCTGAATCGAGCGCACCTCACCCTTGGCGAGGTGCACACTGTCGAGCTTGCCTAGCACCGTGTCACCCATATCCGTGGTGATGACCAGCTCGCCGTCGAGCACTACATATACGGTTTCCTCACGGGCTGGCTCCTTTTCGGCAGTGCCGCCGGGGCGGTACCTCGACGTCCCCATCCAGAATCGCTCGGTATGCCCGGCCTCATGGCCCTGCAGCCGCATCATGGAAACGTCGTGGTGCGCGGGCGCCACATACGGCGGTGCTGCACACGCGCGAGTCACCTTCATCGTCAGGCCGCCTGCCCAGTCTCAATCCGGTACGTACCGCTGGGATCGACCATCGCGACCAACCGAACGATGCAGCCGTCACCGCCGACCCAGCGCCATGGGAACGCAGCGAACGTGACGCGCTTGCCGGTCACCTTGTCCAGGTCACCACCCACGTTTTCAAAGCCGTAGATGCCCTTGGACAGAATCGCCCGGTGACACGGCTCCCATTCGGGGAAGTCGTCGAGTACCTTACGGCCGGTCTGCTCTTCGTATTCGCTTACCGCCCAAGGCAATAAGCCACCTTGGGCCGCGGCGGGCCCGTGCGGTGCGATCGCCGTGGCCAGCGGGTGGTCCAGGGCCTGGGTGTCGGTGCCGACGGCTTTAACCCCTTTGGCCGCAAACCATTCGCCGGCTTCCTTGTAGAAGCCCGGCGAGTAGGCGTAGTACTCGGCGCTGTCTGCGTACTTGTGATGCCAGCCGGTGTTGACGATGACGATGTCGCCCGGCCGGATCTCCGGCCCTGCAGCACTGGCCTTTTCGAGGTCCCCGGCGGTGACGACCCCCCATTTGTCTTTCGGGATGGAGACGACGACACCGGTACCGAAGAACGCACTCAACGGGATCTCCTCCAGGAACGGCGTGCCTTCGACCACGTGGGCGGGCGCATCGATATGAGTACCGGAATGCATTACGGTGGTGATCTTTTGAGTGAGCACACGGCTCTTGGCCATGCCGTGGAGTCGCTCGATTTTGACGTCTTCGAAATACGGCCAGGCCGGCACCCCGTGCCCCCACGGGTGCGAAAGGTCATAGAACTCCAACTTCGATTCGGCATCACCGAGGGGCCAGGTGAAACTCATGGCGCTTACTTCCCTTCCGTATCGAGTTGCGCGGCAATGTGTTGGGCAAGCCGGCCGGCCGTCGCCTCGCGGGCTCCGGGTGGCCAGTCCAGGAAACCGTGGCCGGTGCGCGCCCCGAGTTGTCCGTCGGCGACGAGTTCGCGCAGCAGTGGGCTGGGGTGCGGGTCATGGTTAAGGCTGGGGATCACCGCTTCGTGGATCGCCAGAGTCAGATCCAGGCCGATGTAGTCGGCGTTTTCCAGCGGCCCCAGGGTGCCCAGGCGCAGCCCAATTGTGTTGCGTACCACGAGATCCGCCGTCTGCGCGTCGCACACCCCTTCGGCAACCAGCGCCATCGCCTCGCGCCATAGCGCGTGCTGCAGCCGATTGCCGATGAAGCCAGGGACATCGCGCCCGACGCGCACCGGCAACTTGCCGGCGTCGGTCAACAGCGCCACGATGCGGTCTGCCGTCTCCTCGGTGGTGCGTGCGCTGGGGATCACCTCGACGACCGGGATGAGATCCGGCGGGTTCCAGAAGTGAGTCCCGACAGTGCGCCCGCCGTCGGTGACCCGCTCGGTGACCGCGCCGATGGGCAGGACGGATGTGTTGGTCGCCAGGACAGCTCCAGGGGCGAGCGCGGCCAGGCACTCGAAGACCTCCTGCTTAATGGCGAGGTTCTCGACGATGGCCTCGATCACCAGATCGGCTCCCTCGACCGCCGCGGCCAGATCGCCGGCGCCAGCGACCGAGCCGCACCCCGCGCCGGTCACCTCACGCGCCTCGGTGGCTGCGGCGTCGAGGATTTCGCTGTTGGTGTCGGTGATCACGACGTCCAGGCCTGCCGAGGCCAGCACGCCGGCAATGCGCCGGCCCATGAGACCCGCGCCGACGACGGCCGCACGGGAAAAGCCGTGCGAGCTCAGCATGCGGTGTACCCGCCGTCCAGATACATCACTTGTCCGGTGTAGAAGCTGGATGCGTCGCTAAGCAGATAGATCAGCGGGCCGATGAAGTCTTCCGGTTCGGCAAAGCGGCGCAGCGGTATCCGGGCGAACATCGCATCTCGGGTCATCCGGGCCTTGACGTCCTCGCCGTACATCCACTCGGTCAGCTCCGAGCGAAAAACGGTTGGGGCGAGGGCATTTACGCGGATTCCGTGGGGTCCCCATTCGGCGGCCAAGGTTTTGGCCAGCAGATCGGTACCCGCCTTCGACGGGCAGTAGGCGCTGTAGCCCGCCTCGTGACCGAGTGCCCCGCGAACCGAAGAGACGAGTACAACGCTGCCGCCCTGGCCCTGCTCGAGCAACACG
Source organism: Mycobacterium szulgai (assembly GCF_002116635.1). GTDB lineage: Bacteria > Actinomycetota > Actinomycetes > Mycobacteriales > Mycobacteriaceae > Mycobacterium > Mycobacterium szulgai. The sequence goes on along the minus strand of NZ_LQPW01000023.1, from coordinate 33,107 downwards.
CGACCGGCCGCTTGGCATACCAGCCAGGCCCCGCGCACGTTTGCGTCCATCACCCGATCGAAGTCTTCGACACCCATCTCGGTGATGGGCTGGACGTGATTCATCCCGGAGGCGACCAGGACACCATCGAGACGGCCATGGCGGGCGACCGCCGCCTCGACAATGGCCCGCGCATCTTCCGGGGTACTGGGACGGCGAGCGACCACGGCCGCGTCATCGATGCCGGCGTCGTCGACCAGCTGGGCAAGGCCCTGGGCCTTGCCGCCGGCCAGCGTCAGGCGGGCACCGGCGTCGGCAAGTGCCCGGGCCGCGACACTGCCCAGTGAACCGGTCGCGCCGGTGATCAGTATCGACTTGTCCTGGACGCTGAAACGTGTCAGTGACTGACTGAAGGCCCGGTTCGGTGCCTGCCGCGTTAGTGCCGTCATTGGTTTCTCTTTCCCGCGATACGGGCCAGATCGCCCGTCATACGGGATATAATAGTTGCAATGCGGACTATCTGTCAATGAACAGTTGACGTGGGCAAGGCTAGTTGCGCAGAAGCCACCTTCAGCGGCGCCTGGCTCCCCGCTTTTCGCGCACCCGGACATTGATGCGGATCGGGCTGCCCTCGAAACCGAACGTCTCGCGCAGCCGCCGCTCCAGGAACCGCCGGTAGCCGGCTTCCAGAAAACCGGACGTGAACAGGACAAACGTCGGTGGCCGCGCGGCGGCCTGGGTAGCGAACAGGATGCGCGGCTGCTTGCCACCGCGGACCGGCGGCGGCGTGGCCGCGACTACCTCTTTGATCCAGGTGTTCAACGGGCCAGTCGCAATCCGGGTGTCCCATGACGCCAGGGCGCTTTCCATCGCCGGCACCAGCTTCTGCACCGCACGGCCGGTTTTCGCCGAGATGTTGACCCGTTGCGCCCAGCGCACCTGCACCAGTTCGCGGTCGATCTCGCGGTCCAGCAAATCGCGCCGGTCCTCGTCGACCAGATCCCACTTGTTGTACGCCAGCACCAGCGCCCGTCCCGCCTCGATCACCATGGACAGCACCCGCAGATCCTGTTCGGTCAGTGGCTGCGACGCGTCGATCAGCACAATGACCACCTCGGCGGCATCGATGGCCGCATGTGTGCGCACCGATGCGTAGAACTCGTGCCCACTGGCCTGCCCGACCTTGCGGCGTAGCCCCGCGGTATCGACGAAACGCCAGACCTTGCCGCCCAGTTCGATGAGTGAGTCCACCGGGTCGACCGTGGTTCCAGCGACATCGTGCACCACCGACCGCTGATCACCGGCCAGCTTGTTCAGCAGCGAACTCTTGCCCACGTTGGGTTTTCCGACGAGCGCCACCCGCCGGGGACCGCCGGCGCCCGGAGCCGACTCCGCCACTTCGGGCAAGGCGGCCAGCACCTCGTCGAGCAACTCGGCCACGCCGCGGCCGTGTATCGCACTGACCGCGTGCGGTTCACCGAGACCCAGCGACCATAGCGCGGCGGCGTCGGCTTCGCCTTTCTCGCTGTCAACCTTGTTGGCCGCCAGGAAAACTGGCTTGCCGGAGCGCAGCAGGATGCGGGCGGCCGCCTCGTCGGCGGTGGTGGCACCGACGGTAGCGTCGACCACCAGGATGATCGCGTCGGCGGTGCGCATGGCAACCGACGCCTGCTCGGCCACCAACTGCTGCAGGCCTTTGGCGTCCGGCTCCCATCCGCCGGTGTCCTGCACGACGAATCGGCGTCCCGTCCACAGCGCGTCATAGCTGACCCGGTCCCGGGTGACGCCGGGAACGTCCTGCACCACCGCCTCCCGGCGGCCCAGGATCCTGTTCACCAAAGTCGACTTGCCCACATTGGGCCGGCCGACGATCGCGACCACCGGCGCAGGTCCGGCCTCTTCGGAGTCGGCCAGGCCGGAATCGCCAAGATCCCAATCACTTTCGTCCGACCAGGTGCCGTCTTCGGTCACGAAACCGCCTCGCTTCGCCGAGTAACCAACTCCAGCAGATGGGCGATCACCTCGGCCTCTGTCATGTCGCTGGTGTCGACGACGATCGCGTCGGGTGCAGCGCGCAGTGGCGACACCACCCGGGTGGAATCGAGATGGTCGCGACGGCGCACATCGGCCAGCACGCCGTCGTAGTCGTCGGGCAGACCCGCCGCGATGTTCTGGTCGTTGCGGCGCTTGGCGCGCGTCTCGGCCGAGGCGGTCAGGAATATCTTCACCGAGGCGTCGGGTAACACCACCGTCCCGATGTCGCGGCCCTCGACGACGATGCTGCCCGGCCCAGCGGCCAATTCGCGTTGCAGATCGACCAGCCGGCTACGCACCGCCGGGACCGACGAGACCGCCGAGACCGCGAGGGTGACTTCATCGCCGCGGATTTCGGTCGAAACGTCATCTCCGGCAAGCGAATAGCTGATGGTGTCGGGATCGTGGCCCATAGACATCTGTACCGTCGACGCGATCTTCTCGACAGCTGCGGGATCAGCCGGGTCGACACCGGCGCGCAGCACTGCCAGCGTGACCATCCGATACATGGCGCCGGTATCAAGGTAGCGTGCTACCAGCTTGCGCGCCAATCCCCTTGACACGGAGGATTTTCCGGTTCCGGCCGGACCATCGATCGCGACTACTACATCGCTCACAAACCGACCGCCTTGTAGAGTTTCCCGACCTCATCGAGCCGCAATGCCCGAATGCTTCCCGGCCGCTGGTTGCCCAGCGACACCGCGCCGATATCGGTGCGCACCAACGCCTCTACCGGAAAACCCACCGCCGCCAGCAGTCGGCGCACGATGCGATTACGCCCCTCGTGCAGTGTCACCCGCACCAGCGTCTTGCCCGGAATCGCGTCCATCACCGCGAAATCGTCAACACGCACCGGCCCATCTTCCAACTCGACCCCTGCCCGCAATTTCTTGCCCAGCCCCCGCGGCACCGACCCCGTTACCGTCGCAAGGTAAGTCTTGGGCACCTCATGGGACGGATGCATCAACCGGTGTGCCAGCTCACCGTCGTTGGTCAGCAGGATCAATCCTTGGGTGTCGGCGTCCAGCCGTCCGACATGAAATAAGTTCTTGTTGCCCCGAACTTTTCGTTCGATCAAATCACCTATGCACGGCCGCCCGCGATCGTCCGACATGGTCGAATGCATGCCGCGCGGCTTGTTCAGCGCCAGATACACCAGCGAGTCGTCGGCGATCACCCTGGCCCCGTCGACCCGGATCACGGAGACATTGGGATCGACCCGGGTGCCCAACTCGGTCACCAGCTGCCCGTCCACCTCGACGCGGCCGTCGACGATCATCTTCTCGGCGGCCCGCCGCGACGCAATCCCCGCCTGGGACAACACTTTCTGCAGGCGAACACCGGTATCGTCGGCCATCAGTCGTGGTCCACGTCGAAGGTCAGCGGCTCGTCGGGCGCCTGGCCGCCGGTCAGTTTGATGAAACGTGGCTCACTGTCCAGGGATTCACTCAGGTCGTCGATGGTGTCGACGTCGGGAAGTAGCGGTGCGATATCAGGCAGATCGTTCAGTGAGCTCAATCCCAAGCGCTCCAAGAACAGCTCGGTGGTGGCGAATGTCACTGCGCCGCTGTCGGAATCGGTGCCGACCTCGGTGATCAGGCCTCGGGCGAGCAGGGTCCGCATGACGGCGTCCACGTTCACACCACGCACCGCACTCACCCGGGCACGGGTCACCGGCTGGCGGTAGGCCACTACGGCCAGGGTCTCCAGCGCGGCGCGGGTAAGCTTCGTCCGCGCCCCGTCCAGCAGCAGCTTCTCGACGTAGGGCGCGAATCGGGCGCGGGTATACAGCCGCCACCCCTCGCCGGTGTGCCGCAGCTCGATGCCGCTGTCGCGTTCGGCGAGTTCCTCGGCCATTGTCTGGAGCTTGGCCGTGACGCGGTAGACCGGCTGCTCAGTTGTGGTGGCCAGCGCCTCGGCCGGCACCGGAGTGTCCACCACCAACAGCAGTGCCTCCAGCACCCGGCCAAGTTCGTCGGGCTCCATCTCCGCGGGTTCGGCGATGTCGGGGATGCCAGTATCCAGCTCGGGCGTCTGGTCGGTCATCACTCGTCTCGCACTTCTAGCAACGATTGGCTGGTCGGTCGTTCCCCGGTCCACGAAACCTGGAGCACGCCAAGGGGCTCGGACTGGTCGAATGCTACCGCCCGGGAACGATACAGCTCGAGCAGCGCAAGGAAGCGTCCGACAATCTCGACCGGTACCGTGCAGTCCGCAACCAGCTGAGAAAAAGTCGCCCACTGGCCGCTGCCCAGGTCCTCCAATATGGACAGGATGCGTTTGGCCTGTTCGGGAACCGAGACCGGTTGTTCGTGTAGATGTCCGATCCCCACCGTCGGCACTGGTCGCGGCGTGAACGCGACAGCGGCGATCTCGGCGAACCGTTGCGGGTCGACGCCCAGCATTACCTCGGGAAGCAGGCCGGCGAAGCGGTCTTCCAGCGACACCGCGCGCGGATAGCTGCGCAGCGCGGTGGCTTCCAGTTCGGCGAACATCTCCGCGACGTGCTTGAAGGCCCGGTATTGCAGCAGGCGGGCAAAAAGCAGGTCGCGCACCTCCAGCAGGGCCAGATCCTCTTCGTCGTCGACCTGTCCGGCCGGCAACAGCCGCGCGGCCTTCAGATCGAGCAAGGTGGCGGCCACCACCAGAAACGCCGTGGTCTCCTCTAGGTCCAGCTGGGCGCCGATGGCCTTGGTGTAGGCGATGAAGTCGTCGGTGACCTGGTGCAACGCCACTTCGGTGACGTCGAGGCGGTGCGCAAAGATCAGCTGCAGCAGCAGGTCGAACGGCCCCTCGAAATTGCTCAGCCGGACCTGAAAGCCGCTCTCGGGTGTCGTCTGACCGTCCGCTGGGCTGTCCCCGAGGCCGTTCACACGCCGAATCGGTAGATGAACTCGCGAGCCAGCGCGCGGTAGGCCAGGGCGCCGCCCGATTTCGGCGCCCACGTGGTGATGGGTTCGCCGGCGACGCTGGTCTCCGGGAACCTGACGGTGCGGGTGATCACGGTGTCGAACACTAGGTCACCGAACCGCTCCACGACGCGGGCCATCACCTCTCGCGAGTTGACGGTCCGCGGGTCGTAGCGGGTGATCAGGATTCCGCTGATGTCCAGCTTCGGGTTGAGCCGGTCGCGCACCTTGTCCACGGTGTCGGTGAGCAACGCCAGACCACGCAGCGAGAAGAACTCACACTCGGTCGGGATGACCACACCGTCGGCGCAGGCCAGCCCGTTGACCGTGAGCAAGCCCAGCGACGGCTGGCAGTCGATCAGTACATAGTCGTAGCGGTCCAGCACGGGGTAAATCGCGCGGGCCACGCTCTGTTCCCGGCCCACCTCATTGACCAACTGGATCTCGGCCGCGGACAGGTCGATGTTGCTGGGCACCAGATCCATATTCTTCACCCGGGTGTGCAGCAGCACTTCGTCGATGGAAACCCGAGGTTCCACCAGCAGGTTGTAAATGGTCTTGTCCAGCTCGTAGTGCGGCACACCCAGGCCCGCCGACAGGGCGCCCTGCGGATCCAGATCCACCAGCAGCACCCGTCGGCCGTATTCGGCGAGGGCAGCACCCAGGTTGATCGTCGACGTGGTTTTCCCGACGCCGCCCTTCTGATTGCACATCGCGATGACCTTGGCCGGACCGTGCGAGGTGCGCGGCGTGGGCTCCGGGATCGACCTCGGCGTCCGGCCGGTGAGGCCGATCTCGTTGCCGCTGTCGGGGTGATCGGTCATGCCCGGTTGCGTCTGGTGGTGACGGTCGTCAGGGTGGACATCGCAGCAGAGTCTAACGGTTGGGCCCGTCTGGGCCGGGAGACCCGCAGGCAACTTCACCAGCAATTACGGGTCTCAGACCCGCTGCCAGCACGCCAGCCACTTGCGCCACTTCAGTAACGCGGCGGCTACGTCGCCGCGGCCCTACTCTCCAAGTCCTTGACCGCCGCGGGGTCGTTTTCGGTCAGACCGACTTTCGACGCGCCACCTGGTGAGCCGAGCTCTGCAAAGAAGTCCGCGTTGATCTGGCTGTAGTTGCTGTATTCGGCCGGCAAATCGTCCTCGTAGTAGATCGACTCCACTGGGCAGACCGGCTCGCATGCGCCGCAGTCGACGCATTCGTCTGGGTGGATGTAAAGCATTCGGGCACCCTCGTAAATGCAGTCGACCGGACACTCTTCAATGCATGCCTTGTCTTTGATATCGACGCAGGGCTCAGCAATCACATAGGCCACAAACGTTTCCTTCCTTGGGATCTTCTGGCTCGAGAATCAGCCGTGCGCAACTCGCAGTAGCTCGGCCAGACTGGCCACTTTTGCGCGAGGGCGTCCGTTGGGTTCGCCGGCTTCGCGCTCGAAGCGGTCAATGGCTCGCCAGTGGTCGGCAGTGACCAGTTTGGGCTGTCGCGAGATCAGCCACTCGGCGAGTTCACCGGCATAGTTGTCGCCGCGGTCCGCGGGGTCAGGTGCGGCAGCCAGGTCGCCGAGCAAGGTATCGACGGTGTCTTGGGAGCACTTCTTGTTGGTGCCGATCACGCCGGACGGCCCGCGTTTGATCCAGCCGGCCACGTATTCGTTGCGGCTGTCCGAGACCCGCCCGTTGACGTGTGGGATGGTGCCGGTCTTTTGGTCGAACGGCAGCCCCGGGGTGGGCACGCCGCGATAGCCGACCGAGCGCACCACCAGCTGAACGGGCAGTTCCTCGCGTTCGCCGGTGTCTTTGGCCACCATCTGGCCGGTGGCGTTGCAAACCAGTTCGTTTCGCCCCAGCACGATCGCCTCCACCTTGTCGGCGCCTTTGATCTCGATCGGAGACGTCAAGAAACGCAACACAATTCGACGGTTCCCGGGCTGGGGGGTGCGGTTGGCGTAGTCGCGCAGCACCTTGAGGTTGTTCTTGGTGACCTTGCCGGCCGCCGCGGCGTCATCGTCGCTGATGCCTTCCAGATCAGCCGAATTCACCACCACGTCGACGCCCTCGAGCTCGCCCAGCTCGCGCAACTCCAATGTGGTGAACGCACTTTGCAAGGGTCCGCGCCGACCGATCAGCACCACTTCCTCGACGGCGCAACGCCGCAACATCTCCAATGCGTGATCGGCGATATCAGTGAGTGCAAGCACGTCGGGATCGGTTATCAGCATGCGAGCGACATCGACGGCCACATTCCCGTTACCCACCACGACCGCGCGGGCGCCTGACAGGTCAGGGTCAAGCTGGTCAAAGTAGGGGTGCCCGTTGTACCAACCGACGAAATCGACCGCGGCGACGCTGCCGGGCAGATCTTCGCCGGCAATGTCTAAAGCACGATCGGATTGAGCCCCGACCGCATAGATCACCGCGTCGTAACGCTCGGCGAGTTCAGCGGCCGAAATGTGATCGCCGATCTTGACATTGCCGAAGAAGCGGAACCGGCTGTCCTCGGCGGTCTTCTCAAACTGCTGGCTGACCGACTTGATCTTGGGATGATCGGGCGCAACGCCGGAGCGCACCAGCCCCCACGGGGTTGGCAGCATCTCGAGCATGTCGATAGCCACATCCATGCGATCGGAGCAGTCGGCGGCCTTGAGCAGCGACGCGGCCGCGAAAAACCCCGACGGCCCCGAACCCACGATCGCAATGTGGTAGCGACGCGAATCGCCTCCCGCTGCCGGTGTCGGCACCTCGTCGGTTTGACAGGTCATACGTCTTATCGTTGGCGTCCGACCGCGACGGGAGTAGAGGTTTTGCCGTTGTGGCGTCACAACCAAATGTTGTGCCACCGGAGTGGATTGTGATGTGATAGGCCATGCCGCTCAGCCCGCGGATGCCCGAACTTGCCTCGTTCGAAGCCTTTTTGGTGATCGCCGAGACCGGCAGCCTTGGGCGCGCTGCGCAAGAACTCGGCTTGACTCAGCAAGCGATATCACGACGGCTCGCCGCAATGGAGGCCCAGCTCGGAGTCACGCTGGCGGTCCGCACCACGCGCGGCTCGACATTGACCCCTGCTGGCGTGATCGTGGCCGATTGGGCAGCGCGGTTACTTGAACTGGCCAACGAGATCGACGCGGCTATGGGATCGCTGCGCAAGGAAGGTCGCGAGCGCATCAGGGTGGCGGCCAGTCAGACTATTTCCGAACAGCTGATGCCGCACTGGCTGTTGTCGCTGCAGACTACGGCCGAGCGCTACAACGGCAACGCGCCTCAGGTGCTGCTGACCGCAACTAACAGCGACCATGCGATCGCCGCGGTCCGCGACGGCACTGTCGATCTCGGCTTTGTCGAAAATCCCCATATTCCACAGGGTTTGGGCAGCTGCGTGGTAGGCCACGACGAACTGGTGGTCGTGGTGCCGCCGAACCACAAGTGGGCTCGACGCTCGCGGGTCGTGACCGCACTCGAACTCGCTCAGACGCCTTTGGTTGCCCGCGAACCGAATTCAGGAATACGCGATTCACTCACCGTGGCGCTTCGCCGGGTGTTGGGCGACGATATTCGACAAGCGCCGCCCGTACTGGAGTTGGCGTCTGCTGCAGCGGTGCGCGCGGCCGTGCTCGCCGGTGCGGGACCGGCGGCCATGAGCCGGCTGGCGGTAGCCGACGACCTGGCGGTCGGCCGGCTGCACGCAATCGATATCCCTGACTTGGACCTGCGGCGAAAATTCCGCGCAATCTGGGTTGGCGGGCGCATCCCTCCGGCAGGGGCAATACGAGAGGTGCTGAGCCACATCAGGAACCGCACAATCGCGTCGAAATAGCGTCGAATCGGACGTTAGGCGGCGACGCCGGTCGCAACGGCCTCGTCGAAGCGCTCCAGTACGGTCTCGGCCACCAGCAGGTGTGCGCCCAGCGGTGCCGCCATCGGGATGTCGTGGTCATGCGCGAAGGTCGACAGACCATCGGTGATGCGGCCCGGCGCCAAGAACCACGGCGCGATAACGAGCCGGCGTGCGCCGCGGCGGCGTAGCTGGGCGACGGCGGCGGCGACCGAGGCCTCGGGTCGGGTGGCGAAGGCGATGGCAGCCCCGGCCCACCGAGTACCTGTTGCCAGCCTGGGTACCACCGTGGCGGTGCGAGCGTTCGCCGCCTTGTCCGATGAGCCGATTGCGGCCACCACCACCCCCAGGTCGTTGTCGCGCGGGCAAACTCCGATTTCGCCCAGCCGCTCCCGCAGCACCGACACCAGCCGATCATCTTCACCGAGGACGCCCGCTTGGCGGGTACCGTGCGCTTTGGCGCTGGCGATCTGCCTCGGGATGTCGACGCGTGCGTGGTAGGCGTTGGCCAGCAGCAGCGGCGCTACCACGGCTCGGCGGGTGTCGGGTAGACCGGCCAGCACATCGATGAAATTCGGTTTGCTCAATTCCAGGAAAGCCAGCCGCACGTCGAGGTCGGGGCGAATCTGCATGACCCGATTGGCGACGGCTTCGGCGTTGGCGGCCGAACGTGGATCGCGGCTGCCGTGCGCGGTCAGTACGAGTGTGTTCATCGGCCGTGCAATCCGCATTCGGTTTTGGTCCGGCCCTGCCAGCGCCCGCTGCGCGGGTCTTCGCCGTCGGCCGGCTTCGCGGTGCAAGGTGCACAGCCAATGGACGGATAACCCTCGTCGACAAGAGGGTTTACCAGGATATTCTTCTGCGCGATGTACTCCTGAACGTCGTCGTCGGTCCAGGTCGCCACCGGGTTGACCTTCACCAGCCCGAATAACTCGTCGAAGCTGATCAGTGGGGCCGTCGCGCGCGAGAGTGACTCCACCCGGCGTACCCCGGTGACCCACGCCGAATAGCTGCTCAGGACTTCGCGTAGCGGAACGACCTTGCGCAGCCGGCAGCACTCGTTGGGATCACGGGCAAAGAGGTCCTTGCCCATGAGCTCGTCCTGCTCTTGCACGGTGTGCTGGGGAGTGATGTTAAGCAGCTGGATATCGTAAGCGGCCTCGACAGCGTCACGGGTGCCAAGGGTTTCGGCGAAGTGGTAACCGGTATCCAAGAACAGCACCGGGACGCCTGGCCGTATGTCCGAAGCCAGCGAAACCGTCAGTGCCTCCTGCATGTTGCAGGCCACCACCCACTTGCAGGTCACCGAGGTGACTCCGTCGTAGCCACCGAAGTGCTCATCGGTCCAGCGCAGGATATCGGCGGCGCTGGCGCCGTCCAGCTCTGTCGCGCCGCGCAGCGCCAGCTCCCGTAGCTGCTCCTCGGTGAAATCGGGCACCGCTTCGGTCATTTCGTCGTCCTCGTTCGTAACGCGCGCCACTGTGGTTGCTGGTGTCGGACGGCTCTTATCGCAAGTCGGCCTCGTCGGCTCGCAGTGCCCACGATGCGAAACGCTCGCCGTTCTGGCGCTGCTCGAGGAAGTTTCGAGTTACCCGATCGATGTAGTCGCCGAGTTCTGCACTGGTGACCTTGTGCTGGCGCAGTTTTCGGCCGAAACCGCTCTGCTCGCCCAGTCCGCCGCCGAGGTGCACCTGGAACCCTTCGACGGAATTGCCGTCGCCGTCGTCGATCCACTGGCCCTTGAATCCGATGTCAGCGACCTGAATTCGGGCGCACGAGTTCGGACATCCATTGATATGCACGGTGATCGGCACATCGAGCTTGGACTCGACGTCGGCCATGCGCCCTTCCAGCTCAGGCACCAAAGTCTGGGCCCGGACCCGGGTTTCGGCGAAGGACAGCTTGCAGAATTCGATTCCGGTGCAGGCCATCGTATTCTTGCGCCACGAGGACGGCCGCGACGGAAGGCCCAGCGCGTCGAGGCCTTCGACCAACTCGTCGACCTTGTCGTCTGGGACGTCGAGGATGACCAGCTTCTGAAACGGGGTGAATCTGGCCCGGTCAGAGCCGACCTTTTCCATGAGATCGGCCACCCCCGACAAGGTGGTACCCGACACGCGTCCGGCGACGGGGGCCACCCCGACGGCATTGAGCCCGTTCTTTATTCTCTGCACGCCGACGTGGTCGATGGGCCGCTTGATCGGCTCGGGGGCCGGGCCGTCGATCATCTTGCGCTTGAGGTACTCAGACTCCATGACCTCGCGGAACTTTTCGACACCCCAGTCTTTGACCAGAAACTTCAGCCGAGCCTTGGCGCGCAGCCGCCGATAGCCGTAGTCACGGAATACCTGGGTGACCGCTTCCCAAACGTCGGGCACCTCATCGAGGGGGATCCACACGCCGACGCGCTGGGCCATCATCGGGTTGGTCGACAAGCCGCCGCCTACCCACAGGTCCATGCCGGGGCCGTGCTCGGGATGAATGACGCCGACGAACGCTACGTCATGAGTCTCGTGGGACACGTCCTGCAGACCGGAGATCGCAATCTTGTACTTTCGCGGAAGATTGGCGTAGTCGGGGTTATTCATGAATCGGCGGATTATTTCGTCGATTGCGGGCGACGGGTCTAGCACCTCGTCAAGCGAATCACCGGCCAGCGGCGAGCCGTGGATACCGCGCGGGCAGTCACCGCAGGCCTCGGTGGTAGTCAAGCCGACAGATTCGAGCCGGCGCCAGATCTCGGGGACGTCTTCAATGTTGATCCAGTGGTACTGGACATTCTCGCGGTCGCCGATGTCGGCCGTGTCGCGGGCGAATTCCGTCGAAATCTGGCCCATGGTGCGCAACGTTGCCGCCGACATTGGCTTGCCGTCGGAGCGCACACGCATCATGAAGTACTTCGCCTCGATGGTGTCGGTGTTCTCCTCACCGGTCCACGAGCCGTCGAAACCTTGCTCACGCTGGGTGTAGAGGCCCATCCAGCGGAACCGACCGCGCAAATCGTTCTTGGCAATGCTGTCGAACCCCTCTTTGGCGTACACATTCAGGATCCGGTCTCGCACGTTGAGCGGCGCATCATCGTGCTTGAACTGCTCGGCGTCGTTGAGCGGTGCGCTCTCGCCCAGCGCCCACTGACCCTCACTACGATTACGTGTCTTGGCGGGAGGTGCCGCGGTCATGCGCTATCTCCTTCGCGAACATTCTTGTCCGCCAGCGGTATTGCAACGCCGGCGATTCCTTAGCCCGCCTGACCTGGACCCCTATCGGACCCGCGGGACACAGTTTCATAGTGCAGGAATCAAGCGGGTGTCAGTAGAGGGCCGCTGATTGTGACCTCACAACCGCTGGTTGTGTGCGCCGCCTCACACTCGGGTGACGTGCGGTTGCGGCAGCACCGGCGTCGGTGGCTCCCGCCAACAGCTTGTCGAAGCGTGCACCGAAGCCTTCGTTCGCATAAGAAACTCGCCGAGGTAGCCATCGTGCGGCAGGCCGGCGGCCGAGAACGTGGTCGGGTGATTGCCGACGTAGACGTTGCGGATGCTCGGCTCGTTGAGCAGCTCGTCGACAACCTCGGTGTCCCCCGTGTTGGCGACCACCACCAGCGAGTTACGTAACGGCGCGACGCCTGCGCTGCGGTCCCAGGGACCGACCCACACACAGGGGAAGGGAAGTTCAACGCCGAGTTGAGGGGCCCGCCACGAATGGACGAGATGAACCGCCGGACGAAGCACTGCGCCGCCGCGGAGTTCGTCGACCACACTGTCGCCACCGAGCACTGGTGTTGCGCCGCTGGCCGCCGTGCGCAGGCAGCGCTCGATGCGGCGAGCGGACTCGCATGGACGCACGGTGAGGATCGCGTGCGGGTCTTCGGGTGACAGGCTGGGAATCTGAGATAGTTTGGCCGCCAACGCTGTTGCGAACGGTCGCGGGTCGCCGTCCACCAGCACCGAAGTAGTGCACATACACGAGGCGCCGCCGCTGACGGTGGCCGCATGCGCCACCGTGGCGACCGCGTCCTGCCAATCTACGTCCGAGCCGATCAGGACCTTGGATCGGCCCGGACCTTGAACGAGGACGCGATCGTTTCCGCCGTACTTGTGCACGATGTCCTGGCCGCCGTAAACCATTGCACGGTCGGATAATTCGACCAGTTTGTCGGCCACGTCGTAGCCGCACGGCAGTAGAGCCACATAGTCGCCGAGGCCGGCCTCGTGCATGGCGCTGACCAATCGAAACGGCGTGAATGGCTCGCGACGTGACGGACGCAGGACCACCCGATAGCCGTAGGCGATGGCGTCGAACCAGGCGCTGTGAATCGCCGGTGTGTTGCCCGAAGACAGGACGGCGAATACGTCTCCACGGCGAGTCCACACCGCCGAGCCGAACCCGGCGGCCGGATCGCGCCAGTCGTTGACCGCAGCAGCTGGACGGGCCTGCTGCGACGTCCACGCAAGGTTCATCCCAGCGGCCTCGATGCTGTTGACAGCGATCTGCACCGAAGTGATGGGCGTGCCGGTCACCTGGCTCACCGTGCGCTGGTAGTCGCGCGCACTCATGCCGCCGATGCAGCCGTGGGCGAAAGATGCCGCGGCACTGCGCATCGCGCTGAGCCGTTGCTCGAGCCTCAGGCGTGGGGCGCGGCGCATTTTCCTGACCGCCTGGATCGCGAAGATCGGTGGCACCATGCTCAGCTCGGCCAGCGGTTCCCCGCTCAAATAGCACACCCGTTCCCGGTGCCGTGCGCGATAGGGGCCGGCGGGCCCGATCGCGTCGATTCGCAGCATCAGTAAACGCCTTCGATAACGTCTTCGTCCCCAAAGGTTTTCGTCGGCGTGACGGCGGTTACCGAGTCGCCCACCGCCAGTCCCGGTGGCGGTGCCACCCGGATTCCGGTGTCGCGCTCCAAGTTGTTGGGAATGAACGCGTTCTTGCTGACGTGGTGCATGAGCAAGTGCCCGCGCCGCCCATAGTCCACCGGTTCCAACGTCGCTGGATTGACCACCTCGACGGTGATGAACGGTGGCCGAGCGTCGAAGATCACTTCCTGACCCCACAGCCGTTGCGGTCGCTGTCGGCAGGTACCCAGGATCATGGCCGACCCGAATACGCCGTAGAACACCTGGTTGGGGAACACGTCGGTGGTAAGCAGTCGTTGCGTGTCGGCATCCATGTGCGCGCCGCCCCACACGATCGCCTTGACCTTACGGGCGATGAGTTCTACCAGATCGTCGTTCTCGGCCATCTGCACCAATACCGGAGGAGTTATGGCAAGCAGGCCTATGTCCTGCGTCTCGAGGATGAAAGTGGCCTGGTCGATCAGGTGATCAATGTATGCCGGGACTGCCTCGGGCCGGCCGACGGCCACGCGCTTCTTCACCCAGCGCGGATCGAGATCCACGCTGTGAAAAAGTCCGCCCCGCTGGGCGATCTGGCGGCGCAGGGAATGACCGAAATGATGCGGGCCCGTCGGCAGCAGCCCAAGGGCGTCGACACCCCGGGGCACTCCGGCCTCATCGAGCGCCAGGTGTGCGAACTCGTCGCATGAGTCCGACCAGTCCCGCATAAGCACAACTCTTTTCGGCGCTCCGGTGGTGCCACCGGATTCGTAAACACCGTCGAAGTCCGGGTTTTGGCCATAGCCGCGCGGAATGAGATCTCGCGCGACGACATCCCTCAGCTTGCTCACGATGTTGGGAAACAGCCGCAGATCCGACCACGTCTTGACGTCGACGAGCGGGTCGAAGTCCAGTTGCACGGCCTCGCGGAGCCAGAAGGGGGAGCCCGTCTCCTCGCTGAAGTGCCAGCGCATCGCGTTGCGGATGAACTCGTCCGTCCGTTGAGCATCGAGGCCGGTGGTGTCGGGAAAGAGTAGATCGTCCCAGCCGCGAGCTAACGGAGTGACCTTGCTGGTCAGCGTGGTCGCCATGAAAACCTCCAAATGTCCGACATTTGGCCTAAAGGTAGGAGCGGCGGGCGCGAAAGTCAAGGGAGTGGGGCTCGGCGTATGAGATGCTTTCCGGCACGGGATTGGGTCCATTGCAGACCTAGGAGCTGATAGCCATGGAGCACGGCGCGCTCGATTCACAACCGCCACAGGCGCCCGATCAACTCGACGCGAGGCTGCTGCGGATTGCCGGCGTATGTGTCCTTGCCACACTGATGGCGATCGTCGACACCACCGTCGTCACCGTCGCGCAACGCACGTTCGTCGCCGCCTTCGAGACCACCCAAGCCGTCGTCGCCTGGACGATGACCGGCTACACGCTCGCGATGGCCGCGGTGATTCCCCTGGCCGGTTGGGCCGCCGACCGGTTTGGTACCAAACGACTCGTCATGGGCTCGCTTGCCGCTTTCACGCTGGGCTCACTGCTGTGCGCACTGGCACCGAATATCGGTCTGCTCATCGCATTTCGGGTTGTGCAGGGCCTCGGCGGTGGCATGCTGATGCCCTTGGTGCTCACCATCTTGACCCGGGAGGCCGGCCCCAAGCGGATGGGTCGCGTCATGGCAGTGCTGGGCATTCCGATGTTGCTCGGTCCGGTATTCGGGCCCGTGCTGGGTGGCTGGCTCATCGACAGCTACAGCTGGCAATGGATCTTCTGGATCAACCTGCCGATCGGGCTGATCGCTTTCACCCTGGCGGGAATCGTGTTGCCGCAGGACCATTCGAGGCCATCGGAAACCTTCGACCTCGTCGGGATGCTGCTGCTCTCCCCCGGCCTGGCGACATTCCTCTACGGGGTGTCGGTCATCCCCAGCCGCGGCACAGCGGCCGATCGGCATGTGTGGATACCGGTGGTCATCGGCTTGTCGCTGATCACCGGTTTCGTCTTCCACGCGCTCTACCGAGCCGACCATCCGCTCATCGATCTACGGCTGTTCACCAATCGGGTCGTCACATTGGCCAACGCGGCGATGTTCTTTTTCGCCGCTTCTTTTTTCGGGGCGGGGCTGCTGTTTCCGAGCTACTTCCAGGAGTTGCTACACCAAACGCCGTTGCAGGCCGGAGTGAGCATGGTCCCCCGGGGCATCGGCGCCATGCTCACGATGCCGGTTGCCGGATCGTTGATGGACAAGCGTGGCCCGCGCAAGATCCTGATGGTCGGCATCACCCTGATCGCACTCGGCATGGGCGTTTTCGCCTACGGCGTCGCCAAGCAGGCCAACTACGTGCCGACGCTGTTGATCGGGCTGACGATCATGGGTCTGGGCATGGGTTGCACGATGATCCCGCTGTCGGCGGCGGCCGTACAGACGCTTGCTCCACATCAGATCGCGCGCGGCTCCACGCTGTTCAACGTCAATCAACAGGTGGCGGCGTCGGTGGGAACAGCGCTGATGTCGGTCCTGCTGACCAGTCAGTTCAACCGCAGCGCAAACGTTGCCGCAGCCAACAAGATCGACATGCTGCGCGAGGACGCCGCCCGGCGCGGAGTGCCGGTTGACCCTGCGACGATGCCGCGGCAAGCCTTGGATCCGCAATTCGCGGGCAACCTGCTGCGTGATCTGTCACACGCCTACACCGCGGTGTTCGTGGTGGCGGTCGTGCTGGTGGTGCTGACCGTCATACCGGTTGTGTTCCTACCGAAACGACCGGAGCCGCTCGGCCGTCACAACACTTCTTGATAGGTGCCGCCGGTGATCGCCGGCGCCGCCGGCTGTGGAATAGCCAAACTTTCGCGAAGCTCGGCCACGGGTACCTCGGCGTAAAGCCGCCAATCCCAGCTTCCGAAGGTGAGGTCCACATTGCACTCCAGGCCGCGCCGGAATGCATCCATGTAACCGGACGCATCGATATATCCGGTGGTCGCTTCGGCCCGGAAGTCAATCTTTATCCCGGCTTGGAACTGCAGCAGCACCAGCAGCAACGGTGCAAATGGGTTCCGCTCCTTGTAGCCGGCCGAGAACGCTCCGGCAAGAAGCTCACCAGCGGGCTCCGTCGAATACGCAGACAAGATATGCGCCACGTCATGCCCGACGATGAACTCGCCCGTCGTGCCTTTCTCGCCGGGAAATCTCAGGTTGTTCCGAACATAGTGCGCCCAGAGTTCGCGTCCGAGTAACCCCGGCTCGAGCAGGCCCAGCCTGTGATAGGACGCGGCCAGCTCCGGATCGGTAGCAAAGCCGAGGTAACCGGACATGTTGTCCCAGAAGCCCTTCAGCACCTGAAGGGGCGAGGTGCCGTGGCTACTCATCAGCTTCGCCCGGATTCGCATGGACCCGATGAATTCGCGTCCGCGAGCAATGTCGAGCAGGTCATCCAGGAATTTGTCGTGGCAGTCAAGCGCTTTCGCGATTTGGATGCTGGCCTGAACTCTAGGCAGCCGAACTTTGCCGTTCGCGAAGATCGCAGCCGTCACGAGAAACAACAAGCAGCGTTTGGCAACCTCGGTGAGGTCAGATTCGAGCCTGACGGCTGTGACGTCGAACGGCCGGTCGACTAGCTCGCGCCAGTCGATCTTGTCCTCGCCGAGATACACGCTTGCAGCTTCCAGCAGCCTCTCGTCTGCCTCTGATAGTCCATCGGACTTGGCAACGCGGGCCATCGCGGCAATGGCTGTTTCAAGGTCACGTTTCGTTGGCAACATATCCATCATCTCTTGAACGTATGGGCGTTGAGCACCAGATCACGTACGGCGGTGACGGGCAAGGGCATCGACGCATCGGCCAGCAGGTCGGGGGTGGAAGTAATGACGATGGGGGTCTCTTCGGCTGAGTCCGGCAGCCGCCCATGGGTGCCGCCGACGCCCTTGCCGTTCAGGGCAATGACGCCCATGGTGTAGCGCAGGCCTACCGCCTTCTTGACCAGTGCCGCAGCGGCTTTGGCCTTGACGGCCCGATCGTCGGGATTCATCAGCAATTCGGCGGGGTCGTACCCGGGCTTACGGTGAATGTCGACGCAGGGGGCGAATTCCGGTGCACGCTCGTCGTCGAGCCAGTAGTAGTAGGTGAACCATGCGCCCGGTTCGGCGATCGCCACCAGCTCACCGGACCGGGAGTGATCGATTGCCAATGCCTGCTGCTTGTCTCGATCAAGCACCTCGTCAACCCCGCTCAGGCCTTTGACGAGATCGGCCACTGCTGCGATATCAGTGTCGTCGCGCACATAGATATGGGCGGCCTGGTGGTCGGCGACGGCGAAGGCCCGGGACGTCCACGGGTCCAGGTACTCTCGGCCCTGCTGCGTGTAGACCTTCAGATAGCCCTCGCGTCTGAGTGCGCGGTTGATGTCGACCGGCTGGTGGGCCGGCCCGATCCCGTACTCGGAGACGACGATGGTGGTCATGCCGCGATCGGCGGCAACCGTGAGCAGCGGGGCCAGGGCCGCATCGACGTCCGCCGCGGCGGCAATCGCCAGCGGCGACCGCGGACCATAGCGCTGAAAGTCGTAGTCCAGGTGCGGGATATACGCGGTGAGCAGCGTGGGCGAATAGCGCTCGATGATCTCCATCGATGCGTCCACCAGCCAGCGCGACGAGGTGATATTCGCCGTTGGTCCCCAGTACTGGAACAAGGGAAAGGTGCCGAGCTTTTCAGTCAGAATGTCATGCAGGTCCGGCGGAATGACGTAGCAGTCCGGCGACTTGCGGCCGTCCTGGTGATAGACCGGCCGCGGCGTGACGATGACGTCGTTGCTGGCGTTCATCGCATACCACCAACCGACGTTGGCCGAGCGGTACCCCTCGAAGCGCCCGGCCGCCGTCTCCCATACCTTCTCCCCCGCTACCAGGGCGTTGCTCTGCCGCCACAGCAGTACTTCACCCAGATCGCGGAAATACCAGCCGTTTCCGACGATTCCGTGCTGGTTCGGCATCAGGCCGGTGACCATCGACGATTGCACCGTGCAGGTGACCGCCGGGAAAACCGTCTTCAGCGGAGTCATGGCGCCCCGGCCGGCCAGCGCGGACAGGTTCGGCATGTGCCGCAGCAGCGGCTGCGTCAAGCCGACGACATTGATGAGCAGAACGGGTTGCGTCATGCGGGATCCCGCACGCAGATCAGTTCGTCGAGCCAGCGAACCTCGGCGGCGATGTCCTCGGCCAGGCTTCCCATGCGCAGCGACGGCGGCAGCACGTCCCAAGTGTAGGTTTCGATTTCGACGTCGATGGGTCCGGCCAGCTCCCCCAGCATGCCCATTACCTCGGACAGGATGTGTGACGTATTGCCCAGCGGCGCCGGCGGGCTGATGTGCAAGGGCACGTGATAGTGCACGCGGGCGCTGCCCGAGCGCGGTATCGACGCGTCCTCGAAGGACAGATCGTCCCGGAACCACTGGCGGCCGCTCCTGTCGAACCCGTTGACCTGGTGCAGGTACGGCGAATTGGCGAATTCCGCGAACGCCTCAACGACCCCTTCGGCGGCGAGGTCGTCGATCTGAATTGCATTGGAAGCCTGTATTTTTACCACCTCGATTCCGATCTCGGCCAGCCCCGATAGCACTGCGGTGGGATCTTCATGCATTACCGCCAAGTGGCAGGTGTCCAGACACACGCCCATATAGCGGGTATCCACATCTCCGGCTGCGACCGCACGGCCCAGCCAGCCGATGGCATCGCCGCAGGATCCGATGACGCAGCCGGGTTCGGGTTCGACTGCCAGCCTGATCCGGTTGCCGGTGCGGTTCTCGATGCGGCGCAGCTCATCGGCCAGCGCGGCCAGATTGTTGCGGGCTTGGGTATCGGCGGTGTCGTCCCATGGATCACTCCAACCGAGCGGCAACGTCGAGATGCTGCCGTGCCCGGTGTCGCCCAACAGATCGCTGAGCACCTGGGCACAGTTCTTCGTGTATTCCAGGCGCTGGCGCGTCGTCCAATCCGGTTGGTAAACCTTGTGTTTGACTGAGCTGCCGTGAAACTGTCCGTAGGGAAAGGCATTCATGGTGACCACGGCGAGTCCGCTGTCGGCCAGGATCGCCGCCAGTCGGCGGCGTGCCCGACTATCGCCGCAGAGTTGGGCGGCGGTGGCAGCCGGCAGCCACAGACCGACGCCGAGTTGCTGCACCGCGGCATGCTCGCGTGCCGGTGCGAAAACCGACGACAATTGGTGCTCCAGCAGCTGCAGACTGTCCGCGGCAACCACGTTGCTGCAGTACGACAGCATCACCGCTTTTCCCCGCGGTGAATCGTGTTGCCGGCGAACGCGGCTTCCTGCTCCTCGCTCAACAGAACTAGCTGTCCGCTCTGGCCGTAGAACTCGACGGGATTGCGCCACAGCACTCGATCGACGTCGTCTTCGGTGAACGACGCCGCCAGCATCGCTTCGGCCGTCTTGGCCGTCTTGAGCGGATCGGATCGGCCCCAATCGGCGGCGGAGTTGACAATGATCCGTTCCAGGCCGTACCGCTGCATGAGTGCGACCATGCGGT
The DNA here is from genome assembly GCF_002116635.1 of Mycobacterium szulgai. Taxonomy (GTDB): domain Bacteria; phylum Actinomycetota; class Actinomycetes; order Mycobacteriales; family Mycobacteriaceae; genus Mycobacterium; species Mycobacterium szulgai. Next base: position 12,986 of record NZ_LQPW01000023.1, on the reverse strand, counting down.
CCTCGTCCATCTTGGTATCGGGATAGATCGAAAAACCCGCCCAACAGCCACTTTCCAGTGCGGGCTCGATAGTCACCTCGTTCAGGTGATCCAGCAGTACCAGTCCCGGATCGATACCGATGCGCTTCACCACGTCGATGCTGGCTATCGTCCCGCCGAGTTTGTCGCGATGCGGTGTGTGCACGAGTGCGGGCAGCTCGCGCTCAGCGGCCATCTCCAACTGCGTTTCAAATACCGCAGTTTCGTCGGGTGTCATTGAGTCGTAACCGATTTCGCCGACGGCGACGACACCGGCTTTGGACAAGTAGCGCGGTATGTGCTCGAGTATAGGCCGGCAGCGGCTGTCGTTGGCTTCCTTGGGATTGAGCGCAATCGTGCAGTTGTGCGCGATGCCGAATTGCGAAGCGCGGTAACGTTCCCACCCGATCAGGCTGTCGAAATAGTCGATGAACGATGCGGCGTCGGTGCGGGGCTGGCCCAGCCAGAAGGCCGGTTCCACGAGAGCGCGGACGCCGGCGGCATACATCTGCTCGTAGTCATCGGTGGTCCGCGAGGTCATATGAATATGGGGGTCAAAAATTCTCATGTCGCAACCTCCGTCTCTGTCGCGGTAAGGCGTTGCAGCATCGTCACGTCGTCAGACACCGAACGTCCCGCCGCACGGCGTTCGTTGACGTAATCGTTGGCCATACGGCCCAATTCGGTGTCGGCCCGGTTGTGCAAGCCGGCCACTGCCTGCAGCGACACCCCCATGAAAACGAGCTTCATCACTCCGTGACGCCAGGCGTGCTGAGATAGGTGGCGGGCTGCAAACCCACCGAGGGCCGCGCCCACCAGCCGAGGCTCGTTGCAGCGCAGGGCGTCCTCGACCAGCGCCACACCCGTGGTACAGGCCTCGGGTCCGAGTTGACCGTTCACAGCTGAGATTTCCAATCCGCGCAACACGGCCAGACGCTCGTCACTGTCGCCCCAGCGGTACAGCTTCTCGATGAGCGGCGCCACCACGGCATCGCTTTCGGCCACCAGAGCCGTGAACAGCTTTTCCCGGGCCAGCAGTACGGCGTCGCTGGATCCGGCCACACCGCGAGTCGCCCCGGGAAACAGCTGCACGACCTTGTCGGGCGAGCGCCCGATCTCGGCTGCTGCGGTGTCGATCCACGACCTCGCCTGCACAGGTAGCCTGGCCAGTTTTATCGCCCACATGCTGCGGCGGACGACATTCGGTGCGTCGTGCGAATGCCTGGGCAACTCGACGGAGGCAACACCGCCGAAACCGCTGCCGCACAAGGCATCCATCACCGCCCCCAGATCGAGGTCACCCGCACCGAATTCGAGGTGTTCGTGTTTGAGCGGCGTCATGTCGTCCAGATGCACGTTGACCAGTTTGTCGCCCAGGCCGGCGATCGCCGCCGCGGCACCGGCCGGCTCGGTCATCACACAATGGCCGACGTCCAGCGTGATGCCAAGGCGCGCAGGGTCGCCGAGCGCCCGGCATACTTCGCGCGCTTGGGCCACCGTCTCGACGAACATGCCGGGTTCTGGCTCGAAGCCCAGCGTGACCGCCTTGCGGTCGGCGTAATCCACGACCTGGGCAAGACGGCTCAGCAACAGATCGCGGGTGGTGGCGGGGTCGCTGTGGCTGACGGCGTAGCCCGACCACAATGACACGCAGGTGGCCCCGAGGTCCGCGGCGATATCGACTGCGCGCCGCATGAATTCGACTCGCGCCTCTCCGGCGATGTCCACCAGCGAGGGTTTGTGTTTGTTACGCGGATCCAGCAGATAACGCGCTCCCGTTTCGACGGCCACCTTGAGCCCGTAGCTGTCCAGCAGCGCCCGAAGGGTACCCAATTGCGAACCGAGGTCGGAGTCGAAGGGCCGCACGTGCGGATACCCGACCGTCAGCGCGACCGCCGTATAGCCCTCGTCGGCGATCAGGGCCAGCGCGTCGGCCAGCGGATGGTCGGCCAGGCTATTGGTGTTGTAGCCAATGTGCATCAGGTCACCTCGGTGGGTTTTGGCGCAGAAACCTTCAGCCGCAATCCGATTGCGAGCCCGCTCAGTGCCAGCATGGTCAGCCGAGAACGTGCCGCCAGCATCGCCTGCACTGCGATCATCGACGCGATACCGTTGCGCACGGCCGCACGGATCACCTCCGCACTGGGCTGCTGCCACGCCCGCCACAGGCCAGGGCCAAACGACCACAGATAAACCACCCCGGCCGGTGCGGCCCGATATCCTGCGGTGCTCACCATCGCCGAGGTGGCGACGGCACCGCCCATTGCGCCGACGACCGCCGGCAGGCTGCGTTCGGCACCCGTCACCTCGCTGCGCGATAGCACCGTGATTGCCGTGGTATGCAGCCCGATCACCGACGCCGGAACAAGCGCGGCCCGAGAACCCGGACCCGCACCGAGCATGACATCGAAAAACCGGCAGCCCGACATGACCAGCGGTCCGACGGCGGTGTCCTTGGCGACCACGTCATATGCCGTGACGCACAACATGATTCGAGCGGCTGCGGCCAGCCCGTGCCGGCCGCTGACCACGGTCGCCGTCGCGACACCTGCCGCCGCCAATCCCGTCGCAAGCGACAGCGCGGCGCCGGGCGACACCTTGCCGGACGGAATGGGCCGCTCGGGCCGCTCCACGGCGTCGCGACGGCGGTCGGCCCAGTCGTTGAGCACCATGCCGCTCCAATACAACAGTGCCGAGGCCAGCGGCAGCGCGAGCCGTCGCCCCGAGAGCGGGCGGCCCGCCCAAATGGCACCGACAGCCGTATCACCGAGAACTGTCAGCGCGGCAGGCGCCCGCATCAGGTCGAGATACGCCTTGACCTTCACCGGCCAGCCGAAAACGACGTGCTCCACCGCACCAGCGCATCGTATTGCGCTGCGAGTGAATGCGTTTCAGACCCCCACGGTTCCTTGAAGAAGAAGCCCAACTCCGGGACGACGCCGCGCGCGCCGTGCCCGCGACCCATTGCCAACAAACGCGCAACGTCGAGAACCAACGGCGCCGCCAACGCGGAATCCGGTGCCGACCAGATTGTTTGCAGCGTGATCTGGCCGCCGAGAAATCCGGTGGCATGGATGTAATCCCAGGCGACCTTGGTTTCGCCGAGGTCGGGCACATAGTCGATGTGCAGTGGAGCGGTCACGCCACCGCCGAGCATCTGCTGGATGCCGCGTTGTTTACTGGCGAGCTTGGACTGCACTGCCACCGGATCGGCCAGCGTGGCGCCATCCCCACCGCCCAGCAGATTGGTTCCCGACCACGAGTGCACGGCCATCGCGCGGCTGGCGAACATCGGCGCCAACACGGTTCGCAGCAAGGTTTGACCTGTCTTGGCGTCCTGCCCGGCATAGAGAACGCCGGCATCGTCGGCCAGGCTGCGCAACGCGGGCAGGCCCAGCGTCGGCGACGGTGTGAAGCAGGCATATGCGGCGCCATTGCGTATCGCGGCAAGGGCGGTCAGGCCGCTCGCCGGTAGCACGACGCGGTTGGGCTCGGCCAGCGCCGGGAGGAGCAGTTCGGCATCCCGGAATTCCGGCATGTCGATCGCGGGTGGTTGGGTGGATGCCACGTCGACGACGACCAACACGTCCAGCGAGTGCCGCGCGATGAACGAAGCCATCGCGTCGCTGAGCCGATCGACGAGTTCCGCCTGGGTAGCGGCGCCGGCGCTGGCCGGGTCCGCGGTCGCCATGCACGAGGGTCCGACGATCTCATCGTCGGTAGCCGCGAGCCGGTCGTTGACCGCGGCCACCACTCCAGGCGGCAGCAGCCCGGCCTCAACCAACATTTCGGCGCGCTTGACCAAGGGTGTGGTGGAGATGTCGCGCCCGGCCACCACGAAATCCGAGAGCTTCGGCAGGGGCGCGTCAGCAAAGTCGGGCGTGGCAGTCACGCAGCCGGTGTCGGGGATCAGGCCGGCGCTCAATGCATATAAGCCGACGATCGAGGTGGTCGCCACCGAGCCACGGGCGCCGGTGAGCCAAAGACCGCAGCGCTTACCCGCAGTGCTGCTGTCATCGTCCATCGCACGATCCTCAGCTTCGTCGAACTGCTTTCTTAAGCAAAAGATCGTACATCCGGTCCACCTTTCGCGGAGGTCAATAAAAGCTGTGCGTAACCTTGAAAATCAATGGGTCTTGAAGCGCGCCTGGTCCCGTTTCGTTGGTCGGTCCGGCGATTGAACGGTGGGCATCCACGACATCATGGCCACGGGCCGCATCGGTGATGGGCGCGACGCGGCCTGGTGCCCGACCCGGCGCTCCAATCCAGGTATTTGGCGCAGAGCTATTGGGCCCGCGGATGGGCTCCGGCCCACACCTCACGCAGTGCGTGCACGGTGACCAGGGTGTAGATCTGCGTCGTGGTGACCGAGGCGTGGCCCAGCAACTCCTGCACCACCCGCACGTCGGCGCCGCCCTCGAGCAGATGGGTGGCAAACGAGTGCCGCAGCATGTGCGGCGATACGCCCGAGGTGATACCGGCCCGCTCGGCCGCATCCTGTAGCACCTGCCAGGCGCTTTGCCGCGACAGCCGCCCACCGCGCGCATTGAGAAAGATCGCCGGGGTACCGCGCCCGCGCCGCGCCAGATCCGGGCGTCCCCGCACCAGGTAGGCGTCCAACGCGTGCACGGCGGGACGTCCCACCGGCACCAGCCGCTGCTTGCCGCCCTTGCCGTGCAACAGCGCCGAGCGCGCCTGCGTGTCGATGTCGTCGACGTCGAGGCCGACAGCTTCGGAGATCCGCGCCCCGGTGGAATAGAGCAGTTCCAGCAAGGCCCGATTACGCAAGGTGAGCGGCCCGTCGGCCGCGTCGTCGCCGCCGGCGCCCTCCAGCAGCGCCAGCACCTCGTCGATCGTCAGGCTCTTGGGCAGCCGCCGGCCTGGCGTGGGTGGCCGCACGGCCCGCGCCACGTCGAGTTCGGCCAGTCCTTCGGCGGCGGCGAAGCGGTGCAGTCCGCGCACCGCGATCAGCGCCCGCGCTGCCGACACCGCCGACAGCGCGACCGATCCGGATTCGGGATCCCCGCGGCGCAGCGCCACCAGGAAATCGCTGACGTCGTCCTCACCGACTTTGGCCAGGTCGCTTATCCCGCGGTCTTCCAGGTGCTTGGAGTAGCGCCGCAGATCGCGGCGGTAGGAGCTCAACGTGTTCGCCGCAACGCCGCGCTCGATAGTCAGATGGTCGAGGTAGCCCTGCATCTGAGATTCGAGCGCAAGCGTCATTGCGAGGCCTTGCGCGCGGCGAACGCACCCGGCTTATCGACCCATGGGGTATCCAAAGGGCGCGCCTGAGCGACGCCGTTCGCGACCGCCTGGGCGGCGAAAATTCCGGCGACCGCAATGGCATTGATGACCTCGCCGGCCAGCACCCGCTGAACCGCCTCTGCGATGGGGAACCAGCACATGGTCATATCGGCTTCTTCGTGGTGCGACTCCGGCCGGTCAACGCGGGTCAGCCCGGTGGCCAGAAACACGCGCACCGACTCGTCGCTGAAGCCGGGCGCGGAATCGAGATCGACCAGCACCTGCCAAGTACTGGCTTGCAGGCCAACCTCCTCCTGCAACTCGCGGGCGGCCGTTAGGTGCGGTGGTTCACCAGGGGCATCGAGCAGCCCTGCGGGCAACTCCCATAGCCGTCGCCCGAACGCGTGACGGTATTGGTAGATCAACGGAACGTTGTTCTGGTCGTCCATCGCGACGATGGCCACCGCGCCGTAATGTTCGATCACCTCGCGCACCGCAATGGTGTCGCCTGGCATTCGCACCTCATCCCGGCGTAGGGCGAAAATGTTTCCGCGGTAAAGCGTTTCGGACGATGTCGTCTCGAAGACGTGCTCAGCCACGGGCCGCGGGTTCGACTAGGGGCTGGGCGATCTCGTCTCGAGCGCCGTCTCGATGCTGGCTCCCGTTGGACACGTGCTGCTCGGGAATCTCGACGGGCAGCAGTTCGCCCGCCTTGTAATCGATGGCCGCACCGACGAACGCGACGAACAGCGGGTGCGGCCGGGTAGGCCGGCTCTTCAACTCCGGGTGGGCCTGGGTGCCGACGACGAATGGGTGCTGATCCGGCGGGTATTCGACGAACTCAACCAGGTGCCCGTCGGGAGAGGTCCCAGATATTCTCAGCCCACTTTCGGCCAGCTTGTCTCGGTAGGCGTTGTTCACCTCGTAGCGGTGCCGGTGCCGTTCGGACACCTGCGTTGCCTGATATGCCTGGGCCACAATCGAATCCGGCTGCAGCACCGCGGGATATGCACCCAGGCGCATCGTTCCGCCCAGATCTGCCTCACCGGCCACGATGTGTTCCTGGTCGGCCATCGTGGAGATGACCGGATCCGGTGTACCCGGTTCGAATTCGGCTGAGTTTGCTTGGGTGAGACCGACCGAGCGGGCCGCCTCGATCACGATGCACTGCAGCCCCAGGCACAACCCCAGCACCGGTAAACCACGCGCCCGCGCGTGGGAGATGGCACCGATCTTGCCCTCGATACCCCGGATGCCGAACCCGCCGGGAATCAACACTCCGTGCACGTCGCCCAGCGTGGTCGCGGCGCCGCTGGCCGTCTCGCAGTCGTCGGAAGCCACCCAACGGATTTCGACCTTGGCGCGGTGCTTGAATCCGCCGGCTCGCAATGCCTCGCTAACCGACAGATAGGCGTCAGACAACTCAACGTACTTGCCCACCAACGCGATTCGTACCGTCTCCTGCGGTTCGTGAACGCGGCGCAGCAGGTCGTCCCACTCGGTCCAGTCGACGTCGCGGAATGGCAGGTTGAGCCGGCGCACCACGAACGCGTCCAGTTCCTCGCGGTGCAGCACCTTCGGGATGTCATAGATCGACGGCGCGTCCGGCGTCGAGATCACGCCGTCGATGTCGACGTCACACATCAGGGCGATCTTGTTCTTCAGCGCTTCGGGAACGTCGCGATCGCAACGCAGGATCAGTGCGTCGGGGGTGATACCGATGCTGCGCAGCGCCGCCACCGAGTGCTGCGTCGGCTTGGTCTTGAGTTCGCCGGACGGGGCCAGGTAGGGCACCAGCGAAACGTGCAGGAAGAAGACGTCCTCGCGACCAAGGTAGTGCCGAACCTGGCGGGCCGCCTCCAGAAAGGGCTGCGACTCGATGTCACCGACGGTGCCGCCGATCTCGGTGATGACGACATCGGGCCGGTGGCCGTTCGCGTCCGGTTCGGCCATCGCCAGGATGCGCCGCTTGATCTCGTCGGTGATATGCGGGATCACCTGAACCGTGTCGCCGAGGTATTCGCCGCGACGTTCCTTGGCGATGACCGTTGAATACACTTGGCCGGTAGTGACATTCGCCGAACCAGACAGATCGCGATCCAGAAACCGTTCGTAGTGACCGACGTCGAGGTCGGTTTCGGCGCCATCCTCGGTGACGAAGACCTCACCGTGCTGGAACGGGTTCATCGTGCCCGGATCGACGTTGAGGTACGGGTCGAGCTTCTGCATTGTGACGTGCAACCCGCGCGCGGTGAGCAACTGCCCAAGGCTGCTGGCAGTCAGTCCCTTGCCAAGGGAGGAAGCGACACCGCCGCTGACGAAAAGGTGCTTGGTGGCGGTGTGCGGGTGCTTACGCAACAGGGCGACCTCCGTGAAGACGGGCAGGGCATGACTTGTGGTAGCCGATCTAGCTGGGCCTGCCGACCCACGGAAACCCACCCTAACATCCACGGCGCCACACCGCGGAGAACACGCCCTACTGGGGCACAGTGACCGAAGTTGCCCCGTGACCGGTGCCGTATTGACCGGTGTGGCCGCCGTTGACCAGGTCATGCAAAGCCAGGATCGCGGTGATACGTCCCGGCTCGGTGTCCACGTCGTCGACGGTGCTGACGGCGGCGGCCATGCCGGCGTCGGCGCGCGCCACGGCGACGGCGGCGCTACCGGTCGCCGAGCCGTCTCGCCCGGCGAGCACGGTTCCCGAACCGTGGGGCGCCAGCGCCGCGGCGAACCGCGCCACGCTGACCCCTTGATTGCCGGCGTCGGCGGGCAGCGCTGCGCCGGTGACGATGATCGCGGCGTTGGCGGCCCCGATGTGGTCGGCGGGCTGATAGGTGATGAACCCGGTTTCGCGCAGCGCCGCGAGGACCGTGTCGCGCTGACCGTCATCGACGGCGGGAGCATCGGGCTTGGGGTTGATCATCAACGCGATGCCGAGCAGATCACCCGCCTGCGAACCCTGGTCGACGAGCTTGGTGCTGAGCTGAGTGCCGGCCGGCAGGATGGACGAGTTCACCACCGAGCGCAGCTTCTCCGCTGAGTTGGCTTCGACGAACTCGTGGGTCAGCGACACCGTCCCGGTGACCGAACCGCCGGCCTTGACAACGATTTTCGACACCTCGGCTACGTCGTCGTCCTTGGCATCGGGGGTGCGGAAGAGCACCACCGACTTGCCGGCCATCGCGTCGTGCACTATCCGGCCCAGCACCTGGGCATCGAAATTGTTTGCCGCACTAAGCTTTTCGTTGAGCGCATTGCGCTGGTCGTTGAGGCTGCTGATCTGGCCGGCCAAGTCCCGCTTCTCGTTACGCAACGTCGACAGCAGGGTGTCCGAGAAGAAACCGGAACCCAGGACCACCCCGATGGCCAGCGCCAAGAAGACGGCCGCAAGCGAGATCGCGTGTTGGCGTAACGAGATCATCAGCGCACCGTCCTAGCTGACCAGGTTCTGCACCCAAAGGGTGAAGCGATTCCAGTAGTCGATGATCCAGTGCCACACCACGCCGTCGGAGCGCGAGACCCACAGCACCACGATGATGGCGATCAGCATGGTCAGCGCCAGCAGCGCGATGGCCCCGGCCGAGATGTGGTTGCGGTACAAGGTGGCGACGGCCTTGGCGTCCACCAGCTTCTCCCCTACCCGCAGCCTGGTCAGGAAGGTCGACGGGTTGCTCTGGGTGCGGGTGCGGTCGAAAAAGGTCTCGATGTTGGCGGTGTGACCGGCCGTGACCAGCAGCGCAGCGCCGTGATGGTCGGCCAGCAGCAGCGCCAGGTCGGTCGCCGAGCCGGCGGCCGGAAAGGTCATGGCCCCGACACCGAGGTCCTGGATGCGTTCCAGGCCGGGGGCATGGCCGTCGGCGTCGGCGGGCAGGACCACCTGCGCGCCACACTTGAGGACTTCGGTGCTGATCTGGTCGGGGTCGCCGACGATCAGCTGCGGCCGGTAGCCCGCCTTACGCAAGGTGTCGGCCCCTGAGCCGACGCCCACGAGCACTGGTTGGTACTCCTTGATGAACGGTTTGAGGGACTTCAGATCATCGGCGGCGCTGTCCTCATCGGAGACGATCACCACATGGCGGCGGCGCATGTCGACGTCGATGTCCGGGATGCCGATTCCGTCGATCAGCAGCGGGCTTTCGCTGCGGATGAACTCGATCGTGTTGCCGGCGAAGGCCTCCAGGTGAGCCGCCAGCCCGCTCTTGGCCTCCCGCATGAGGTCGGCGATGTCGTGGTCGGTGCGTTCGGTGCCGCGGACCAGCCGGCGATCACCGGCGTACACCCCACCTTCGTGCAGCCGAATCTTGGCGCCGTCTTTGACCTTCTTGAAGATCTCAGGACCGGTCTCGTCGATCAGAGTGACGCCGTTGTTGACCAGCACCTCCGGACCGAGGTTGGGATAGCGGCCGGAAACCGACGGCGATGCGTTGACGACTGCGGCGATGTCGGCTTCGACGAGGGCGTCGGCGGTGATGCGATCAAGGTCCAGGATGTCGAGCACCACGATGTCGCCCGGGCAGACCCGGCGCAGTAGGCGGTCGATATTCCGGTCCACCCGAGCGGTGCCGATCAGACCCGGCCGAGGAGTGCTACGAGATAGAAGCCCTGACATCTTCATGGGGGCGATTCTGTCGGTGAACCACGGTGGGGGCGAGGAGGCGCGCCGTAACATTAGCCTCATAAGTTATCTTGTGTCACATCCGTATCAGGCCTGACATTGACCCCAAGGCAGGCGGATGCTGGCCTTGGCCCCGTCTGGCCGGGCACCGGCAATAGGTGAACAAGCCCAAGGGTGAGTTCATCCCGTTCATCCCCGGGGGTCAGTAGCAGCTCCTTGCGCCATCCTGAATTCCGGAAATATGCAATTACAATGCCGGCCCCCAAAGCAGTAATATGCCGATGTGGTGCGCCCATATTCCTCGGCTTGTCGATCTATTCCGCGTTGCGCTCGACGAGTTGGCTGGATCTCGGGGTTGGTGGATGGATCCGAACCTCGCTGATACGCAACATGAACCTGCGGCCCAAGGAGCCGGTAGCTTCGGCGTAGCCGTCGAGCTGGCTGCGGCGGGGTTCGACGGTGCGGTCGAGGTTGGCCGGGGTGGGTTCGGCACGGTCTACCGCTGCATTCAGGTGGCGTTGGATCGGGTCGTAGCCGTCAAGGTTTTGACCGTTGTATGTCAAGAGGACCAAGCGCGGTTCGTCCGCGAACAGCAGGCGATGGCGACACTAACGGCTCATCCCAACATCATGGCGGTGTTGCAGGTAGGCCAAACGGCCAGTGGCAATCCGTTCCTGGTGATGCCGTATTGCGGGTCGGGGTGCTGGCAGGAGCGGATTGCCCGGGTGGGGACGCTGGATATCGAGGAAGTGTCGCGAGTAGGGGTCAAGATCGCCGGCGCGCTGGAGTGCGCGCATCGGGCGGGAATTATTCACCGCGACGTCAAGCCAGCAAACATTCTGTCCACAGATTACGGTCAGCCGGCATTGAGCGATTTCGGGATCGCCCGCACCAAATCGGGGTTCAAAACCGCTACTGGTGTATTCCAAGGGTCGCCGGCCTTTACCGCGCCTGAACTATTCGGCGATGCAGCGCCAAGCGAGGCTTCGGATGTATACGGGCTCGGGGCGAGCCTCTTCACCGGACTAACGGGTCATGCGGCCTTTGAACGGCGCCACGGCGAGCAGTTGATGGCGCAGTTCGTCCGCATCGCCAGCCAACACCTGCCCGATCTGCGTGAACGGGGAATCCCCGCCGACTTTGCCGCGATTATCGAGCAAGCAATGGCCCATGACCCCAACCACCGGCCGTCGGCCCTCGAATTAGGCCAAGAACTTCAGCTACTCCAAGCCCGGCACGGTCTGAACGTCGACGACATGGTCCTGCACGACCGTGCGAGCAGCGACAGGTCACACAACCGCATTTCGCGGTCGTCGGGGCGCGGTCGGGGCAAGGACGACAGCTTGCCATCGCCGCTGAAAGCCCTGGTGGGCCGTGCGGCCGAGCTGATACGGCTGCGCGAGTTGTTGGAGTGCTCCCGTTTGGTGACGGTGACCGGTACGGGTGGCGTCGGCAAAACCAGTCTGGCTATGCATGCCGCACACCAGCTAAGTGCCGACCACCCCGATGCGGTGTGGCGGGTGGATTTGGGCGACGTGCCCGACGGGTCGCAGCTGGTTGGCCTGGTAGCCGCGACGTTGGGGGTGGCCAATCAGCCGACGCAAGCCTCGATCGAGACGTTGATCGAGGTTCTGGACCGGCGATGGGCGCTGATCCTCCTAGACAACTGTGAACAGGTCGTCAATGAGACAGCCAACCTGGTCGACACCTTGTTGCGGCATTGCCCACGGCTGCACATATTGGCAACCAGCCGCGAAGTACTGGCGGTCGGTGGTGAAGCGGTGCTGTCGCTCTCGCCGCTCGATTGCCCCAGCCCTCAGGATGAGCCCAGCGTGGAAGACCTGGCCGGCTATGACGCGGTCACGTTATTTGTTGAGTGTGCCCGCGCCGCGGTGCCTGAGTTTGCGCTCACGGAACACAATGCCGCCGCGGTAGCCGGCATCTGCGCCCGCGTTGACGGGCTACCGTTGGGCATCGAGCTGGCGGCTACCCGGCTTCCGGCTATGCCGGTAGAGCAGATCGCAGACGGACTCCGCGACGGTTATGCATTGCTGAGCGTCGGCGGTGCCACAGATCAGCGCTCCCTGGCGTACTGCATTGACCGCAGCTATGACCTGTGCACCCAAGACGAGCAACAAGTATGGGCGCGACTATCGCTATTCGCCGGCAACTTCGACCTGTCGGCAGCCCAATATGTCAGTGGCGCGGACCTGCCTGCCAGCGAATTCCTTGACCTGCTTTCTACATTGGTCGACAAATCAATCCTGATACGTACCGAAAATGACGGCATCGCGTGCTATCGGCTATTGGAAACCCTGCGCGACTACGGACTTGGGCGCATCACCAGCGACGAGCGCACGCGACTGGCTCGACGCCACGCCGCGTGGTATCACCAGGTGCTCTCCGAAGCCGAGGACCAATGGTTTGGCCCTCAACAACTTCACTGGATCCTGCGCCTCACACGTGAACTCCCCAACATCCGGGAAGCGCTGCAATTCAGCCTGACCGATTGCCCAGAAATGGCGGTAGAGATGGCCGCCGCCATACGTCGGTTCTGGATTCAGCAGGCGATGGTGACCGAGGGCTGCCAATGGGCGAACCGTGCCTTGGCCGCCACCTCGCCCAAACCCAGCGTGCAGCGCATCCGCGCACTGTTCACCGCAGCGCACCTTGCCTTTCAGAGCGGAGACACCGCGATGGCCATGGACTGGCTTGCGGACGCGCGCAACCTATTCCAGTTTGTCGAGGGGAACGACGACATCGCGCGAACGATGTCTGGTACTGCCGGGGCGAATCTGCACGCTGGCTGATGGCCGCGTCCTCACCGACTTGCGCCGCCAAGCCCTCGCCCTAGGAAGCGATCAAAGCGCAGCGCAACCCTGCAATTCCAATACCGCTGTACTGTATCCAAGTACTGCCGTACTGTATGCAATCGGCACGCTGGCTAAAGCGCCCTGGGCCGGATCATGGGAGTTCTTATGGTGTTTGCCGCGCTTGGTACCCAGGTTGGTCGGGGTACAACAACACCGTCGGATGTGGTGTCGGAGTTGGCTGCGGCGGGGTTCAGCGAGGCGGTGCAGGTTGGCCAGGGCGGCCTCGGGGTGGTCTA
>NZ_LQPW01000022.1 GCF_002116635.1 Mycobacterium szulgai | reverse complement strand
GACCCGGTACTCGCCCCGGCCCTGACCGACACGCTGGAGACCACCGACGCATCGACAGTGATCCCTACCTTGGTCCGTGACCAGCCCGATCTGGATACCCTGGCCACCACCCTCGCCCAGCTGCACACCCACGGCCACAGCCCGTCGTGGACCAGCCTGTATCCCGGCGCCCACACCATCGCGCTACCCACCTATCCCTTCCAGCACCGGCCCTACTGGCAATACGCCCCGGCGGGTGCCGATGTCAGCGCCGCCGGGCTGGACAAGCCCGATCATCCGTTGTTGGGGGCGTTGACCGAGCTGGCCGATCATGACCAGATCGTGTTGACCGGACGGTTATCGACCACCAGGCAAAACTGGCTGACCGCCCGTCAAGTGCGCGGCAGTGTGGTGTTCCCGGAGACCGGGCTTATTGACGTGGTCCTGCAAGCCGGTGAGTACGCACAGTGCCCGGTGATCGACGAGCTGGTCGTGCACTCTCCTCTGGTCCTTGCCACCGACGGCGCAACCGACCTGCAGATCAGCGTGCAGCCGTTCGACGAGCAGGGGAAGCGGGCTTTCACCGTGCATGCGCGCGCCGGTGATCACCAGTACGGGCGCACACACTGGACCGCTCATGCTAGCGGCATGCTAAGTAACCGCGAATTGTCCTCGCTGCCTTCACCTTCGCCGGGTGTCGAGTCCGTCGACCCGGTAGCACAAGACAGTTTCTACAAGCGGCTCGCTCAGCACGGCTTGGAGTACAGCGGCGCCTTTTGCTCGTTGCGCGGGATGGGCCGCGACCCGTCCAATCCCGGCGTTGTTTATGCCGAAGTGGCGTTGCCTGCTGACGTCGATACCAGCGGCTACGGTATTCACCCCGCGTTATTGGATGCCGCTGTACATCCGTTGGCCGCGGCGTTCTCCGATACCGACTCCGACACTGACCCGCAGCTGCCGTTCGCATTCACCGGGATCGCTTTGCACGCCGTCGAGGCCACCCGACTCCACGTCCAACTCAGCGCCACCGGAGCCGACACCTTCACCCTGTACGCCACCGACCCCACCGGCGCCCCGGTCATCACCATCGACACACTGACCCTGCGCGCCCTGCCCGATACCGATCAACCCGCAAATCCCGTTTTACGGGACGGCTTGTTCGAGTTGGCCTGGCCGGCGCTATCGGCTTCCTGGGACCAATATGTGTTGCCGGCTTGGGTGCTGATCAGTGAGCGGCCAGAGCGTTTTCCCACTGGTTTGGGCGAACGACTGGTCTATTCCGATGTGACGGCGGTGGATTCCTGGCCGACCTTGGCGGTGTGGGATGTCGCGTCGCAGCAGCCCGGCGCTGATCCGCTGCAGCAGGTGCACGAGTTGACCCGCCGCGTTTTGGCCGGCTTGCAAACCTGGTTGGCCCACACTGGAACTCAGGCACACCTGGTGATCGCCACCCGCCACGCGGTCAGCATCAGTTCCGATGACCCGGCCCCCGACCTAGCCCACGCCGCGGTGTGGGCCCTGATCCACACCGCCCAAAACGAGCATCCGGGCCGCATCACCGCACTCGACATCGACACCACGCCCGCTACCGGCCACACCGTCGCCAACGTCCTAGGCGCCCTCGCCAACCCCGCGCAGCGACCCACCATAGAACCCCAACTGGCCCTCCGCCGCGGCATCGCCCACACCCCCCGACTCACCCCGGCCGATGCACTCGCACAACCCCGCGTTGCGTTCGATCCCGACGGCACGGTGCTGCTTACCGGCGGTACCGGGATGCTGGGCGGGGTTTTCGCTGAGCATTTGGTTACCGGTTACGGCGTTCGGCATCTGGTGCTGGTGTCGCGTAGCGGTATGGACGCTGCCGGGGCGGCTGACCTCCATCAGCGGTTAACGCAGCTGGGCGCCCAAGTCTGCATCAAAGCCTGTGACACCAGCGATGCCGAGCAACTGGCTGCGGTGTTGGCCGGCATCGCCGCCGAACACCGGCTATGTGGTGTGATCCACGCTGCCGGGGTCCTCGATGACGCTGTGATCACCGAGCTGACCAGTGAGCAACTCGACACCGTGCTGACCACGAAGGCCGACGCCGCATGGCATCTCCACCGATTGACTGCCGACGTTGAGCTCGACGCGTTTGTCGTGTTTTCGTCGGCGGCGGGAGTCTTAGGAGCCCTTGGACAAGCCAATTATGCGGCGGCTAACGCCGTCTTGGACGCGCTGGCCAAGCAACGCCACGAAAATGGTTTACCGGCAACCAGTTTGGCGTGGGGTTACTGGCAAACCGCCAGCGCGATGACCGCTCACCTCGATGCGGTTGACCAGGCTCGGTTCACCCGTAACAACCTGAGGCCGATCACTGTCGAAGACGGTCTGGCGTTGTTTGATGCCGCGCTGGCATCGCGGCAACCCAACCTGATCCCTACCCCGTTCGACACTCGCGCACTGGCCCGCCAAGCACGGCAAGGCGCCCTGCCGCTCATCTTGTCGGCGCTGACCACCACCCGTCGGCAAGCCAGCACCACTACCACCGCCGACACGTTGACCAGACAGCTGGCCCGCCAGACCCCGCAACAACAACTGGCCACCCTCACCGACCTCGTTGCGACGATCACGGCTATCGTGCTGGCCCACCCCGACCCGGCCGCCCTCGATCGCGATCTGCCGTTTAGGGACCTCGGCATGGACTCGCTGAGCGCTCTTGAACTCCGGAACACCTTGACCCGGCGCACCGGCCTATCCCTGCCAGCGACACTGGCCTTTGACCATCCCACGCCCGCCGCGGCCGCTCGCCACTTGGTCAGCTTGCTCGCCGCCACTGCCGATGCCACCCAAGCGGTGGATTTGGTGCTAGGTCCACGCATGCGCCCGCAGCGCTTGCCGTTGTCGTTTGCTCAGCGCCGGTTGTGGTTCATCGAACAGACCACTGACTCGACGCCGGTCTACAACATTCCGATGGCGCTCAGGTTGACCGGGGATCTAGATGTGCAGGCACTTCGTACCGCCATCGGCGATGTGATCGAACGCCACGAAAGTCTGCGCACCCGGTTCATCTGCGAGCAGGGTATCCCCTATCAGCAAATATTGAACGTCGACGAGTGCGAACCGGTTTTCGAGATCATCGAGGTCGACGACGAACAACAAGTCGCCGCCCAGATAAACGGCGCTGGGGGCTATCTGTTCGATTTGGCAGCCGAAATTCCGATTCGCACGAAGCTCTTGGAACTCTCGGCCGTGGAACATGTGTTTGTGGTGGTAATCCATCACATCGCCGCCGACGGCGTCTCGATGGTGGCTTTCTTTTCGGATCTCGCGCGCGCCTACACCGCCCGCAGCGAAGGCCATAAGCCCGCATGGGCGCCACTGTTATTGCAGTACGGCGATTACACGCTTTGGCAGCAAGAATTCTTAGGCAGCCCTGATGACCCGGCCAGTGTGCTATCACGTCAGTTGGCTTATTGGCATTCCGAGTTGAAGGGGGCCCCCGAGGAAACGGTCTTACCGTTTGACCGGCCCCGCCCCACCCAACAGTCCTTTGCCGGCGACGTGGTCCATTTCGTCGTCGACACCGACCTCCAACAGCAGGTCAAGCGGCTGGCGCAGAACTGCGAGGCCACGCCATCGATGGTGTATCAGGCCGCGGTAGCGGTGCTGTTACACAAACTGGGCGCCGGTGACGACTTGACCATCGGCGGGCTCAACAGCGGACGTACCGACGCCGCACTTGCCGAACTGGTCGGGTTTTTCGTCAATACCTGGGTATTGCGCGTTCAGACGACTGGAAATCCCAGTTTCACCGAGATACTCGCCCAGGTGAGGCAAAAAGCACTAGCAGCCTACAACCATCAAGACGTTCCGTTCGAACGCGTCGTGCAACGGCTCAATCCCGCCCGCTCGGGCGCGCACCACCCACTGTTTCAAGTCGCTTTCCTGTTGCAAAACACTCCATTACCGACGATGAAGTTCCCCGGGTTATGGGCGCAACCGATACCGACCCGTCCGCACGGCGCCAAATTCGATCTTCAAATCGAAATCATCGCCCCCCAGCAACCGCCCGGACAGCTCCCGCAACCCCTGCCAGCCAACATCGAATACGCCACTGACGTGTTCGACCGCGAGACCATCACGACCATCGTCGGCTACTACCTAGACGTCCTCACCAAGCTGACCGCCGAGCCTGAACGACGACTGTCGTCGATCGTTCTGCTTGACCAAGCGGCTCACGCGCGCCTGGCTGAGTGGGGCAATCGCGCGGTTCTCACCCGCACCGCCAGCCAAGCGCGGGAATCGATCCCGGCGCTGTTTGCTGCCCAGGTGAACCGCACACCCGAAGCGGTCGCGCTGACCTCCGATGGAACCGCGCGCACTTACCGCGAACTCGACGAGGTTTCGAACCGTCTGGCTCGCCTGCTAGTCGACCGGGGTATCGGTCCGGGTGACGTGGTGGGGGTGGCGCTGGAGCGCTGCGCTGAGGCCATCGTTGCCATCCTGTCGGTTGTCAAGAGCGGAGCCGCATACCTGCCCATCGACCCCAACTACCCCGATGCCCGAGTCGATTTCATCGTCGAAGACGCCACACCAGCGGCGGTGATCACCAGGGCCGGGTTCGCCAGCCGGCTGGACAGACCTGACCTGGTGATCATCGACGTCGACGACCCGGCCATCGACAACTACCCCGCAGACCCGCTGCCGGTACCGACTGCCGGCAACCTCGTCCACATCATCTACACCTCAGGCACCACCGGCGTTCCCAAAGGCGTCGCGATCCCCGATACCTGCATCACCCGACTATTCGGCTCGTTAACCGCGGATCTGGCGCCCAGGGCGGGTCAGGTGTGGAGTCAGTGTCATTCCTATGCGTTCGACTTCTCGGTGTGGGAGATCTGGGGCGCGCTGCTGTTCGGCGGCCGGTTGGTCGTGGTGCCAGAGCCGATCACCCGCTCCCCGTCAGAGCTGCTGGCCCTGCTGGTGGCTGAGCGCGTCACCGTGTTGAGTCAAACGCCCTCAGCGTTCTACGCGCTGCAGGCCGCCGAGGCCGCGCAGCCCGAGTCGGGCCGCCAGCTACACCTCGAAACAGTGGTATTCGGCGGCGAAGCCCTTGAGCCACCACGCATTCGGACCTGGTTGAGCAGCCACCCGCAGACCCCGCGGCTGGTCAATATGTATGGCATCACCGAAACCACTGTGCATGCCTCGTATCGCCCAATCGTCGAGCACGACGCACACAGTGCCACCAGCCCGATCGGTGTGCCGTTGCCGGGCGCGGCGTTTTTCGTACTGGACCGGTGGCTGCGGCCGGTGCCCGCCGGTGTGGTCGGCGAGTTGTACGTGGCCGGGACCGGCGTGGGTTGCGGGTATTGGCGCCGATCATCGTTGACGGCAGCACGGTTTATGGCCTGCCCCTTCGGCGGGACCGGAACCCGGATGTATCGCAGCGGAGATCTGGTCCGCTGGGGTGCTGACGGCCAATTGCATTACGTCGGACGTGCCGACGAACAAGTCAAAATCCGCGGACACCGCATCGAACCTGCCGAAATCGCCAGCGTCCTAGGCGAATTCGACGGCGTCGAGCAAGCCGTGGTAATCGCCCGCGAGGACCAACCGGGCGACAAGCGCCTGGTGGCTTACTTCACCGGCACCGCCGATTCGGGCGCCATCCGCGACGGGCTGGCCAACAAACTACCGGGGTATATGGTGCCCAGTGCCGTCGTCGCGCTAGAGGCGCTGCCGTTGACCATCAACGGCAAACTCGACACCCAAGCCCTACCGGCTCCCCAATACGGTGACGCCGACTCCTACCGCCCACCCACCACCACCATCGAAGACATCCTGGCCACCATCTACGCCCAGGTACTCGGCCTCGACCGGGTCGGAATCGACGACTCCTTCTTCGACCTGGGCGGCGATTCGCTGTCGGCGATGCGCGTGATCGCGGCCATCAACACCACCCTTGACGTCCACCTCAGTGTGCGTGCGCTGTTCGACACACCCGCCATCACCGCGCTCGCTCCCTGCATCGGTGCGGGTTCACCCCGGCCGACACCGTTGACGGCGGGCCCCAGGCCCGCGGTGGTGCCGCTGTCGTTTGCCCAGGAGGGGCTGTGGTTCCTCGATCAACTGCAAGGCCCCTCACCGGTCTACAACATGGCCTGGGCACTGCGATTGCGCGGCCGGCTGGATAGCGAGGCGCTACGCCGCGCACTAACCGACCTGATCGAGCGTCACCAGACGCTGCGGACGGTGTTCCCTTCGACCGAGGGGATCCCCGAGCAAGTCGTCATACCTACGGCTCAGGCCGACCTGGGCTGGGATGTCATCGACGCAACCGCATGGGCGGCCGGCCGGCTGCAACACGCCATCGACAGCGCCGTGCGCCACAGATTCGATCTGTTGACCGAAATTCCGCTGCGGGCAAGGCTTTTCACCCTCGCCGACGAGGAACACGTGTTGGTGGTGACCGTGCACCACATCGCCGCCGACGGCTGGTCGTTGACCCCGCTGACAGACGACCTGAATACCGCCTACACCCACCGAATCGCTGGTCGCGCACCGGAATGGGTCGACCTGCCGGTGTGCTACCTCGACTACACGCTGTGGCAGCGCGCCAACCTCGGCGAGCTCACCGACGGTGCCAGCGCCATCACCACCCAGCTGCGGTACTGGGAAAACACCCTGGCCGCCATGCCCGAACGCCTCGAGCTGCCTACCGACCGGCCCTACCCGCGGGTTGCCGATCACCGCGGCGCCCGAGTCGAAATCCATTGGCCTGCAACGCTGCAACGCCAGATATCCCGAATGGCCCGCGAACATCATGCCACCAGCTTCATGGTGATCCACGCCGGCCTGACCACGCTGCTGGCTCAGCTCAGCGCTACCACTGACATCGCGATAGGAATTCCCACCGCCGGCCGCACCCATCCCGCGCTCGACCACCTGGTCGGGATGTTCGTCAACACCCTGGTGCTTCGCGTCGATCTATCCGGCGATCCCACTTTCAGCCAACTATTGGCCCGGGTCCGCGCGCGCAGCCTGGAAGCCTTCGACCACCAGGACGTGCCCTTCGAAGTGCTGGTCGACCGGCTCAACCCGACCCGGTCGATGACCCACCACCCCCTCATCCAGGTGCTGAT
Source organism: Mycobacterium szulgai (assembly GCF_002116635.1). GTDB lineage: Bacteria > Actinomycetota > Actinomycetes > Mycobacteriales > Mycobacteriaceae > Mycobacterium > Mycobacterium szulgai. The sequence continues at coordinate 89,213 of NZ_LQPW01000022.1, read as the reverse complement.
GGCCTGGCAGAACCTCCCGGAAAACCACGACCCCGCCACCGCGGTGAGCCTCGGCGAGCTAGCCGTCACTCCGGTGCCCGTCGATACCCACACCGCACGCATGGACTTGGCGTTTTCACTGTCGGAACGCTTCACCCACGCCGGGGAGCCCGCCGGCATTGTCGGCAGCCTCGAATACCGCACCGATGTGTACGACCCCGCCACCGTCGAGGCGCTGCTGGACCGGCTCCAACGGCTGCTACAGGTGATGACCGGCCAACCCGATCGGCCGTTGTCGAGGGTGGACCTGCTCGATAAAACCGAACGGGCCGACCTGCTTGAGTGGGGCAACCTAGCCGCGCTAGGCCAACCACGAACCGATGCGAAGTCGGTTTCGCAATTGTTCAGCGACCAGGTCGCCCGCACTCCGAACGCCGTGGCCCTGGCCTGCGGGGACACCTCGCTGACCTACCTGCAACTCGATGCGGCCGCCAATCGATTGGCCCACCGCCTCAGCAGCCACCCGATCGGCCCCAGCGACATCGTCGCCCTGCTGTTCCACCGCTGTACCCAGGCCATCGTTTCGATGCTGGCCGTGTGGAAAACCGGGGCCACCTATCTACCCATCGACCCCACCCATCCGCCGACGCGGATCTCGTTCATGCTCAACGACGCCGCACCGGTAGCGCTACTGACTACCACCGATTTGGTCGCCGAACTGCAAAGCTACGACCTGCCCATCATCGACGTCGACGACCCCGCAATCGCCACTCAACCCAGCGCCGAGCTGGCGCAGCCAAGACCGCGGCCAGGCCCCGAGGATCTCGCCTACATCCTCTACACCTCCGGCACCACGGGCAGGCCCAAAGGCGTCGCGATCACTCATCACAACATCGCCCAACTCATCGCAGGACCAACCTCGTTCAAGCCGGCAGCGGGGCATACCACAACCCAATGTCATTCCTATGCCTTCGACCTTTCCGTATTCGAGGTGTGGGCCCCGCTCCTCAACGGCGCGCGGCTGGTAGTGATCCCCGAATCAATCACCCGTTCCCACACCGACTTTCACGCTTTGCTCGTCGCCGAAAAGGTCGACATGCTGGTGCAAACCCCCACCGCGGTTACGGTGCTGCCGACGCAGGGCCTGGGATCGGCGACATTGGTCGTCGGAGGTGAGGCCTGCCCCGCCGAGGTCGTGGACCGGTGGGCCGACGGACGGGTAATGGTCAATCAGTACGGCCCGACCGAGACCACGATGTACATCTCAATGAGTGCGCCGTTGAAACCGGGTTCGGGGACGCCGCCGATCGGGCGCCCGGTGCCGGGCGCGGCGTTGTTCGTGCTCGATCGGTGGCTGCGGCCGGTGCCGGCCGGTGTGGTCGGTGAGTTGTACGCGGCGGGTGCGGGGTTGGGGTGTGGGTATTGGCGCCGATCGCCGTTGACGGCATCGCGATTTGTGGCCTGTCCCTTCGGCGGAGCCGGCACCCGGATGTATCGAACCGGCGATCTGGTGCGCTGGGCCGCCGACGGCCAGCTGCACTACGTCGGGCGCGCCGACGAACAGGTCAAAATCCGCGGACACCGCATCGAGCCCACCGGAGTCGCCACTGTCTTGGCCGAACTCGACGGCGTCGAGCAAGCCGTGGTGATCGCCCGCGAGGACCAACCGGGCGACAAGCGTCTGGTGGCTTACCTCACCGGCACCGCCGATCCCGGTGCCATCCGCGGCCGGCTGGCCAAGAAATTACCGTCCTACATGGTGCCCGCCGCCGTCGTCGCCCTCGCAGCGCTGCCGTTGACCATCAACGGCAAACTCGACACCCAAGCCCTACCGGCTCCTCGATACGGCGACGCCGACTCCTACCGCGCCCCCACCACCGCCATCGAAGACATCCTGGCCGGCATCTACGCCGAGGTGCTCGGCCTCGACCGGGTCGGAATCGACGACTCCTTCTTCGACCTGGGCGGCGACAGCATCCTGGCGATCCAAGTCGCCGCCCGGGCACACGCTGCCGGGCTGAGCTGCCGGCCACGCGATCTCTTCACCGCCCAGAGCGTCGCGGGGGTGGCCCAGGTAACGCGATTCGCCGACCACGACAACACCGAGGCGGACGCCGGGGTCGGCGAAGTAACCACGACACCGATCATCCGGTGGCTGGAAAGCATCGACGACCTCGACGAGCAGTTCAACCAGACGTTCCTGATCCAAGCCCCGCGCGGGGTCACCGAAACCGATGTCGCCATCGTGCTGCAGGCCCTGTTGGACCGCCACGGGATGCTGCGCCTGCGCGTCGACCCCGACGCCGCCGGAGGCTGGTCACTGTCGGTACCCGAACCCGGTGACACCGACGCCGGCGATCTGCTCCAGCAGCAGTACGAGCTGACCCTGGAAACACTGACCCAGGCCTGGTCGCGGCTGGAACCCACCGCTGGAGCGATGCTCAGCGCGATCTGGATTTCCTCGACGTCCCAGTTGCTGTTGGCCATTCACCATCTGGGCGTCGATGGCGTGTCCTGGCGCATCATCCAAGACGACCTCAACACCGCTTGGAACCAGCACCGCCGAGGGCAACGGGTGGAGTTGCCCGCCGGGGGCACCTCGTTCCGAACGTGGGCCTCGGTATTGGCCGAGCACGCGCTCAGCGCGGCGGTGACCGATCAACTGCCGGCGTGGCGACAAGTCTCGGCAACCCCGCCAGTGCTACCGGCGCTGCACACCGCGGCCCGCCCCAGCCATCGCACCAGCAGACTCAATACCGACACCACGCGGATGCTGCTCGGAGCGGTCCCGGCCGCATTCGAAACCGGGGTGCACGAGATTCTGTTGATCGCCTATGCCCTGGCATGGACGGAATTTCTGGGCCACCCCGACACGCCGGTGACCATTGACGTCGAAGGCCATGGACGCCACGAAGAGATCGCCCCAGGCATCGACCTGTCCCGCACGATTGGCTGGTTCACCACGAAATACCCGGTGGCGCTGACGGTCGCAGGGCTGCGCTGGGCGCAGATCGCGGCCGGCGACGCCGTGGTGGACTCGGTGATCAAGGACGCCAAAGAACAGCTGCACGCCATCCCAGACGGCCTGACCTACGGTCTGCTGCGCTACCTCAATCCCGACGCCGACCTAGCCGGAGCCGACCCGGCCATAGCGTTCAATTACTTTGGCCGCGTTGGCGTCTCGGCGGGGCAAGCGCCGGCCGATCGCGGAAGCTGGCATATCACCGACTCGGAGTTACTCTCGGCCGCAGCGGCGCGCGACGAGGCGTGGCATCCGTTGACGCATGCCGTGGAACTCAACGCGGTCACCGTCGACAGCGACACCGGTCCGCTGCTGCAGGCCAACTGGACCTGGGTGCCGTCGGCGTTCGACGAGTCCCAGATCACCCGGTTGGGCGAGCTGTGGTTCGAGGCGCTCACCGGGATCTGCACCCGCGTCCGCGACAGCGCAGGCGCAGCCACCGCATCAGATCTGGGTCCGGCCAGCTTTGCGTCCGTGCACGGCCCGGATCCCACCGAGGTGCATGCCCGCGAACTCACCCTCGATAAGTTCATCAGCGCCACGACGCTGGCGGCCGCCCCCCAACTACCCCGAGCTAGCGCCGAGCCGAAGACGGTACTGCTGACCGGCGCCACCGGATTTCTCGGGCGATACCTGGCGCTGGAATGGCTGCAGCGGATGGACCTGGTCGATGGCACCCTGATCTGTTTGGTGCGAGCCGAATCCGACCAACACGCCCGGCGCCGGCTCGACAGCACCTTCGACACCGATCCAAAGTTGTTGGCTCACTACCAAGAACTGGCCGCCGACCATCTGGAAGTCATCGCCGGCGACAAGAGCCGACCGAACTTGGGTCTGGACCCGCAGACTTGGCAGCGGCTGGCGGACACGGTCGACCTGATCGTCGACCCTGCGGCCCGGGTGCACCACCTACTGCCATACAGCCAGCTGTTCGGCCCCAACACACTGGGCACCGCAGAGCTGATTCGGCTGGCGCTGACCACCTGCCGCAAACCGTTCCTGTACGTGTCGACGGCGGCAGTGGGCGAGCCGATCGACCGATCCGAATTCACCGAGGACGCCGACATTCGGATCATCAGCCCGACTCGCTCGAGCAACCACAGCTACCGCAACGGCTACGCGAACAGCAAGTGGGCCGGCGAGGTGCTGCTGCGGGAGGCCAACGATCAGTGCGGCCTGCCGGTCGCGGTGTTCCGCTGCGCCGACATCACGGCCGACACCACCTACGCCGGCCAACTCAACGTGCCGGATAATTTCACCCGGCTGATGATGAGCGTGCTCGCCACCGGCATCGCGCCCAGCTCGTTCTACCAGCTCGACGAGCACGGAAACCGGCAGCGAGCCCATTACGACGGTCTGCCAGTCGCTTTCGTCGCCGAAGCGATCAGCACACTGGGTGTACAGGTGGGCGACGGGTTTCAGACCTATCACGTGATGAATCCACACGACGACGGCGCTGGACTCGACACGTTCGTCGACTGGCTCATTGACGCCGGCCAGCCGATCCGGCGGATCGGGGACTACCGCGACTGGACGCAGGAGCTGGAGGCCAGACTGCGCAGCCTGCCGGAGCAACAGCGCGAGCGCTCGCTGCTGCCACTATTGCTGCTCATGCAAGACCAGCCCGACGCACCGCCGCCCAGCTGTGGATCGATCGCGCCGAACGAGCAGTTCCGCGCCGCTGTGCAAGAAGCGAAAATCGGCCCCACCAAGGACATCCCACAAATCACGGCGCCGATCATCGTCAAGTACGCCACCGACCTGAAGCTGCTCGGGCTGCTCTGAGCCGGCGCGCCGTCTAGCAGCGCTCTAGCAGAGTATTGGCCGGCAGATCCTTGTCGAGCACCTTTCGCGCCTGATCGGCCCCGGCGACCGGCAACACCGTGTCATCCAGCAGTCCGACCTGCACCAGCAGTGACGCCTGATCCCAGTAAATCCGCTCGTAGGCGACCTTGTCCCCGTCGAACCCCATCACGACGACCACCGGCAGCATGACCGCCCGGCCGGTGGGTGCCACGCCGGGGAGAAACGTCGGCATCGCAATGTCGTGGGTGAACGACATGATCATTTCGTCGACCACCCGGTCGGCGCCGACGGTCCGGCTCAGCGGGGTGATCGTGGTGTCCGCGGGCCAGTGCCCGATGAAGTACTTGCCGTAGAAGTCGGCCACCCCGGCGGCGCCGACCCCGCCCATCATCGTGGGCACGTGGTTGACGAACGGCTCGGCCGACATCGTCGCCATGGTCGCGGCGAGATCTTTGGTGACGAACTCGTGGGCCACATGCTCGTCGAAGATCGTGCCTAGGTCACGGTCACTCATCCCAGCAACTCCTTTCCGCGAGAATGTAATTCTGCAGGCAAGGTGCGCTGCGAAACTAGAGGCTCGACGAATCGCCCCAGCGGGACGTGAGCACGCCCAGCGCTCCCAGCGCCACGGCGGCCGCCGTCGACGTCCGCAGCACGGTCGGCCCCAGCCGAACCGCGACGGCACCGGCGCCAGTCAGTGCGGCGATCTCGTCCGGCGCAATCCCACCCTCGGGTCCAACTACTAGCAGTAGCGAATCAGCCTGTGCCACAGGGATATCCACCAGACGATCGGTCGCCGACTCGTGCAGGACCAGAACCAAAGCCCGCTCGGCATGGATCCGGTCAACAAGCGCCGCGGTAGACAGCACACCGTCGACGGCCGGGATATGAGCCCGGCGGGATTGGCGTGCCGCGGAGCGGGCGACGGCTCGCCAGCGCCGCAGACCTTTGTCGGCCCGGTTGCCGTCCCACTGCGCCACGCATCGTGCGGCCTGCCAGGCGAAGAAGGCGTCGGCACCGGCTTCGGTGGCCAATTCGATTGCCAATTCGGAGCGTTCGGACTTGGGCAGCGCCTGCGCCACCGTCACCGCCGGCCGCGCCGGCTCAACATTCCAGCGCTCCAATACTCGGGCCGACAGCCCGTCGCGCCCGGCCCGTTCCACCACACACCTAGCTAAGCCGCCGGCGCCGTCGCCGAGCACCAGCTCTTCACCGGGGCGGATCCGCCGCACGGTGGCGGCGTGAAAACCTTCGTCGCCGTCGACCACGGCCAGCGCTCCGGTGTCGGGCAGCGCGTCGACATAAAACAGCGTCGCCACCATGTGCGGGGTCCCGAAAAGCTATCGCCCGGTGAACGTCTCGCGCAGCTTGCTGAAGAGCCCGCCGCCGGCATGCGTGGAGCGGACCTCGGCGACGTCGCGACCGCGGCGGCTCTTCAATTCACGCAGCAGCTCGGTGTCGTGGTTGTCCAGCCGGGTGGGGACCACTACCTCAACGTGGACATGCAGATCACCGCGGGCGTTGGCACGCAGCTGCGGCATGCCGCGGCCGCGCAGCGTGATCGTCGAACCCGGTTGTGTGCCAGGCGGAATCACGATCTCGCTCATCCCGTCCAAAATGGCATCCACGGTGACCGTCACCCCCAGTGCCGCGTCGACCATCGGCACCGAAACCGTGCAGTGCAGGTCGTCGCCCTGGCGCACGAAGATGTCGTGGGCCTGCTCGTGGACCTCGACGTACAAGTCGCCGGCCGGCCCTCCCCCGGGCCCCACCTCGCCCTGGGCCGCGAGCCGCACCCGCATTCCGTCGCCGACGCCGGCGGGGATCTTGACACTGATGTCGCGACGGGCGCGGACCCGACCATCGCCCATGCACTGGTGGCAGGGATCGGGGATGACCACGCCGACACCCCGGCAGGTCGGGCAGGGCCGCGAGGTCAGCATCTGACCCAGCAGCGACCGCTGCACGGTCTGTACCTCGCCGCGGCCGGCGCAGGTGTCACAGGGCATCGGCGCGGAGTCGCCGTTGGTGCCCTTGCCCTGGCACCGATCGCACAACACCGCGGTGTCGACGGCGACCTGCTTGGTGACACCCGTCGCGCATTCGACGAGATCGAGCCGCATGCGCAGCAAGGAGTCCGACCCCGGCCGAACTCGGCCGGTCGGGCCGCGAGATCCGCCGGCACCCCCGAAGCCACCACCGAAGAATGCCTCGAATACGTCACCCAGCCCGCCGAAGCCGCCGAACCCGCCAGCCGCCGCGCCCGCGTTTTCCAGCGGGTCCCCGCCCAGGTCGACGATTCGGCGCTTCTCGGGGTCGCTCAGCACTTCGTAGGCGACGCTGATCTCCTTGAACTTCGCCTGGGCAGCCTCGTCGGGATTGACGTCGGGATGCAGTTCGCGCGCCAGCTTGCGATAGGCGCGTTTGATGTCTGCATCATTGGCGCCTTTGCTGACGCCGAGCAGCCCGTAGTAATCGCGTGCCACGATTAACCTTTCTCAGCCTGTAAGCCTGCCCCTTACGGGGCTGTCCACACACTCTGTAGCCGGTGCGCAGTCATCGAGCACCCAGCACTTCGCCGATATACATGGCAACCGCGGCGACACTCGCCATAGTTCCCGGATAGTCCATCCGCGTGGGCCCCAGCACACCCATGCCGCCGTAGACGGTGTCCAGGGTGCCGTAGGCGGTCGACACCATGGCGGTGCCGGCTATCTGCTCCGCTTCCGTTTCGTGGCCGATGCGCACGGTGACCTTGCCGGCCTCCTGCTGGGCCGCCAGCAGCCGCAACACCACGACCTGTTCTTCCAGGGCCTCCAGAATGGAACGCAGCGAACCACCGAAGTCCGCCGCGTTGCGGGTCAGGTTCGCGGTGCCGCCCAGCAGCAGACGTTCCTCGGTGTGCTCGACCAATGACTCCAGCAACACCGTGGCCGAGCGGCCCACCGCATCGCCCAGGCCGCCGGCGCGGCCCAGCTGGCCGGCAAGGTCGGCGACCGCAACTGAGGCAGCCGATAGCTTCTTGCCTTCCAGTGCCTGGCCGAGGATCTCGCGTAACTGGGAGAGCTGGTGGTCATCGATGACGTCGCCGAGTTCCACGATGCGCTGATCCACCCGGCCGGAGTCGGTGATGACGACCATCAGCAGCCGGGCCGGGGTGAGCGCGATCACTTCGAGATGGCGGACGGTTGACGTGGACAGCGTCGGGTACTGGACCACGGCGACTTGGCGGGTGAGCTGCGCGAGCAGCCTTACGGCGCGGCGCAAGACATCGTCGAGGTCGACCCCGGATTCCAGGAAGCTTTGGATCGCCCGCCGTTCGGCCGAGGACAGCGGCTTGACGTCGTCGATCCGGTCGACGAATTCGCGGTAGCCCTTCTCCGTCGGTACCCGACCGGAGCTGGTGTGCGGCTGAGTGATGTAGCCCTCGGCCTCCAGCACCGCCATGTCGTTGCGGACGGTGGCCGACGAGACGCCCAGGTTATGCCGCTCCACCAGGGTTTTCGAGCCGATGGGTTCCTTGGTGGCGACGAAGTCGGCGACGATGGCGCGCAGCACTTCAAAGCGACGCTCGTCAGCGCTTCCCATCGGACCCTCCTTTCGCGGCACCTCCTCGACCGGATCATTTTACGGTCTCAGCACCGACAGACCGCCAGGCCGTAGGCGCGCAGCCGGTATTTCCGCGGGGCTGCGAAGCAATTAGCTCATCTTCCGTCTAGCCTTTCCAACATGTCCCGTCGAGCCGGGGCGAGTCAGGCGAAAGCGACTGCAGATGATCTTCAAGGGCGTGCGCGAAGGCAAGCCGTACCCCGAACATGGGCTGTCCTATCGGGATTGGTCGCAGATTCCGCCGCAGCAGATCCGCCTCGACGAATTGGTCACCACGACCACCGTGCTCGCGCTGGACCGGCTGCTGTCCGAAGACTCGACGTTTTACGGCGACCTTTTCCCGCACGCGGTGAAGTGGAGAGGGGTCACCTACCTGGAGGACGGTCTGCACCGCGCCGTACGCGCAGCCCTGCGAAACCGCACTGTGCTGCACGCGCGGGTGTTCGACATGGATATGTCATCGGGCCCGCCGCTCAACCAGCCACCGAACCGGCCGCCAAACGCGCCGTACTAGCGGTCACGTTTGCGCGCTGCCAGGTGTCGATCCAGTAGCGACACCGACAGGCAGGAGGGACCCCATGCCGCGACTGACCGGAATTTCTGACCGCGACGCGGACCTGAGCACCAAGATCGCGTTTTTCTTCACCAAACGCCGGTTCAAGCAGCTGACCGGGCGCGAAACCGCCACCATGCTCGAACCGCTGCGCATGTACGCCCACATCCCCCGGCTATTGCGGGCCTACGGACGGCTGGAGCAGGCCGAGACCAAACTCGACATCCTCAGCCCACGCCAGCGCACGCTGGCCGAGCTCAAGTCGGCGACGACCGCGCGCTGCGAGTTCTGTATCGACCTCGGCTCCCAGATAGCCCGCGGGCTGGGCATCACCGACGAGGAATTGCGCGCGCTCTCCGACTACCGAAACGCCGCGTGTTTCTCCGCGGTCGACAAGTTGATCCTGGAGTACGCGACCGCGATAACCCGAACGCCGGTGCAGGTCAGCGACGAGTTGTTCGAGGCGCTGCGCGCGCACTTCGACACGGCACAACTGGTCGGGCTCACCCACATCATCACGCTGGGCAACCTGCGGGCCCGCTTCAATCTGGCGCTTGGCATCGGTTCTTCGGGGCTCTCCGAAGGCATGGTGTGCGCGCTGCCCGACACCGCATGACCGTCGACCTCGCGCTGACGGAGCGTTTCGAAGCCGTAAGGCCGCAGCTGCGCGCGGTTGGGTACCGGATGCTGGGCTCGGTCGAAGACGCCGAGGACGCGGTTCAGGAAGCCTGGCTGCGGCTCACCCACAGCGACGCCGATAAGATCGCCAACCTCGACGCGTGGCTCACCACGGTAGTGGCGCGGATCTGTCTGAACACGTTGCGTGAACGCCGCAGTCGCGCCCCCGAGGAATTGGTCGCGCGACTGCCCGATCCCATCGTGGACGCCGAAGGCGAATTCGACCCCGAACACCGCGCGCTGCTGGCCGATGCGGTGGGCCTGGCGCTATTTGTCGTGCTGGACACGTTGGGCCCGGCGGAACGGTTGGCCTTCGTCCTGCACGACGTTTTCGCTGTCCCGTTTGACCAAATCGCACCCATTGTCGAGCGGTCACCGGAGACCACCCGCAAGCTGGCCAGCCGGGCGCGACAGCGCATCCAGGAGGCCGAGCCTCTTCCCGACGGTGACCTGACGGCCCAGCATGAGGCCGTCGACGCCTTTTTCGCGGCCGGGCGCAGCGGCAACTTCGACCGGCTGGTGTCGGTGCTGCATCCCGACGTGGTGCTGCGCGGTGACTTCGGACCGCCGGCCGCCGGATTTCGCGCCGAGGGTGCGGCCGCGGTGGCCAAGCTGGCCCGCAGTTACGCGGGACCGGAACGAGAAGTCCGCAACGCCACCATCAACGGCGCCGCCGGCGCGGTCGTCTTCGTCTCCGGCCACCCAGCAGCGGTCATGGCATTCGTCGTGCGTGACGGGCGGATCACCGCGATCGACGTGCTGGCCGACCCGCAGCGCTTGGCCAAACTGAATCTCAGCGCGCTGCAGCGCTGATGGTCAGTGCCCGGCGGCCTGCAGCAGTTGCATCGCTGAGCTGCGCGACAGCATCCAGCTGCCCTGGTTCACGAAGGTCACACTCTGCGTGACGGGCGGCGACAGCTTGGGACCCGAAACGGAGACGTCGGCAGTCGCTGAGCCATCTGCGGCCGGCTGGATATTCGCGACGGTGAACGACAACGGCAAGTCGCCGTTCTTGGCCGCCTTCTTGAGTTCGTGGTCGGCGAGGTGGGCCTCAGTGCCGCCGATGCCGCCCTCGACCAGGTTGCCCTTGTTGGTGAACGAAACGCTGGGATCGGCCAGGCTGTTGAGCAGGCCGGTCAGCTGTGCGGCGGTCGGCAGGTTCGCGGCCGGGGCCGGGGTGGGCGCCGGATCCAGCGGCAACGGTGTGCTGAACACAACCGGCTCGTATGCGCCGGAATTAAACGAGGCGATTGACGTCACACCGGCGGCGGCTGCTGCGATTGCCGCCACGGCGGCCGCCCCGGTGGCGATGGATTTCATGGTCTTCACGGTTCTCCCCCTTGAATTGGCACGAAAGCGCTGTGCACGTGGTGTTTCGGATTTCTGGCGGACAGGCGTTACATCCACGCTACTGTGACCTTTGCCGAAGAGCCTGTGGCTCAGCTGTGTAGCAGGCATGAATTTTTCAGCGGGAAGGTTTGCAGATTGTCCGGCGCGACCTACCCCGGCCAGACGAAATTCGCATACCGGCCGGGCGTGACATGTTTGATCACACCTGTTGCGGCAGTGCTGCTCAATCCTCCGCGTAGCGAGAAATTGACCCGATTGCCCGCTGCCCAACTCCACGCACTCAAAACCCTCAATGCCGGTCCGGCAACCCTGTCCGAGCTCGGCGCGCAAGCCGACGGCGGCGACGTCGCCAGCCTGATCGATCGCCTCGCCGGCGACGGCTGGCTGGCGGTAACCGTGCGCCACGGCGAGCGGGACCGGTACTCCATACAGCCGCACGGGCGACCGGCGCCTGGACCGCAACCGCTATCGACGTTGTCGCCGCGATCCGCCACCCTATCGAAATTCGCTGTGCTCCATAAAGATTCGGATGATTTCGTGCTGGAACATCCGTTGGCGTGGTGTGATCTGCGCATCCACGATTCGCAGCTGCTGGCGCTGCTGGACGGATCACCCGAAGCCGGCGCAGCCGCGCCGGATCCCGTCGCGTCACATTTCATCGACGACCTGCATCGGTGCGGGTTCTGCGTTGCAGCCGGCAACGAAGAACGCAGTTTTGACACCCTGAGCTGGAGCGCACCCGATCTGTGGTTTCACCGTCGCAGCACGCTGGGCGAACGTACCGTCACCTGGGAGCATTTCGGTCCGACCAAATGGGCAAAGGAGCGATTCCCGCAGCCGCCCGCCCGCCGGGCGAATTATGCCGGTGAAGCGATCGCGCTGCCGACCCCCGACCTGAACGTCAAACGGGCAACGGATCCGACCCTTACCGTTGTTCTCGAAGACCGGATTTCGACAAGAACTTTCGATGACGCCCGTCCGATCACCATCGGGCAACTGGGCGAATTGCTTTACCGCACCGCACGCACGCGATCCACGCACCCGATCGGTGCGGGCGAGGAGCTCTCGTCGCGGCCCTACCCTTCGAGCGGCGGCCTTTACGAACTGGAGCTGTATCTGGTGGTGCGCAACGTTGCCGGGCTAGAACCGGGCATGTACCACTACGACTCCTTCGACCATGTGTTGCGTCCGGTGGCACCGGCGGATTCCAAGGCGGTGGCCCAGCTATTGAAGCCGGCGGCGGCCACCCTCACCGGAGGTGCCGAACCCCAAGTACTGCTGGTTATTTCGGCACGCTGGGGCCGTATCATGTGGACCTACGAACAGATGGCTTACGCCACCATTCTCAAGGACGTCGGCGTCCTGATGCAGACCATGTACCTGGCCGCAACGGCGATGGGACTGGGGGCATGTGCGCAAGGATTCGGCGACACCGCCGCGTTTGTCGCGGCCGCCGGAGTCAATGAGCTGCAGGAGTGCAACGTCGGCAGCATGGTCGTCGGATCGCCGGCGCCGTACTAGCCTTGGGCGAGCACTTCCTCGTCGGTCAACGCCGCGATGTCGAGGTAGTGGCGTGCGATGACGGCCAATCGCTGCGGTGTGCCGCGTTGGGTTTCCCGGCTGCCAAGTCGTTCAGCAAGACCCGCCACCGTCCGCGTGGCGAACAGGTCCGACACCAATGCGTGATCTAAGTCCAGCCATTCGCGTACCCGCGCGATAACTGTGGTGGCCAACACCGAATCGCCGCCGTGGGCAAAGAAATCATCTTGCACACCAACAGAATTCACGCCGAGCACCTCGGCGACGATGTCAGCGAGCGCCGCTTCCACATCATTACGCGGGGCACAGCGCTGGGTTGGCGCGGCCGACGGTTCGAGCGACGCGGCAACCGCGCGACGATCCAGCTTGCCGTTTGAGGTCAAGGGAAATTCGTCCAAAAAGACTGTGCGAGTGGGCACCATGTAGCTCGGCAGCAGCTTTGCAACCGAGGTAGCGATGTCGCCGGCCTCATCAGGGTCTCCCACCAAGGCGGCAACCAGCTTGGGTGCGCTGGCGCCGACGACGGCGGCGACGGCCTGGCGCACCCCGGGCAGGGCACGAAGGGCGCTCTCCACTTCCCCGAGTTCCACCCGGTATCCCCGGATCTGCACCTGGTTGTCGGCCCGGCCGAGGAACTCGACGGTGCCGTCGGGCCAGTACCTGGCCATGTCGCCGGTTTTGTACCAGCGCTTACCGTCGTGCTCGACGAATCGCTGCGCCGTACGCTGCGGGTCATTGCGGTAGCCCACCGCGACATTCGCCCCGCCGACCCAGAATTCACCGGACACCCAGTCCGGGCAATCGCGGCCCGCCGGCGAAACCACCCGGCACTGCACATTACGCAACGGCACCCCGAAGGGCACCGTCGTCCAGTGCGCCGGTGGTTCGCCGACCACCTCACAGATCGTGTTGTGGATCGACGTTTCGGTGGCACCGCCCAGCCCGGAAAACCGGCAGCCGGGAACCTGCGCAGCCAGCCGGCGAGCCAGGTCGGCAGCTACCCAGTCGCCGCCCAGGGTGACCGCGCGCAGCGAATCCCCCAATCCATCGCCGCCGAGCTCCAAGATCATGTCGAGCATGCTGGGCACACAATTGAGGATCGAAACTCGATGGTGGCGAAGCAGTTCCACCCAACTGGTGGCCGCCGCGCGCTGCTGGGCATCGACCGCAACCAGTGATCCGCCCACCGAGAACATGCCGAAGATGTCGTAAACCGATGCGTCGAATTCCAATGCGGATAGCGCAAGTACCCGATCGGTGCTGTTCACCCCGAACCAGTCGTTGACAGCGTCGATGGTGTTCATCGCGCCGCGGTGCGCGACGTCGACACCCTTGGGCAGACCGGTCGAACCCGAGGTGAAGATGACGTAAGCGATCTCGCCGGTATCGGGAAACACCGGCTTCGCCAACGGTTCGGCAAACCGGCGCGCCGCTTCGATGGATAGGCATTCGACCGCACCCAGCTGGGTACCCTCGACGGTCAGTGCCGCGGCAACCTGCGCGGTCTGCAGGATCTTGGCACGCCGCGCCTGCGGCTGGTCGAAGCCGATCGGCACATAGGTTGCCCCGGCGGCGAGCACCCCCAACACGGCCGCTACTTGCTCGCGGCCCTTGGGCAGCTGTACGGCGACGGCATCGCCGGGCCGCACGCCGCGAGCCCGCAGCGCCCCGGCCACCGCAAGTGCCTGCTGGGCCAACTCGCCATAACTCCACCCGCCCACGCCCTCGCCCAGGCCCCACACCACCGCGGGCGCTTCGGGATTCAGCGCAGCGTGCTCGAAGAAACCTTGATGTAGACACCTACGGCTGACCGGGCCCCCGGTCGCATTGACGGACGCACGTACTTCAGCCTGAGCGCTCGGCAGCCGCACCGCCGCCTCGGCATCCCAGCCGGCATCACCCTCGGCAAGGCGCTGGACCGTTTGGGTGAAGCTGGCGAACATCGCGTCGATGACACCGTCGGGAAACGCGGATTCGCGAACGTCCCAGTTGATCAGCAAGCCGCCCCGCAATTCGGTGACCTGAGCGTCCAGGAGCACTTGCGGCCCCTGGGAGATGATCCACACCGGTTCACCGAAGGTCTGGATCACGCTGTCGGCGAACAGCTCGCCCAGATCCAGCGCGCTGGTGAAGACTATGGGCGCCAGCACCGGTTCACCGCGGTGCCGTCCCAGGTCACGCAGCACCTCAAGACCGGAATACGCCGCGTGCGAGCCGCTTTCGTACATGTTGCGCTGGACCGCGCGGGCCCGGTCGGCTACCGAGACGTTCTCGGTGACGTCGACCTCGAGCATGATCGACGACGTGAAATCGCCGATCACCCGGTCGATGTCCGGATGGACCGCTTCCCGGTGGAACAACGGCACATTCAGCACAAACCTGGGCTGTGCCGACCAGCCGCCCACGGTATCGGCGAATACGCCCGCCAGGGCGCTGGCCGGTGTGATTCCGCGGCGGTGGGCCCCGGCCACCAGCCGCCGCCTGGATTCTGGCGTCAGCCAGTGCTGGTAGCGAACCGTGCGATACGGCGCAGCGCGCTCGGCGACGGGGACCGTCGGCAGTTCGGGGGCACCGGCCATTTCGGGCAACCGTTGCTGCCACCACTGTCGGTCTCGTTCCCGCGCGGTGCTGTCTTCCCGGCGTTCGGTGCGGTAGCGCCGGTAGCTGTATCCGGGCGGGGAAACCGGCGCCCCCCGATACAATTCGGCCAGTTCCGATACCAGCACGCGGTAGCTCATCGCGTCGCCCGCCAACATGTCGATGTCCAGATGCAGCCGGCTGCGGTCCGCATCGAACAGGGTCAACGTGATGTCGATGACCTGGCCGTCTTCAATAGCCATGCGCTGGTGTGTTTTTCGGTCCCGTAAATCGGTCAATGCGGCTTCGGTCTCCTCGAGACTGCGTCCACGCAGATCGATCACCTCGAACACCGACCGCCCCGGAGCGGCCATGGTTTGTTGCGTACCGTCGGGCCGGAATCGCGTCCGCAGCATCGGGTGTGTGGCGATAAGGTCAGCCACCGCGCGCTCCAGCCGCGCGGGATCGGTGAGGTGGCCGTCGAATTCGACATATAGATGTGCCGCGACGCCGCCGAGCTGTTGCTCGTCGGAACGGCCTACCCAGTACGCGTGCTGCATCGTGGCCAGGGGGTACGGGGCTTCGTCGGCGGCCCGCTCAGCGACGGGTTCGACAAGCTCGAATGATGCTGCAGCACTGTTGTTTTCACCGCCGCCAAGCAGGTCGTACCACGACGCGATGGTGGGATCGGCGGCGAGCTGAGCGAACGTGATGTCCACACCGCGCTTACGCCAGCCTCCGGCCAGCGTCATCATCAGAATGGAATTCAGGCCCAGCTGGATGAGGTCGTCACGGTCGGCGAGATCGCCAGGAGCGCAACCGAGTTGGGTTGCGACGGTGGCCCTGATTTCGTCCTTGCCAATCCAGTCTTGGTCGCGCGGCTGCATCCCAGTCCTTCCTCAAGCCGGGTTTCTGTCCAGGCCGCCTGCCAGTGCGGCAATGCCGCGCTGCCACAGTTGCATCATCTGGTCGATATCCGAGCTTGCGAACAACGCATCGCTCCAGCGCCAGTTGCTGATCAGTTGGGTGCCCTCTGGCGTGTGGGCGACGAAGGCGCTGACGTTGAGCGCGAAACGAAGCGGTAAATCCGGCTCCGGCGCGTTCGGCAGTGCCGCCAGGTAGGCCCCACCGAGCAGTGACCACGGTTCGTCGCCGGCAGCGCCGAGATCCAGGCGACCCAAATAGCTGAACTGGATCTGCGGTTCGGCCCCCTTCTCCAAATCGGGGAGGCGGGCGATGTAGTGCAGCAGGCCGTAGTCCAGTCCCTCGTTCGGCACTTCGCCGAGATGGGCGACCACCGTGTCCAGCAGGGCCCGTGCGGCCCGCGGGTCCTGCTCGGCCTGCGCAACGTCGAGCGCATCCGCGCCCACCCCGAATCGCGCCGGGAAAGCGCTGGTGAACCAGCCGACTGTATTGGTGGTATCGGTGTCCAGGGCGGCATCGACGCGTCCGTGGCCTTCCAGCGCCAGCAGGGTGCCGGCTGCCGGATCCTGTCCGCGCAGACGGCGCCAACTCGCCATTACCATTGTTGTTGCAGCCAAGAGGAATTCACGCACCCCCTCGTCTCTGGCGAGGCTGGCCAAAACCAGCGCGGTGACGCCGGCCGGTGTGACCGTCTGGGTGACGCGCAAGGTGGACCAGGTGTCCCGGGCGGGATCCGGATACCGCAGACCTAAAGCGGGATCGGGCGCGCAGACCTGCCCGACCCAGTACTCCTGCTGAGCCCGCACCTCCGGCTCGTCGGCCCGTTGCCAGATCAGCTCACACCACCGGCGGTAAGAGGTGAACTCCGGCAACATCTTCGGCGCCGCCCCCGCCTGCACGCAGCGCCACGCCTCGGCGATATCACCGAGCATGATGTGCCACGACACGACGTCCACCGTCAGGTGGTGCGCGGTGAGCAGCAAAACATCTCCGTGTTCGGCTCCGCAGAACCAGACGGCCCGCAGCACTTCACCCCGGTAGGGGTCGATCTCGTCCATCACTTCGGGCGCCGAACGCCCGATGGCCGAGACCAGTTCGGTCTCGTCGGCAGCCGACAGCTCGACTCGGCTCAACACGTCAGCCGCACTGACGACACCGGGCTCTCGGGTCACCAGCCGCGGACCTGCGGGAGTGTCGGTCAGCACCGATCGCAGGGTGTCGTGCCCGTCGAGGAGCAATTGCAGCATCCGCTCGATAGCCGAGCCGTCGATAGCAGACGGCAGCCGGAGCAGAACGGTGTGTGTGAAGCGGCGGAAACTCCCGTGCTGGTACAGCCAGGAAACCATGGGAAGTGGTGGCACTTCACCGTATTCGGCGGTCGCGACGCCGGCATCCGACTCGACGGCCTCGTCGACCGCGGCGGCGAGTTGACGAATGGTCGCGGCGCTGAACACCATCCGCGGGCTCAGCGTCAGACCACGCCGGCGCGCCTTGTGTACCAACGAGATCGCCACGATGCTGTCCATGCCGAATGTGAAGAAGTCGTCGTCAAGGTGTGGGACCACGCCGCTGAACTGCTCCTCGAACAGCTCGCACAGCACCCGTTCGGTGTCGTTGGAAGCCACCGCCTCGCCCGCAACCGCGGACAGCGCGCCGGCGGCCAGCCGATCCAACGCGTGTCCGTCCAGTTTGCCGTTGGCGTTCACCGGCAGCGCAGCCAGCGCCAGAATCCGGGCCGGCACCATGTAGGAGGGCAGCCGTTCGGTGAGCTCGGTACGCAGATAGGCCGGGTCGGCGTTCGTATTCTCCTGCCACACAACAAAACCCACCAAGGTGGCGCCGCTCTCCCGGCGCAGCACGGACACCGCCGCATCCTGAACTCCGGGCTGACCGCGCAATGCGGCCTCGATTTCACTGACTTCCACCCGGTAGCCGCGAATCTTGACTTGGGTGTCTTCACGGCCCAGATATGCATACCCGCCATGCGCCAGTCTGCGCACCAAGTCACCGGTGCGGTACATGCGCTGACCGGGTCGCAGCGGATCGGCCACGAAGCGAGCGGCGGTCATCGCCGATTGGCCGACGTAGCCGCGGGCAAGTTGTGCACCGGACAGATAGAGTTCACCGACCACGCCGTTGGGCACCATCCGCAACGCCGAATCCAGTACATATCCGAACGTTCCGGCGTTGGCCGTGCCGATCGTCGGGGCCGGGTAGTCATGGACGGGGGCCACCACCGCCTCGACCGTCATCTCGGTCGGCCCGTAGCAGTTGTACACGGAGGTCGACGGTAATGCCCGCAACCGGTCCCACAGCGCGCTGTTGATGGCTTCGCCGCCCAGGGCCAGCACCCCTAGGTCGTGGTCCAAGAGCCCGGCGGCGCGCAGTTGGACGAACATCGAGGGCGTGGTATCGATCATGTCGATCCGGTTTGCAGCCATGCCCTTGACCAACCGATCCGCGTCACGCATCTCCTCGGCGTCGAACAGGTGCAGCGCGTGGCCATCGAGCAAGCCGATCATCGGTTGCCAGGAGGCGTCGAAGCTCAACGACCAGGCGTGGGCGATCCGCAGCGGGCGGCCCAGCCGCGCCATGGCCGGCCGGTACACGCGTTCGCGGTGGTCGGCGAAATAGCCGAGCAGTGCGGCGTTGGTGCCGACGACACCCTTGGGCTCACCGGTCGAGCCGGAGGTGAAGATGATGTACGCACTATGCTGCGGATCACGGTGTGCCCGCGGCGCCACGGCAACGTCCCGTGAATTGCCCTCGGCCACGGCGGGATCCAGCTTCGGAATTTGCGCACCTACCAAGTCTGCGCAGCCGTCCCCGACGATCGCCAGTGCCGGATTCGCCTGACGAAGAATGGATTGGATCCGCGCGGCCGGCAGGCTTACGTCGATCGGCAGGTACGTCCCGCCCGCGGCCAGCACAGCCAGGATCGCGACGATCGACTGGCCGGAGCGCGGCAATGCCAGAGCTACCACCGTTTCCGGCCCCACGCCGTGGGCGGCCAGCACGCCCGCCAATCGGCATGCCGCAGCATGTAATTCGGCGTAGGTGTATCGCTCAGAATTGCCCGCCGAGAGGGCAATGGCGTCCGGGGTGGTGCGAACCTGCCGCTCGAACAGCTCCCACACCGAGCCCTCGGGAATCGGCACGGATGGCGAACCAACGCCGGCGAATTCGGCACGTTCGGCCGCGGTCAACACATCCAGCGCATCGGGGGTTCGGTCGCCGATGGCGGGGAGCTGGCGCAGTACCCCGACCAGTCGCTCGCAGATCTGCGCGGCCGGAAGATGCGGAACCGCCGCACGAATCGCTTCCACCACCACCACCAGCGCATCGTCCTTCAGGTGCGAGACGGCGGTCAACGGGTAGTGCGTCAGGCTTTCTCCGGCAATGGGAGTGAAGCGGGCACCGTCTGGTGTGGTCACCGGATGAATCGCGTCCTCGATCGGCGCGTTCTCGAACACGAACATGCTGTCGAACAGTGCGCCGCCGCCGTGTGCACGCCCTAGCTCCGACAAACTCAGGTAGCCGATGTCACGCATTGCCGACGATTCACGCTGCAGCGCAACGCACTGTTCGACTACCGACGCGGCCGTGCTGACGTGGTGCACCACCGGCACGGTGTTGATGAACATCCCCACCATCGTCTCGATGTCCGGCAGGTTCTCCGGACGGCCTGAGACGACGGTGCCGAAGACGACGTCGCGACGATCGGTGAGCCTGCTGAGCACGACGGCCCAGGCGAACAGCACCGCGGTGTTGAGGGTGAGTCCATTGCGCCGCGCCCATTGCCGGAGCCCAGCGGTAGCGCCGGCCGGCAGCAGCGACTGCGCCTGCTCCGGCACGCCGCCGGCCGCGGCGGACGTGCCCTCGGCCACCATCAGCGGCGCGGAGACGCCCTTGAGGTATTCGGTCCACTTGGCAACGGCCGCCACCCGGTCTTGGCCCGCCAGCCAAGCGATGTAGTCGCGGTACGGACGCGCAGCGGGTAGTCCGTCAAGTGCTCCCCCGGCCCGATACACCGCGAGCATCTCGGTGAAGAAGACCCCGAGTCCCCAGCCGTCGAGCAGGATGTGATGGGCGGTGAAGATCATCCGCCATCTCGGCTCCCCGGGGACACTGAGCACCACCACGCGCATCGCCGGACCTCTGCTCAAATCGAACCGACGATGCCGCTCGGACCGTGCGATTGCGTCGAATTCCGTCGGCATCGCCACACGCTCGGACCACGGCAGCTCGGCATGCGCCGGCACAATCTGGACCGGTTTGGGCACATCGCGATCCCAGAACGCCGCCCGCAGATTCGGGTGCCGGTCGAGCATGGCTTGGGCACTTCTGCGCAGCAGCTCGACATCGAGCGGACCGTCGATATCGGCGACGAACTGCATGGTGTAGATGTCGAAGCTGCCCTCGGCCAATCGATACAGGGCAAACAGACCTTCCTGCAGCGGGGTAAGCGCAAGAACGTCCTCGATCTGTGCCGGAGCTGTCGTCACCATCGCCTCACGATTGGCTGTGCCAGGCCGCGCTGAGCGCCGCCAGCGCATCGGCGTCCAGACCCGAGGCACTCATCGGCTCGGCCTGCTGCACGGACACTGGATCACCTTCAGCCACCGGATGATCGGCGGCCGCATCCACCGCGGCGGCAAGTTCTGCGATCGTCAGGTGCTCGAAGACCATCACCGGAGTCAGCGCCAGTCCCTGTGCGCCCGCGCGGGCCGCCCATTGAACCGAGATGATGCTGTCCCCACCGAGGGCGAAGAAGTTGTCCTCCCGGTCGACGTCGGTGATGTCAAGCAGTTCCTCGAGCAACGCGATGAGCGCCCGCTCGGTTGCCGCCGAACCGGCTCCGGCGGCCAGCGGTCGCTGCCGGGGCGCCGGAATCGCCGGTGCGAGCAGCCTTTCCATCGCGGCAGCAGGCAGCAACTGCAGCGCCGAGATGCGCAGGTCCGGCGTCAGCGCATAGGCATCGAATGCGGACTCCAGCGCATCGGCGATGAGTGCGACCGTCTCGCGGCTATACAGATCGGCGTTGGCGACCAGACGCGCTTCGAGGTCGCCGTCGGGCAGCACGTCCATGCTCAGTTCCAGATCCAGTAGCGAGATCTCGAACTCCATCGGGACGGGAACCACCGTGGTTTGGCCGGTCTCGGTGAGCCGGCGCGGCCGGCGCGCCCAGTCCCGCGCACCGCGCAGGTGGATTGAGCTTTGGAACAAGGGGTGATTTCGCGATGTCGAGCGTCGCGGATTGAGCGACTCGACCAACCGATCGATGGGGAATTCCTGGTGCGCCAACGCATCCAAGACCGTGCTGCGGCAGCGCACCACCGTGGTCTGCAAGCTCGGATCTTCCGAAAGGTCATTGCGCAGCACCACGACGTTGGCAAAGGGACCATTGACATGCGCAGTGGCGGCTTCCACCCGAGCCGCGACCGGACTGCCGATCGCAATGTCGCTACCCCCGCCCAGCTTGTGCAACACCACCGCAAGTGCGGCCTGATACACCATGAACTCGCTGGCCCCCGATTGCTCGGCGAGCTGCGCAAGGGCCGCGCGCCGCTCGGCCGGCACGACGAATGAGGCTGTCTGGGGACGGCTGCCCAGAATCGGCGGCCGCGAATAGTCAGCACCTATCGAGATCTCGTCGGGCAAACCGGCCAACACGTCACGCCAATGCGCTAGTTCGGCCTGCCCCCACGGGCCATCGAAGGCATTCTGTTGCCACACAGCATGATCGATGAACTGCAGCGGCAACGCGTCCCACCCCGGCGCCTGTCCGGCCGCCCGGGCGCGATATGCGCTGAGGAGATCCTCGAAGATAACGCCCAGCGAAGTATGGTCGGTAACGATGTGGTGGATCAGCAATAGCAGCAGGTGGTTTTCCGGATCGACCATCAGCAGCGTCGGCCTGATCAACGGTTCGGAATCCAGCGCAAAGGCATAACGCCGCAGCTCGGCCACCGTCTCGTCGACCTGGCCGGCGGCGACCCGGCAGACGGCGAGATCGACCACTAGATCCGGCTGCACGCGTTGATACGGAAGCCCTTCGTGCTCAGGGAAAGTCGTCCGCAGTGCCTCGTGCCTGGCCACAACGTCGTTGAGTGCCAGGGCAAGTGCGGTGGTGTCGAGTGGACCAGTGAACCTGAGCGAAAGCGCAAGGTTGAAGAACACACTGGTGCCTCGCATCTGGTGCTGGAACCACATGGCCAGCTGCGAGTAGGACAACGGCGGCCGCTGCGAACGAACCGTCTTGACCTGATCCGGACGGGTCGACGGTAGCACCGGCGCGTCGGCGGCACCCCCGTCGTCGACGGGCTGCTCGATTTCCAGCTCGTCGAGATCCTCGTCGAGATCGATGTCGAACTCGGCCCGCACCTGCTCAACCAGCACCGCCGCCAGTCCGGCGGGAGTCGGCGCATCGAAGACGGCGCGGACGTCCAGCGCCATCCCGAATTCGGCGCGGATCTGCGCGATCAGTCGGGCGGCGAGCAGCGAATGGCCGCCCAGCCCAAAGAAGGAGTCCTCGGCTCCCACTTTCTCCCGGCCGAACAACCGGGCGAAGATCGCACACATCCGTTGCTCGGTGGCTGTCACCGGTTCCCGGTATTGACGCGCCGAGATACGGGTCGGCGCGGGCAGGGCCCGCTTGTCCAGCTTGCCGCTCACCGTCAGTGGGATTTCGGGAATCACAGCGTACGCGCCGGGCACCATGTACTCCGGCAGCACCGACGCGGCATGTCCGCGGATCTCGTCGAGTTCCAGTTCCGTGAAGGCGGTTTCGGCGCTCGTGACGGGCACGACGTATGCGGCGAGGATGGGTCCGGCCGCGGTGTCCTCCGGGACGACGAGGCAGTGCGCGACCGCTGGATGCATCGCGATCACGGACTCGATTTCCCCCGGCTCGATCCGGTAGCCGCGGATCTTGACCTGTTCGTCGGCTCGCCCGACGAATTCCAGCTCACCAGAGACGTTGCGGCGCACTAGATCTCCCGTCCGATACAGCCGCATACCCGGGCCGAATGGGTCGGCGACGAATCGCTGTGCGGTCAGCGACGGACGGCCCAGGTAGCCGCGCGCCAACTGAGCACCACCGAGGTAGAGCTCACCGATCACCTCTGCGGGAACCGGCTGCAGCTCCTCGTCCAGCACGTAGGCGTAGACGTTGCGGTTCGGCACGCCGATCGGTACCACCCGTGCGCCGTGCGAGCCGGTTACCGGCATGTGCGTGGAACAAACGACGGCCTCGGTCGGGCCGTAGTGATTACGCAACTTCGCGTCGAAGTAGCCGGAGAACTTGTCGGCGATCTCGCCGGGGAGCGCTTCGCCGCCCACCGGCACGTGTCGCAGCTGCCGCCACTCGTTGACCTGCGGCAGCATCAGCAGAGTGCTCAGCATCGAGGGGACCATGTGCAGCACGGTGACCCCGCGGCGGCCGATCAAATCGGCGACATACGGAATGTCGCTGAACGCATCTGGTTTGGGCACAATGAGCTGTGCCCCAAGGGACAACGTGACGAAAATGTCCAACAGCGAGGCATCGAAACTCACCGACGACGATTGCAGCAACCGGTCGTCGGCGGTCATGCTCCACTCGGCGACGAAGCCCTCGATGTGTTCGGCGATGGCCCGGTGCGAAACCGCCACACCCTTAGGCTGGCCGGTTGATCCCGATGTGTAGATGACATAGGCCAATTGCTCGGGATGCAATGGGGATAGCCGATCGGCGTCGGTGAGCGCAGTGTCCGAAAGCTGCGCGGCGCTCTGTTCGGCGGCATCGAGCTCGTCGTGCCCGATAACCGCCTTGGGCTGGGCGTCGGTAACGAGGTATTCGATGCGATCGCCCGGGTATGCCGGGTCGATCGGCAGGTAGGCCGCACCTGCCTTGAGTACGGCGAGCATCGCGACGATGAACTCGACCGACGTGCTGATGCGCAGGCCGATGATGTCGTCGGCACCGAATCCCTGTTCGATCAACCAGCGCGCCAAGCGGTTTGCGCGACCGTGCAATCCGGCATAGGTCAGCTCGGTCGCGTCAGAGACCAGCGCCACCGCGTCGGGAGCGCCGGTGGCGGCGGCCTCGAGCAGCGCCACCATTGTGGTGGGCGCAGCGGCGACGAGTTCCCCATGCGACTGCGCCAAAACGCTTTTCCGCTCGCCGGCGCCCAGCATGTCCAGGTTGACGAGACGATGTTCTGGGTCGGCCAGCGCGCTGTCGAGTAGCTGTAGATAATGCGTCCGCATTTGATCGGCGAGTTCGCCGCTCAGCACGTCGATCTGGTAATCGAATTCGACGAATACACCTTCGGGTTCCAGCACGATCGCAAGCGCAAGCGGAAGGTCGGCGGTTACCGCGCCCAATCGCAGCTGGCGCACGGTGATGCCGTCCAGCGCGAATCCGTTGGTGCTCTTGCGCATACTGAAGCCCAGTCGGACGAGCTGGTCCATGCCGTCGTGACCCATTCGCTCCGGGTTTATCTCGCGTATCACCCGATCGATGCCGACCGACTGATGAGCGAAGCCCTCGAGACAGGTTTCGCGCACCGCTGCGACGAACGAGGTGAACGTGTCGTGGGGTCGGGTGGTGATCCGCAGCAACAGCGTGTTGCCGAAATAGCCGATCGCAGCGGCGGAGGTGGCGCTGCGCTCGGTCACCGGCACGGAGACGAGGAAATCGGTAGCGCCGGTGTAGCGGCGCACCAGCACCCCGAAGGCCGCCAGTAGCACCATCAGCGGCGAGGCCGAACTAAGGCGGGCGAAATCCTCGACGCGGCGATAAAGCTCGGCGGGCAGCGAATGCGTGCGACGTTCGGAGCGCCTGGACGGATGCGCGGCCCGCGCACCCGGGAGCTCCAGCGGTTCGGGTGGCGGACGCAACCGGTCAGCCCAGTAGCCGACGTCGGAAATGCTGGGCTCCACCGCGCTTTCCATCACCTCGACCGCGACAAACTGCGGAGCCGCCGCACTCAGATCCTGCCCGTTGTACGCGGCGCTGAGCTCACCGAAGAACACCTCCCAGCATTCTTCGTCCCACGCGATGTGATGCACCACCAGAAGCAGCACGAATTCGGCTGCGCCGGTGCGGATCAGCGTAACGCGCAACGGGATTTCGCTGGTGAGCTTGACCGGTTTGCCGAACTCCTCTCGGGCCAACGACTCGATTCGGCGATTCCGCTCGAGTTCCGGGGATTCGGTTAAATCCGTCGTCTTCCAATTGATCTCGGCGTCATCGCTATAGATCTGATAGGGCTCACCCGCGCTGTCCACTCCATAGGTGGTACGCAAGACGGCGTGCCGCTCGACGAAAGCACCGAAGGCGGCCCGTAGCCGTGCCTGGTCCACGTCGCCGGTCAGCCGATAGGCAACACAGATATTCAGCGCGGCGTCCGCAGGATCCATCGTCTGCAGAAACCACATTCGGCGTTGGCCCGCCGACAGCGGGTAACGCTCACCGGCGCGCACCCTTGGCATCGCCACCGTTTGCTTTGCCGCTAAGCCGCTTTCGGCGACGCGCCGGCGCAGCAGCTCGCGACGGCGTTCCTGTACGGTCCTGGCGTCGTCAACCATCGCTAGTTTTCACTCCTAGAAATTGAAGCCCGCAGGCCTCTGCAGCCAAGGAAATCTTCTTGACTCGTGCCCATGGTCGCCCAGCGCCTGCCCCTTCTTCCCGCTACCCAAGCACAGCTCAGCAGATTATGTTAGCCTTCGCTAAGTTAAGCGGCTCCTGCGGCCGTCCGAGCACGAGTTTCAGGTGGCAGTACCGGAGGTTGCGCGGTGTACACGCCGGATCTGCGGCACCGCTGTGCCGGCCTGGAACACGAGGAGTTCTCCGGCGAATTCTCGTTGCGTCGCCTGTGCCTGGACCGCGATGTGGACCTACTGCACGCATGGATGAACGATCCCGAGGTAGCTCGCTTCTGGAAGAAGGCGTGGCCACCCCGCGAGATCGCGGCCTATCTGCAGAAGCAGGAAGAAAGTGCGCATTCCACTGCCTACGTAGGCGAACTGAACGGGATTCCGATGAGCTATTGGGAGCTCTATCGAGCCGATCTTGACCAGTTGGCGCACTACTACGCCGCCCGGGACCACGACGCCGGCGTGCACCTGTTGCTGGGTCCGGCCGAATGCCGCGGTCGCGGCCTGGCCGTAAAGCTGCTGAACGCGGTATCCACCTGGCAGCTCGATGCGGACCCGCGCGCCGACCGGGTGATCGCCGAGCCGGACGTCGATAACCAGCGGTCGATTCGGGCGTTCGAGCGCGCCGGCTTCCGTCGCACTCGCGACGTCGAGCTGCCGAACAAACGTGCCGCGCTCATGGTTCGTGACCGGGAGCCTCACGAAGGCAGCCCGTCACAGTGCTGAATCCGGAGGTCAGCGGGCTGACATCCAGCCCGTGACGCCGGATAGTTTATGTTAGCCTTCGCTAAGTTGCTTGGCGGGACCGAGATTGTTCGACGGGCATACGAAAGGTATCTGTGCATGCGGCGCCCATTGGGGTGGATCAGGGAGTTCCACAAACCCGATTCGCCCGACAACCCGCTTTTGCTGGTCTTTCCGCATGCCGGGGCCGGCGCGTCGGCCTATCGCAACCTGTCCAAAGCCTTGAGTAAGAAGTTCACCGTCCTCGTTTTCCAGTTCCCGGGCCGCCAGGACCGCGCCGCCGAAACGCCGCTCACCGCGCTGCCCGCGATCGCGGCAGGAGCACTCGCGGAGTTCACAAACTCGCCCCACAATCGCGGGCTGCCGCTATTCGCGTTCGGTCACAGCATGGGTGGCTGGGTGGCCTTCGAATTCGTCAGGCTCGCCGAGGCCCGGGGAATCAAAGTGGGGCGGCTGAATGTCTCGGCGTCGGTCGCCCCGAGCAATTCGTCGGCAAAACCACCGCATCCAAAGGACGACGACGAAATCCTCGACTATCTGGCAGCGCTGGAAGGCACCACCGCGGATGTGTTCAGCAACCGCGAACTGATGAAGCTGGCACTTCCCGTGATCAAGGCTGACTATCAGGCCTGTGACACCTACTTGTGCGACGAGGACGTCAAGATAGCGGCCCCCATTCTGGCGATCGGAGGCGACGAAGACCCGATCGTCAGCCTGGCCGACCTCTACGGGTGGGGCAAGCACACCAGCGCCCTTGAGGTCACCATGTTCGACGGCGGCCATTTCTACTTGAACGATCACCTCGACGCCGTTGCGGAATTGGTCGCGTCCTACGCGTGCTGCGGGCAGACAGCGTGAGCAAATACGGTGCTGCGCTAGCGCCATTCAGCGATCCGATCGTCATATCCGGGATGGCCGTCGAGGCCCCGGGAGGAATCGGCACGCCAGCGCAATTGTGGTCGGCGCTCGCCGAATCTCGGGAGTTGCTCTCTCCGTTTCCCCGGGATCGCAGCTGGCCGGTCGACGATCTGCTGTCGGTTTCGGAGTTGGACGGCTGGGGACAGGTTCCCGATGCCGGCGGATTCATGGACAGCGCAACGGTATTCGACCCATACTTCTTCGGCATCACCCCTCGCGAGGCCCTCGTGATGCACCCCCAGCAACGCGTTGCGATGCGGGTGGCGTGGAAGGCGCTGGAAAATGCCGGGGTCAACCCGGGCGCAGTCGAGGGCCAAGAGGCCGGCTGTTTCATCGGAATGTCCATGTCGGAGTACGGAACCCGCGCCGCGGTGGCCGATGCCTACACCGGCCACCGAACCGTCGGCATGGGTCAACTTGGCGGTGCCGGCCGCATCTCGCACTTCCTGGGACTGACCGGCCCATCCATATCGGTTGATACCGCGTGCGCGTCGTCGTTGACTGCACTTCATTTGGCCGCCACCGCGATTGCGCTGGACGAGTGCGAATGGGCCATCGCCGGCGGCGTGTGTGTTCTCGGAGCACCGTCGGCCTTCTATGAGTTCGCCCGGCTCAATGCCCTTTCCGACGACGGGCACTGCCGCGCCTACTCTGACGACGCGACCGGCACGGTCTGGGGCGAAGGTGCCGGAGCGGTGCTTGTCGAGCGTGAATCACGAGCCCGGCAACTCGGACACCGAATCCTGGGCCGAATCCTGGCCATTCGCACCAACCACAACGGCAAAGGCAAACCGATTCTCGTACCCCGGATCCGCGCACAGGAACAGCTGGTCCGCAAGACACTCGAGGTGGCCGAAATCGATCCAGCGGACGTGGGCATGATCGAAGGACACGGCACCGCAACCCTTGCCGGCGACCCAATGGAATTGGTGGCTCTGTTCAAGACGTACGGCGCCGGCGGATCCGAAGCGCTACTGGGATCGATCAAGTCCAACGCCGGTCATGCCCAAGCCGCATCCGGAATGCTCGGCCTGATCAAGCTACTGCTCGCCGGTCAGCACGGCCACATCCCGCCAACTCTTTTCTCGGACAACCCAACCAAGAAACTCGACTGGGATCTGACCGGCCTGCGACTGGCTACCAAGCTGCACCCCTGGGAACCGAAAAACGGGATCCGCTACGGCGCCGCGTCGTCGTTCGGCGCGGGGGGTGCCAATGCGCACGCGATCATCGCCATGCCCGCCGGTTCCGAGGAGCGAGTCGCGTGAAGGTTACCTACCGGCTACCCGACGGCACCATCCCGGTGCTGCTGTCGTCGGATACCGCCGAGCTGGTGCGCAACGAGGCCGCGGCTGTACTTTCCTACGCCGCAAGCCATCCCGAGGTCACCGCGCAGGCGATCGCGGGGATGTTGTTCCGCACGCGGGTCGCCCGCCGGTACCGCGCCCTGGCCATGGTGACCGACCGCGAGGACTTGATCAGCGCTCTGCAGGCCGTTGCCGATGAACAAGACCATCCCTCGGTGGTGCGCACCGGCAGCGCAGCCACCACCCGTCGGCACGCTTACGTGTTTCCCGGCCAGGGCAGCCAGCGGCCCGGGATGGGCCGGCTCTGCTACGAGTCGGTTCCTGCCTTTCGGACCGAGGTGGATCGCTGCGCCGAGGAGTTCCAGACACAGCTCGGCGATTCGCCACTGAATTACCTTCTCGACGAACAACTTGCGGCGCAGGACCATGCCAGTATCGTTCAGCCGGCATTGTTCACGCAGATGGCCGGGCTGGCCGCGACGTGGCGGTCCTTCGGTGTTCGGCCACACCTCACCATCGGGCACAGCCAAGGTGAAATCGCAGCGGCCTACGTAGCCGGCAAGGTCACCTTGTCGGATGCGGTGCGCGTCGTCGGAATTCGGGCTCGTGCGGCTGACGAATTCGACACGGGTGACTACGCAATGGCCGTCGTCGCCGCCGACCGCGACACCTGCGAGGACCTGCTCGCGCGATGCGCGGGTTGGGCCGAGCTCTCGGTGGTCAATTCCCCAGGCATGACCGGGATCTCAGGTGACCGGGATACGGTGCAGGGCATCGTGGACATCTTCACCGAGCGCGGCACCTTCGCGCGCGTCATTCGCGTCCGGTATCCCGCGCATACCAGTGTGATCCAACGACTCGGCGAGAAGGTGCGCACCGCGGCCGCACACGCGCTGGAGAACCCGAAGTTCCTTGACTCCGATATCGACTGCCTCGGCGCGACCCTGGGCGGTCCCCTGACAGGTGACCTACCAGTCGACCAGTACTGGTTTTGGAACCTGCGCAACACCGTTCGGTTCGATAAGGCGGTCGCGGCCGCCATACCACTGGGCGTCGACACCTTTGTCGAACTGGCCGAACATCCGACGCTGCAGCTGGCGATTGAAGAGAATCTTGCCGGCTTGGCGGAGTTACCCGAGACCTTGGTGATCGGCACATCCAGCCGGACGGCCGGCGATCTGGGTGAGTTCAGTAACAACCTCGCGCAGCTTGCGGTGCACGACCTGGAATACCCGTGGGACTGCCTGGGAACCGAGTCCGACGGCCCGGCACCCCTGCCCTTGCCGGACTTCCCCAATACGGTGCTGAATGAGATCAAGTTCTGGGCGCCGTACGAGCAAGGTGGGCAGCCGCGTGGCCGTACCGAGTTCAGCGAGCCCGCCCCGTCACCTCCCGACTCCACCGGGGTCGTGACGAGGCCCCGGCTTCTCACCGAGGAATGGGTAAGGCTGCAGCAACGCTCGCTGGTAGCGCCGCGGGCGCTGGGAATCATCGATCACACCACGGCATGCGTGGATCTGGCCGATGCCCTTTGCGCAGCGGCCAGCCACCTCGGTGCCACGGCCAGGCTCGTCGACACCCGAAATAGCAGCCCCACAAACGATCTGGACACCTACGTCATACTTCTTCCGCAATCACCGCAACTGGACACCGCCGCGGCGGCGAACGAGGTCGCGACGTTCTTCGCCGACCGAGCCTGGTGGCCGGGAATGAGGGACGCGGTGACCGAGTGCTGGCTGGTGACGGTGGGCGGTGAGGCGGTACTTGCCGACGACGACGCGCCGGATCCGGTGCACGCCGCAGCCAGCGCGGGCTTTCGCAGCATCGGCGCTCAATATCCGGGCGTGCGATTCCGGCACCTCGATCTGCCACCCGCTCCACCGCCCGAGCTCGCGGCCAAAGTACTTGCGGCCCTGCACACTCGCGATGAATCCGAGCTGGCACTGCGTGGCGGCGGCCTCTACGCAAAGCGGGTCTCCGAGAGCCAAGCCACGCCAGCCCCCGCTGCTGCGCATCCCGAACATGTGCTCATCATCGGGGGGAGTGGCAGACTCGGGCTCGAATTCTGCGAGCACTTCGCAAGGCGCGGCACCCGGCGCATCACCCTGGTGAACCGATCGGGAGAAAGCCCGGCCGTCGCGGATCGACTGCAGCGGCTCCGCTCGGACACCGCGACCCAGATCCGGCTGGCCCAATGCGATCTGGGCGACCAGGCCGCGGTAGCGCAACTGGCGCGGCAACATCAAGACGCGCCAGCAGATCTGATAGTCCATGCCGCCGTGGCGTATTCGGGTGTCGAACTGGACGACATCACCACCACACACGTCGACCAGGCCCTGCAAGCCAAAGTTGTCGGCATCGCACGCGTGCTGGAAACCTTCCCCCGCACCGACGACGCCCGGGTGATTCTCTGCTCGTCGATTTCGGCGACCGTCGGCGGTCGCGGCCTGGCCCTCTACGCCGCGGCCAATCGGATGCTTGACGCCATGGCCCACCGACTGCAATCCGAAGGTGTGGACTGCGTTTCTGTGCAGTGGGGACACTGGAAAGTCCATCTCGACGACTCCGGCCTCGCGATGCTAAGCGGTCTCGGCGTCGTTCCCATGCTGCCCGCCGATGCACTGGCCGTCGACGTGACCTGCCTTGGCAAGAACGTGATCGTCGCATCGTTCGACTTGGACCGGGCCCGCGCCGTGCTCGAAACCTGTGGCCGACAAGCACTATTGGCGCAGCTGAATTCGGCAGCCGTGCCCGCGGCCGCTGATTCGGCCCCCACCGGAGCGGCGAGCGTGCCGCACCGACTGGTGAAGCTACTGGCCCAGGCCATCGGTGTCGAGGGCATCCAGGCGATCGACACCACGGTGCCCATGGTCGCCATCGGCCTGGATTCCCTGCAGGCCTTGGAGTTTCGCCGTCAGGTCAAAATGGAGTTCGACCACGATCTAGAGGTGGCCGATCTGCTGGGCGGCGCTTCGGTGGCAGACGTGCTGGCCAAGCTGGACGCCTAGGCCGGCAACCGGACTTACACGGCTTGGTACTCGCCGGTCCTGCCCACCGGTGTCTCGGCACTGCTTATCTCGATGCCCATCTCGGCGCCCAGCACCCGGTCGGACAGCAGGCCCAGGCAGCTCAGGTTCGGGAAACCCGGCCCCTCGTTGACGCCGGAAAGGTTGGGCAGCACCAGTTTCGGGGTGACGCCCATTATGGCCAAGTCGTGACCGATGGACTCCTCCAGCCGCTCGCCGGTCAACGGGCCCCCCAAACCCAACTCCAGCAGGTCCACCGCTGCGGGGTGCAATAGCGGCACGAACCACAGCGGATCAGCCCCGGATCCGTCGATGACAAGGTCGAAGCAATGCAGGGTTTCGAGCGGCTCACCACAGTTGTCCGTGGATAACGTGAGCCAGATGCGACTGTCTCGGCCCGACACCCGAGCGACGCGTCCGCGCAGATGCTTGATCCGCTCGTCGGCAAGCAGCGACTCCTGGACCCGTGCCGAGAACACCCCGCGGTCGGTGCGGGCAATACAGTTGCGCCGTTCGGCTTGGGTGAGGCTGCGCCAGCCGGTGGGATCGGAAAACAGCGAATTTTCGAAAAAGCCCTCACCGCGGGTGAAGAGGGTCGCTTGCGGGGCGATCGCTGTGATGGCTGAAACACGGTGGTGGAAAAGCTCATTGAGAATCGATGCGGCGGTCTCGCCACCGCCGATGACCGCAACATTCTCGGCGACGATCCGATCGTGCCGGCCGGCGCGCTGCCAGAACTGTGCGATCGACAGGACCCGCGGATCTCCGCAAAGCATGGACCGCTCGGGCTGCCCCGGGCCGGTGATCATCAACGTGTCCGCGGCCAGGCTCGACTCTGCCGTGTGCAGAGCCCAGCGCGACTCTCGCGACTCGTCGAGGCCGATCTGAAGTACTTCCCCGCGAACGACTTTCAGCCCGGCGACCTCGGCAACCCACTGCAAATACCGGGCCCACGTCTCGTGCGTGGGGGCCGGTCTGCCGCGGTCGACCCAGCCCACGAATTGGTCCGTGGCAACCAGATACGACTGCCAGCTGAAGCGAATCATCTGCTCGTCGAGTTCGGCGTCGCGGCCCGGCACCAGGGCAGACCGGTACGGGAAGCCGACGTCTTTTTCCGGACTGGTGCCCAACCGCTGCCGACCGTCCGTCCAGCCGCCACTGGGCAGCCAGTTGGCCGCAACCTCGGTTCGTTCGATGGCGACAACCTCGGCGGTGTCGACGCCCATGTCGCGCAGTACCGCGGACTTGGCGGCCACCGCCACGGCTTTCGCTCCGGCCCCGACGATTGCGAGCGTGCGGCTCATCGTCCCAAGACCCCCAACTCCGCTGCTTAGCTCAGGCTGTCCTAACTTCGTGTACGCTACCCTATGTTGGCGGGGCAGCACACTCTCGCCCCCAAGGGAGCTACCGAGTGCCTCTTACCCCTGCTCAGCCGCCCGAATCCGGCCGCGGATGCAGCCTTGAATCCGGTGTGGCGCCCGCGCCGCTGGACGGGTTCATCGGCTTCACCCCCCAACGCGAGGCCACCTACCGGGCCGACGGCTACTGGACCGGCCGCACCGTCGAGTCGCTCTTGCGCCAGGCGGCGGCGAGGTGGCCACAGCGTGTCGGTGTTGCAGATGTCACAGCCACGCACACCTACGCCGAGCTGGACGAGCTCTGCGACCGGGCCGCCGCGTGGTTCGCCACCCTCGGCATCGCGCCCGGCGACCGGGTGCTGCTACAACTGCCGAATTCGAACCGGTTCGCTGTGGCGCTGTTCGGCCTGCTGCGCGCCGGAGCCATCCCGGTGATGTGCCTGCCCGGACACCGGTTCGCCGAACTGAGCCATTTCGCGCAAGTCAGTGGCGCGGTTGGGTTGATCATCGCCGAGAACGCGGGCGGTTTCGACTACCGGCCGATGGCCGAGCGGCTGGTCGCCGCGCAACCGCGGTTGCGTCATGTGATCGTCGACGGGGATCCGGGCCCGTTTGTGTCGTGGTCAGACCTGCCCGCCGGCGACCCGCCCACGATTGACTGCGACACCGCGTCGCCCGCGCTGCTGCTGGTCTCCGGGGGCACCACGGGCACACCGAAGCTGATCCCGCGCACCCACGACGACTATGTCTACAACGCCACGGCGAGTGCCCAGCTGTGCCGGCTGACACGCGATGACGTGTATCTGGTGTCGCTACCGGCCGCGCATAACTTCCCGCTGGCCTGCCCCGGCATCCTGGGCGCGATGTCGGTAGGCGCGACAGTCGTTTTCAGCGCCGACCCAAGCCCCGAGGCGGCTTTTGCCACCATCGAACGGTACGGCGTCACCGTCACCGCGGTAGTGCCTGCGTTGGCCAAACTTTGGGCGCAGGCTTGCGACTGGGAGCCGGTGACGCCGAAGTCACTGCGGCTGTTGCAGGTTGGCGGGTCGAAACTGGAACCCGAGGACGCTCGCCAGGTGCGCAGCGCGCTGACCCCCGGCCTGCAGCAGGTATTCGGAATGGCCGAGGGACTGCTCAACTTCACCCGTATCGGCGATCCGCCCGAACTGGTCGACCACACCCAGGGCCGGCCGCTATCCCCCGCCGACGAAGTGCGCATCGTCGACGCGGCAGGCGCACCGGTGGCGGCGGGCGACGAAGGCGAACTCCTGGTGCGCGGGCCCTACACGATCAACGGTTACTTTCGCGCCGAGCGCGATAACGAGCGCAGCTTTGATCCCTACGGTTTTTATTGCAGCGGCGACCTGGTGCGGTTGCGGCCCGACGGGTATCTGGTGGTGACCGGGCGGGTGAAAGACGTCATCTGCAGGTGCGGGGAAACCATTGCCGCGCAGGAAATCGAAGAGCAGTTGCTCAGCCATCCGTCGATCTGGTCGGCAGCAGCCGTTCCGCTGCCCGACCCTTATCTCGGCGAAAAAATCTGTGCCGCAGTTGTTTTCACCGGCGCTCAGCTGAGCCTACCGGAATTGAATAGCTACCTCGACCAGCGCGGGGTAGCCGCCCACGCCCGGCCGGACGTGCTGGTCGCGATGTCGACGCTGCCGACGACGCCGATCGGAAAGGTGGACAAGCGGGCGATCGCGGCCCAACTCGGGGCGGCGCTATAGTTCCCAAATTGGGATTGAGCCGCGCTCCGTCCCAAAAGGCGACTCTAGAATGCGATATCAGACTCATATCAGATGCGATATCGCACTTGAGGATCGCTCAATGATCTGCTGAGCGATGCGCATGCCGTCTGTGCAAATGTGCCATTGACGAACGTCACCATTTGGTATTCACTGCACCTTCATGAACGACGGCGTTC
Organism: Mycobacterium szulgai; assembly: GCF_002116635.1. Classification (GTDB taxonomy): domain Bacteria; phylum Actinomycetota; class Actinomycetes; order Mycobacteriales; family Mycobacteriaceae; genus Mycobacterium; species Mycobacterium szulgai. The sequence continues at coordinate 54,257 of NZ_LQPW01000022.1, read as the reverse complement.
CGGTGCGCGGGTCACTGCGAGCCCGCAGCGCAATCGCAGTGAGCTCGATGATGCTACGGCCGATCACCGGAGCGATTCCGCCGGACCGGGCCTGGGGCGTCTGGGCATCGCGCCAGCTCATCGCCCGGCTGATGGGCACGTTCGGACGGTCGCTGGCGGGCACCCGCGTCGAGCAAGTCAACTCGGTTCTCCCGGACGGGCGCCGCGTCATCGGCGAATGGGTCTACGGGCCGCGCATACCGACCGGCGTCAGCCGCAACACCAGCGCAGCGATCTACTACGTGCACGGCAGCGGTTTCACCATGTGTTCGCCCCGAACGCATCGCCGGCTGACGTCCTGGCTGTCGTCCCTGACCGGACTGCCGGTGTTCTGCGTCGACTACCGACTGGCGCCGCGCTACCGATTCCCCACCGCGGCCGACGACGTGCGCGCGGCCTGGGACTGGCTGCCACACGCGAGCGGTTTGCCGCCGGAACGCATTGTGATCGCCGGAGATTCGGCGGGCGGCCACTTAGCGGTGGACATGCTGCTGCAACCGGAGGTCGCCGACAAGCCGCCGGCGGGGCTGGTGCTGTTCTCCCCCCTGATCGATCTGACCTTCGAACTGTGTGCCGCACGTGAACTGCAGCGCCCCGATCCAGCCGTTCGAGCCGCAGCCGCGGCCCGAGTGGTCGCTTTGTACCACGTCGGCGTCGATCCCACCCACCATCGCCTGAAGCTCGATGTCGCCGGCGGGCCACCGCTTCCCCGGGCCTTGATCCAGGCCGGCGGCGCCGAAATGCTCGAGGCAGACGCTCGCCAACTCGCCACTGACATCCGCGCCGCCGGCGGTGACTGCGAATTGCAGGTGTGGCCGGACCAGGTGCATGTCTTCCAGGCGCTGCCCCGCATATCGCCCGAAGCGCCCAAAGCGATGGCACACGTCTCGCAGTTCATCGCGGGTTCGTTGTCCGTGGCTGGTGCAACTGCCGGCAGGGCGAGCTGAACAACCCCAAGCCGTTGTCTAAAGCTATTGCCGTTCAACCAGATACGGGGCCAGCGTGGAGAGCTTCTCGCAGGTCTCCTCGAACTCGCGCTCGGGTTCGGAGGCTTCGATGATGCCGGCGCCGGCCCGCAGCCAGGTCCGCCCCTCCCGGGCATATGCCGCCCGTAGCGTCAGCGCCGCGTCAAGTCCGCCGTCTGCGGAAAACATCACGACCGCACCCGAATACAGGCCTCGCGGACTGTCATCTAGCCGCAGGATGGCTTCCACCCCGGCCGCTTTCGGGATTCCGGAGGCGGTGACCGCCGGAAAGAGTGCCTCCAGAGCCTGCATGCGGTCACGCGACGCGTCCAGGCGCGCACTGATCGTCGAGCCGAGATGCTGCACACTGCCGCGCTCGCGCACCCTCATGAAATCGACGATCGCCGCCGTTCCCGGTTCGGCGACCTCGGTGATCTCCTTGAGCGACGAGCGAACCGAAATCGCGTGCTCGACAATCTCTTTCGGATCCGATTCCAGCTCTTGGCGCGCCCGCCGGTCGGTGGCGGGCCCACGGCCCAGCGCCCGGGTACCGGCCAGCGGCTCGGTCAGCACCGTCCCATCAGGGCGCACCGCCGCGACGATCTCCGGGCTGTAGCCCAGGGCGCGAATTCCGCCGATTTGCAACAAGAATGACCGCACCGGAGTGTTGTGGCGACGACCCAGCCGATAGGTCGATGGGAAGTCGAGCTCGAAAGGCACGTCGACACAACGAGACAGGATCACCTTGTGATAGCTGCCGCCGGCGATCTCCCCGACGGCCTTCGACACCCGCTCCAGGTAGCCCGACGGATCGTCGGTCAAGTTGAGCGCGCGCGGGACCGGCACGCTTCGCAGCCCGGCATCGAGCAACCGCTGCACCGCTTCGCGATGACGAGCCTGCGCCCCATAAAGCCGGATGTCCTTGCGGGTGACGACTATTCGGGTACGCGGCCAAAACACCCGGGCCAGGGGCGTGTGCGGAGCCAGCCGCTGCTGCAGCCCGTAGCGGTAGACGCCGAATTCGAATGAAAGCCAGCCAAAGGCATGGTCGGTTTCCAGCAACAGCCGGTCGATGGCTTCGCCCAGGACCGGCCCCGGCGGCCCCGACCACTGCTGACGCTGAACGGCGCCGTCACGGATGACACGCAGTTCGTCGTTGTCCAGCTCCACCATCGCGTACGCGCCTTCGGCGAGGACCCATTGGCCGTCGTACTCGTAGAGCAGATATTCCTCGCCGAGCGGCTCGGGCAGCGCAGCGACCAACTCGGCGGCCAGATCAGCCGGATCGATGTCGGCGGGCAGGGGAATCGACTGCGATGCAGTGCTGGCAGGACTCGTCTCCACCCCGACATCGGTCACAGCTAGTAAATGTAGCCTAACCTACTTCAGCACGCGCCACCCACGTCAAAAATGGGTCAGGAGCCGACGTACCGTTCAGGTGAACCTCAGGCCAGATGAATAAGTTCCACCGATCCAGCACACCTGCACTGAGGTGTGTTTCCCCAGGCAGGCCCGGATTTTGTAAGGATGCTCGGCAGCGGCGTCTCGCATGTGAGACGCCAAACGTTTCCCAACCGTTTACCGCCACGTCGCGCAGCGGCCTGTTGTCATCTCAGCAGCGCTCCTAGCATCACCGGGACCGGACGTAGCCGCCTGACGCGCGGTTTGCCCGGTAGGTCGCTAAGCTCCGTCCGCACGCGGAACGGAGTGGCCCCCGGGTACGCCGCATCAGGGCGGTACAGGGACCGCAACAAGGAAGGACAGCACAATGTTCGTAATCCGGCTTGTTGATGGGGAAGAAATCAAAGGCGATTGCGACGATCTCACGATCAATCAAGAAACCGGCGTACTCACCGTGTGCACGGTCGACGGCTTCGAAGAAACCACGACGCACTACTCGCCCTCCGCGTGGCGCTCGGTGACCCACCGCAAGCGTGACATCGGTGTGCGGCCGTCGCTGGTCAGCTCCGCGAAGTGACGTCGCGCTCAAACTGACAGCACATTCACAGAAAACGCCTATTGGGCGCCTATTGACGGCGCATTATCGAGCACAGTGGTGATCACCGGCCATTTCACCGCTCGCTCGGTTTCCGCTGCGCGCTTTTTATCCCAAAGACCTGGCTTTTCGGCGCTGCGTCCGAGTGGCGGTTTGGCATCAGCACCGTTAAATTCTCAGGGTCGTCTTGGATGATTCGCGGTCGCCCCGCTGACGGTCGCTTCCTTGATAGCTGCATGTTGCTCGGGAGGGGCCAAATGCTGCACGAGTTCTGGGAGAACTTCACCCACAATCTGTTCAAACCCCTGCTGTTGTTCTTCTACTTCGGGTTTCTCATACCGATTCTCAAGGTGCGGTTCGAGTTCCCCTATGTGATCTATCAGGGCCTCACCATGTACCTGCTGCTGGCCATCGGCTGGCACGGGGGCGAAGAGCTGGCCAAGATCAAGCCGTCGAGCATCGGCACCATCGTCGGGTTCATGGTTTTGGGCTTCGTGCTCAACTTCCTGATCGGAGGCCTGGCGTACCTCCTGCTGAGCCGGCTCAGTGGAATGCGGCGAGTCGATAAGGCAACCGTGGCCGGCTATTACGGGTCGGACTCCGCGGGCACCTTCGCCACCTGCGTGGCCTTCCTGACGAGCGTCGGAATCGCCTTCAACGCCTACATGCCGGTAATGCTGGCCATCATGGAGATCCCCGGCTGTCTGGTGGCGCTGTACCTGGTGGCCCGGCTTCGCCACCGTGGCATGGACGAGTCCGGGTTCATGCCCGACGAGCCGGGCTACACCGCGCCCGCGAAGCTCGGGCCGGGCACTGCCGCCCGGCCCGCTCAGGGCCAGAGCCTGGAGGTCCAGCACGAACGCGGGATCGAGCAGGAGTTGGAGATCTCGCTGGAAAAACGCGAGCATCCCGAGTGGGACCCCGAGACGGTCGAGAAAGCCAAGAAGGAATCACTGTTCTCCCGCGAGCTCTTTCAGGAGGTCTTCCTCAACCCCGGCCTGGTCCTGCTACTCGGCGGCATCATCATCGGCCTCGTCAGCGGGCTGCAGGGCGAGAAGGTCGTCCACGACGACGACACCTTCTTCGTCACGGCCTTCCAGGGCGTGCTCGCCCTGTTCCTGCTCGAGATGGGAATGACCGCGTCGCGCAAGCTGCGCGATTTGAGGTCAGCCGGGGGCGGGTTCATCTTCTTTGGCCTGTTGGCGCCGAATCTGTTTGCGACGCTGGGGATCTTCGTCGCCCACAGCTACGCCTACCTCACCGATAGCGACTTCAAGCCGGGTACCTATGTGCTGTTCGCGGTGCTTTGTGGCGCGGCGTCCTACATCGCCGTGCCGGCTGTCCAGCGACTAGCCATCCCGGAGGCCAGCCCCACGCTGCCGCTGGCTGCATCACTGGGTTTGACGTTCTCCTACAACGTCACGATCGGCATCCCGCTCTACATCGAGATCGCCCGCATCGTCGGCGATTTGTTCCATACCACCTGAAAAGAGCGTCAGCCCAACACGTTTCGCACTACCGCATCGGCCAGCAGCCGTCCCCGATCGGTGAGGACCAGCGTGTCCCCCTCGGATACCAGCAGACCGTCGGTCACCGCCTGCTCGGCGCGCTCGCGTTCTGCGGTGCCCAGCCGGTCCACCGGCAGCCCTTGGCGCAGCCGGATTTTCAGCAACACCTCTTCGGTGTGCAGCGCATCGGTCCCGAGCTGCTCATAGTCGGCAACCGGCAGCGTCCGGTCGGCGAGTATCTGGGAATAAGTGTTGGGGTGCTTGACATTCCACCAACGAGTCGCGCCCACATACCCGTGTGCCCCCGGCCCGGCGCCCCACCACTGCCCACCGTCCCAGTAACCCAGGTTGTGCCGGCACTCACCACCCGGGCGGCACCAGTTGGACACCTCGTACCAGCCCAGCCCCGCTGCGGACAGGTGCGCATCGACCAACTCGTAACGATGCGCGAGCACGTCGTCGTCCGGCGCGGCCAACTCACCGCTGCGGACCCGTCGGGCCAGTGCGGTGCCCGGCTCAACGACCAAGGCATACGCGGATACGTGATCCACCCCGGTTGCTACCGCGGTTTCCACGGAGCGCAGCAGATCATCATCGGACTCCCCGGGCGTTCCGTAGATCAAATCGAGGCTGACGTGTTCGAAGCCGGCTTCCAACGCCTCGCGGGCGGCGGCCGCCGACCGATTGGGCGTGTGCACCCGGTCGAGCACCCCGAGTACGTGCGGCACCACCGATTGCATGCCCAGCGACACCCGCGTGTAGCCGGCCGCCCGGATCGCGTCGAAGAAGTCCGGCCAGGTCGACTCGGGGTTGGCCTCAGTGGTGATTTCGGCGTCGGGCGCCAGCTCGAAGTGGTCGCGCACCATGTCGAGCAGCGTGGTCAGGCGCGCACCCCCGAGCAGCGATGGCGTGCCGCCGCCGACGAACACCGTGTCGACCGTGGGTGCGCCGAGCCGCGCGGCGGCCAGTTCAAGTTCCGCCCGCAACGCCACCAGCCAGGCGTCGGGGTTGACGCCGCCCAGCTCGGCCGGTGTGTAGGTGTTGAAGTCGCAATAGCCGCAGCGGGTGATGCAGAACGGGACATGCACGTACACCCCGAACGGCCCTCCAGGCCGCGGCTGCAAGTCGGGCAGGTCGGGCGGAGCCTGGGGAACGGTCATGCCAAATGATGCCACCGCTTCGGACCGTTCAGCCCATTTCTCAGGGGATTCCCGGTTTGGTTTGTCCGGGCACCCAGGATTGCTGGTTAGTTTTAATCATCATGAGAAGAAATTTGACCTGGTCGCACGGCTGGCGGCCATCCATGGCAGAATAGGCGCGTGACCGCCGCCAATCCGAGCCTGCGCAGCCCTCTTTGGCCAGCGCTCGTTACCCGGCGGCATATCGACCTCAAGCGTGTCTGCAGCTGTATCTGTCTGCCTTGATGTCGTAGACCCAGCCCACCAGTAGTTCCACTGGCCTCCGGATCTGCGCCGCCGGTAAGAACCGGTGTTCTGCGCGTCCAGGGCCGACGACGTTCGCGAAGGAGAACCGTCGAATGACCACCGCACGTCCTGCCAAAGCCCCTCGTAATGAGGGCCAGTGGGCGCTGGGGAATCGCGAGCCGCTGAACCCCAACGAGGAGATGAAGAAGGCCGGCGACCCGCTCGATGTGCGTGAGCGCATCGAGAACATTTACGCCAAAAACGGATTCGACAGCATCGAAAAGGACGACCTCCGCGGGCGCTTCCGCTGGTGGGGCCTCTATACCCAGCGCGAGCAGGGCTACGACGGCTCATTCACCGGCGACGACAACATGGACCTGCTCGAGGCCAAGTACTTCATGATGCGGGTGCGCTGCGACGGCGGCGCGCTGTCCACCACCGCGCTGCGTACGTTGGCCCAGATTTCCATCGAGTTCGCCCGCGACACCGCCGACATCTCCGACCGGGAGAACCTGCAGTACCACTGGATTCGGGTCGAGGACGTCCCGGAGATCTGGCGCCGGCTCGACGAGGTGGGATTGCAGACCACCGAAGCATGCGGCGACTGCCCGCGTGTGGTGCTGGGCTCGCCGCTGGCCGGCGACTCGCTCGACGAGGTGCTCGACGCGAGTTGGGCCGTCGACGAGATCGTGCGCCGCTACATCGGCAAGCCCGAGTTCTCCGACCTGCCACGCAAGTACAAGACCGCGATCTCGGGGCTGCAGGACGTCGCGCACGAGATCAACGACATCGCGTTCATCGGCGTCAACCACCCCGAGCACGGTCCCGGCCTGGATCTGTGGGTAGGTGGCGGGTTGTCTACCAACCCGATGCTGGCCCAGCGGCTCGGCGTCTGGGTGCCGCTGGACGAGGTGCCCGAGGTGTGGGCAGCGGTCACGTCGATCTTCCGCGACTACGGCTACCGGCGACTGCGGTCCAAGGCGCGGCTGAAGTTCCTGGTCAAGGACTGGGGTATAGACAAGTTCAGGGAAGTTCTCGAACAGGAGTACCTCAACCGACCGCTGATCGACGGTCCGGCGCCCACGCCGCTCGCACATCCCATCGATCACGTCGGAGTGCAGCGGTTGAAGAACGGACTCAATGCCGTCGGCGTTTCGCCCATCGCCGGGCGGGTTTCCGGTACCACCCTGGCCGCTGTCGCAGAGCTGGCCGAACTCGCCGGCTCGGACCGGATCCGGTTCACGCCCTACCAGAAGCTCATCATCCTGGACGTACCCGACGACAAGCTAGACGAGGTGCTTGCCGGGCTGGAGGCACTGGATCTCACCGCGCGTCCCTCGCAGTGGCGCCGAAACCTGATGGCTTGCAGTGGGATCGAGTACTGCAAGCTGTCCTTTGCCGAAACCCGGGTGCGGGCACAGTCTTTGGTGCCTGAGCTGGAGCGCCGGCTCGACGACATCAACTCTCAGCTCGCCGTGCCGGTCACCGTCAACATCAACGGCTGCCCCAACTCGTGCGCCCGAATTCAGGTCGCCGACATCGGATTCAAAGGTCAGATGGTCGACGACGGCGAAGGCGGGTCCGTCGAGGGCTTCCAGGTACATCTGGGCGGCAGCCTTGGCCTGGACAGCGGTTTCGGCCGAAAGCTGCGCCAGCACAAGGTCACCAGCGACGAGCTCGGCGACTACATCGACCGGGTCACCCGCAACTTCCTCAAGCACCGCAACGAGGGTGAACGCTTTGCGCAGTGGGCGATTCGCGCAGAGGAGGACGACTTGCGATGAGCGAGGCGACCAGACTGACTGAAGCCGAGCTGCGGGACCTCGCTGCGCGCGGCGCGGCAGAACTCGACGGAGCCAGCGCCACCGAACTGATGCAGTGGACCGAGCAAACCTTCGGCGGCGTCAACGGACCCCGCGGGTGGGCGACGTGTAACTACGTGGTGGCCTCCAACATGCAGGACGCCGTGCTGGTCGATCTGGCGGCCAAGGTGCGCCCGGGTGTACCGGTGATGTTCCTGGACACCGGCTACCACTTCGTGGAAACGATCGGCACCCGGGACGCGATCGAATCCGTCTACGACATAAGGATTGTCAACGTCACCCCGGAGAACACGGTTGCCGAGCAGGACGAACTACTGGGCAAGGACCTATTCGCCCGCGACCCGGGCGAATGCTGCCGGCTGCGCAAAGTCGTCCCGCTGGGCAAGGCACTGCGCGGGTATTCGGCCTGGGTGACCGGGTTGCGCCGGGTCGAGTCGCCCACCCGCGCCAACGCCCCGCTGATCAGTTTCGACGAAGCGTTCAAGCTGGTGAAGGTCAATCCACTGGCGGCATGGTCGGACGAGGACATGCAGGACTACATCAGCGAGCACGATGTGCTGGTCAACCCTCTTGTGCACGAAGGCTATCCGTCGATCGGCTGTGCCCCGTGCACGGCCAAGCCCGTCGAGGGCGCCGATCCGCGCAGTGGACGCTGGCAGGGGCTGGCCAAGACCGAATGTGGGTTGCACGCCTCGTGACCTCCCTGGTTCTGACCGCGCACGGAAGTGCGGACCCCCGATCGGCGGCCAACGCAAGGGCCGTCGCGCAACATGTGGCACGCCTGCGGCCGGGTCTGGATGTGCGAGTTGCGTTCTGCGAGAATAACTCTCCGAGCCTGGTCGACGTGCTGCCCCGGCTGTCCGGCGCTGCGGTGGTGACCCCGTTCCTGCTGGCCAATGCCTACCACGCCCGCATCGACATCCCCCGCCAGATCGCTGAGTGTGGCGCCGCTGAACGTGGGGTCGACGTGTGCCAGGCCGAGGTGCTCGGCGAGGACGACCGACTGGTATCAGTGCTGCGTCAGCGGGTAACCGAACTCGGGATTTCCCGACTCGATGACCGGCTAGGTGTGCTCGTGGTGGCTATCGGCTCATCCAACGCCGCCGCTAACGCTCGCACCGCAGAGGTTGCGCCAAAGCTGTTGGACGGCACACGGTGGACGGCCGCGACGACGGCTTTCGCCACCCGTCCGGAACCGTCACTGGCCGACGCCGTGCATCGGTTGCGCAGGCGCGGCGCCCGCCGGGTGGTTATCGCCCCGTGGTTCCTGGCGCCTGGCCGGCTGCCCGATCGAGTGCAGCGCTTCGCCCACGGCGCCGGCATCCCGATGGCGGCACCGCTGGGGGCGCACCGCTTGGTGGCCGAGACAGTCCTGGATCGCTTCGATGCGGCGACCGCGCAGCGGATCGCGGCCTGACGGCAATTTCCAGTAAACAATTCCGGCGGCAGTTGAATTTGTCGCGCAGAGGCGGGCAAAGCGGCATACCCGGGACTTCTTGTGACAATTGAGACTCCTGAGTCCGTGTGACATGCGCCCGACGGGGTACCCGCGAGCCATGACCGCACTGCCCCCGGATCCCGACCCGTCGAGGACGCCGGGCCTCGAGCCCGGTAGCGGCGTACCGCCGGGTTCCACTCCCCCGGACTCGGCGCAGACGTCCGGCCTCTCCGAGCAGCAGCCACGCCCCAAGCGGCGAATGACCCCACTGGCGGTGACCAGCCTCATCGCCGTCGGCATCTTCGTGCTGCTGTTCGTCGTCGTCGCGGTGGCGCTGGTCTTCACCATGCCGTAGCCGCACTACGCGCGTGTCAACGTACTTTTGTCACCGGCCACCACAACCTCGTCCGTGACGGACGGAACCCGGGTAGCACGAACGTAGACGGTGTCGCCCTCTTTCAGGGCCAGCGCCTCAGCGTCGCCGCGGGTGATCTGGGCGGTGAACGGCGCACCGCTGGCCGCGCTGGTCAGTTCCACCCGCACTTCGAAACCCAACAGCACCACCCGGTCGACGGTGGCGCGTACCACCCCGATCGATTCCGCGGAGCCGTCACCGCCGGCAACAGCCATCGCCGGGTTACGGCCTACCCGGATGTCGTGTGGACGCACCAGGGCACCGTTCAGGGTGGACACCGCGCCGAGGAAGGACATCACAAAGGCGTTGGCGGGGGTGTCGTAGACGTCGGTTGGCGACCCGACCTGCTCGATCCGTCCCTTGTTGAGCACCGCGATCCGGTCGGCCACATCCAGTGCCTCGGCCTGGTCGTGGGTGACCAGCACCGTGGTGACGTTCACCTCGTCATGCAAGCGGCGCAGCCAGGCCCGCAAGTCCTCGCGAACCTTGGCGTCCAGAGCACCGAATGGCTCGTCCAGCAACAGCACTTCGGGGTCGACGGCCAGTGCCCGGGCCAGCGCCATCCGCTGTCGCTGCCCGCCGGACAGCTGATTGGGATAGCGGTTCTGAAAACCGCTGAGCCCCACCACTTCCAGTAGGTTGTCCACCTTCTGCTTGATCTCGGACTTGGGCCGCTTGCGGATCTTCAACCCGAACGCCACATTGTCGCGCACGGTCAAGTGCTTGAACGCCGCGTAGTGCTGAAACACAAAACCAATGCCGCGGCGCTGCGGTGGCACCCGGGTGACATCGCGACCGTTGATCGTGATGGTTCCGGTGTCGGGCTGGTCGAGTCCGGCGATGGTGCGCAGCAATGTCGACTTGCCCGAACCACTCGGGCCCAGCAGAGCGGTCAGCGATCCGGCGGGAACCACGAAGTTCACCTGGTCCAGCGCGACGAAATCGCCGTAACGCTTGTTGGCGTCGCGCACGGTGATCGCGTGGTCGCCAGGATTGTGGTGTTCGGTCGCGGCGGTCATATCACGGTCTCCTTCTCAGGCCTGGTTGGCCGCTCGTGCCCGGCGGACGTCCAAGATCACCTGGACGATCAGGACCACCACCGCAACAGCCATGAGCAGTGTCGACAGCGCGTACGCGCCATACTCAGCACCGCGGTTGTAGCGGTCTGAGACCAGTAATGTGAGCGTCTGCGATTCCCCCGGCAGGTTGGACGACACCATGATGACTGCCCCGTATTCGCCGAGAGTACGCGCGATGGTCAGCACGATTCCGTAAGTCAAACCCCAGCGGATGGACGGCAGCGTGATCCGCCAGAAGGTCTGCCACCAGCCGGCGCCCAACGTGGCCGCCGCCTGCTCCTGGTCGGTTCCCAACTCGTGCAGCACCGGTTCGACTTCGCGCACCACAAACGGCAGGGTGACGAAGATACTGGCCAGCACGATGCCGGGCAGGCCGAAGATGATCTTGAACCCAAGATCCTTCTCGACGAATCCCAACGCCCCGGCCGACCCCCACAGGACGATCAGCGCCACACCCACGATGACGGGCGAAACCGCGAACGGCAGATCGATGACCGCCTGCAGAATGCCCTTGCCGCGAAACCTGTTGCGCGCCAGCACCAACGCGGTCGGGATACCGAAGATCACATTCAGCGGCACCACAATGGCCACCACCAAGAGCGAGAGATTCAGCGCGGATATCGCCGCCGGCGTGCTCACCCAGGCATAGAACTGACCCAACCCCGGCTGGAATGTGCGCCACAGGATCAGCGCCACCGGGACGATCAGCAGCACAAAGACGTACGCAAGCGCGGTATACCGGAGCAGATAGCGAACTTTGGGCGACGTCGTCACGCGGCCAGCTCCTCACGCTTGGCCGCCCGCGCGCCTACGACGCGCAGCACCAGCAGTACCACGAACGAAATCGACAGCAGCACAATCGATATCGCGGCAGCACCGGTACGGTCGTCGTTCTCGATCAGGGTACGGATCCACTGCGAGGAGACTTCGGTCTTTCCCGGTACCGCACCACCGATCAGCACGACCGATCCGAACTCGCCGATGGCCCGCGAGAATGCCAGCCCGGCGCCGGACAACAAGGCCGGTGTCACCGAGGGCAAGACGACGGAGGTGAAGATCTTCGGGCCGTTGGCGCCCAGCGACGCCGCGGCTTCCTCGGTCTCCCGATCGATTTCCAGCAGCACCGGTTGCACGGCACGGACCACGAACGGCAGCGTGACGAACGCCAGCGCCACCCCCACGCCCCACTCGGTGTGCTGCAGATGTAGTCCGACCGGGCTGTTGGTCCCGTACAGGGCCAGCATCACCAGGCTGGCGACGATCGTGGGCAACGCGAACGGCAGGTCGATGATGGCATCGACCAGCCGTTTGCCCACGAAGTCGTCGCGCACCAGAACCCAGGCGATGAGCAGCCCGAACACCGTGTTGATCACCGTGACTCCGGCGGAAATGGTCAACGTGACCCGCAGCGAATCCAGCGCCGCGTGCGATGTGACCGCCAGCCGAAAGGCCTGCCAGCCGCCATCGACCGACTGCCAGGCGATGGCGGCCAGCGGCAGCAGCACGATCACCGAAAGCCACAGGGTGGCCATGCCGACGCGCAAGGAGATCGTGCGGGTGAAGCGTGGCCGGCCTTCGCCGGGCTTGTCCACGTTGGGCCCGATCACCTCGGAGTCACGGCTGATCGTCGTCATCCGGTGGCCTGCGTGTAGATCTTGGTAATGCTGCCGGTGCTCTTATCGAACAGCTGCGGGTCTACTTTGCTCCAGCCGCCCAGGTCGGTGATGGTCCACAGTTTGAGCGGCACCGGGAACTGATCGCGGAACTGGGCCGCGACCGCGGGATCTACCGGCCGGAAGCCGGCTTGGGCCCACAACGACTGGGCCTGGGCGGTGTACTGGAAGTTCTTGAATGCGATCGCGACGCTGAGGTGGGCGCTGGTGTTGATCACCGCCAGCGGATTTTCGATCTTGAAGGTCTGTGGCGGCGTGATGTGTTCGACCGGCTTGCCGGCCCGTTCGGTGGCGATCGCCTCGTTCTCGTAGCTGATCAGCACGTCCCCGCTGCCCTGTACGAAGACATCGGTGGCTTCACGTCCTGATGCCGGGCGCATCTTGACGTGTTCGCGCACCAATCGGCTGACGAAATCGATCCCCGCCTGGCCATTCCTGCCGCCTTCGCTTTTGGCGGCGTACGGGGCCAGCAGATTCCATTTCGCAGAGCCCGAGCTCAGCGGGCTGGGCGTGATCACCTCCACGCCTGGCCTCAGCAGGTCGTCCCAGTCCTTGATGTTCTTCGGGTTGCCCTTGCGCACCACCAGGGTCACCACCGATCCGAACGGGATCCCCTTGGTGGCGTCGGTGTCCCAGTCCTTGGCGACCTTGCCGGACTTGACCAGTCGAGTGACGTCGGGTTCGACCGAGAAGTTCACCAGATCGGCCGGCTTGCCGTCGGCAACCCCGCGGGATTGGTCACCGGAGGCGCCATAGGAGGTGATCACCTGGACGCCCTTGCCCTCTTCGGATGCGCTGAACGCCGGAATCACCTTGCTCCAGCCTGGTTCGGGAGCTGAGTAGGCAACCAGGGTGATGCTCGTGTGCGCGTTGCCGGAACCGCCGCTGCCGACGACGTCGCTGGGGCCGCCGCTGCACGCCGCGATGACCCCGGCGGTCAGGGCAGCGATTAGGGGCAGCGCCAGGATCTGCCGCCAGCGCGGTGTGCTCCTGGGGGGTGACATTGGCGACCTTCCAGTGCGGGACTTGTGGTTTTGGCTTGTCCCGTGGCTTCGGAGAGGCGTCGGAAGGCGTCGATGAGAACTGGGGAATTGCGCCAACTCCACGCCAGACCGCGCACGGGTTTGGAGTCAGCGACAACAGTGCACGTCGGCCACGGCGCACAGCACCGCGACCTCGATTGCGCAGCCGAGCGCGACAGCATCGCGCTGCAATGCGTGGGCTGCTGCGTGCATGGCGCGAAGCCTAACAGAGTTCGCCGCACTGTCACCTCGAGCGGGGTCTCAGTGCGTCGCAAACCAGGTGACGATCACCAGCACAATGAGCGCGACGAGAACCAGCGTGACGCGTGATTTAGGCATCTTCGTCATTGGGGGTTACCCCGATGCCTCATCGGAGTGGCGGGCACGGCGCATCAGCCGGATTCCCTTACCCAGCAGTGCGTCCAGCAGCGCCGCCGTGAAGTAGGCCAGGGCCAGCACCACCGGCATCACCGCCAGCGCCTGCAGCACGAAGGGCAGGCCGGAAAGCCACAGCTCGACGCTGTCCCACCAATTCAGGAACCCGTTCACCGGGCTCACACTATTAGCCTCGCTTAGTCGCGGCACCGGCAGACCAATATGCCAAGATCGGCTGGTGCCTGGCAGAAGCGACGAAACCACGTGTCTCATCGTCGGGGGCGGACCGGCGGGCATGATGCTTGGGCTGCTGTTAGCCCGCGCCGGGATTGACGTCACGGTGATGGAAAAGCACGCCGACTTTCTGCGTGACTTCCGCGGCGACACCGTGCACGCGAGCACGCTGCGCCTGCTGGACGAACTCGGTCTGGGCTCGCGGTTCGCCCAGCTGCCACACCGCCTCATCGACACCATCCGGATAGAGCTGCAAGGCCAACCGGTAAACCTCGACCTGAGTCGCCTCCCGGGCGCACATCAACACATCGCGCTGGTGCCGCAGTGGGACTTCCTGGAGCTGCTGGCCGCCAGCGCCGAGCCTGAGCCCACCTTCCGCCTGCTGCGCAGCACAGAGGCGACGGGGGTGCTGCGCGGTTCGGGGCCCGACCGCGAGCGCGTAATCGGCGTTACGTATCGCGACGCGGGCGGCGACCACAAACAGATGCGGGCAGCGCTGACGGTGGCCTGTGATGGCCGCGGATCGACGGTGCGCTCGGCGCTGGGGCTGGTACCGCAGGTCTTCGGGGCCCCGATGGACGTGTGGTGGTTCCGGCTGCCTCGCTATTCCGGCGATCCGAGCGGGTTGGCCGGCACTTTCCGGGCCGGGCACGGAGCGATCATGATCGATCGCGGGGATTACTACCAGATCGCTTACATCATTCCCAAGGGAACCGACACACGTTTGCGGTCCGAGGGGATCGCAGCGTTGCACCGCGCGCTGGTGAACATGGTGCCCTGGCTCGCCGACCGCGTTGACGCGCTGAGTTCCTTCGATGACGTGAAATTGCTTGACGTGCAAGTGAATCGGCTGCGGCGCTGGTATACCGACGGCGCGCTGTGCATCGGCGACGCCGCGCATGCGATGTCGCCGGTGGGCGGTGTCGGCATCAACCTCGCGGTGGCCGACGCGGTAGCCGCCGCGCGTCTGCTCGCCGAACCGCTGCGCCGTGGCTCAGTCTCCAAGCGGCAGCTGGCGCGGGTGCAGGCACGCCGCTGGATGCCCACGACGCTGCTGCAGGCGGTACAACGGCTGATTCACGCCAGGGTGGTCACCGCCGCGGTGCCCGGTGCCGATACCGGTGCCGAGGACATGCCGGTGCCAGCCATCAAACTGGTCAGCCGAACAACAGCATTGCGCCGAATGATCGGCTACCTGGTGGCCATCGGCCCGCTCCCCGAACATGCGCCCGGCTACGCCAGGCGCGCCGGGTAACACTCGGTTAACGGAGGTAGACGCCGGGCACGTCGAACGATGATGATGGCGGCATGGTCCTGGACGCCCAACACGCAGAAGACCCCCCGAAAGAACCCGAAACCACGGCGATTAACGCGTTCGAGGCAAGCCGTGCCGCGCCCTTCGATCTGAGCGCACCCGCGATCTTCACCCCCACGTCGCCGCTGCGCAATCCCTTTCCGCCCATTGCCGATTACGCGTTCTTGTCCGACTGGGAGACCACGTGCCTGATCTCCCCGGCCGGTTCGGTGGAGTGGCTGTGCGTCCCTAGGCCGGACTCGCCGAGTGTGTTCGGCGCGATTCTGGACCGCAGCGCCGGGCATTTCCGGCTGGGTCCCTATGGAGTCTCGGTGCCCTCGGCCCGGCGCTATCTTCCGGGCAGCCTGATCATGGAGACCACCTGGCAGACGCCCACCGGCTGGCTCATCGTGCGCGACGCGCTGGTGATGGGGCCGTGGCACGACATCGAGCGCCGATCGCGCACACACCGTCGCACCCCGATGGACTGGGACGCTGAGCACATCCTGCTGCGCACGGTGCGATGCGTGAGCGGCACCGTCGAGCTGATGATGAGTTGCGAGCCGGCGTTCGACTATCACCGCGTCGGAGCGACGTGGGAATACTCGGCCAATGCGTACGGCGAGGCCATCGCGCGCGCCGGCAAGCAGCCCGACGCCCACCCCACATTGCGGCTGACCACCAACCTCAACATCGGCTTAGAAGGGCGCGAAGCCCGCGCTCGCACCCGGATGAAAGAGGGCGACGACGTCTTCGTCGCGCTGAGCTGGACCAAGCATCCGGCACCACAGACCTACGAAGAAGCCGCGGACAAGATGTGGCAAACCACCGAGTGCTGGCGGCAGTGGATCAACATCGGCAACTTCCCCGACCACCCCTGGCGGGCGTATCTGCAGCGCAGCGCGCTGACGTTGAAGGGGCTGACCTACTCCCCCACCGGTGCGCTGCTGGCCGCCAGCACCACCTCACTTCCGGAAACTCCACAGGGAGAACGCAACTGGGACTACCGCTACTCCTGGATCCGCGACTCCACCTTCGCATTGTGGGGCCTGTACACCCTGGGACTGGACCGCGAGGCCGACGACTTCTTCGCGTTCATCGCCGACGTGTCGGGCGCAAACAGCAATGAACGCCATCCGCTGCAGGTGATGTACGGCGTGGGTGGCGAGCGCAGCCTGGTCGAAGAGGAACTGCACCACCTCTCCGGCTACGACCACGCGCGTCCGGTGCGGATCGGCAACGGCGCCTATGACCAAGTGCAGCATGACATTTGGGGCTCGGTTCTGGACTCCTTCTACCTGCACGCGAAGTCGCGCGAGCAGATTCCGGAGAACCTGTGGCCGGTGCTGAAGAAACAGGTGGAAGAGGCGGTCAAGCATTGGCGAGGGCCCGACCGTGGCATCTGGGAGGTGCGCGGGGAGCCACAGCACTTCACGTCGTCGAAGGTGATGTGCTGGGTGGCCCTGGACCGCGGCGCCAAACTGGCCGAGCGGCAAGGCGAGAAAAGCTACGCCCAGCAGTGGCGGGCCATCGCCGAGGAGATCAAGGCCGACATCCTCGAGCACGGCGTCGACTCCCGCGGTGTGTTCACCCAGCGCTACGGCGATGACGCGCTCGATGCGTCGCTGCTGCTGGTGGTGCTGACCCGGTTCCTGCCGCCGGACGATCCGCGGGTGCGCAACACCGTGCTGGCCATCGCCGACGAGCTCACCGAGGAAGGCCTGGTGCTGCGGTATCGGGTGCACGAGACCGACGACGGACTGAGCGGCGAGGAAGGCACGTTCACCATCTGCTCGTTCTGGCTGGTTTCGGCGCTGGTCGAGATCGGCGAGGTGAAACGCGCCAAGCGACTGTGCGAGCGGTTGCTGTCCTTCGCCAGTCCGTTGCACCTGTACGCCGAGGAGATCGAGCCGCGCACCGGCCGCCAACTCGGCAACTTCCCGCAGGCGTTCACCCATCTGGCCCTGATCAACGCGTTGGTGCACGTGATCCGGGCCGAGGAAGAAGCCGACGGCTCCGGGTCGTTCCAGCCCGCCAACGCGCCGGTGTAAGCGGGTCAGCTCAGGGCGCTGATCTTGTCCATCATGATGTGGGCGATATCGATCGCGCTGGTGTGCGGATCGCCCGATCCCTGATCCGACGGGCTCTGGGTGCTGAAGAACGTGATCTCGACTTCGACGAGGCAATTCCCCCGGACGCCGATGGCGCGCGCTTCTGGTCGCTTGCCGGTGGACGAGCCCGACAGCTGCACCGAAACCGTCGCGGCGAGAACAGAATTGGCCACCCGGACGTCGCTGATCTCGTCGGCGAAATTGAGGCCACTGCCCTCGACGGTCACGGTCTTGCCGTTGCAACCGTCCCACTGGTCGGAGAACTTGGCGAACAGTGCGTCGGCATCGGTGGCCGTCGGCAACGCGACCACGGCCTCTGCCACACTGATCACCTTCGCGGGACCCCCGTCGATCCACCATGATTCGCGGGCGACATTCTTGACCTCGTAGGAGCTGTAGGCACTGCGCGCCGTCATTGTCGTGACGCCGGCACACTCGGCCGGCGTGATAACCCCAAAACCGGTCTGCAACTTCTCCGGTCCGCCGAACCGCGGCGGCAGGTGAGCATCGGCTTTGAATCGCTGGTTGAGGATCTTGCCCAAAGCGGCGTCATCGAGCAGCACCTGCTTGATGGTCTCGCCCATCAGCGGGCGCGGTTTGAGCCCTGGCGCGGGGCGCGCGCTGCCCTCGATGCCGCCGCAGCCAGTGGCAAGCAGGAGCGTCAACAGCGGAAAAACCGCATACCAGCGGGCTTTTCGGGCCATTGCTACTTCTTGCCCTTGTCCCCGGCCGCCTCGGTGGACAACGCCGCGACGAACGCTTCCTGCGGCACCTCAACCCGCCCGATGGTCTTCATCCGCTTCTTGCCTTCCTTCTGCTTCTCCAGAAGTTTGCGTTTGCGGGTGATGTCGCCGCCGTAGCACTTGGACAACACGTCCTTGCGGATTGCCCGGATATTTTCGCGTGCAATGATTTTCGACCCGATGGCAGCCTGCACGGGCACCTCGAACTGCTGGCGCGGAATCAGCTCCTTGAGCTTGGTGGTCATCTTGTTGCCGTAGGCCGAAGCGCCGTCTTTGTGGATGATCGCACTGAAAGCGTCGACGGCTTCGCCTTGCAGCAGAATGTCGACCTTGACCAGCTGAGCCTCCTGCTCGCCGGACTCTTCATAGTCGAGGCTGGCATAGCCGCGGGTGCGCGATTTCAGCGAGTCGAAGAAGTCGAAGATGATCTCGCCCAACGGCATTGTGTAGCGCAGCTCGACGCGCTCCGGCGACAGGTAGTCCATGCCGCCCAGCTCACCGCGCCGCGATTGGCACAGTTCCATGATGGTGCCGATGAACTCGCTGGGCGCGATGATGGTCGTCTTCACGACGGGTTCGTAGACAGTGCCGATCTTGCCCTCCGGCCAGTCCGACGGGTTGGTCACGATGCTCTCGGCGCCGTCATCCTTGATAACCCGGTACACGACGTTGGGTGAGGTCGAGATCAGGTCCAGGTCGAATTCGCGCTCCAGGCGTTCGCGGGTGATCTCCATGTGCAGCAGGCCCAGGAAGCCACACCGGAAGCCAAAGCCAAGCGCCACAGAGGTTTCCGGCTCGTAGGTCAGGGCGGCGTCGTTGAGCTGCAACTTGTCCAGGGCATCGCGCAGGTTCGGGTACTCCGAGCCGTCAACCGGATACAGGCCGGAGTAGACCATCGGCTTGGGCTCGCGGTATCCCGTGAGCGCCTCTTTGGCGCCGTGTCGCGCCGTCGTCACGGTGTCGCCGACCTTGGACTGACGGACGTCCTTGACACCGGTGATCAGGTAGCCCACCTCGCCGACACCCAGGCCCTCGCTGGGCTTCGGTTCCGGCGAGACGATGCCGACTTCGAGCAGTTCGTGGGTGGCGCCGGTGGACATCATCGCGATGCGCTCGCGCGGTTTGATGGCGCCGTCGACCACCCTGACATAGGTCACCACGCCGCGGTAGATGTCGTAGACCGAGTCGAAGATCATTGCCCGGGTGGGCGCGTCGGCGTCGCCCTGGGGCGGCGGAACCTCTTGCACCACGTGGTCGAGCAGATCGGCCACGCCTTCGCCGGTCTTGCCGGATACCCGCAGCACGTCGCTCGGCTCGCAGCCGATGATGTGGGCGATCTCGCCGGCGTAGCGGTCCGGGTCGGCGGCCGGCAGGTCGATCTTGTTGAGCACCGGGATGATGTGTAGGTCACGGTCCAGTGCCAGGTACAGGTTGGCCAGCGTCTGCGCCTCGATGCCCTGCGCGGCGTCGACCAGCAGCACCGCACCCTCGCAGGCCTCCAGCGCACGCGACACCTCGTAGGTGAAGTCGACGTGGCCCGGAGTGTCGATCAGGTGCAGGACGTAGTTTTCGTTGTTCACTTGCCACGGCAGCCGCACATTCTGGGCCTTGATGGTGATGCCGCGTTCCCGCTCGATGTCCATCCGGTCCAGGTACTGGGCCCGCATCGAGCGCTCGTCGACCACCCCGGTCAGCTGCAGCATCCGGTCGGCCAGGGTCGACTTGCCGTGGTCGATGTGAGCGATGATGCAGAAATTCCGAATCTGCGCCGGCGGGGTGAAGGTTTTGTCGGCAAAACTGCTGATGGGAATCTCCTGGAGCGGGGGTTTACGGGTGTCCAGCCTATCCGTGCACCGCGCTTGCGATCGAATCGCGCTCTGCGGATCGCGGTTATGCTGCGAACATGGCGCCTCCCCGGAAGTCTCAGTGGAAGACGTTCCAGCGCTTCGCGGAAAACCTCGTCTTCAACGAGGGGCCCAAGCTCGTCCGTCAAATACAGAACACCCAGAACACGCTGAAGACCATCCAGCAGGCCGTCAAGATCACCGCCAACATCATGGTCTCGGCGGTGCCGCCGCCACCCGCCGAGATCACCGCGGGCCGCCCGGTGACCAGCACCAGTTTCCCGACCGCACAGCGGGCCCGGAAGCTGGTCTACGCCCCGGATCTCGACGGCCGCGCCGATCCCGGGGAGATCGTCTGGACCTGGGTGGTCTACGAAGACGACCCGACCCGCGGCAAGGACCGTCCGGTACTCGTCGTCGGCCGGGACCGTAGCGTCCTGCTCGGCCTGATGGTGTCCAGCAAGGAGCGCCACGCCAGTGACCGCGACTGGGTCGGAATCGGTTCTGGCGATTGGGATTACGAGGGCCGGCCCAGCTGGGTGCGCCTGGACCGGGTGCTCGACGTGCCCGAGGAGAGCATTCGCCGTGAGGGCGCGATCCTGAATCGCGAGGTCTTCGACGTGGTGGCCGCGCGGCTGCGCGCCGAATACTCCTGGCGCTAAGCCGCGGTTGTCGCGATTTAGTGTGCGGTCACGGCGTCGCGAGTGTGGCCGTCGCGATCGGGTGTGCGGTCACGGCATCGTCACGGCATCGAAAGTGAACATGCGGCGGGATCTCTTCGACTTATCCGCCCAGAACGCACACTCGATGGAACCTAGGCGATCAGCCCTGCGTGATGTAGGACTGCAGCTGCTGCTGCTCGGCCTCGAGCTCCCCCATCCGGGTCTTCACCACGTCACCGATGCTGACGATCCCGATCAGCTTCTTGCCGTCGAGCACCGGCACGTGACGCACCCGGTTCTGCGTCATCAGCACACTGATGGCGTCCACGGTGTCGGATTTTGTGCAGGTGGCGACGGCACTGGTCATGATCTTCGAGATGGGGCGAGACAGCACGCTGGCGCCATGCGTGTGTAGCTGGCGTACGACGTCGCGTTCCGAGACGATGCCGACCACACCCTCGTCGCCTACCACCACCATGGCGCCGATGTTCTGCTCAGCCAGGCCGGCAAGCAGTTCCCGGACCGTCGCGTCAGGGTTGATCGTCACCACCGCCGCCCCCTTGTTTCGCAAGACGTCCGCGATCCGCATTAAGAAGCCCTCCCGTCGGTCGTGAGCTGCCTCACATCAGGCTACGGCTAGTTCGCGCGACGGGAAAGCCAACACCCGAACGCATGGCGATGCAACAAACCCGGTATGCATTAGGGCCATGATCGAGATCACGTTGCTCGGAACCGGAAGCCCCATCCCCGACCCGAACCGGGCCGGCCCCTCGACGCTGGTGCGGGTGGGCGGGCAGGTGTTTTTGGTGGATTGCGGACGCGGCGCGCTGCAACGCGCGGCGGCCGTGGGTGTGGGTGCCGCCGGATTGTCGGCGCTGCTGCTCACTCACCTGCACAGCGACCACATCGCCGAACTCGGCGACCTGCTCATCACGAGTTGGATCACCAACTTCGCGCCCGATCCCCCACCGCTGCAGGTGATCGGACCGCCCGGCACGGCGGAGACGGTAGCGGCGACGCTGAAGGCGTTCGGCCACGACATCGAATACCGGATCGCACACCACGACGACCTCAATGACCCGCCACCGATCGAGGTCCACGAATACACCGACGGCCAGGTGTGGGACCGCGACGGAGTGACGATCCGGGTGGCCCCCACCGATCACCGCCCGGTGGCGCCGACGATCGGATTCCGCATCGAATCCGGCGGCACCTCGGTGGTGCTGGCCGGTGACACCGTGCCGTGCGAGACCCTGGATGAGCTGGCCGCCGGCGCAGACGCCTTGGTGCACACCGCGATCCGCAAGGACATCCTGGCTCACGTTCCCCAGCAACGTGTGCAGGACGTCTGCGATTACCACTCGTCGGTGCAGGAAGCGGCGGCCACCGCGGCCCGCGCGGGTGTGGCCACGCTGATCCTGACGCATTACGTGCCGGCGATCGCGCCAGGGCAAGAGGAGCAGTGGCGCGCGCTGGCCGCGTCTGAATTCAGCGGCCGGATCGAACTCGGCGACGACCTACACCGCGTCGAGGTGCACCCGCGGCAATAGCGCCCCGGCCGCCAGCAACCACAGCAACCCCGCCACCCGGGCGATCGGCAAGATCACGCCCAGCGCCGGCCAGGCCAAGACCAGCGTGGCCAGCTCGGCGAGCCCCGCAATCGTCAGGCCGAGCCAGGCCAACGGTCGCGATAACAGCCGCATAGCCAAGCTCGGTACCGCGATTGCAGCGATCTGCACTCCCAGCGCCGCGATGTGTCCCGGGCCGCCGACCAGAAACACCAGGAAGTAGATCGCCCTAACCAGCGCTGCATCCGCACTGACTTCAGGTCGCGACAACGTCCACCCGAGCAGACCGGTCAGACCGAGTGCACCCGCGGCAAGCGTCCCGCCGACCAACGCGACAGTTGCCGCAACCGGGGCCACGTTGAGCCGCCGCAGCCGGGCGGCGGCCACCGCCGCATAGACCGCCAGCGGCACCGACGAGGCGAACACACAGGTGGCGGTGACTTGCACCGCGATCGGTTCGGTGTGCACGTAGGCCAGGACCTGGGCCGCGGGCCCGTAGGGCAGCGGCATCACACCACCCAGCGCAACACCGGCGGCAAGGCCACCGAACAGCAGCGCGAGGCAGATCAGCAACGGCAGGACCGTCGCTAGCCGGTCGCGTCCGTCGGCGCCGCGCACGAAATTGATCATCTGGTAGCAATTCTTTGCCCGAAACGCCAACCTGTCGTCCAGATCGCCATACGATTGTTTGTCGTTCATCAAATTGGGAGTGCCGGTGTCGTATGTCGTCGTGGGGCCGGAGGCGATCCTGGCACGCGCGACCGATTTGGCCGGCATCAATACGGCCATCGCCGAAGCAAATGCGCTCGCGGCCGCCCAGACCACCGGCATGCAAGCGGCCGCCGCTGACCAGGTATCCACTTTGGTCGCCGAGCTGTTGGGGTCTTACGCGCAGAACTATCAGAAGATCGGCGCCCAGATGGCGGCCGTCCACGACCAGATCGTGCAGAACCTGGCCGGGGGTGCCGCCGCGTATGCCAGCGCCGAGGCCACCGCGCAGCAGGGGCTGCTCAGCGCGATCAACGCACCCGTCCAAGCGCTGCTGTCCCGCCCGCTGGTCGGCGACGGCGCCAACGGCGGAACCGTCAATGGAGTCGGACAGCGCGGCGGCGACGGCGGCATCCTGTGGGGCAACGGCGGCCGCGGCGGCGACAGCACCAACCCCGGAGTTGCCGGCGGCGCCGGCGGTAGCGCCGGGCTGATCGGCAACGGCGGCGCCGGGGGCCTGGGCGGCAACAGTGTCACGGCTAATGGGGGCGCTGGCGGAGCCGGCGGCCAGGGCGGCTGGATCTTCGGCAACGGCGGCGCCGGTGGCGCCGGTGGCATTGGCGGCAACGGCCTCAGCTTCGCCGGCGGCGCCGGCGGACTCGGCGGGAACACCGGGCTGATCGGGAACGGCGGGGCCGGCGGAGACGGCGGCCTTGGCGGCAGCAGCGGCGGTATCGGTGGTGTCGGCGGCCGCGGTGGCAGCGTCGGAGTGCTCAATTTCGGGCTGTCCGGCGACGGCGGGGCCGGCGGCCACGGCGGAAACGACACGAACGTTTCCGGGGTGGGCGGCGCGGGCGGCATAGGTGGCAACGGCGCGCTCCTGCATGGCAACGGCGGGGCGGGCGGTCACGGCGGCACGGGTTATTTCTCAGCCGGCCCGGGCGGTGACGGCGGAAAAGCCGGGTTCATATACGGCTACGGCGGTATCGGTGGCGACGGCGGCAACGCCGTACCCGTCGGCGCCGATTTCGGAGCTGGTGGTGGCGGCGGCTTCGGCGGCCCGGGCGGGATCTTCGGTGGCGGCGGCAACGGCGGCAACGGCGGCAACGGCATCAACGGTTCCTTCGTCGGCGGCCCCGGTAACAGCGGCGGGCCGGCAGGATTCTTCGGCAACGGCGGAGCCGGCGGCAACGGCGGCTTGGGCGGAGGCCCCGGCGGCTACGGCGGCTTGGGCGGGATCTTCTACGGCAGTGGCGGTGCCGGCGGCGCCGGCGGCGCCGGTGTGACAGGCAACCCGGCGGGCGGGCTCGGCGGCTACGGCGGCAACACCTACTTCATCGGCAACGGCGGGCACGGGGGCGCAGGCGGCGCCGGTATCGGCGTCGGCGCAGGTGGCGGCGGTGGCGCCGGCGGGACTGCCGGTGAGCTGCTCGGAGACGGCGGCGGCGGTGGGAATGGGGGCGCCGCCGCCACCCCGGGCGCGGGCGGTTCCGGCGGAGTTGGCGGACACAGCCAACTGATCGGCAACGGTGGCGACGGTGGCGACGGCACCGATGGTGGAACCGGCGCCGCCGGTGGCAGCGGCGGAACACTATTCGGCCGCCCGGGCAAGCACGGAACACCGTAACGATCTTGATCGAATTGCGTTAAGCTCCGCTCCCGCTCCCTTGGAGCAAGCGTTCCGTACGTAGTGGAGGTGCCGGGTATGTCGTTCGTGGTTGCGGGGACCGAGGCGATCAGCGCCGCGGCCGCGAATTTGGCCGGAATCAGTTCGACAATCAGCGAGGCCAACGCCGCCGCGGCAGCACAAACGACCGCGGTGCAGGCCGCCGCCGCCGACCAGGTATCCGCCGCGGTGGCGGCGTTGTTCGGATCACATGGTCAGGGGTACCAGACCATCAGCACGCAGATGTCGGCGTTTCACGGGCAGATCGTGCAAGCCCTGTCGGCAAGCGGGGCCGCCTATGCCAGTGCCGAGGCCACCAATGTGCAGCAGACTCTGCTGGACCTGATCAACGGACCCACCCAGACATTGCTGGGCCGTCCACTGATCGGCGACGGCGCCAACGGCGGAACCGTCGCCGGCGTCGGACAGCCCGGGGGGGGACGGCGGCATCCTGTGGGGCAATGGCGGCCGGGGTGGCGACAGCACGCTGGCCGGAATCGCCGGCGGTAACGGTGGCGCCGCGGGGCTGATCGGCTCCGGCGGAGCCGGCGGCACAGGCGGGTCGGGCGCGACCGGCGGCGGCGGCGGAACCGGTGGCTGGCTGTTCGGCAATGGCGGGCTGGGCGGGGTCGGCGGCACCAATGGCGGCACTGGCGGCATTGGCGGTAACGCATGGTTGTTCGGGACCGGCGGGAACGGGGGCGTGGGCGGGGCGAACCCCCTTGTCGCCCAATCCGGCGGGCTGGGAGGGGCTGGCGGTGACGGCGGATACCTCTACGGCAACGGCGGAACCGGCGGCGCCGGCGGCGTCGGCGACACGCGAGGCGGGTCCGGCGGCGAAGGCGGCAGTGCCTGGCTGCTCGGCAACGGCGGCACCGGCGGCAACGGTCACTTCGCCGTGCAGGGGTTCGGCGGCGACGGTGGCCAGGGCGGCCGCCCGGGAGTGCTGTTCGGATTCGGCGGCAACGGCGGCAACGGCGGCGACGGCACGCTTACCAGCGGCTTCGCCTCGGGGGGCGAAGGCGGGGACGGCTATGGCGCTGGGCTATTCGGGGTCGGCGGTAACGGCGGCGCTGGCGGACGGGGCGGCGGCTCCGGCGGCGCAGGAGGAGCAGGCGCGTTCATAGTGGGTAACGGCGGCAACGGCGGAGCCGGTGGCACCGGTGATTCCTTCAGTAACGACGGCGGTTTCGGCGGCGCGGGTGGCGATGCCCGATTCATCGGCAACGGCGGCAACGGGGGGCCCGGCGGGGCCGCTGTTGCCGGCGGCACGCAGGGTCTGGGCGGCCCCGGTGGGGCTGCCGGATTGCTCGGCCAGCCCGGTCATTCCGGCTAGGCCAACCTGGTGATCTCCACGTCCACGTCGAGATCGGTCGCCCCGCGCCCGGAGTAAATGCCTTTCAGCGGCGACACATCGGTGTAGTCGCGGCCGACGCCCACGCTGATGTATTGCTCGTTGATCTCGGTTTCATTGGTGGGATCGTAATTCCACCAGCCTCCGGTCCAGGCCTGAATCCAGGCGTGGCTGCGCCCATCGACGGTTTTTCCGACCACCGCCTCGCGCTTGGGGTGGAGATATCCCGACACGTAGCGTCCCGGAATTCCCATGCTGCGCAACACCATTAGCGACAAGTGCGCGAAATCCTGGCACACGCCCTTGCCTTTTTCCAGCGCATCCAGGCCAGAGGAATGCACACCCGTGGTGCCCGGTAAGTAATCCATTTCGGTGCGCGCCCAGCGCGCCGCCGCGACGACGGCTTCGGCGGGCGGGTGCGTTTTCATGAGCCGTTTGCCAACGGCCGCAACACGTTTGCTTGCCGGGGTGTGCGGGGTCGGTTGCAGCACTTCGTCGAAACGGTCGATCACCGCCACCGACTCCAGGTCAGCCCAGCTGGCCGTGGCCGTCGGCGGCTCCGGGCGCTCGGTCTCCACCACCGAAGAGGACGTCACCGTCAGTTCGGTGTGCGGCGCATGCAGGTCGAACGCTGTCACGGCGGTGCCCCAGTAGTCGATGTAGCGGTACGACCTGGTGGCCGGAATGGTCTCGACCCGGTTGAGGATGACGTTCTGCCGGGTGTTGGACCGCGGCGTCAGCCGCGCTTCGTTGTAGGAGGCAGTGACCGGCGACTCGTATGCGTAGCCGGTGGTGTGCACCACCCGCATCCGCCACATCAGATGTCCCCCGGCCTGGCCGCCAGCGGGCCGCGCTGGCCGGCATCAGACCACGCGACCCACGGTGCTGCGTGAAAGTACTGCAGCGCCAACGCATCTCCCACATCACGGCAGGTTGTCTGCAGGCTCGCCAATCGGTGCTCCAGCGATTCGAGCAACACGCCGGGCTGCACGAATTCCAGTTCGCTGCGAGCCTGACCAAGCAGTCGCTGCGCCTCGGTGGTGGACCCGATCCGACTCTGCGGATTGTGCAACAACTCGTCGAGGTTGTGTTCGGCGAGCCGCAGCGAGTAGTAGACCGAACGCGGGAAAAGCCGGTCGAGCATCATGAATTCGACCACCCGGCCCGCGTCGAGCACACCGCGGTAGGTACGCAGGTAAGTGTCGTGCGCGCCCGCCGAACGCAGCAGTGTCACCCAAGCCGGCGACGAGGCGCTGTCGCCCACCCGCGACAGCAGCAGCCGCACCGTCATGTCGACCCGCTCGATCGCGCGGCCCAGCACCATGAAGCGGTATCCGTCGTCGCGCGAAAGCGTCGAGTCGGCCAGACCGGCGAACATCGCCGCGCGGCCTTCGATGAACGACAGAAACTCATGCGGCCCAAGACGTTTGGCGGCGCGCTCACGTTCGGCAAGAGCGTGGTAGGTGGTGTTGATGCACTCCCACGTCTCGCTGGAGGTGACTTCACGCGCAGACCTTGCGTTTTCGCGCGCCGCAGAGATCGCGTCGACTATCGAGCAGCCACCCTGGGTATTGGGATTGAAGGCCACCAGATCCGTCAAAGACCAGACGTCCAGGTCGTGGTCGGGCGGTTCGATGCCCAGCACCCGCAGCAGCAGCCGCGAGGCCTGGTCGGGGTCGACGCTGGAATCCTCGAGCAGTTGGTGCACGGCGACGTCCAGGATCCGCGCGGTGTCGTCGGCGCGCTCGACGTAGCGGCCGATCCAATACAGGGCTTCGGCATTGCGGGCCAGCATCAGCCGATCGCTCTCTGTTGTTGTTGCTGCTGGGGTTGTTCGCCCTGAGTGAGCAACTGGGATTGGGCCGTCTGGCCGTCTGGCTGTTGTTCGGCCACCGGCTGCGGCAGCGACCGCACGACTTCGGCGGCGCCCAGCTCGCGCGCGCCCGTCGAGGTGCGCGGCGCCAACACCCAGGTGTCCTTGGAGCCGCCGCCCTGGCTGGAGTTCACCACCCGGGACCCCTCGACCAGAGCAACCCGCGTCAAGCCCCCCGGCAGCACCCACACGTCATGGCCGTCGTTGACCGCGAAGGGTCTCAGGTCGACGTAGCGGGGCGACAGGGTGCCTTCGATCCGGGTCGGCACCGTCGACAGTTCCATCATCGGCTGCGCGATCCAGCTGCGGGGATCGTCGCGGATCTTCTTGCTGACGGCATCCAGGTCCTTCTCAGAGGCATCCGGGCCGAACACGATGCCATAGCCGCCGGACCCCTCGACCGGCTTGAGCACCAACTCCCGGATCCGGTCGAGCACCTCTTCGCGTTCGTCGTCCAGCCAGCAGCGCAGCGTCTCCACATTGGCCAGTAGCGGCTTCTCGCGCAGGTAGTACTCGATCATCGTCGGCACATAGGTGTAGACGAGTTTGTCGTCGCCCACTCCGTTGCCGATCGAGCTGGAGATCACGACATTGCCGGCGCGGGCGGCATTGACCAGGCCGGCTACCCCGAGCATCGAGTCCGCGCGGAATTGCAGCGGGTCCAGGAACGCGTCGTCGATGCGTCGATAGATGACGTCGACCTGGCGCTCCCCCTCGGTGGTGCGCATGTAGACCTGGTTGTCGCGGCAGAACAGGTCGCGGCCTTCGACCAATTCGACGCCCATTTGCCGGGCCAGCAGTGAGTGCTCGAAGTAGGCCGAGTTGTAGACGCCCGGGGTGAGCACCACGACGGTCGGGTCGGCCTCGTTGGTGGCCGCGGAATTGCGTAGCGCACGCAACAGATGCGATGAGTAGTCGTCCACCGCCCGCACCCGGTGGGTGGCGAACAGGTTCGGGAAGACCCGCGCCATGGTGCGGCGGTTCTCCATGACGTATGAGACGCCTGACGGCGAGCGCAGATTGTCCTCGAGCACCCGGAAGTCGCCGCGATCGTCGCGGATCAAGTCGATGCCGGCCACGTGGATGCGCACGCCGTTGGGCGGCACGATGCCCACGGCTTGGCGGTGAAAGTGCTCACAGGACGTGATCAGCCGGCGCGGGATGACGCCGTCGCGCAGAATCTCCTGGTCACCGTAGATGTCGTCGAGATACATCTCGAGAGCCTTGACGCGCTGTGTGATGCCTCGCTCCAGCCGGGTCCATTCGGCGGCCGAGATCACCCGCGGTACCAGGTCCAGCGGGAAGGGCCGTTCCTGGCCGGAGAGGGAAAACGTGATGCCCTGGTCGATGAACGCCCGGCCCAGCGCGTCGGCGCGGGCCTTGAGCTCCGGGGGCTCCGAAGGCGCCAGTTCGGCATAAATGCCCTTGTAGGGGCCGCGGACGTTGCCCGCAGCGTCGAACATCTCGTCGAAAGCCATCGAGTAGCCGTCCGACGTGTTGTAGCCGTCAAAGATGCGTTCCGAACGGGCGGGTGGTCCCGGTCTGGTCGCCTCTAGCGGGTTGGAAAGACTCACCTGTGACATGCTGCCTCAATCCGACATTCCGGCAGGCCAGAGGTTCGGATTTTGGGCGAAAACGTAACCGACTGCTAACCTGGGCAGTCGCTGTCAGCAGAATCGACGTCAATAACAAATGAGGGAACTAACGCGTGGCCAACATCAAGTCGCAGCAGAAGCGCAACCGCACCAACGAGCGCGCCCGACTGCGCAACAAGTCGGTGAAGTCCTCACTTCGTACCGCGGTCCGCGCGTTCCGTGAAGCTGCCCACTCCGGCGACAAGGGAAAGGCCGCCGAATTGCTGGTCTCGACCAACCGCAAGCTGGACAAGGCGGCCAGCAAGGGCGTGATCCACAAGAACCAGGCGGCCAACAAGAAGTCTGCGCTGGCGCGGTCCTTGAACAAGCTCGGCTGACTCAGGTTTAGTCAGCTACCAGCTCGGCGACTTTCCGCACGGCCGCTTCCAGCGCGTAGTCCGCGTCGGCTACCGCTCCTTTTACATTGGCGTTGAGTTCGGCCACCAGCTTCATCGCTATCGCGACCGAGTCGCGCGACCAGCGTCGCGCCTGTTTCTGCGCCTTTTGCACTCGCCAGGGCGGCATGCCCAGCTGCCCCGCCAGACGATAGGGATCGCCGGACAGCGGACCCACCCGGCCGATGGTGTGCACGGCTTCGGCCAGCGCGTCGGCCAGCACCACCAGCGGCTCGCCGCGCATCATCGCCCACCGCAGCGCCTCGGCGGCACCCGCCACATCGCCCGCCACAGCCTTATCGGCGATGTCGAAGCCCTTCACCTCGGCTTTGCCGCTGTGATAGCGACGGACAGCGACGGCGTCGACCGCACCGCCGGTGTCGGCCACCAATTGAGAACAGGCCGAAGCGAGTTCGCGAAGGTCCGAGCCGACGGCGTCCAGCATGGCGGTCACCGTCTCCTCGTCGACTTTGACCCGTGACGAGCGGAACTCCTTGCGGATGAAGTCGATGCGTTCGCTGACCTTGGTGATGCGGGCACATGGGTACACCCGAGCGCCTAACGACTGCAGTTGACCGGCCAGGGCTTTGGCCCGGCCTCCGCCGGAGTGCACCACCACCAGCAGCGTGCCCGCCGGCAGATCGGCGGCGGCCGAAGCGATCAGCGCAGCCGCCTCTTTTCCAGCCTCCCCGGCGGCTTCCAGTACGACGATCCGCTCCTCGGCGAACAGCGACGGGCTCAGCAGTTCGGCCAGCTCGTACGTGCTGACGTCGCCCGCGCGCATCCGGTTGACCGGAATGTCGTCGGTGCCGCTGCGCTTGCGGGCTGACTGCAGTACCTCCGCCACGGCGCGCTCGACCAGCAGTTCTTCATCGCCCAGGACCAGGTGCAGCGGTGAATCTTGGCTCACGCCAACGATGGTTTCACGACGGTCCGACGGCTCCGGACAGGGTCCAGGCCAGCAGGCACAAAACGAAAACGACCGCCGCCCCAGACAGCGCCGCGCGAAACCACCGCCATCGCCACATCGCGACGACGAACACGGTGATGCCGCCCACCACCAGCAACCCCGGCACACCCGCTGGGACCGGCACCGTCGCCGCGGGCAAGCCGGCGGCCCAGTGCGCAAGGTGCACCACCCACCACACTTCGGGCCCGGTGAACCGGATCAACAGCTGCGCCGCGGCCGGCCACGGGATCACCAGTACAGCAGCGGCGCTGCCCAGCACCGTGATCGGTGCGATGACGGCGGCCACGGCGAGATTGGCGACGACGGCCACCACGCTGAAGCGTCCCGATATCGCGGCGACCAGTGGAGCGGTGACCACCTGCGCCGCCCCGGCCACGGCGATCGCGTCCGCCAGCGGCTTCGGACAGCCACGCCCGACCATGCGGTGTGACCACCGCGGCGCGATGACAACCAGTGCCGCGGTCGCGATGACCGACAGCGCAAAGCCCACGTCGACGGCCAGCTGAGGCGCCACGGCCAGCAATAGCAACACCGTCGCCGACACCGCCGGAATCGCCTGCCGCCGACGCGAACTCACCAGCCCGGCCAGCGCGATGGCGCCCATCACCGCCGCCCGCAACACGCTGGCCGTCGGCTGCACGACGATGACAAACGCCACAAGTGCGACGGCCGCCAGTGCTGCCGCCGCGCGCGGGCCGATCAAGCGCGCCGAGAACAGCACCGCGGCGCACACGATCGTGACGTTGGCCCCCGAAACTGCGGTCAGATGCGTCATTCCGGCCGCGCGGAACTCACCGCTGGTCTCGACGGCAACCGCCGAGGTGTCACCGAGCACCAGGGCGGGCAGCATCGCGGCCTGATCGGCGGGCAACACCTGGTGAACAGCCGCGCTGAAGCGGCCCCGGACGGTGTAAGCGATCCGCTGCGACAGGCCGGCCTGACCGGCGATCGGGCGGCCCGTCGCGTTGAGCACCGCGACTGTCAGGTCATGACGAGTCGGGCCGGTGATGGTGGCGGTGAACCGCATCGGCCGGCCCACCATGAGTTCGCTGAATTCGGCGGCGCGCGCGAAAACCACTACGCGACCGGATATCTCGTCGTCGCGCAGCCGCTGCAGGGTGGCGCGAAACATCAGCCGGCCCCGGCCCAGCGGCAGCGCGCTTTCGCTGGGCGTGACCGTCACCGGGGCCGAGGTGCCGAACGCCGCGGTGATCGGGTGGTGAACAATCGCGTCGGCGCGCAGTGCGATCGCCAGCCCGTACCCCGCACCGACCACGCCGATTGCCACCAGAGCCGAGCTGATCGCCGCCAACGCCGGCCTGCGCGCCGCACACCACCACAGCGCGCCCGACGCGGCGGCCAGCCCGACACAGCAGGCGGCCGTCACGGCCCCGATGGGCCACAGGATTCCGGCGGCGGTGACGATCCAGCTCGTCGCGGCGGCCGGCACCAGACGCACATCGAGCTGGGCGACCTGGCCGCCAACCGGTTGGCGCACCGACGTCAGACACGGACCAGCGCACGAAGCTTGTCCAGCCGCGCCGGGCCGATGCCGTCGACGTCGCCGAGCTGGTCGACGCTGGTGAACCTGCCATTGGCCTGCCGCCACGCCACGATCGCTGCGGCGGTGACCGGACCGACCCCGGGCAGGGCGTCCAGTTGCTCCACTGTGGCGGCATTGAGGTCGAGTGCTTCACCTGGTTTCGCCCTGCCCGAGGTTTTTGGCGGCCCGGACGCCGCCGAGGTGGCCGTCCCGGAGCCGACCGAACTTCCCAGCGCACTCGGCTGCCCTGAGACCGGCGCGAGACCGACCACGATCTGCTCCCCGTCAGCGAGCTGGCGGGCCATGTTCAGGCCGATGGTGTCCGCACCGTCGACTGCACCACCGGCGGCCAGTAGCGCGTCGGC
The DNA here is from genome assembly GCF_002116635.1 of Mycobacterium szulgai. Classification (GTDB taxonomy): domain Bacteria; phylum Actinomycetota; class Actinomycetes; order Mycobacteriales; family Mycobacteriaceae; genus Mycobacterium; species Mycobacterium szulgai. Next base: position 21,536 of record NZ_LQPW01000022.1, on the reverse strand, counting down.
AATCCGCGCGCCCGGTGCCAGGGTGACCAGTCCGGGCTTGTGCACCAACCCGACCACGCTGACCACCACCGGTCGGTCCGGACTCACCGGAGTCGCCGAAGATCTGGCACCGGTAGTCGAAACACGTTCCACTGCAGGCAACTTCGCCGACATCACCGGCGAAGGACGATCACGCACCAAAGTGAATACGGTGACCAGCACGGCGAGCGCGGCTATCACCGCCAGCCCGATGGCACCGGCCCGGCCGGGATCGGCCCGCACTTTGGCCAGCCAGCCCTGGCCGCCAGACGCATCGGGAAGCCAGCGCGGTAGCAGGGAGTTCGGGTCGTCCTCGGGTTCTTCTCCGCAATCCCGGGATCCAGTCGCATCAGCGTCGGCAGGCGGATCGGCCCCGAGGCGTCGGTGCAGTCGCTCGGCGGGAAGTTCAGTTCGCATGCGCCGACCGTAGGCCGTCGGGCCGCCACAAAGGCCACGCCGCGGACCGCCGCAACGGCTGGCTGTGGATGGAGCCGCAACTGTGGATCAACTCGGGTACCGGCCGGGCGCCGGGCAGGTTTGGCAACCGATGGCGCGGGTAGCCCGTCTCGGTGATCGCCCTGGTCTGGTGGCGGCGCAGTGGCCGACCCCGGTTGACGATTGGTGACGTTCGGCGCCTAACGTGCAGAGGCAGGACCGCCTGACGAAGGAGGCTGCCAATGAAGCTGGCGCTGACATCCGACGAAGCCGACTTCCGCGACGAGCTTCGCATCTTTTTCACCACGCAGATCCCCGCCGAAATCCGCGAGCGGGTCCGTCAGGGCGAGTCGTTGACCCGCGACCAGATCATCGCCAACCACAAGATCCTGCACGAACACGGGCTCGCCGTCCCGAACTGGCCGGTCGAATGGGGCGGCAAAGACTGGACTCCCACCCAGCACCAGATCTGGAACGACGAGATGCAATTGGCCAGCGTCCCCGAGCCGCTGAACTTCAACACCAAGATGGTGGGCCCCGTCATCGCCGAATTCGGATCCCAGGAAATCAAACAGCGTTTCCTGCCGCCGACGGCCAGCATGGACATCTGGTGGTGCCAAGGCTTCTCCGAGCCCGAAGCCGGCTCCGACCTCGCCTCGCTGCGCACCGCGGCGGTGCGCGACGGCGACAGTTACGTCGTCAACGGTCAAAAGACGTGGACGACACTGGGCCAGTACGCGGACTGGATCTTCTGTTTGGTGCGCACCGACCCCCAAGCACCCAAGCGGCAGGCGGGCATCTCGTTTCTGCTCATGGACATGAAGACGCCGGGCATCACGCTGCGGCCGATCAAGACGATCGACGGCGGCGTGGAAGTCAACGAGGTGTTCTTCTCCGATGTCCGGGTGCCCGCGGACCAGCTTGTCGGAGAAGAGAATCAGGGCTGGACGTACGCGAAGTTCCTACTGGGCAACGAACGCACCGGCATCGCCCAGGTGGGCCGAACCAAAGTCCGTCTCGCCGAAGTGAAACGACACGCCGCAGCCAACGGGTTGCTCGACGATCCGCTGTTCGCGGCGCGGCTGGCCGAGGCCGAAAACGAAGTGCTGGCACTGGAACTCACCCAGGCCCGGGTGGTTTCCGGCTCGTCGGGTGGCAAGCCCAACCCGGCGTCCTCGGTGCTCAAACTGCGCGGCAGCCAGCTGCAGCAGATCGCCACCGAGTTGCTCGTCGAGGTGGCCGGACCCGATGCGCTGCCGGTCGATGCGAACCAGATCGCATCGCAGGAATGGGCGCAGACCAGCGCGCCGCACTATCTCAACTACCGCAAGACCTCGATCTACGGCGGCAGCAACGAGGTGCAGCGCAACATCATCGCGTCCACCATTCTCGGATTGTGAGGCAGACATGGACTTTCAGTTGAGCGAAGAACAGGCCCTGCTTCGCGACACCACCCGCGACGTGCTCGCCCGCAGCTACGACGCGGAGAGCCGCAACAAGGTGATCGACACCGAACTCGGCTGGAGCCGCGATGTCTGGAGCCAGCTTGCCGACATCGGCATCCTGGGCCTCGGATTCGACCCCGACGAGTCCGGTCAGATCGAGATCATGGTGGTGCTCACCGAAGTCGGTCGACGGTTGGCGCCCGAACCCGTTGTACACGCCGCACTGGCACCCGGGGGGCTCATCGCCGAGCTGGGTACCGACGCGCAGCACGAGCTGCTGGACGAAGTAGCGGCCGGCCAACGTCTCCTGGCCTTCGCGCACCTGGAACCGGGCCGGCGCAAACCGTCCGCGCAAGCAGCGACCAAGGCTGTGCGGCAAGGTGATTCGTGGACCATAAGCGGGCAGAAGAACCCGGTGCTCGCCGGCGACAGCGCCGATACGCTGGTCGTCAGCGCGACGTTGCCCGACGGCGGCACCGGCTTGTTCCTGGTCGACGGCTCCGAACCCAACCCCGCGGTCACCCGAACTGCCTACCGCACCTTCGACAACCAGCGCGGCGCTCAGATCGAGCTGAACGAGGCGCCCGCCGAACCCCTGGGCGATGCGGTCGACGCATCCGCCGCCATCGGCAATGCCCTCATCCGGATTCAGTCGGCGCTGTGCGCCGAGGCGCTGGGCGCCATGGAGGAAGCGCTGCGGCTGACCACCGATTACCTCAAGACGCGCAAGCAGTTCGGCGTCACGCTCAACAAGTTTCAGGCGCTTACCCAGCGCGCCGCCGACATGTACGTGTCACTGGAGCTGGCCCGCAGCATGAGCCTGTACGCCGCGATGTCGATCGCCGACGGCAACTTCGATCCGGTGATCGCCTCGCGCGCCAAGCTGCAGATCGGCCGGTCGGGACGCCACATCGGGCAGGAGGCGGTTCAGCTGCACGGCGGCATCGGCATGACGGCCGAATACCCGGTCGGTCACTACCTGGCGCGGCTCACCGCGATCGAGCACACGCTGGGGTCCACGCACGACCACCTGCAGGTCCTCATCGACCACATCGCCGACTACGAGCTGGCCAGGCTGTAGCGCGATGGCCGAACTGTCCACCAAAGTGGTCGCATTCCTCTCCGAGGGGACCCGCACCGGGATGTTCGGCTTCGTCGCCTCGGACGGACGGCCGCTGGCCACACCGGTGTGGTTCGTGGTCGATAACGGCGAACTGGTCTTCACGACGCACCGCGATACACCCAAAGGCCGTGCCGTGCAACGCGATCCGCGGGTCGTGATCTGCGTCGACGACCCGCACCCGCCCTACTCGTTCGTTCAGGTGCAGGGCGTGGCAACGGTGATCGACGACCCGCAGACCGTGCTGGACGTCGCAACCCGAACGGGGGCGCGCTACATGGGCGCCGAGCGCGCGGATGAGTTCGGCCGTCGCAACGCCGTTCCCGGCGAAGTCGTGGTGCGGGTGCGTCCCACCAAGGTCATCTCCGGATTCGATATCAGCGACTGACTTCAGAACTCGAACGCCGTCTGAGCGGGAACCTCGGTACCAAAAGCGACATCCAACCTGCGTATCAGCCCAGAATCGGTGGTACGCAACCGGTTCGCCGCGGCCAGCATCGACGCCGGATGCACGCCCAGGTAAAGACTGCCCAGGACGTCCGGGCCCAGCTCGACGTCCGCCGCGGCTTGGGTCGGAGTGCACCGCGCCCGCCCGTCCCGGATCTTCAGTGCGTAGCGGCCGGCGCCGGACACGTCCAGCACGACTGCCAATTGCCCGGCATAACTGCGCGCCTCCAGCGCAGCGGGTATGTCCATGATGCGCAACCACAGCCCGTCCTGGCGCCACGTGGTGCGGGCCAACCGGGTGTCGGTGAGCAGAAACGGCACCGGGTCCTGCGGGTGGGTGAGGACGCTGACGCGCTCCATCGAATCAAGCCCGAGCAGCGCCCGCCACAGCGCGCCATGCGCGCCGGCGGTCAGCGACCTGAGCTCGCTGACGCGGGCCAGCTTGGCATCGGTACGATCCACCCGGTACAGCGCGTAGCCGTCGGGATGCAACAGCGCAAAACAGTCGCGCTCGCCGGGCTGCCGCTCGGTCAGCAGACCGTCCCAGAGCACCTTCGGACGTAGCAGCCCACCGGGTACTCGAGTGCGCCAGCGCTCGTAGATCTCCTCCAGCTCCGCGCGGCAGTCATCCGGGCGGACCAGCCGGACCCGCCCGCCGTGCGGCGCGTCGGTGTGGAAGGCGGCGAAGCGCCGGTCGATTGTCAGCTCCTGCAACACCGTGGCCGGCCCATAGCCGAAGCGCCCGTATATGCCACCCTCGCTGGCATGCAAAGCCGCCACCGGATACCCGGAACCAGATATGCGGCAATGCAATTCGGCACACATCGCGCGCAGCACCCCGCGCCGTCGGTGCGTCGGCGCGACCGCGACGAAGCTGAGCCCGGCCGCCGGCAGCACAGCACCGCCGGGCACCGTCAGCCGCAGGTCCATGTACAGCGCCATCCCGACCACATCCGGACCGTCCCGGACCACCACCGCGCCGTCGGCGGGCACCAGTGTCCGCAGCGCCTCGGCCGACTCGGGGCCGATGAAGTCGGTGAAGCTGGCCCCGGCCAGGAAATACATTGCCGGCCAGTCGTCCTCGGCCGGACTACGCACAGTCACCGTCACGGGATCCGACTGTGGCACACACCCGCACCTATGTGCATCCGAATATTGCGGCGATAATGGCTCCCGTCCCCGGCAAAGGAGCCTTGATGAGCACAACCAGCCCAGACCGCCCACTGAAGGTGATCCAGTGGACCACCGGAAATATCGGGCGACGATCGCTGCACGCCATCATCGGCCGGCCCGACTTCGAACTCGTCGGCGTGTACGCGCACGGGGCGGACAAGGTCGGTGTGGACGCCGCCGATCTGGCGGGCTGGCCGGAACCAACCGGGATAAACGCCACCAACGACGTCGACGCGCTACTGGCATTGAAAGCGGACGCATGTTGCTATAACCCGTTGTGGCCCAACATCGATGAGCTGGTGCGTCTGCTGGAGTCGGGTGTCAATGTGTGCACCAGCGCGGCCTGGATCACCGGCGGCAAGCAGACGCCGCAAGATCGCCAGCGCATCGCGCAAGCGTGCGAACGCGGCCGGTCGACCATCTTCGGCAGCGGCGCGCATCCCGGGATGACCAATATGGTCGGCATGGTGCTCAGCGCCTCCTGTGAGCGGGTCGACGAGATCCGCATCACCGAGTCGGTCGATTGCTCGACGTACGAATCGGCGGAAACCCAAAAGGCGATGGGCTTCTCGCAGGACCCCCATACCCCGGGGCTGTCCGAGAGCGTACGGCGCGAAAGTGAGGTCTTTGCCGAGTCGGCGGCGATGATGGCCGATGCCATTGGCGCAAAGCTGGACCGGATGACGTTCGACGTCACCTTCACCGCCGCCACCGCCGACACCGACCTGGGGTTCATGACGATCCCGGCCGGAACCGTCGGCAGCGTCTACGGCTATCACCGCGGCTGGGCCGGCGAGCGCAACGTGGTCAGCGTCGGATTCAACTGGGTCATGGGCGATCACGTGGTACCACCGAAACCACTGGAACATGGTCACGTCATTCAGGTCTTCGATTTGCCGAACATGCGCACCGTGTTGCATTGCCTGCCACCCAAGGATTGGGCCGAGCCCGGGTTCATGGGTCTGGGCATGATCTACACCGCGATGCCGGTCACCAATGCGGTCCCGGCGGTGGTGGCCGCCGAGCCGGGGATCGCCACGCTCGCCGACCTGCCGCCGGTCACCGGCCGGGCAGCGGTTTGAGCCGATGCGCGCAGGACAAGACCCCGGAGAACGCTTACGTGCACTAAGGGTTAAGATACTTAGCCGAGCAAATATTCTGTCGGTTTCCTAGCGGCGGCGCTGGAAGCAAGCTCCCCGATGGGGCGTTACAACCGAACATCGGTGCCCGCGAACTCGGAGAGGCGGTGGCTGTGAGATCAATGGGATCGGCTATTACCCGCGGGATCAAACGGGCCTGGATACCACTGGTCCTGGTGGTCGTGCTCGCTGTCTCCGCCCTGGTGGTGTCGCGGCTGCACAAGATCTTCGGCTCCCAGGACCTCAACGCAAATGCCGGCGCCGGAATCGAGATCGTGCAATTCAACCCGAAGGTCGTTCGCTACGACGTCTCCGGACCGCCGGGGACCACCGCGAACATCAACTTCTGGGATGAGAACGCCAACACCCACCAGGTCAACTCGGCGCCGCTGCCGTGGTCGTTCACGATCTCGACCACGCTGCCCTCGGTAAGCGCCAACATCATGGCCCAGGGCGACGGTAACCAGATCAGCTGCCGTATCACCGTGGACGGGGTGCTACGCGAACAACAAAACGCCGACGGCGTCAACGCCCAGACCTTCTGCCTGGTGAAGTCAGCATGAGCGAGCTGAACAGCAAGAGCCACGTCAGCACCGAGGACACGGCTGACACCGGGCCGATCAATGCCGGCAGCTCCGAAGCCAAACCCGAGCGCGGACACCGCCCGGTTATCCCGCACATGATCCGGTTGTTCGCGGTACCGATCATCCTGGGCTGGGTGCTGCTTACCGTCGTCGTGAACGTCATCGTCCCGCGCCTGGAAGTGGTCAGCGAGGAGCATGCGGCGCCGATGACGCCGCTGGACGCGCCGTCCATGAAGGCGATGATGCTGCTGGGCCACAACTTCCGGGAATTCGATTCCAACAGCACGGTGATGATCGTGCTGGAAGGACAGCAGTCCCTCGGCGACGACGCACATCGCTACTACGACAACCTGATTCGCCAACTACGTCAGGATCCCAAGCACATCCAGCACATCCAGGACTTCTGGGGGGACCGGCTCACCGCTGCCGGAGCGCAGAGCGCAGACGCCAAGGGTGCTTACGTGATGTTGAACCTGGCCGGCAACCAGGGCACGACGCTGGCGAACGAATCCGTTGAAGCCGTTCGCAAGGTGATCGAACGCAACCAGGCACCCCCGGGAGTGAAGGCCTACGTCACCGGTCCCGCAGCCCTTTCCGACGACATGCACATCATCGGAAACGCCAGCCTGGCCAAAATCACGCTGTTCACGTTGGGCGCCATCGCCGTCATGTTGCTGCTGGTGTACCGCTCCATCGTCACCACGCTGGTGCAGCTGTTCATGACCGGCATCGCGCTGGCTTCTTCGCGCGGAATCGTGGCAGTTCTGGGTTACCACAACGTATTCGGGCTCACTACGTTCGCCGCGAACATCCTCACGATGCTGGCGATCGCCGCCGGAACCGACTACGGCATCTTCCTGGTGGGCCGCTACCAAGAGGCACTACAAGCCGGCGAGGATCGAGAAACGGCGTACTACACCACGTTTCGTGGGGTCGCGCCGGTGGTGCTGGGGTCCGGCCTGACGATCGCCGGGGCGACGTACTGCCTGAGCTTCTCGCGGCTGCCCTGGTTCAACACCATGGGCGCACCGGTGGCGATCGGCATGCTGGTGGTCGTGCTGGCCGGTCTCACCCTGGGCCCGGCCGTCATTTTCGCGGGCAGCAAGTTCGGACTCTTCGAACGCAAGCGCTCAGCCAAGGGGCAGCTGTGGCGGCGGGTCGGCACCGCCGTAGTGCGTTGGCCCGCACCGATTCTGGCGCTCAGCTCCGCCATCGTGCTCATCGGCATGATCGCCCTGCCTGGCTATGTGACCAGTTACAACGACCGCTACTACCTGCCCACCTCAGCCCCGTCCAATGTCGGGCAGGCGGCCGCCGACCGGCACTTCTCCCAGGCCCGGATGAATCCGGACATGCTGATGGTCGACGCCGACCACGATATGCGCAACCCGGCCGACATGCTGGTGTTGGACAAAGTCGCCAAGAACGTCCTTCGGGTCGTCGGCATCGCGATGATCCAGGACATCACCCGGCCGCTGGGAATTCCCATCCAGCACAGCTCGATACCGTTTCAGAACAGCATGCAAAGCCAGACGACGATGCAGAACATGGCTTTCCTCAAGGATCGCATGAACGACATCCTCAAGATGGCCGACCAGATGCAGTTCATGATCGAGACCATGCAGCGCATGTACCAAGTGACGCAAGACCTTTCGCGCGCCGCCGACGACAGCGCGCGAACCACCGCGGAAACCTCGGCCATCACCGACGAATTGCGCAACCACATCGCGGATTTCGACGATTTCTGGCGGCCGATCCGCAGCATGTTCTACTGGGAGAAGCATTGCTTCGATATTCCGATGTGCTGGTCGTTCCGGTCGCTGTTCGACTCGCTGGACGGGTTCGACCAGCTCGCCGAGAAGTTCCACGAGCTCACGACCGACATCGGGCGCACCGCCTCGGCCACACACGAGATGCTGACCCTGATCCCGCCGATGATCGCGACGATGCAGACGACCAAGAACCTCACGCTGACGATGCACGCCACCTTCCTGGCGATGCTCAACCAGATGGAGTCGATGAGCGACACGGCCATCGTGATGGGGCAGAGTTTCGACGCATCCAAGAACGACGATTTCTTCTACCTGCCGCCCGAGGCGTTCGATAACCCCGACTTCCAGACCGGCTTGCGAATGTTCCTGTCGCCCGACGGCAAGTCCGCCCGGTTCTTCATCACCCACCAGGGCGATCCCATGACGCCGGAGGGGATTTCGCGGGTCGACGCCGAGCGAACCGCCGCACAGGAGGGGCTGAAGCAGTCCTCGCTGTCCGACGCCAAGATTTATCTCGGGGGTACCGCCGCCACCTTCAAAGACATGCACGACGGCGCCAAATACGACCTGATGATCGCGGTGGTATCGGCGCTGACCCTGATCTTCATGATCATGCTGCTGCTGACCCGAAGCGTGGTCGCGGCGCTGGTGATCGTGGGTACGGCGGCCAGTTCGATAGCCGCGTCGTTCGGTCTTTCGGTGCTGATCTGGCAGGACCTGTTCGGCATCAAGATCCACTGGATCGTGATGGCGCTGTCGGTCATCATCCTGCTGGCCGTCGGTTCCGACTACAACCTGCTGCTGGTGTCGCGGTTCAAAGAGGAGATCCACGCCGGACTCAAAACGGGAATCATCCGGTCTATGGCCGGCACCGGTGGGGTGGTGACGGCCGCGGGCCTGGTGTTCGCGTTCACCATGGCCTCCATGCTGGGCAGCGAGCTGCGGGTGCTGGGCCAGTTCGGCTCCACCGTCTGCATCGGTCTGCTGCTCGACACACTGATCGTGCGCACCCTTTTGATGCCGTCTATCGCGACGCTGCTGGGTCGCTGGTTCTGGTGGCCGCAGGTGGTGCATCCGCGTGGCGAAGACAACACGCGAAGAGTCGGCGCGCGCGCAGCAGTCTGATCGGAGCGCTTGTTCCGGGCCGGTTTTTTACTACACTGTCAACATCCGCGGCTGGTTGGGGCGCCCGCTGATCATGTTGACGGGAGGGGGCTGACATGTCGGTTCTGCTGGTGAGCCCAGACTATTTCGCCACAGCCACAACGGATTTGGAGAATGTCGGCGCATCGATGAGGTCGGTGAATACCGCCGCCGCCATTCCTACCACAGCGTTGGAGGCCGCAAGCCTCGACGAGATTTCGGTGGCGATCGCCAAGCTGTTCACCCAGCACGGTCAGCAATATCAGGCCGTGGCCAGTCAAGTCGCGGCCTCCTATGAGGAGTTCACCCACAATCTTGCGGTCGCCGTGCAGGCCTATCTGGGCGCCGAGATTGCCAACATCGGGCAATTGATCCCGTTCGGAGTCAATGCGGTCAACCAACCCTTCCGCGAAGTGACCGGCCGTCCACTGTTCGGTGACGGGGTCAACGGGTACACCAACGCTCAGGGTATTGGGACGCCGGGCGAGGCCGGCGGGTGGTTGTTCGGCAATGGCGGTACCGGTGGCACCAGCACGCGCGCCGGAGTAGCCGGAGGTGCCGGCGGGCCCGGCGGATTGTTGTGGGGCAACGGCGGCACCGGCGGCAAGAGCGTTTATGGCGGAGCGCCCGGGGGTGTTGGCGGGTCCGCGATTCTGATCGGCGACGGCGGCACGGGCGGGGCCAGCGGACCCGGCGGTATCGGCGGCGCCGGTGGTCATGCCGGGTTGCTGTGGGGACAAACCGGAGCCCCGGGGCTCAGCACTCTGCTTTCGCCGAACCAAACGCTTATCTACATAGATCAGTTCGGCAACCCGATCCTCAACATCTCGATCGGTGGTGGACCCAGTTCGCCCGTCATCATCGACTCCGGCGCCACCGGTCTGGTGGTACCGCCGCAATACGTGAATATGGCGTCCCTTGGTACGCCCACCGGGACCGGTAGCGTCAGTTATGGCCTCGGCAGCTCCGGACGCCTCTTCGTCAACTACCAAACATTCCAGACGACAGTTAATTTCGGGAACGGGATTGTCACCGGCCCGACCACCGTCGGCGTCGCGAACGCGGCATATTTGGGAGACCCGTCCCACCCGGTCGCGCTTTCGTCGTTACCCGCCTACCTGGGCGTGGGCCCCAACAACGGTTTTCCGTTCTCCACCCCCACCAACGCAGCATTGCCGACCAACATGAATCAGGGTGTGCTGTTGAACATGCCTCGCGGCTTGGTCGAGTTCGGTCCCAATTCGCTGCCGACGCATGTCCCGCTCAATGGCGCGCCCGGGACCGTCGTGCAGGTACAGATCAACAATCAGCCGGTGCAAACCGTGCAGGCATACATCGATTCCGGTGGCGCCGCCGGAAGCATCCCACAGTCGCTGGTGCCGGGCATCGCCGTCGGCAATCATCTTCCCGAGGGAACTACCATCACGGTCTACACGATCAATGGTGTGCAGCTGTACTCGCAGACGGTTACCGCGGCCCACTCGCCGGTCGTCGTGGCGTCGGGCAACGTGTTCAACACCGGGAATTATCCGTTCTCGGTCGGCCCCATCTACATCTGGAATGACACCCCGGTCGGAACAACGGTCTTCGACACGCTGACCACCTAACCGGCGCACTGCTCGGCTAGTTGCAGACAAACCGCGACGGCGCCGGCACCCACGTGCAGTGCCAGTACCGGCCCCAACGGGGTGACGATTGCCGCTTCGCATGCCGGTAGCCGTGCCGCCAAAGTCGCCGCCACGTCATGGGCCCCCTCCGGGTTGGCGACGTGATGCACCGCCAGCGCCGCGGGACAGTCACCCACCACCTCGCAGACCTGGTCGAGCATTGCCGCCGTCGCATGCTTGACAGTACGAACCCGTTGCGCCAGAACGAGTTTGCCGTCGTCGACGCGCAGCAGCGGCTTGAGTGAGAGCGCGGTCCCCAACCATGCTTTCGGCCCGCCGATGCGGCCGCTGCGGCGCAGATTGTCCAATCGGTGCACGACCACGAACGCGTGGGTGCGCGGTATCGCGGAACTCGCAGCCCGCGCAACGGTGTCCAGATCGGCACCGTCAGCCGCGGCCCGAGCAGCCGCGATTGCGATAAACCCGGTGCCCATCGCCGACGATTTCGAATCGATCACCCGGATGGCCGGATCGAGGTCGGCGGCGGTTCGTTCGGCGTTGCCGAAGGTGCCCGACAACGCCGACGAAATGTGCACCGCCACCACACCGTCACCGTCGCTCTCGGCCAACGCACGCTGGTAGGCGTCGGCCAATTCAGCCGGCGTGGCAGCCGCCGTCGTGGCATGACACTTGTAGATGTCGTCGGGGATCTCGTCCACGCCGTCGCGCAGGTCAGCGCCGTCGAGCAGGATGTGCAGGGGAACTTCGCGGATCCCCCACCTGTCGCGCAACTCGACCGGCAGCCGGGCCGACGTATCGGTCACGACAATGACCACGGCTTAGCCGCGCGGCTTCTCGGTCGGCACGCCGGCTTCGGCCAGTGCCTTGAGCATCAGTTCCGCGACGGCCTGATGCGCCTCGAAATTCCAGTGAATACCGTCCGGGTTTCCTTGGCCGCTCATAATCTGTTCGGCCACGGCTGCTTTGAGGTCGACCAATGGAATGTCATGGCGCTGAGCCCATTCCGTGATAGCCGTGACGGTGCCCTCCCGCCCGTGGTGGGCCTTGCCATAGGTCTCGGCGATGTGCACGGACGGCAGGGACGCCACGATCGGGATTCCCGGGCGATTGAAATCGATTGCCCCGCGGGTCTGTTCGAGGTATTCGGCGGTCAACCGGGGCGGCAACGCGGGCCGTGCGATCGGCGACAGGCGCGGCTGGACCCAGCCGTAGCCGTCGCGGACCCAGCGCCGCAACCACGGTGGCCGTACGTAGCGGATCAGCTCGCGCAGCGCCGTCGGCAACACCGACGGCAGCGAATCCATGCCGCTGGTGGCGAAGACCACCGCGCCGGCTTTCGGTAACGCCGCCCAGGACCGTGGGTCCTGAGTGGCCGCCCACCAGACATCCCGGCAGGTCCAGCCGATGCGACCCACCAGCTCCAGATCCCAATCCAATTGGGAGGCAACGATATTGGGCCAGATACGTGGATCGTCGGCAGGCAGTCCGCCGGTGGGCCCATAGTAGGCCAGGGAGTCTGCGAAGACCAGCAGTGTCGGCTTCGAAATGGCCGCGCGCTTAGAGGACATCGTTGGAGACCTGCGCCGAAGCGTTCCACACGTCCAGCCGCCACTTGATCGAATCGAAGTCGGCGCCGGGCCCAGAAGGCTCCGAGTGGCCGCTCAACTGCACCCAGCTGCAGTTGCCCATACCGCCCAAAATCGGCCAGTTGGCCACCGGCAGCTTCAGCAGTGCGACCGATAATGCGGCGATCAGGCCGCCGTGGGCCACCAGCACCACCGGCCGCTCCGGCTGGGCGGCGTCACCCCATTCCGGCTCACCGGACACCAGCTCAGCAACCACCGGCAGGCTGCGGGCGGCCACGTCCAATCTGCTTTCCCCGCCGTGCGGCGCCCAGGTCGCATCCTCGCGCCACGCGAGCCGGGCGCCTGGGGACTCGGCGTCGATGTCGGCGTGGGTCAGGTCCTGCCAGTCGCCGAGGTGGGTCTCACGCAACCGCTTGTCCACCCGGACCCCCAGCCCGGTGCGCTCCCCCACCTTGATCGCAGTGTCATAGGCACGGCGCAGATCCGACGACACAATCAGCAGCGGCTGCAGTTTGCCCAAAACCTCGGCGGCGGCGACAGCCTGCGCCCGGCCCAGGTCGCTCAGCTGGGTGTCCAGCTGGCCTTGCATCCGGCTGCCGAGGTTGTAATCGGTTTGCCCGTGTCGCAACATCACCAGCCGGCGCACCGTCATGACGCGGTTCCCGACAGGTCCACCGGCACCACCGGGCAATCACTCCACAGCCGGTCAAGGGCGTAGAAGTTGCGGTCGTCCTGGTGCTGAATGTGCACCACGATGTCGCGGTAGTCCAACAGTGTCCAGCGGCCCTCGCGGGCGCCCTCGCGGCGAGCCGGCTTGTAGCCGGCCCGGCGCATCTTTTCCTCGACCTCGTCGACGATCGCGTTGACCTGCCGCTCGTTGGACGCCGAGGCGATAACGAAGCAGTCGGTGATGACCAGTTGCCCGGAGACGTCGATGACCACCACGTCGTTGGCGAGCTTGGCGGCCGCCGCTTCGGCGGCAACCGTGGCCATGTCGATGGCTTCCTGGTTGGCGGTCACGCGTTGTTCCCCGCGGGCAGAATCGTTGTGGGACGGGCGCTTTCGGCCGACGGTGTGCGGTATAGCCGGCGTTTGGAGACGTATTGCACCACACCGTCGGGCATCAAATACCACAGCGGGCGGCGCTGTTCGGCGCGCAGCCGGCAGTCGGTCGACGAAATCGCCAGCGCCGGGATCTCGACCAGGGTGAGTGCATTTTCGGCGAGTTCGCCCAGGGCGCCGGTGATGTGGTCGCGGCGCAGCTCGTACCCGGGCCGGCTGACGCCGATGAACCGCGCCAGGTCGAACAGCTCCTCCCAGCCCTGCCAGGTCAGTATCGACTCCAGGGCGTCGGCGCCGGTGATGAAGTACAACTGGGAGCCCGGGTTGAGGGCGTGCAGGTCGCGCAGCGTGTCCTTGGTATACGTGGGTCCGCCACGGTCGACGTCGACCCGGCTCACCGAGAAGCGGGGATTGGAGGCCGTGGCGATCACCGTCATCAGATACCGGTCCTCAGCCGCGGAAACGTTACGGTCCTTCTGCCATGGCTGGCCGCTGGGTACGAACACGACTTCGTCGAGGTCGAACTGGTCGGCCACCTCGCTGGCGGCGACCAGGTGGCCGTAATGGATGGGGTCGAACGTCCCACCCATTACTCCCAGCCTGCGCAGGTGCTTTTGCACGGTTTGCCAGCTTACTTGAGCATCCGATGCAGCTCAGCTCGCGCAAAGACATACCAACGTCTTGCTGGAATGCAGCGCCGACAGCGGGGCCTTCGTGTAGAAGAGGTCTGTGGACAATTTGCCGCTCGCATCCGAAGAGTCGACGCAGCCGATTCGCGAGGCCATGACCCGGCAGTTCTACCACCGGTCGGTGGTCAACGGCGAGATCTCATTGCCGGCCGTACCGGGCATGATCGACGAATACGTGAAGATGTGCGGTGACCTCTTTGCCACTCTGGGCCGGAAGTTCTCCGACGAGGAACTCGCTCATGTGCGAGGAGTGCTCGAGGGGCAGCTGGCCGAAGCGTTCTCGAAATCCTCTCGGTCCAGCATCGTCATTTCATATAACGCACCCGTCGGCGGCGTCCTGAATTACCAGGTCAACGCCCGGTGGTGGAGTTTAGCGGAGGCCTACGAAAACTGGATCGCCACCCGTGAGCCGCCGCTATTCGGTACCGAACCCGACGCCCGCGTCTGGGCGCTGGCCAATGAAGCGTTCGAACCAAGGGCGCACCGGGTGCTCGAAATCGGGGCCGGCACCGGACGCAACGCACTTCCCCTGGCCCGGCGCGGGCACCCGGTCGACGTGGTGGAGATCACGCCGAAGTTCGCCGAGATGATCCGCGCGGAGGCGCAACGCGAAGGCCTCGCCGTGCGGGTGATCACACGTGACGTCTTCGCGACGATGGACGACCTGCGCCAGGACTATCAGCTGATCACGCTGTCGGAGGTGGTGTCCGACTTCCGCACGACCCAGCAGTTGCGCGGCCTGTTCGAACTCGCCGCCAATTGCCTGGCACCCGGGGGTCGCCTGGTATTCAGCGCGTTCCTCGCGAGCGGCGACTACGTACCTGATCAGGCCGCGCGGGAATTCGGACAGCAGGTGTACACGAGCTTTTTCACCCGGCCAGAAGTGGCCGCCGCAGCGGCTGGGTTACACCTCGAGCTCGTTGCCGACGACTCGGTATACGACTACGAGAAAGCGAACCTGCCCGAGGGCGGGTGGCCGCCTACCAGCTGGTACGAGGGTTGGGTCAGCGGCACGGATCTTTTCCCCGTCGAGCGGGAGCTCAGTCCCGTCGAGCTGCGCTGGCTGGTGTTCCAGAAGACGCGCTAAACCGGTAGCAGCTGATCGATCACCGTCGCCAGTTGTTTGGCGGACCGGCATTCGTGCATCGCGATCACCTCTTGGTAGCGCGGCACCGCCGAGTCGCCGCTCCCCCACAGATGCTTGGGCTCCGGGTTGAGCCAGTGCGCGTGCCGGCTGGCGGTGACCATGTCGTCCAGCACATCCACCTCGGGGTTGCGATAGTTGGTCCGACCGTCGCCGAGCACCAGCAGCGAACTGCGCGGTGAGAGCACGTTCGGGAAGCCCTGCGTGAACGAGACGAACGCGTTCCCGTAATCGGAATGACCATCGCGGTTGTAGACGCCGGCCTCGCGGGTGATCCGCTGGATCGCCACGGCCAGATCGGCTTCGGGCCCGAACATGTGCGTCACCTCGTCGGTGGTATCGATGAAGGCGAACACCCGAACACGCGAAAACTGTTGGCGCAGTGCATGTACCAACAGCAAAGTGAAGTGGCTGAAGCCGGCGACCGAACCGGACACATCGCACAGCACCACCAGTTCCGGACGGGCCGGGCGCGGCTTGCGCAACACCACGTCGATGGGTACGCCGCCGGTGGACATCGACTTGCGCAACGTCTTGCGCAAGTCGATCGACCCGGCGCGGGCGCGGCGCCGGCGAGCCGCCAGCCGGGTGGCCAGCGTTCGCGCCAGCGGGGCGACCACCCGCCGCATCTGGCGCAGCTGTTCTCCGGAGGCGCGCAAGAACTCCACGTTCTCGGAAAGCTGTGGGATGCCGTACATCTGGACGTGCTCACGACCGAGTTGCTCGGCGGTGCGCCGTTTGGTCTCGGCATCGACCATCTTGCGGATTTGCGTAATTCGCTGTGCAGCAAGCGCTTTGGCGATTTGCTCTTGGGTCGGAGTGGGCTCGTCGCCGTAGGGAGCGAGCAGGCCGGCCAGCAGCTTGCCTTCCAGTTCGTCGAGCGCCATCGCCTTGAGCGCCTGATACGACGAGAACGACGGGCCGCGGCTGGAATTGTATTTGCCGTACGCCTCTACGATCCGGGCGATCATGGCCACCAGCCGCTCATCCAGGTCGGCCAGATCCGGGTTGTCGGTCAGCAGATCGAGCAGCATCTGCCGCATTGCCTCGACATCGTCGGGCGGCAATGCGGCGGAATCGGCGTCGGCCTCTCCTTCTGAGACCACCGCCCTGGCGCCTAGCGCCGCGGGAAACCACAGGTCGAACATGGCGTCGTAGGTTTCGCGGTGTTCGGGCCGGCGCAACACCGCACACGCGATACCCTCGCGCAGAATCTCCCGGTCATCCAGGCCCAACGTGGCCATCACCCGTCCGGCGTCCACCGTCTCCGATGGGCCCACCGAAATCCCGCTGCCGCGAAGGGCTTCCACGAATCCCACCAAGTGGCCGGGCAGCCCGTGCGGAGCGAGCGGCCGGGTGGGTCGGATGCGGCGGGTGGCCATTTAATTCAGTCTCAGTTCGCCGGTCGCGCGCTGCTGATCGGATTGGTGTTTGAGAACCACGCCGAGGGTCGCGGCAACCACCGCGTCGTCAATGGTGTCCAGGCCCAGCGCGAGCAGCGTGCGTCCCCAGTCGATGGTTTCGGCGATCGACGGCACCTTCTTGAGTTGCATCCCGCGCAGCACGCCGATGATGCGGACCAGCTCCTCGGCCAGGTGCTCGGGCAGTTCGGGCACTCGCGACAACAGGATTCGGCGCTCCAGCTCGGGGGTGGGGAAGTCGATATGCAGGAACAGGCAGCGTCGCTTGAGTGCCTCGGACAGCTCGCGGGTGGCATTGGAGGTGAGCACGACGAACGGAGCCCGGGTCGCGGTCAGGGTGCCCAGTTCGGGGACGGTCACCGCGAAGTCGGAGAGCACCTCCAGCAACAGACCCTCGATCTCGATGTCTGCCTTATCGGTCTCGTCGATAAGCAGCACCGTCGGCTCGTCGCGCCGGATCGCGGTGAGTAACGGGCGTTCTAGCAGGAACTCCTCGCTGAATACGTCGTCCTTGGTGGCATCCCAGTCTCCGGAGCCGGCCTGGATGCGCAGGATCTGTTTGGCGTGGTTCCACTCGTAGAGCGCTCGCGCCTCGTCGACGCCCTCGTAGCACTGCAGCCGGACCAGGCCGGAGCCGGTGGCCTGGGCGACGGCGCGGGCAAGCTCGGTCTTGCCGACGCCTGCCGGGCCTTCGACGAGCAGTGGCTTGCCCAACCGGTCGGCCAGGAAGACGGCGGTCGCGGTGGCGGTGTCGGGTAGGTAGCCGGTTTCAGCGAGCTTTCGCGAGACATCCGGAATATCGGCGAACAGCGGCACGGGCCGTGCGGGCACACTCATGAGGAATTACTCCTTTAAAGGGAAAGTCAGGCCGGGCGGATGTGACCGTCTCCCCACACGATCCACTTGGTTGAGGTCAATTCGGGCAGTCCCATCGGGCCGCGGGCATGCAGCTTCTGGGTGGAGATGCCGATCTCGGCACCGAAGCCGAACTGCTCGCCGTCGGTGAACGCCGTGGAGGCGTTGACCATCACCGCGGCCGCATCGACCTGTTGGGTAAACCGTTGGGCCGCAGCTAAATTAGTGGTCACGATGGCCTCGGTGTGGCCGGTGCCGTACTCGTTGATGTGCGCGATGGCGCCGTCCACGCCGTCGACCACCGCCACCGCGATATCCAACGCCAGGTATTCCCGGCGCAGATCGTCCTCATCCGGGTCCAGGTGCAGGGTGACGCCGGCGCCCTGCAGGGCGTTCAGTAACCGCGGCATCGCGTGTTCGGCGATCTTGGCATCGACCAGCAGCGTCTCGGCGGCATTGCAGACGCTGGGCCGTCGGGTCTTGGAGTTCAGCAGAATGCGTTCGGCCACGTCTAGATCGGCGGCTTCGTGAACGAATACGTGGCAGTTGCCCACGCCGGTCTCGATGGTGGGCACTTGTGCGTCCCGCACTACGGCATTGATCAGGCCGGCGCCCCCGCGCGGAATCACCACATCGACCAGCCCGCGGGCCTGGATCAGGTGGGTGACGGTGGACCGGTCGGCCGCCGAGAGTAGCTGCACCGCGTCGGCTGGCAGGTCCTGGCTGGTCAGCGCATCGCGCAACACAGTGACGAGCGCTTGGTTGGAGTGTGCGGCCGAAGAGCTGCCACGTAGGAGTGCGGCGTTTCCGGACTTCAGGGTGAGTCCGAAAGCGTCGACGGTGACGTTGGGACGGCCCTCATAGATCATGCCGACCACGCCGAGCGGGACTCGCTGCTGGCGGAGCTGAAGGCCGTTGGGCAGGGTGTAGCCGCGCAGCACCGCACCGACCGGATCGGGTAGCCCCGCGACTTGGCGCAGGCCCGCGGCGATGCCATCGATGCGCTGGGGGTTGAGCGCGAGTCGATCGAGCATCGCCGAGGGTGTGTCGGCCGCTTTGGCCGCGTTGAGGTCTTCAGTGTTGGCGGACAGGATTTGGTCGGCGTGGGCCAGTAGTTCGTCGGCGGCGGCGTGCAGCGCGCGGTCCTTGACGGTGGTAGGCAACGTGGCCAGCTGGCGGGCGGCTATCCGCGCGCGGCGCGCGGCGTCGTGCACCTGTTGACGCAGGTCGGGAAGCGTCGGTGCTTGCACAGTCATTCCCCCAGCGTATCGGGCTTGCGCTGGTCTAGTAAGACGGCCTGGTCCGGGTGAGTTGCGCGCTTCGGCTGCGCGCCTAGGCTGCGCCACATGTTGCTGCGGGTCGGTGCGGATGATTTGCGTGCGATGGCCGGTCGTTGGGAGGCCGTGGCTGGCGAACTGACCGTTTCGGCGGCTTGTGACGTCGGACTGCCCTGTCAGGCGAGCGCAGCCGCGGTGACCGCAGGCAATGCCGACATTGCGGCCGCCGCTGGGGCACTCAGCGCACGCCTGCGCACCGGCGCTACGCGAGTCGCGGCGGCCAATACGGGATTTGTCGGCAATGAACGCGGCTCGGTGGGCACGCTCGACCACGTGAAGCAGGTATAACCATTCTTCCGACACTCATGGACCTGCTCGACTGGCCCACCGAGCATCTCATCGACGCGGCCGGCTCTTGGGCAGCTACAGGCAAGCGATGGTACGAGACGTTCGATGGCGTCTGGCAAGACTCGGCCTCAGTCGACTGGGAGGGAGTGGCCGCCGAGCAATTGCGGGCCCGGACGCGCGCCGACAGACTGAAGGTCAGCGGTCTAGACGATCAGTTGCAGCATGCGGCGAAAGTTGCGCGCATCGGCGCATCCAACCTGCACGCTGCCCGATCACGCCTCCAATACGTCGTCGAAGACGCACATGCCGCTGGATTTGTTGTGGCAGAAGACCTTTCGGTCATCGATCGCTCTACCGGCGGTACCACCTTTCAACGAGCGCCGCGGCAAGTTCAAGCCGAAACGTACTCGAGTGACATCCGCCAGCGCGCGGCGCAACTGATCGGATTGGATCGGCAAGTCGCTGACAAAATCAGCATGGCATTAGCCGGGATCGGCAGTATCACCTTCGACGAGGTGCCGGCTCTAGGAGCAACAACGCCGACTCGGCACTGGGGCATCCAGCTCGTCGATTGGAAGCAATCTCCTGAGCCGACACCCGGCCCGACGGCGCAAGACATTCGGGAAGCGATTAAGAACCTGCCGCAAGGCAGTAGGCCAGATATCAGGGAGGTCCGCACAGAAGATCAGCTCCGCAGTCTCTGGGAATGGCTGAGCAAAAACGGACAGGAATACACTTCGCAAAATCCCTACCGAGATGGGCTGGGAGCGGAGCGTCAGCTGCCCGACGGCACTCGCGTGCGCATTGGCGAAAGCAAGAAGTGGGGAACGACAATGGATATCACCCTTCCGAACGGCGAGGACGTCAAGTTGCATTTCAATGCGAAGCGGGGCGGCGAGTTGAATATCCCAGGACAGGCCGGTGGGCCCGTGGCTCCGCGAGCAATTGCACCAGAACCCCCGGCTGGTGCGCCGGTAACTCCAGACATTAAGCCGCCCCCGGCACGGACGGCGCCACTTCCAACTCTCCGACCGCCGTTCCCCATCGGCGGGACGGTACCGCCCCCGGAGTCCATCCCACACCCTGTCCACGCACCGCACAGCCACCATGGACCACCAGTACTAGGTAAGGACGAACTCGCCGACCTACCGGAATTCAACCCAGAATGACGCCGTCACCCTCAGAAAGTAAGCCATGGCAACTACTCAAGACGAGGTGATCAATCGCATGACGATCGCACGGGACAACGCACGCGAAGAAATACTCCTCGACGGCTTCGTAGACTTTGTCAGCTTCAACCAAGTTCATCGCCATGTCATGCGGCAACATCCATCCGCAACAGTCTCCGATGTGCAAGCTGAAACGCTGGAGATGATCAGATCTATCGTCACTGAGGGATTATTCGAATTGGGTGATCGCGCCGGCGAGAACGGATGTTTTGCGGCCTGGGAGGAGCCACTCGAGGTGTCGATGCAGAAGCTATACGACGCCTACGTCACACACTTCAACAACAGGCCCGGATGGGTTTGGTGTTGCTGGCTCAACGAAACAGACAAAGGTGAGCGCCTCGTACTGTCGACGGAAAGGGGCAAACAGCTCGCACAAGAGGTGGACGAAAGACTAAGGGAAGCAAGGGACGCAAACCCCAGCTAAGAATGCGCTGTTTACCGGAGAGGGCAGGCGGGTCACCGACCACTCCGCGCAGCGCTGCCGACCTTTAGGCGATGTCGGAAGGCGATATCGCCACCGAATCCCATCTGATGATCAGGACGGCGGCGAGAGTACTGGCGGAATTATTGGGAGGCGATCGACCAGATGAACATTGCGGCAACGCGCGAAAGTTCGCGAAGAATCCTCTTGGATGGTCTTGCCGATTACATTCACCTTTATCCCGTCGATTGGAATGTGAGGCAACACAATCCGTCCACATCACGCCAGGAAGTACAAAACGAAACGCTAGCGGTAATCCGCTCGTTGGTGAGCGAAGGTTTGGTCGTGTTGGGCGCGATGTCCGAAAAGGCGGCCGTTGGCAGGCTTGGCAAGAGCCCCTCGATGCATCGCTGCAGAAGATATCCGATGTGTATGTCAGCCAGTACGACGACCAACATCAACACAATGATCGGATGCCACAGCTTCGCTCAGCGCTCCGGACCGATAGGCCACTTTCAAATGCGATATGAGTCCGCTGAATAAATCGGCGTGGCGGTCGGGTGTGGTCGTGTGTTGTCGTTGATGATTCTGGTGTGCAGG
>NZ_LQPW01000021.1 GCF_002116635.1 Mycobacterium szulgai | reverse complement strand
ACCCATCCAACACCATCACCACCGAGGGAACCATGAACTCCGGCAACCGATCCCCCACCCACCGGCGCACCTCACCAACCACCGGCTCCGGCCCCGGCTCCGGTACCACATAGCCCACCAACTGGTCGCCGTGTGCGGTGACCACCGCCTGGGCAACAGCAGGGTGGGCGGTCAGCGCCGCCTCGACCTCGCTGGGCTCGATACGGAACCCGCGGACCTTGACCTGATCATCGGCGCGGCCGACAAACTCCAACGCGCCCTGGGCATTCCAGCGCACCACATCCCCGGTCCGATACATCCGAGATCCCGCCGCATCGAACGGACACGCCACAAACCGCGAGGCCGTCAGCCCCGCTCGGCCCCGATACCCGCGCGCCACCCCGGCACCAGCGATATACAACTCACCCGCCACCCCCGCCGGCACCGCAGCCAACCTCGCGTCCAACACGTAAAGCCGCACCCCGTCCAACGGACCACCAATGGGCACCGGCGCGCCTGCCACCCCATCCCCTCCGGCACAGACGTAATACGTTGCGGCCATGGTTGTTTCGGTTGGTCCGTAGCCGTTTATCAACGCAAGCCGAGGATGGGCCGCGCGCAGTTCGCCCACCGCAGCCGAGGACACCACATCCCCGCCCACCCACAACTGACGCAGCGACGCCAGATCATCGGCGCTGGACTCCGCGGTCACTTGGTCCAGCATCGCCGGAGTGAGCAATAGTGCGCTCACCCGATGCGTGGCAATCAGCCGGATCAGCGCGCTGACATCGCGGCCGAAGCCGGAATCGATGACCAGACAGCCGCCACGCAGCAGCGGCACCCACAGTTCGTACGTCGAGGCGTCAAACGCGACGGAGGAATGCATCAGCACGCGTTCGTGCCCCGCAGCCCAGCACCGGTTCGCCACCAGCTGCACCACATTGCGGTGCGTTACGGCCACCGCTTTAGGCGTGCCGGTCGACCCCGAGGTGTACATGATGTAGGCCAGGTCGTCGGGACGGGGGGCCATGCCGCGCAGGTCGGGGTCGTAATCGGCGTCTAGGTCGTCCAGCACGAGCCGGGGGACGGTGGTCTCGGGCAAGCTGGGCGCGGTCGCGCGGTCGGTGATCAAGAAGTGCGGGGCGGCGTCGGCCAGCATGTAGTGGGTGCGCTGACTGGGATAGTTCACATCGATCGGCAGATACGCCGCCCCGGTCTGGCTGATTGCCAGCACCGCGGTGACCAGTTCCACCCCGCGGGGTAGGGCCACCGCGATAATGGTCTCCGGTTGCGCCCCGTAAGCCCGCAGTCGTGCGGCCAGCCGATGCGCTCGCTGTGCCAACTGCGCATAGCTGAGACGGTGGTGATCAGCCTGCAGCGCAGGCGCGTGAGGCGTGCGCGCTACCAGTGCGGCAAACAACTCCGGAATCGTCGCCGACGCCGGGGCGGCCACCGCGAGGCCATGTGCTGTACCCATTCTTGATCCGTGTTGTTCGTCGAACAGATCGACACCCGCTGGATGTCACTATTCGAATACACGGAATTGGGGCCCGGGCACCATGTGCAGAATGACCCTGCAGCACCCCATTCGGGATGATGTCACACACCCTAGGCGTTCAAAACATGCTCTCCAATGACCCGCCGGTCACGTAATTCGGCCAGCTCAGCTGCGGAAAAGCCCAGCGCGCAGAGGATTTCGTCGTTGTGCTGACCGAGTGTCGGCGGGGGCGTGCGGTGGTGCTCGACCGGTCCCGGGGTGATGCGAAGTGGCCAGCCCGGGTAGCGGCGCGATCCGGTGATCGGGTGTTCGAACTGCGCATAGAATCCGCGCGCGTCGAGCTGCGCGAGGTCATACATCTGGTCTGCCGCGGTCAGCGGTTCTGCCGCAATGCCTTGGGCCCGAAGGGTTTCCACGACCACAGCCACCGGCTGCGTTCGCGTCCAGGCGGCCACCATCTCGTCGAACACATCGTGGTCAAGCCGGCCTTGATCGGGTATCGATAATGCCACCCACCCGCCGTCTTCGCATGTCGGGTACACGCCCTGCAGATAACCGCGCCGGCGGTTTCCTTCGCGAGGCCGCACCATACCGTTCATCGAGTACTCGATAACCGGTTCGGCGGTCACACATGCGGCGACCTCGATCTGGGCGATCTCGATCAGCTGACCCTGCCCGGTCCGCCGCCGGTGCTCGAGCGCGGCCAGCAGCGCGACGCCCGCGTGCACGCCGA
The DNA here is from genome assembly GCF_002116635.1 of Mycobacterium szulgai. Classification (GTDB taxonomy): domain Bacteria; phylum Actinomycetota; class Actinomycetes; order Mycobacteriales; family Mycobacteriaceae; genus Mycobacterium; species Mycobacterium szulgai. The sequence continues at coordinate 11,541 of NZ_LQPW01000021.1, read as the reverse complement.
CGATGGGGTCCGCCGGCCCCTGCAGGTTGCACGGCGGGCCGTCGGCGTAGCCGGTGACCGCCGACATGCCGGAGGTCTGCTCGATGTTCAGCGCCCAGCCGACATAGTCGCGCCACGGGCCTTCCAGGCCGAACCCCGGCATCCGGACCATGATCACGTCGGGTTTGACCGAGACCAGCGACGGATAGTCCAGGCCGAACTGCTCGACCACTCGCGGCGAGAAATTCTCCACCACGACGTCGGACTGGGCGACCAGGCGGCGGGCGATGTCGCGGCCGGTCTGCGAGGTCAGGTCCAGCGTGAGGTCGCGCTTGTTCAGATTGGTGGCCTGCCAGATGGCGCTGCGCTCGTACCAGTCGTCGCCCTCGAAGGGAAATGCACCGGAATAGCGATGCCCGTCGGGGCGCTGGATGGACTCGACCTTAACGATGTCGGCGCCGAACGCGCCGAGGTAACAGGTCAGGTAGGCGCCCGCCCAGAAGGTGCTCAAATCCAGGACCCGCAATCCCGCGAACGGCGATTCGGCCCGCGTCTCCAGCCTGGGCTCCGGATTCGGTTGTGCCGCCATCGGTTTCGTGAACCGGAACGGCACCCCGGGCCGCCGGAATCCGGCACCGTCGACGAAGAACCCGCGCGTGGCGTATTGCGGACAGTCCAACACGGTGGCGCCGTCGTTGACCGGTGCGGCCGGAATGCGCAATGCCTGACTCAGTTCGACGGTTTCGGCGACCGTCCGCTCGGCGAGTAACGGCGCAGCCTTGGCGAAGAACTCGGCGCGTTCCGGGCCACCCAGCATGATCGCGATCTGTTGTTCAGCGTGTTCCGGCAGGCCGAGCATCGAGCACACGTCCAGCCAGTGCTGGCCGGTGAGGCAGTTGATGCCCACCCAGCCGTCGGCGGCCCGTACCACACCCAGCATCGGCGACGAACGCACGTTGGCCGGCAGGCCGAGACCGCGCATCCGCTCGGCCATCAACATCGGGTAGGGCAGCGTCGACAGCAGCGACTCGAATTGCGAGACGTCCACCTCGGTGATCCGTCCCGGGGCTGGCAGCCGCAATGCGGTCAGCACACCCAGCGCGCCGTAGGCGCCCGCGACGTATTCGGCTATGCGGGCGCCGGCCTGCACGGGCGGACGCTCGGAATCCCTGGCGCTCACCCAGCCCGCAACAGCCTGCAGGGTAAGCGCTGTTGCCGGACGATCACGCCACGGTCCGGTCTGACCGAACGCAGATATGCGGAGCACCACCAGGTTCTGGTTGAGCCGTCCCAGGGTGTCGGAGTCCAGCGTGCCGGGCGGCACATCCTCGACGAGTACCTGGGCTGACGCGATGTACTCTGCTGCACCTTCGAGATCACTTGTGATGCAGCATTTTCCGGCGTTCAGGTATTCGAACAACCCGGCGCGCTGCGGGTCGCATACCCCGCCGGGGAACGGGCCCCAGCGGCGCAGCGGATCTCCGCCGGGCGGCTCGATCTTGGTGACCTCGGCGCCGAGGTCGACCAGCAGCTTCGTGGCGTAGGGACCTGAGATCTCGGTAGCGATCTCGACGACGCGGAGCCCGGTGAAGGGTCCCGGCATCAGGGAGTCCCGATGGCCTTCGGCTCCATGTATTGATGCAGCCCGCCGATTCCGCCGCCCTCACGGCCGAAGCCGCTGAGTTTGAAGCCACCGAACGGCGCGTCACCCGGGCTGAAACCATTGACCGCGATCTGGCCGGTGCGAATCCGCCGAGCAACGCCGACGGCCCGGTCCACGTCGGAACCCCATACCGCGCCGGACAATCCGTATTTGGAGTTATTGGCGATGGCGACTGCATCGTCGTCGTCGCGGTAGCGCAGCACGCTGAGCACCGGGCCGAACACCTCTTCCTGGGCAATGGTCGAATCCGGCTCGACGTCGGTGAGAATCGTTGGCTCGTAATAGAATCCGACATCCAAACCGGCCGGCCGACCGCCCCCGGCCGCCACCTTGGCCCCGTCACTGCGGGCCCGCGAAACGTGGTCCTCGACCCGGTTGCGCTGTTCGGAGCTGATCAGCGGTCCCATTTGCACGTCGGAATCCGTTGGATCGCCGACCTTTACGTCGCGGGCCAGCGCGACCAGCCGATCGATAACCTCGTTGTGCAGGGAATCGGGAAGCAGCAGCCGGCTGTGCAGAATGCAAGCCTGCCCGGCATGTAGTGAGCAGCAGTCGAAGAGCATCTGCTGCAGCATTTCGTCGGTGACCTCAGTGTCGTCCAGAATGATGCTCGCGGACTTCCCACCGCATTCCAGCAAGATCCGCTTCATGGTGTGTCCCGCGGCGGACATGACCTCGCAGCCGACCGCCGAGCTGCCGGTGAAGCTGACCATGTCGATACGCGGATCGGTGGTGAGCAGCTTCGCGGACTCGAGACCCGACGGAGTGACGACATTGACCACTCCCGGCGGAATGTCGGTGTGCTCGTCGATGAGCCGCGCCAGCGCGAGCCCGGCCAGCGGCGTCAGCGGCGAGGGTTTGAGCACGACGGTATTGCCCGCGGCCAGCGCGTTGTTGACCTTCATGACGTTGAGGCAGTGCGGAAAGTTCCATGGCGTCAGAATCGAGACGACGCCAAGCGGCTCATAGCGCAGCAGAGTCGTTCCGGCCCCGATTCCGGTAACCGGCCGGTCGGCCAGCGTCGCGGCCAGCTGGGCGGCGCGCATGGACATGTAGCCTGCGCCGTCGACCTGCATCACGCGTTCATTGGCGATGCAGCCCCATTCGACCTGCGACAGTGCGAATAATTCGTCGTTGTGCTTCAGCAGCGCGTCGCCGAGCTGATTCAGGCAGCCGGCGCGCTCCTGTGGGGTCATGGTGCCCCATGGCCCCTCGTCGAATGCGTGGCGCGCGGCCCCGATGGCCGCGCCGACTTGGCCGACGCTGGCATCCGGTGCACTGGCGATGACGGCCTCGGTGGCCGGGGAGATGTCGTCGTAGCGTCCGTCCTCCGGCTCCACCCACCGTCCGTCGATGTAGAGCTGGTAGGTGTCAACAAATCCAGCCATCTGCGTCCCGTCCAGAGCGTCGGTCATCTAACAACCCGGTGTACACCTGTCGGACCGGCACGTCAATGACCATCGGGACGAATTCATCACTGTTCCAATATGTTGTGACCGTATTGACAGCAGGAAGGGTAGCGGAGTAGACACGACTGATAGGACAGATCGTGCCAATCTGTCGGATCGCGGGAGGCTCGCCGTGCATACGATTACTCCGCTGCACTGGCCTCGTTTCCCGCTGCACTCGCCCGACTTCTACGCCGGCGACCCCTTTCCGGCGTACCGCGAGCTGCGTGCAACTGCGCCGGTCTGCTGGAACGACGTCACCGATTTCTGGGCGCTGCTGAAGTACGAAGACGTCCGTTTCGTGTCGAGCAACCCGGCCCTGTTCTCTTCGACCAAGGGCATCACCATTCCCGACCCGGCGCTGGCGAACCCGGTCCAGGAAGGCAGCCTCATCTTCACCGATCCACCGCGGCACCGGCAGCTGCGCAAGCTGATCAACGCCGGCTTCACCCGGCGTCAGGTGGCCATCCTGGAGCCCAAGATCCGCGAGATCGTGCGCGGCATCCTCGACGGTGTCGAACCCGGTTCCACCCATGACTTCGCCGAGGAGATCGCCGCTCCGCTGCCCACCCGCATCATCGCCGAGCTACTCGGCGCGCCGCCCGACGACTGGGAACAATTCCGGGCCTGGTCGGACGCCATGACCGGAACCGCCGACCCCGAAATCGAACTCGACACCTTGGTGGCCGCCGGCCAGCTCTACGAGTACTTCCACCGGTTGATCGCCGATCGGCGGATACGGGCGCGGGACGACATGTTGTCGATCCTGGTCAACGCGGCGATCGACGGGCATTCACTCAGTGACGACGAACTGGTCAACTTCGCCTTCCTGCTCCTGGTGGCCGGCAACGAGACCACCCGCAACCTGATCGCGCTGGGTACCCAGGCGCTGATCGAGCATCCCGACCAACTCCAGTTGCTGGTTGGCGATCCCGCTTTGATCCCGTCCGCGGTCGAGGAGATGCTGCGCTGGAACAGCCCGGTGGTGCACATGGCGCGCACCGCAACGGCCGACGTCGAGATCCGCGGTCAGTCGATTCGCCAGGGCGACGTGGTGGTGATGCTCTACGGATCGGCCAACCGGGACGAGGACGTCTTCGGCAGCGACTCCGAAGAATTCAAGGTGACCCGGCACCCCAACCCACATATCGCCTTCGGGTGTGGTGAACATTCCTGTCTTGGTGCGCAATTGGCGCGCCTGGAGGCGTGTTTGCTGTTCGACGAGCTATTGCACCGCTTTCCCCGGCTCGAACTGGCCGGTCCGGTAAGCCGGGTGCGGGCCACCATGGTGCCCGGGGTGAAACGGATGCCGGTGAGGCTGGGGGCCTGAGCGGTGCAACTCGAGTACACGCCCGAGCAGGAGCAGCTGCGCGCCGAAATGCGGGCCACGCTGCAGGGGGTGATGACACCCGATCGTGTGGCAGCGATCAGCGAACAAATCGAGGGCGGTCCCGCGGTACGCGACTGTATACGTGCCTTGGCCGACGCCGGCCTGCTGGGCGTGGGGTGGCCCAAAGAGTACGGCGGACGCGGCTTCTCGGCGATCGAACAGTTCATCTTCGCCGAGGAGGCCCGCCGGGCCAACGCGCCCATCCCGCTGGTGACACTCAACACGGTGGGGCCGACGCTGATGCAGTGTGGCAGCGAGGAACAGAAGCAGCGGTTCCTGCCGGCGATTCTGGACGGCAGCGTGGAGTTTGCGATCGGCTACTCCGAGCCGAGCGCCGGTAGCGACCTGGCTGCGCTGCGCACCACCGCCATCCGCGACCGAGACGGTTATCTGATCAACGGGCAGAAGATGTTCACCAGCGGCGCCGCCTACGCCGACTACATCTGGCTGGCCGCGCGCACCGATCCGAACGCCAAGAAGCACAAGGGCATTTCGATCTTCATCGTGCCCACCTCGTCACCCGGATTCTCCTGGCAACCGTTGCACACCATGCCGGGCATCTCCACCTTCTACACCTTCTACGACAACGTGCGGGTACCGGCGAGCGCACTGGTGGGGACCGAAAGCCAGGGGTGGCAGCTGATCACCACCCAGCTGAACTTCGAACGGGCAGCCCTGGGCAACCTCGGCGCGCTCGAGCCGCTTTTCGAAAAGACGTTGGAGTGGGCGCAGTCCACCGAACTCGACGGTGGCCGCGTGATCGATCAGCCCTGGGTGCAGCTGGCTTTGGCCCGGGTTGAGGCACAGGTAGCCGCGTACAAGCTAGTCAACTCCAGGGTCAACGCCGCGATCACGAAGGGCATCCTGAATATGGGCGAGGCGTCGGCGGCAAAGGTGTTCGGTACCGAGTTGACCCAGCAGGTTGCCCGTGAGCTGCTGGAAGTGCTGGGCAGCAACGGAATACGCCGCGGCGCCGATGCCCCGCTGCGCGGCGCCCTGGAAGCCGCGTATCGCCAGGCCGTGATCAATACATTCGGCGGCGGTGCCAATGAGATTCAGCGGGACATCATCGCCATGGCCGGGTTGCTCATGCCGCGGGCACCTCGTGACCTTCGAGCAACAGATAAATCAGGAGGATCTGCCTAGTGACCGACTCAGAAGTCGAAGCCTCGATTCAAGCCAAGGTGCAGGCGCTCGTCGGCCAGCCGACGGGCGGAACCGGTAAACCGTCGGTGGCGCCGGATCCGGTCAACCAGCCGATGATCCGGCATTGGGCGCATGCGCTGGCCGACATGAATCCCGTTTACCTGGACCCGGAGTTCGCGGCCGGATCCAGGTTCGGCGGGATCGTGTCACCGCCGGTCATGCTGCAGACCTGGACGATGCCGGCACCACTGCTGGAAGGAATCGGCGACCGTGGCGGCGCCCCCGTCGAAATCAATTCCAACCCAACGGCATTCCTCGATGAGGCCGGCTACACCAGCACGGTGGCCACCAACTCAGAGTTCGAGATCGAACGCTACCCCCGGCTCGGTGATGTGATCAGCGCGACGACGGTGTACGAATCGGTTTCCGAGGAGAAGAAGACCGCACTGGGCACCGGCTTCTTCTTGACCTGGCTGACCACCTACACCGACCAGCACGGAGAAGTGCTGGGGCGCCAGCGGTTCCGGGTGCTGCGATTCCGGCCGGAGCGCTGATGGCGACCCGACTGGCCCCGGCGATCAGCCCGGACACCGAGTTCTTCTGGAACGGGCTACGCGAACACAAGCTGCTGATCCAGCGCTGCTACGACTGCGCGACGCTGCGCCATCCGCCCCGCCCGATGTGCCCGCACTGCCGTTCGCTCGCGTGGGAGACCATCGAGGCGTCCGGCCGCGGCGCGGTGTACAGCTACGTGATGCCGCACCAGCCACGCTTCCCGTTCTTCGACTACCCCTACATCGTGGTGCTGGTTGAACTCGCCGAGGGGGTGCGGCTGGTCTCCAACCTGTGCGGCATCGACCCGGCGGACGTCACGGTCGGGATGCCGGTCGGGGTCTGCTATCAGACCTTCGACGGTGCTAGCGGGGACCTGGTGCTGCACCAGTTTCGGCCGGCTGGGTAACGGGTTATGGATTTCACGTTCACCGAAGAACAGGAAGCCATCTCCAAACTCGCCCGCGAGCTCTTGGAGCGCCGGGCCACCCCAGAACGGATGACCGAGCTCGAAGCCGGCCCGCAACCCCGCTACGACAAGGCGCTGTGGACCGAACTCGCGAGCGTCGATCTCCTGGGCACCGCATTGCCAGAGCCGGTAGGCGGTAACGGCGGCGGATTCGTGGAACTCGGGGTGTTGCTGGCCGAGGTCGGCTGGAGTGTCGCACCGGTGCCCGCCTACGCGACGCTGGTCCTGGGAGCCGACCCGATCGCACGGTATGGAACCGCCGAACAACAGCAGCGCTTCCTGCCGGGCGTCGTTGCCGGACAACGTATCCTGAGCGCGGGCCTGGCCGAGCCGGGCCGCTCGCACGCCGCGGATCCGGCCACCACTGCGCGACGCGACGGCGCGAGGTGGCGCCTCGACGGGGCCAAGGAGCTGGTGCCCGCCGCTCAATTGGCCGACACGGTGCTGATTCCGGCACGCACCGATGCTGGTGACGTGGGGCTGTTTCTACTCGCCATGGACACTCCCGGCGTCGAGATCCGTCCGGTGCCAACCACCAACCGCGAGCCGCACGCAGACGTATTCCTCGATGGCGCAGCCGTTTCCGGGCAAGACCGGGTCGACGCGCCGATCGAATCGCTCTACACCCGCGCCCTGATCGGGCTGTGTGCGATCCAGCTGGGCGTCGCCGACCGCGCGTTGCACATCGCGGCCGAATACACCACGGGGCGTGAGCAATTCGGACGCCCGATCGGCAGCTTCCAGGCCGTCCAGCAGCGCATGGCCGATGCCTTCATCGACGTCGAGGCCATCCGCTGGACCACCTGGCATGCCGCCTGGCTCGTCGCCAACGGACGGCCCGCCGATCGGGCGGCACGCATCGCCAAATTCTGGGCGGCCGAAGCCGGTGCCCGGGTTGCCGCCACCGCCCAGCACGTGCACGGCGGAATCGGGATAGACCTCTCCTATCCCCTGCACCGCTACTTCCTCTGGGCCAAGCACAACGAGCTCGCCCTCGGCCCGGCCACCCAGCAGCTTGCCCGCCTCGGCGCGGCCTACGCGGAAGGAAACGCATGACAACCAAGACAACCCTCAAGTGGGCTGACATCGCCGTCGGCGACGAGGTAACGCCGCTTGAAATCCCCATCACCACAACGATGATCGTCGCCGGAGCAATCGCATCGCGTGACTTCATGCCGGTGCACCACTGCCGCAACTACGCCAAGCAGCAGGGGTCACCGGACCTGTTCATGAACATCTTGACCACGAACGGATATTGCGTGCGGTTTCTCACCGACTGGGCCGGGCCCGAGGCGATGGTCAAGAATCTGTCGATCCGCCTTGGCGTGCCCTGCTTTCCCGACGACCCGCTGCGCTTCACGGGCAGTGTGACCGGAAAAACTGAAGGCGAAGAAGGGGAGAACTTCGTCGAGATCACCTTCGCCGGTGCCAATAGCCTTGGCAATCACGTCTCCGGAACGGCGGTACTCAGCCTGCTCGAAAGGGACCCAGCATGAGCGGCAGCCTGCCCGGGACCTGTGCCATCGTGGGCATCGGGCAGACCGAGTTCTCCAAGGAATCCGGGCGCAGTGAGCTCCAATTGGCTTGCGAAGCAGTCAGTTCCGCACTCGACGACGCCGGCCTGGCCCCCGGCGACGTCGACGGCATGGTCACCTTCACCATGGACGCCAGCGACGAGATCGACGTATCGCGCAACGTGGGCATCGGCGACCTGTCCTTCTTCAGCCGGGTGCCGCACGGCGGCGGAGCGGCTGCCGGCACCGTGGTGCACGCGGCTATGGCGGTCGCAACGGGCGTTGCCGATGTGGTGGTGTGCTACCGCGCATTCAACGAGCGCTCTGGCATGCGATTCGGCGGCAGCGGGCGCACCAGCGCCGAGACGCCCCTGTTCATGGCGCACTACGCACCGTTCGGATTGCTCACTCCCGCAGCCTGGGTCGCGCTGCACGCCCAGCGGTACATGTCGACCTACGGTGTCACCAACGAAGACTTCGGCAGGATTGCCGTCGTCGATCGCGCGCACGCGGCAAAGAATCCCGACGCCTGGTTCTACCAACGTCCGATCACACTGGAAGACCACCAGAATTCGCGCTGGATCGTCGAACCCGTGCTGCGCCTGCTGGACTGCTGCCAGGAAAGCGACGGCGGCGTGGCGCTGGTCGTCACCAGCGCCGAACGAGCCCGCGACCTACGTCAGCCAGCCGCGGTCATCACCGCGGCCGCACAGGGCGCGGCTGCCAACGGCGAGATGATGACCAGCTACTACCGCGAGGACATCACCGGACTGCCCGAGATGGGTGTGGTGGCCGACCGGCTATGGCGGGATTCAGGACTCAAGCCCCAGGACATTCAAACCGCCTTCATCTACGACCACTTCACGCCTTTCGTGTTCACCCAACTGGAGGAACTCGGATTCTGCGGACGCGGCGAGGCGAAGGATTTCGCCACCGTCGAACGCCTGTCGCTGGGCGGCGAGTTCCCGATCAACACCAACGGCGGGCTGCTCGGCGAGGCCTACATCCATGGCATGAACGGCATTACCGAAGGAGTGCGTCAGGTGCGCGGCACCTCCTGCAACCAAGTCGACAACGTCGAACATGTGCTGGTCACGTCGGGCACCGGGGTGCCGACTAGCGGGCTCATTCTCGCGCCGGCCGATTGAGAGGAGCGTCATGCCCAAGCTCGCACTGCTGAGCGCATACGGCGGGCCGATCGAACTCGCCGAGTTTCCCCTCACCACACCCGCACCTGGCACCGCGGCGCTGAAATTGCGGATGGCCGGCATCTGCGGATCCGACCTACACATCTTCCGCGGCGAGCTGCCGCTGCCCTGCCCGTTCGCCATGGGTCACGAAATGGTCTGCGAGATAGCCGAACTCGGTTCAGGACTGACCAACGACGCGACCGGCAAGCCGCTCAAGGTGGGCGATCGGGTTGTTACACCATACTTCTGGACGTGCGGGCAATGCCACGCCTGCGCCCGGGGCCGCTCCTATGCTTGCCAGAATTTGATGGCCGGCGAATTCCGCACCCAGAACCAGCCGCCGCACTTCGTCGCCGCCTACGGCGAGTACTACTACACCTCCCGGCGCCAGCCGCTGTACAAGGTGCCCGACGACCTCGCCGACGAGGCTGTCGCGCCGCTCAATTGCGCTCTGGCCCAAGTGTTGTTCGCGCTGCGCGACGTTCGGCTCAGCGACACCGTCGTCATCCAGGGTGCCGGTGGGCTCGGCATCAACGCCGCGGCCGTCGCGCGTACCGCAGGGGCCGCCGAGGTGATCGTCATCGACAAGATCCCCGGCCGGCTCGACGTCGCGGCCGACTTCGGTGCAACTCATTGCATTGACGCCAGCGGTATTTCGACCGCGGAAGTCACCGAGCAGGTGCACCGCCGCACTGACGGGATCGGCGCGGATTGGGTGCTCGAAGTGGTCGGGGTGCCCAACGTGATCGCCGACGGCATCGGGTTCCTCAACAACGGCGGCACCCTGCTGGAGGTCGGCAACATCGGCATGGGACGCACCTTCGAACTCGATCCCAGCGTGCTGGTCTATGGCAACAAGTCGGTGCGCGGCGTGATGCTCTATGACCCGGTGACGCTGGCGATCGGTTTGTCCTTCCTGCAGCACACCAGTTTTCCGTTCGGCCGGCTGATGCCCAAGCCATTTCATCTCGCCGACGTCAACCAGGCCTTCGCCTCGGCCGACGCCGGTCTGGTGCCCCGCGGCGCGCTGGTTCCCTGATGACCGCCCAAGCCGCCGAAACGGACACTCGCGACCTCATCATCGAGTCCGCGTATGCCTGCTTCCGCAGACATGGGCTGCAGAAGGCGACGATCGTCGACATCGCCAAGGCAGCCAACGTTTCACGCAGCACCGTCTATGAGTACTTCAGCGACAAAGGCGCCATCCTGGAAGCCTGCGCCGAACACGCTTCCGAGCAGTTCTACCGGGAGATGTCCAAGGCCATGGACCGCGGCGGTTCACTCGAGGAGAGGCTGAGCCACGCAGCGGTTTTCGTTAGTCAGGCGCGCCGGGCGATCGCATCCGAGGAATACTTCGACGAAGAGGCGATCAGCCTGCTGCTGACCAAGGACGCCGCGGTGTTGCTACGGGAATGTGTCGACTTCTTCGCACCCCACCTCTCGGCGGCGAAGCTCACCGGTGAGGTCCGCAAAGACCTCGATGTCGAGTCGGCCGGCGAATGGTTCGCGCGAATATTGTTCTCCCTCTTCAGCACACCGTCGTCGACGCTGGATATGGACGATCCCGCCGTCGTCGCGGAGTTCGTGCGAGCTTATGTCGTGCGCGGCTTCAGCGGCGACCGGCCCAGACCGCGGCGTGCACTGACTTAGATGCCGCCCTGGCCGTTGCTGCCGTACAAGCGCCCGCCGGATCCGCCGGCGCCACCATGCTGCGCCCCGCTGCCGGCCCCGCCGTCGCCGCCATCGCCGATCAGCAGGGAATTACCGCCGTTGCCTCCGTTATTGCCGTTCGAGCCGCCGGTTCCTGCGTTGCCGCCGTCACCGCCCGCCCCGTAAAGCAGGCCCCCGTCGCCGCCGTTACCGCCCGGCCCGTTCACGATGTTGGACTCCCCGCCATCTCCCCCGAGCCCGCCAGAGCCGATCAGCCCGGCCGCGCCGCCGGCGCCGCCGGCTCCGCCTACGAATGCGCCGAATCCGCCGACCCCACCGGCCCCACCGTCGCCGATCAGCCCACCTTTGCCGCCCGATCCAGCATTCCCACCGACTTGGCCCACGCCCGTCCCACCGGACCCCCCATCGCCGCCGCGACCGTAGAGGCCCACCGCACCACCATCCCCGCCGGCGCCGCCGCTGCCAGTGGCCGCCGAGGTGCCGGCGGAACCGGAGGCCTAGGTGCGGATGCTGGCGGAG
>NZ_LQPW01000020.1 GCF_002116635.1 Mycobacterium szulgai | reverse complement strand
AGCTTGAGGCGCGCCCGGCGGGGACGGTGGCCCCGGCGGGCGCGCCTCAAGCTCCGGCGTGGGGAACACCGCCACCGGCGGCAACGGCGGAATGGGCGGTACCGGTGGCGACGGTGTGACCGGAGCCGTCGGCGGCGCCGGCGGCAACGGCGGCGCCGGCGGCCAGGGTGGATGGCTCTACGGCGCCGGCGGCCAGGGCGGCGGCGGCGCCAACGGCGGCGTCGGGGGTTCCGCCGCTGCCGGAACCACCGGCGGGACCGGCGGTGAGGGTGGTGACGCCAGCGTGGGCTTTCCCATCGACGATGGTCCGGCGTATGGCGGCTCCGGAGGTCCCGGTGGCGCCGGCGGTAACGGTGGAGTCGGCGGGCCCGGCGGCGCCGGCGGCAACGGCGGCGCCGGCGGCGGCGCTGGATTGTTCAGCCAGGCCGGCTCTGGAGGAGCGAATGGGGTTGGCGGCAGCGGCGGCGCTGGCGGCGGCAGCGGCGCCGGTGGCGCCGGCGGCGACGGCGGCCGCGGCTTTTCCATAGCACTGCACGGGCAGGCCGGCCCTGCCGGGCCGGACGGGCATCCGGGTTCGGCAGGTCTTGCCGGCGCCGACGGCCAGAGCGGGCCGAGGGGCGCCTCGCAGCTGCAGCAGCTGCTCGCACCGGTCAACGACCCGGCACAGGCTCTGGTGGGCCGGCCGCTGATCGGCAACGGCGCCAACGGCGGACCCGGAGAAGACGGCGGAGCCGGCGGGCTGTTGTTCGGCAACGGCGGCAACGGCGGAGCCGGCACCGCGTCCCACCCCGACGGCGGCAGTGGCGGATCGGCCGGGCTGTGGGGCAACGGCGGGGCCGGCGGCGCCGGCCTGGCCGGCGCGAGTGGCCGCACTGCCGGTAACGGCGGCAACGGCGGGGCCGGCGGCTGGTTGTATGGCGCCGGCGGAGCCGGCGGCAATGGCGGCATCGGTGCTCTCGGAATGAGCAATCAAGCCGGCGGCAACGGCGGCAATGGCGGTCACGGCGGCAGCGCCGGCATGTGGGGCAGCGGCGGTGCCGGCGGGCAAGCCGGCGGGGGCGGCGACGGCGGCGCCGGTGTCAATGCCCCGAGTGGTCAGGCGGCCGTCGGCAACGCCGGTACCGACAGCGCGTTCGGTCTCGGCGGACTCGGTGCTAGCGGCCAGGACGGGGACTACGGGCAGGCCGGTGGCGACGGCGGCGCCGGCGGCGCCCTCACCGGTGGCACCAGTCCATTCATTTCCGGCGGTACCGGCGGCACCGGTGGTACCGGCGGCGTCGGCGCGGCCGGCGGAAGCGGTGGCGTCGGCGGCGACGCCCAGATCAACGGCACCGGCTCGGGCACCGCCACCGGGGGTGCCGGCGGCGTCGGCGGCGTCGGCGGCGTCGGCGCGCCTGGCGCCGCTGGAGGTAATAGCGGCAACGGCGGCGCCGGGGGCCGCGGCGGGTGGCTATTCGGCAACGGCGGCGACGGTGGCGCCGGGGCCGATGGCGGTCTCGGCGGTACGGGCGCGGCCGGGTCGGCGGGTGGCGCCGGCGGTCAGGGCGGCAACTCCAGCGGTTATGGCGGCGCCGGGGGCCCGGGCGGCGCCGGTGGTCATGGTGGTGTCGGCGGCGCCGGCGGCGCCGGCGGCAATGGGGGTGCGGCCGGGGCCGGTGGGCTGCTCGGCCAGGCGGGTGCCGTGGGCACCCACGGCCTGGGCGGCAGCGGCGGCGTCGGCGGCACGGACGGTGGGGCAGGCGGCCCGGGTGGGGCCGGCGGCACCGGCGCCGACTCCACGGTCAACGGCCCGGCCGGTGTGACCGGCCCGGCCGGCGTCAGCGGCGCCGCCGGCGTATCCGGCGCCAACGGCCAGGACGGCTCGGCTCCGACCCCCGGCGGGCCGCTGCAGCAGGCGCTCGCCGCGGTCAACTCTCCGGCCCAGGACCTGTTGGGCCGCCCGCTGATCGGCAACGGTGCTAACGGCGGGCCCGGCGAGGACGGCGGCGACGGCGGCCTGTTGTACGGCAGCGGCGGCAACGGCGGAGCCGGCGACGCGACCCACCCCAACGGCGGCCATGGTGGGTCCGCCGGGCTCTGGGGCAACGGCGGCGCGGGCGGATCCGGCTTGGCGGGTAGCCCCGGCGGCAACGGCGGCAGCGGCGGCAACGGCGGCGTGCTGTTCGGATCTGGCGGCGCGGGCGGGGCCGGCGGGAACGGCACGGCCGCAACGGCCAGCCAGGCCGCCGGCGCCGGCGGTAACGGCGGGCACGGTGGCAGCGCTGGGATGTGGGGCACCGGCGGCGCCGGTGGAAAGGCCGGTACCGGCGGCGCCGGAGCCGCCGGTGTCAACTCGTCGAGCGGGCCGGCCACCCCGGGTCAGGCGGGTGCCAGCGGCACCGCCGGCATCGGCGGTATCGGCGGTACCGGCCAGGATGGTGTGTTCGGGCAGGGCGGAGGCAACGGCGGCTCAGGCGGCGCGGTCAACGCCACCACCTCGGTAGGCGTTTCCGCAGGAGCCGGCGGCACCGGCGGCACGGGCGGCGTCGGCGCCCCGGGCGGGAACGGCGGCGAGGGCGGTGAGGTCAAGACCGTCGGCGCGCTCATCTCGACCGCGGGCACCGGCGGGGCGGGCGGCGTCGGCGGTGTGGGCGCGTCGGGCAGCGACGGCGGCGCCGGCGGCAGCGGCGGGACCGGGGGGCATGGCGGCTGGCTGTTCGGTGACGGCGGCACCGGCGGCGCCGGTGCCAACGGCGGCGCCGGCGGGACCGGCGCTACCGGGGCCCGCGGCGGAGCGGGCGGGGACGGCGGTAGGGGCAACAACGCCGGGGCTTACGC